>NZ_JAAXPV010000013.1 GCF_012396615.1 Rothia terrae | reverse complement strand
TGGAAGCGCCGACTGAAGAGGTGTGGAGTTGACTGGTACTAATAGGTCGAAGGCTTACTTTTCAATCATTTTTTGGTGGTTGGTGTGAATAGTTGTTTGGTTGTTGTTGCGTCCACTATGCGGTTTTCGGGTAATAATCCCGCTGCCCTGTTATTTTGGGGTTTGTTAGGTTTTCCGTGGTTATAGCGAGAGGGAAACACCTGGTTCCATCCCGAACCCAGTAGTTAAGGCTCTTTGCGCTGATGGTACTGCACTTTGGAGGGTGTGGGAGAGTAGGTCACCGCGGGTTTTTTAATAATATGAATTTAGACTGTCCTATTGGGCAGTCTTTTTTCATTTAACCACACTTTCGCTAAGCCAAAAATCCTAGCGTATAGGTCCTACAACTACTGTTGTAGGACCTATTGTTTTCCTTCAACAAAGGTCTTGCTGCTATATAACACTGGCGAGTGTGCCTAAAACCGCATCCCAGTTTCAAACCAGGGCTTTCTCGCGTCCTCAAACTACGTATAAAATAGAGCCTAATTGCCTTTGCTCTACAGCAGTAGAGCCGCCCAAACATAAACTCAATAGAGGAGCACCTTTGGCTGAATACTCGCGTCGAGATTCCAAGAAGAATTTTGGATCCAACAATTCACGCAACGGATTCAAAAAACGATCAGAACGCTCTTCTTTCGGCAACCGCGACGAGAACCGCGACCGCCGTCGCAACGATCGCGACGGTTACGCCGGTAAACGTGGTGACAACAACGACCGTAAGTTCAACAAGAACGCGCGCACCTCCCACAACGAAGATAAGCGTTTCGGCGGCCGTCGCCGAGGCGGAGAAGGTAACAACGCGCGTCGTGGAACAAAACATGAAGACGGCTCATACACACCTCCTGTGAAGGTCACTGGCCCCGATATCGATACCGACGTAACAGGTAAAGAACTAGACGGCTCAACTCTCCGCCAGCTACGTGCACTTGAATCTCAAAATTCTGAAGCAGTGGCTAAACACCTGGTAATGGCTGGCCGCTACCTCGAAATCGACCCTCAGTTCGCTCTCGAACACGCAAAGTACGCCACCAAGCGCGCTGGACGCATCGCTGCAGTCCGAGAAGCAGCAGGCATCGCCGCATACGTAGCAGAAGACTTTGAGATGTCCCTGCGCGAACTGCGTACACATCGACGTATCTCGGGATCAAATGAGCACATCGCTCTACTAATCGATAATGAGCGCGCTCTAGGACGTATCGAAAAGGCTCTAGAACTAGCGGAAGAAGCTCTCAACGATGAGCTGCAACCAGCCACACGCGTAGAAGTATCTCTCGTAGTATCAGGCATCAAACATGATGCAGGAGACCTTGACGGAGCGCTCAAGGCATTAGAGATTCCAGAGCTTAACAAAAAACGCGGTTTTGAATACAGCCCCCGCCTCTTCAGCGCTTATGCAGATCTGCTCACTGAAGCTGGTCGCCGCAAAGAGGCACAGAGCTGGATGCGCTTGGCAGTGATGACTGAAGCAGCACTGGGACAGGGCGACTTCATTGAACCTGAAATCTTCGATATCTTCACCGAGCAGGAACTGCTTGAGCCCGAAGAGAAGTTCGTAGACTTGTCCGAGGAATCAGAAAAAGAGGTTGAAGCCGAACAGCCCACTGAGAATACCGAGAACCCCTCTTCAGAAGAAGGAACATCAGAAATTACTGAGGATTCCTCGGTAGACGACGACATCACTCTCGAACCTGAGGTACTGGAAGCTCTTTCTTATACGGATGAAGACGCTGCCGAAGACCGCCTCACCGTTGTAGAAAACGAAGAAGGAAAGAACTAAGCATAATGTTGCTCTTTGCACACGATGCCATTCTGTCTGACCTAGACGGCGTTGTCTACGCTGGTCCCTACGCTATCGAAGGTGCACCCGAAGCGCTCAACCGCGCACAAGAAGAAGGCACCCCGGTAGCATTCGTGACGAACAATGCTTCGCGAAGCGTAGACGCCGTGGCTCAACACCTGATCGAGCTGGGAGTCAAAACTGACGCTGATCACGTGGTGAGCTCTGCCCAAGCTGCTGCGGAGCTTCTAGCTCAGCGCCTTGAGCCGGGGGCTCGCGTCCTGATTACCGGTGCGCAGGCACTGGCCGACTGTGTAGAGGCTGCAGGTCTAACCCCCGTCTGGTCACAGGCAGAGGCCCCTGTAGCCGTCGTGCAGGGGTTCAACCCCAAGATGGTATGGGAAAACCTAGCAGAGGCTGCTTACACCCTTTCAGATGCCGACGTTCTGTGGGTGGCGTCCAACACGGACTTTACAATCCCTAAAGAGCGCGGTATCGCCCCGGGCAACGGTACGTTAGTCAACGCTGTAGCAACAGCTACTAAGCGTTCTCCTCTGGTGGCGGGTAAACCAGAATCACCTATCTTTGAGACGGCTGCAAAAGCTCTGAAAAGTTCTTCACCCGTTGTGGTGGGTGACCGACTTGACACCGACATTTTGGGCGGCAATCGCGCTCACATGGCAACGGCACTGGTCATGACGGGTGTTGAAACCTATGAGAGCGTGCTCTCTGCCGTACCTGCTGAGCGTCCGACCTACATCATCGAAACGCTAGACGAATTCTTTGAGGAGTACCCGCAGGTGTCTGTAGAAAAAACAGATAAAGGTTTTACCGCTACCTGTGCGGACGCGCGTGCTGAAGTGGACGGTAAGAGCCTGAATATTTTTGCAGAAAACGACGTCGATGGGTGGCGCGCAGCTACTGCCGCTTGGTGGGCTCAAAACCCCGATAACGAATTGCCCATTCTACCAGAAAATATTTCTCGTGACTAACCCAGAACCGCTCGAAGGCCAAGAGCTCAAAGATTTCGAGAAAGAACTTGAAGCGATCCTGGCTTTGGATCCTATCGAAAGGCTCTCCAGACTAGACCAAACGGCAGAAGACCTTCGCGAGGATCTTCGGTAAAAGAAAAGCATATAACTAAGGGCGGTCACTCTAGAGTGTGACCGCCTTTAATCTCACCGTGAAAGAAACACGCATGGAACGTATTGATAAGTACCTAGCTCTTAACGGGCTAGTGCGTTCACGCACTATTGCTGTCAAGCTGATTGAAGAAGGTAGCGTGCAAGTGAACGGTGCGATGATTACCAAACCCTCGCACAAGGTATCAGCTACTGATGATGTGCAGGTCTTACACAGCGAAATTACCCAGTACGTGAGCCGCGCCGGACATAAACTTGCGGGGGCACTGGATGCCTTTGACGAGATCGAAGTTTCAGGCAAACGCTGTTTGGACGCAGGCGCGTCAACCGGCGGGTTTACCGATGTGCTTTTGCGGCGCGGGGCGCAACGCGTCGTCGCCGTTGACGTCGGACATGACCAGCTCGTCCAAAGTATTCGCGAAGATGAACGTGTAGACGTCCACGAAGGCATGAACGTACGTTACATGCGTCCGGGGGATATCGGGGGAGAAGCCGAGCTCGTTGTTTCTGATCTCTCGTTTATCTCGCTCACCCTCGTCATGGAGGCTCTTTCTGACTCTGCGCGAGTAGGTGCTGATTTGGTTCTTATGGTTAAACCTCAGTTCGAAGTGGGTAAACACCAGATCGGCCGCGGTGGAGTAGTCACCGACCCGCAAGCACATCAGCAAGCGGTTGATAAGGTAGCGGCATCGGCAACTGGACACGGGCTGACTCTGCAAGCTGTTAAAGAATCTCCGCTGCCCGGACAAGATGGCAATGTCGAATTCTTTATGTGGTTTCGTAAGTAAAAATCCATAAAAACAACAGCGCAGTGCAATAGCCTAGTAAAGGATTAGCCCAGATCTTAACGAGAATCTTACCGGTAAGGGATGCTTTATGAGCCGTAAAATTTTGGTCTTTGCGCACACGGGGCGTGAAGACGCTCGTGACGCAGCCCGAACAGTATGCCGTCAACTGGTTGAGGCCGGACTAATACCGGTCATGGAACGAGAAGACTTAGCGATTTTGCAGTCTGGCTGGGATAACTGCGTTCCCGTAGAGGTCGTGAGTGAAACAGTAGCCCTTGTAGATATCGAGTTGGGCATAGTTCTTGGTGGTGACGGCTCTATCTTACGTGCTGCTGAGAAGATTCGACACACTGATATTCCGCTGGTTGGCGTCAACCTGGGGCACGTAGGATTCTTGGCCGAGGCTGAAGAATATGATCTCACCGAAACAGTAGAAAACATTGTCAACGAGAAATATACCGTTGAAGAGCGTATGGCGATTGACGTTCATGTGTGGGAAGGCCACCGTAAGATTCTCACTGACTGGGCGTTAAACGAAGCCAGCGTCGAAAAAGGCAACCGCGAAAAGATGCTCGAAGTTGCTATCGAAGTTGATAGGCGTCCGCTTTCTACCTTTGGATGCGACGGCGTGGTATTTGCAACCCCTACAGGGTCAACCGCATACGCTTTTTCAGGTGGCGGACCGGTTGTGTGGCCGACTGTAGATGCGATGCTTCTGGTGCCTCTGAGTGCTCATGCTTTGTTTGCTCGTCCCCTGGTCACAGCTCCAAGTTCAATGATGGCCGTAGAAATCTTGCCGCATAACCGCGTCGGCGGTGTTCTGTGGTGCGATGGCCGCCGCACCCGCGACCTCAAACCTGGCACTCGCGTAGAAATCGTGCGCTCACGTAAGCCCGTACGACTGGCACGTATGCATCCTGCGCCGTTCTCTGAGCGACTCGTTCGTAAATTTGAGCTCCCGACCACGGGGTGGCGCGGGCCAAGTAATGCCTCACCATCATCAACAAGCATCGAGGAAAACTAATGATTGAAGAAATTCATCTACGCGATCTAGGCGTTATCAACGATGCCCGCCTACCGCTTGAACCCGGTTTTTCGGTGCTAACCGGTGAAACCGGTGCCGGTAAAACCATGGTGGTGACTGCTCTTGGTATGTTGCTCGGTGCCAGAAGCGACGCGTCCTCAGTGCGCAACGGCGCCAAAAGCGCGCTCGCTGAGGCTGTGATTCGCCTGCCCAAAGACCATCGAGCCATCGCCCTTGCCGAAGATGCCGGCGGGCTCATTGAAGAATTTGAGGACGAGAACGGTGCTGAACTGCTGCTGGCACGCACTGTGAATTCAACCGGACGTTCCCGCGCGCACGTGGGTGGAGCATCCGCGCCCATCGGTACACTGTCAGAAATCGGCCACAGCCTCGTTGCTGTGCACGGACAATCTGACCAGCTCCGACTGAAATCATCATCAGAACAGCGTCATGCACTGGACTCCTACGCCGGTGACAAGCTTGCACGCGTCCTCAAAAAATACCGAAAAAACTATGACCGCTACCGTGAAGCTGCCGCGGAACTCAAAGAAGTACGTGAAAATTCACGTGCCCGCGCTTTAGAGGCTCAGACACTGCAAGGGGCGCTCGCCGAAATCGATAGCGTCAACCCTGCTGAAGGTGAAGACACGAGCTTGCAGGCAGAAAGTCAAAAGCTCGCCAACGTGGAATCACTGCGAATCGCAGCGACAACGGCCTCAGCAGCCCTGGCTGGGCACGAGTACGCAGACGGAACCGAATCTAACGTATTAGGGCTTTTAGACGTTGCGCGATCAGCAATTCTGAATGAGGCAGACGCTGATGACGACCTCAAAACTATTGCTAACCGCCTGAACGAAGCGCTCATCAACATTACTGATATCGTCGAAGAAATCAGTAGCTATACCGCATCGCTGGACAGTGAAGGCCCAGAACGTCTGGCTGAAGTGGAAGCTCGCCGCGCACAGCTCAAAGGGCTGACCCGTAAATACGGTGCAGATATTGCAGAGGTTCTAGAGTGGGCAGAAGAATCTCGGATGCGCCTAGAGCAACTCTCCGATGACCCCGCGCGTAACGAGGAACTCGAGAGTGAACTACGCGAATTGCGGGAGAATCTCACCCAACAGGCTGATGAACTCTACCAGTTACGCGTCAAAGCCGCGAAGAAACTAGCAGCGGCTGTCTCTGACGAGCTGACAGCCCTTGCCATGCCCAACGCGTCCTTGGTGGTAGAGGTTGAGCAGACCGAAAAGTTCGGAGCACACGGCAAAGACACCGTAACTTTTATGCTTGCACCGCATAAGAACGCGGTGCCGCGCCCGCTGGGGAAAGGCGCATCCGGTGGTGAGCTCTCTCGTGTAATGCTGGCTCTTGAGGTCGTGCTGGCTGAAGTCGACCCCGTTCCCACCTTTATCTTTGACGAAGTGGACTCAGGCGTAGGCGGTAAAGCAGCTATTGAGATCGGGCGTCGTCTTGCAATGCTTGCGCAGCACGTGCAGGTGCTCGTAGTAACTCACCTGCCCCAGGTGGCGGCGTTCGCTGACCACCATGTTCTTGTACTAAAGAATGATGACGCCTCTCAATCCAAGGTTGAGGTGTTATCTACTGAACAGCGAGTTGTTGAGCTTGCTCGTATGCTTTCTGGCCATGATCAGTCCGCTTCTGCCCAGGAGCACGCGCGCGAGCTACTCAAGGATGCCGGTCAGCTGTAAAGTGCCTTAAAATAACGTGATTCCCACCGCGATACCTGCCCCTATTGCCCCAAGTAGTTGGGCGGGCACAGGGCTAAACGAACTCGCTCAAGAGATTGCTGAAGGGGAACGATCTTCCCTCAGCCTGGTGCAGGAGTGCCTGCAACGAATAAAAGATTTCGATGTATCGCGCAGGTTTAACGCAATTATTGATATCAATAAGGACGCGTTGGCGCAGGCAGGAGCTATCGACGAGCGTCTTGCTCAGGGGAAGCAGATAGGGCCTCTTGCCGGTGTGCCGTTCATCGTGAAAGCGAACATCGGTACCTCCGAATTGCCGAATTCATCGGGCAACTTGTCCCTGGCAAAAATGCAGCCGACCTATGATTCTAACGCTGTGAGAGTCTTGAGAGAGGCCGGCGCTATTGTGCTTGCCACTGCTAACACCTCGGAGTACGCCTGACATGGTACTTTTACCCACTCCACTGTGGGCGGAACGACTGGTAATTTTTTTGATTCCTTGTTGAGTGCCTCGGGATCAAGCGGCGGTAGCGCAGTAGCTGTTGCCGCCGGATACGCCCCGTTTGCGCTGGGCACCGACACTTGCGGATCCATCACAGGACCGGCGGCACACGTATCCTTAGTAGGCTTTCGCCCAACCCACGGAAGCGTCAGTACCGATGGCGTTATTCCGCTGTCTGCTGCTCAGGACGCGGTGGGAGTTATGGCTTCAACAGCCCATGATGCTTCCACGATTGCTCGGCTACTGAACCTAGCGCTAGGCAACCAAGACATTAAAACGAGGGGGTTAACCGGAACGTTTTTGACATGGCCGTTTGAAACCGTCGGTACGCCGGGAAGTCAACACCGACAGGATAAGACAGAAGTTCGTCAACTAGTTGAACAGGCAGCTACTCTTTTATTTGAAAATATCCAGGCAAGACATCAAGAGCTGACTGAACTGATCCGTATCGACTTTGCCCATCACTTTTCAGGAAGCGACTTCACCGACATCACCCACGGTATCGATGGCTACCTACACAATACCTCTTTTCGAGCACCTGACCAGAACACGATTCCTACCTGCGTCCAAACCCTGAAAAAGAGCACTCTTAGCGACGAAACCGTGGCGAATTGGCGCTCCCACGATGCTGAATACGACGCTTCAACCATCGATGCTAATAAGCGTAAAACGGCTGATAACAAGCATCGATTCAGCGAATATCTCGCAGAAAACCAGGTAGATTTTTTGGTTTTTGCGACATCTGCTGAGACCGCCAGTAAAAACTGGGCGGGCACTGCGGCAGCCGATATCAGTGCAAACACCGGCTCACCCAGCATCCAGATACCCGTGGGCTTTACGACCGCTGGCTTACCCGTCGGTATCACTATCGTCACCCGCCCTGAATACGACACTTTAGCACTTTGGCTAGGTGAAATGATGGAGCGAGCGCTTATCTAGCCAACAGCTAAGAATGAAATAACTGTTCGGTAAGGTGTGATCCACCTTATCTGTTAGCCCCCCCAAACCGTGTTAGGCTCACTAGGTCCAAAAAGACACGAACCAACGAAGGTATCACCATGTCTGATATACGTGACCTACTCAGCAAAGACGCTATTGAGCTAGGAATTGACGAACGTACCTGGCAAGACTCGATCCGCCGCGCCGGGACGATTTTAGAGAACAGGAAGATAACCGGACCTAGCTACACCCAAGCGATGATAGATTCCGTGGACCGGCACGGCCCTTACATTGTCATTGCGCCGGGATTTGCTTTTGCTCATGCCCGCCCCGATAACTCAGTGACAGCGACCGGAATGTCCCTGGTGCGTTTGCAAGAACCGGTGAAATTCGGTCACCCGAATAACGACCCCGTCACTTTAGTAATGGCACTTGCTGCGACAAATGCCGATCAACATCAAGCTGCTCTTGCTCAGTTAGCCAAGGTACTTTCCAATACAGACAAGCGCACAGCACTTGAAAAAGCACTCACCGCAGATGAAATTCTGGCGGTTTTCGACGCTCACATTCGCTCTGAGACATCTGAGACCCGGGACGGAAAAGCCACAGCGTCCTCGGAATCTCAAGCGCTCGCATCCGGTAGCACCGCCGCAGAAACTCGTACCGGAAAGAACCTTGTTCTCACCGTATGCGGCAACGGGCTAGGAAGCAGTCTCTTTCTCAAAAACACCTTAGAGCAGGTACTGGATTACTGGGGGTGGTCGCCCTATCTCACTGTTGAAGCCACCGACACTATCTCAGCCCGCGGCAAATCCAGCGACGCAGACTTCATTCTCACCTCAGGGGAGATCGCCAAAACCCTCGGCGAAGTTGACGTGCCTGTTCGCGTCATCAACGATTTCACCTCACAGGCAGAAATTGATGCGGCACTGCGCGAACTCTACGACGTATAAACATTTTTACTTTTTGGAACTTCAATGAATCCTCTAGTTTCTATTGCAGATTTTCTGGTGAACGAGATCCTTTCCGTTCCCGCATTTCTCATCGGCATCATCACCGCCATCGGGCTGGCCGCATTGCGCAAAAATACCGGTCAGGTACTGGGTGGTGCCGTCAAAGCAACGCTGGGTTTCTTACTCATCGGCGCAGGTGCAGGGCTGGTCGTCCAATCCCTAGCACCCCTTGGACTCATGATTGAGGGAGCACTCGGTGTTCAAGGCGTCGTACCGACTAACGAAGCTATTGTCGGTATCGCCCAAGAACAGTTCGGTGCGCAGGTCTCATGGCTCATGATTTTGGGTTTTGTCGTGGCCATTATTTTGGCGCGCTTTACCAACTTGCGGTACGTATTTCTTACCGGACACCACCTGCTTTTTATGGCAACACTAATCACTATCGTCCTCGCATCAGCACACCTGCCCACCGCTTTAGTCGTTGGCCTTGGAGCAGTTTTGCTAGGCATCTTAATGGTTGCTCTACCTGCCTTAGCCCACCCCTGGACCCGCAAAATTACTGGTGATGACAGCATCGCTATTGGCCATTTTGGCACCGCAGGCTACGTGGTATCGGGAACTGTTGGACGCTGGGTGGATCCCAAAGGTAAGAGCCGTTCCACCGAAGATATCAAAGTGCCTGAGGGGCTGCGCTTTTTGCGAGATTCCATGGTGGCTACCGCACTTTCTATGGTTCTCATGTACCTAGTGGTTGCCATCATGTTCTTGGTACGCTCCGGTGCAGAGGCCGCTTTCCTATCGTTCGCTGATGCTACCGGCGCGGGAGCTGCCACGGGCATCGGCAACTACCTCATGAAAGCTGTAACTCAGGGTCTGCAGTTTGGTATTTCGGTTGCCATTATTCTCTTTGGTGTACGCACCATTTTGGGTGAGCTTGTACCTGCTTTTCAAGGCATCGCCGCAAAGGTCGTGCCCGGTGCTATTCCCGCTTTGGACGCGCCCATCGTCTTTCCTTACGCACAAAACGCAGTGCTAATCGGCTTTATCTCAAGTTTTGTGGGTGGTCTGATTGGGCTGCTATTGCTCGGCACTGTCTTTGGCCCGATCTTTGGCCTGGCGCTAATTCTGCCTGGACTTGTGCCGCACTTCTTTACCGGTGGCGCGGCAGGTGTCTACGGTAACGCAACGGGCGGTCGACGCGGTGCAATCGCTGGTGCTTTTGCCAACGGCTTGCTGGTGACCTTCTTACCGGCGCTTCTGATGAAGGTGCTTGGCTCCTTCGGCGATGCAAACACAACCTTTGGCGATGCTGACTTTGGCTGGTTCGGTATTCTGATTGGTTACTCAGCTAAAGCAGGGCTGTTTGTAGGAACTATTCTGATTGCTGGTATTGGGCTTGTTCTTCTGGCAGCTGCTATGGTCGTGCAGAAGAAATTTGTGGATGGTCGCTGGGATCCGGCGCCGCGTCGCGTCTCTGCCACCGCCACTAGCTCAGCGCCCACCGCAGCTACTCCAACACAGCAGATAAAGTTTGCCAAGCTGGCACCTCCCGCAGGTGCACCGAAACCACCTGCACCGATGAAGTAAGGGTAATCGCTCATCTAAAACGCTGTTAGAAATATGGGGGATTCGGTCAGCTTTCTGTTGCCACCGATCGCAGACAGCTAACCGAAACCACCATATTTCTGATAGAAGAACCTATTCACCCCAACCACTAAGGGCGCCGCACACCGGCGTCCTTTTGGGCAGTCGCAAGGGTGAACAGCAATACGTCTCACCCTTATTTTTGCCGGCGCCCGCCACAGACTAGAGTTAACAGAGAACAAATACTAGGGGAGTATAAAAGTATGAAACAGCAAGTAACAGCAAAGACCGGCACCGCACCTCGCATCGACGCGCACGCTGAAGTAACTCACCAAAAGCAGCTTGCAGACGTCGTGAATCCGCGGTTTGTGCGCTCGCATGAGACCAAATTTGAGGGTTTTATCTGGGACGTTGTTCGTGAAGATTTTTCACTAACAGAAGACGGCGAGGCTTTGGGACGCGACTTCATTACTCATCCCGGGGCTGTGTGCATCTCGGTTCTCAACGACAAAAACCAGATTCTGTTGATTAACCAGTACCGACAGCCGGTGGGTATGAACCTGTGGGAGATTCCTGCGGGCATGCTCGATATTGAGGGCGAAGCGCCGCTGGATGCTGCTCAGCGAGAGCTTGCTGAAGAGACAGATTTACAGGCTGAACAGTGGGATCTGCTGATGGAATACCATAACAGCCCCGGTTGTTCGGCAGAAGCTAACCGTATGTATCTGGCACGCGGCATCACTGAAATTCCGCATGATCAAAAGATTGAGCGCGAAGGCGAAGAGGCCGAGATTATTATGCGCTGGTTCGATTTAGATGAGGCTGTGGATGCTGTACTCAACGCGCGTTTGCACAGCCCCAGCGCTAATCAGGCTATCTTGGCGACCTATGCGGCTCTTCATCGCGGCACCGTGGGCAACAAGCCTGCGGACGCTCCCTGGCCCGCGCATCCTTACCTACGAGACGGCGATTTCCGCGGGTCCCTGAGCTAAAGCACATGAGTAAGTCACCGGATCTGGTAGCCCAGGCATCTGCTACGCAGCGCGAGAAAACTGAGCAGACACCTCTTGCACTGAGTATCGAGAAGTATCTTCAGCATCTCGTCATTGAGCGCGGTTTAGCGCAAAATACCGTTGAATCGTACACCCGCGATCTACAGCGGTACCGGGGGTACCTTTCAAGCGTCGGTATCATTGATGCCCGCACGGTCACTAAAAAGCACGTTCGTGACTTTGCCCAGTCGCTAGCTACGGGGGACGGCGAGCATCAGGGTCTAAGCGTGCGTAGTGTGGCTCGGGTACTGGTTGCGGTGCGCGGTGCTCATAAGTTCTGGCTGGTCGAAAAAGTAACAACTACCGATCCGGCAGCGGCGGTTTCGCCACCTTCGCCGGCTCAGCGGCTTCCGAAAGCTATTCCTCTTGCTCACGTTGAACGTCTGCTTGCCGCCCCCGATGTGTCATCGGCGGCCGGGCTGCGCGATAAAGCCATTTTAGAGTTTCTATACTCAACCGGTGCCCGCATTTCTGAGGTTATTAACGTTGACCTGGACGACCTTTCACATTCTGCCAAAGACTCGCATTCGCCTGTGCCCGCGGTCGTACGGTTGTTCGGTAAAGGAAATAAAGAACGCATTGTGCCCGTTGGCTCATACGCGGTTAAAGCTATTGAAGACTATGTTGTGCGCGCTCGCCCAGAACTCGCTGCCCACGGTAAGGGAACCCCCGCGCTATTTCTAAATTCTCGGGGTGGACGCCTCACCCGACAGGGCGCGTGGCTGATTCTGAAAAAGGCTTGCGACAGGGCGCAACTTACCGAGGAAATTTCACCGCATACTTTGCGTCATTCTTTTGCAACGCACCTTCTTGAAGGTGGGGCGGACATTCGGGTGGTGCAAGAGCTTTTGGGACACGCATCTGTCAATACCACTCAGATCTACACCAAGGTTACGGCTGAAACCTTGCGTGAGGTCTTTGTAATGGCGCATCCTAGAGCTCGATAAATTTCTTACCGGTGAGATACAGAAACTGCCGGTGTGCTCTATAGAGCACACCGGCAGTTTTTCTTATATCAAACACGCCTAACGCGTAGCTCGCGGCTGACCTTCAGCGTAACCTGCCGCCGACTGAATGCCAACGGTTGCGCGCTCAAAGAACTCGTTGATGCTGGATGCACCCGCGTAAGTGAATGACGAGCGAACACCGGAGATAATGCTGTCAATCTGATCCTCAACACCGCCAGCATTCTCAGGCAGGTAGATGCGAGCTGAAGAAATACCTTCTTCAAACATCTCACGACGTGCCTTTTCAAATGCCTCAGTCTTGGAGTTGCGGTTCTTGACCGCACGACGCGATGCCATACCAAAGGACTCTTTGTACTCGCGTCCATCGGAATCCTGCAGGATATCGCCGGGGGACTCATAAGTACCAGCAAACCATGAGCCAATCATGACGTTGGATGCACCAGCAGCTAGCGCCAAGGCAACATCGCGGGGATCTTTGACGCCACCATCGGCCCACACATGAAGACCGAGTTCACGTGCGGCCGCTGCGCATTCGAGTACGGCTGAGAACTGCGGGCGTCCTACACCGGTCTGCATACGGGTGGTGCACATTGCACCGGGACCAACACCGACCTTGATGATGTCAGCGCCGGCTTCAGCGAGATCGCGGACGCCATCGGCAGTGACCACGTTACCTGCGGCGATAGGGATGTCAGGGTTGAGAGCGCGAACCTTCTTGAGAGCCTCAATCATCGATTCTTGGTGACCGTGCGCGGTGTCTACAACAAGCACATCAACACCGGCGTCGATCAGAGTTTTAGCGCGCGTCTGGATATCGCCGTTAATACCAACTGCCGCGCCTACACGAAGTTTACCGTTCGCGTCGGTTGCTGGAGCGTACAAGCTAGCGCGTAGCGCGCCTTTTCGGGTTAAGACACCCACGAGCTTGCCGCTGGAATCAACCACAGGGGCGATCTTGCGTGAGGTCTCGTGCAAGCGCTCAAAAGCTTCGCGTGCATCCACCGTATCGGACAACGTCACTAGGGCAGTAGACATAATGTCGCCCACCTGATCAAAATTGTCGACGCCGCGAAGATCCTTGCGAGTGACAATACCAACGGGCTCGTTTGCGTCGTTCACGACGATTGCGGCACCGTGGGACCGCTTGGGCATTAAATGCTTGGTGTAGCCCGCTGTATGGTGCGGACGCACTGTAATAGGAGTATCAAAAATCAGGTGAGAAGACTTCACCTTTTCAATGGTTTCAACCACGATTTCGGTGGGAATATCTTGAGGGATAATCGCAATGCCCCCGCGGCGGGCAACAGTCTCAGTCATACGGCGACCGGCGACAGCGGTCATGTTCGCTACGACGAGCGGAATAGTTGTACCGGTGCCATCGTTGGTTGCGAGGTCAACACCCATACGAGAACCCACGTTAGAGCGGGAGGGAACCATGAAAACATCAGAATACGTCAAGTCAGTTGACGGCGTCATATTATTCAGAAACTTCATTAGTACTATTTTACCAGCGTCTAACTTTTCTGGGACATAGGAATTCTTGCTGTGCAAAAGGGTAATGAGCTTCTGCAAACAGCAGTATTCAGCGAATTTCGCGGGGTTAGTACTTAATCATGATGGGAGAAAATGAGATGAGTTTCTTCTGTGGTGAGTGCCGGAACCGGCAACGGTAAATCTGTTGGGCGATGCTTTCGTAAAGACTCTAATGCTAACCACAAATAGCGGCGGTAGAGCTCGCTGGTGTCAGGTTTATGCTCTGCACGGTTAGAGCCAACTAAACGGGCGATATTGATAAGCCCCACTTGAATGAAGATAAGGTCGGTGCCCTGGGCATCCGCACGCACGACACCGTCCTGGATTCCTCGCTCAATTACTTGGTTGACCAGGGGAGCGATGCGGTTCTTTGAAGATGCAAAGACCTCGGAACTCATGTCTTGTCCTGAAATAATTTGTGCCATACCGCGATCGCGTACCTGGATTCTAGTTGCATTCTCCAGGTAGCGCACCAAGCATTCCCACGAATTTTCAAAAGCAAGTGCCGTGTGCAGAATGCCGAGCAGTTCTTCAATCTGCTCTTCGTAGATTTCTTGCATGAGTTCTTGTTTATTTGCAAAACGGCGGTAGACGGTGCCGACTCCCACACCAGCTTCTTTGGCGACATCATGAAGTGTTGCAGAAAATCCGTGTTCGGAAAACACCCGTTTAGCTGCCTGAACGATGAGGACGCGGTTGCTGGCGGCGTCCTTGCGGAGCGGCTTTTTTTGTGATGTCTTGCGTGGTGATGCTTTAGTCATACAGATGATTATGCCATAAATGGACAAACTGTGTCCGTATAGTGCTACACCGATGGAGTGGACATGGTAGGTCCGGATAAATGTGGGAAGGTAACAATGAAAATCGCAGTACTCGGTTCAAAAATGGTCGGCCAAGCACTTTCTGAAAAATTAGTTGAGGTGGGGCACAGCGTTGTCATCGGCACTCGTAACCCTGAGAAAACAAAAGCTAGTACCGAAACCAGCCAGCTTGACCCCGTTAGCTTTAGCGAATGGTATAAGAATCACTCCACCAAAGAGCAAATGGTGGAACCCGCTATATATGGCGAGACCACCATGTTCATCTCGGGTGAAGACGAGGATACTAAAAACCTTGTGATCACCGAAATCCTGCAAAAATTCGGTTGGGCTGAGTCTCAGATTCTGGATCTTGGTGGCATTGTAAATGCGCGCGGTACTGAGATGTCCATGCGTCTTTATTTCCAGCTAGCAGCAAAGCTAGGAACCTTCGAATTTTCATTCGTGGATGTCAAGAACAAGTAAGTATCAGTGACAAGGCTTAGAGGGAGAAAGCATCATGACTGAACAAATGTTTTTTGAACTAAATAACAGTGTAAAAATGCCGGTTTTGGGCCTGGGTGTCTTCCAGACCCCGCCAGAAGAAACTGCTGAGGCTGTTGAACACGCTCTTAAATCTGGATACCGTCACATCGATACGGCAGCCGCATACATGAATGAAGCTGGCGTGGGAGAAGGCATCCGCCGCTCCGGTATTTCGCGCGAAGAAATCTTTATCGAAACCAAAGTGTGGATTACCGACTACGGCTATGAAGAGACCCTGCATGCTTTCGAGAAATCGGTAACGAAGCTTGGTGTCGACCACATCGATCTTCTGATTTTGCACCAGGCAGTTCCGACGGGGTTTGATCGTACTGTTCAAGCTTACAAGGCACTTGAAAAGCTTTTGGCAGACGGCAAAGTTCGTGCAATCGGCGTTTCAAACTTCATGTCAGAACACCTTGAAAATCTGATAGAGCAGACCGATACCGTTCCAGCAGTCAACCAGATTGAAGTGCATCCTTACTTTCAACAACGCGATGTAGTAAATACCAATAAAAAATACGGCATCTTAACTCAGTGCTGGTCGCCCATCGGCGGTATTACGTTTTACCCCGGCTTTGAGAACGGTCTACCCAGCACCCTGGACAACGAAACCATCGGTGGGATTGCTACGAAGTACGGTAAGACGTCTGCTCAAGTGATGCTTCGCTGGCATCTGCACGAAGGACGCCAGGTTATCCCCAAATCAGTCAAGCCTTCTCGCATTGAAGAAAACTTCGATGTTTTCGATTTCGAACTGACCGAAGAAGAGCTGGGAGCTATCGATGCCCTCGATACCGGTAAGCGCGGCGGACCTGAACCCGTAGACATGACCTTTGAAGACTTTTCATTTCCTATTCCTGAAGCATAAGGAGAAAATCATGGCCGAACAGACTTATTTCGAACTCAACAATGGCGTGAAAATGCCAGCTCTTGGTCTTGGCGTTTTTCAGATGTCTGACGAAGAGGTGCGTGAAGCTGTGCCTGCAGCGGTTGATGCTGGCTACCGCCTGATCGACACCGCATCCCGTTATTACAACGAGAAAGCGCTGGGTGCTGCGCTTGCTGAGCTCGATGTTCCTCGTGAAGACCTTTTTATCACCACTAAGCTCTGGTTTAAAGATCATGGTTATGAGTCCACCAAGAAAGCCTTCGAAGTGTCGCTTGAAAATCTAGGCCTGGAATACCTGGATCTTTACCTTATTCACCAGCCGTTCAACGACTATTACGGTGCTTGGCGTGCAATGGAGGAGCTTTACGATGAAGGGAAGATTCGCGCTATAGGCGTTTCTAACTTCTACCCGGATCGTTTCTACGATTTGGCTCAGTTCACCAAGGTTGCTCCGGCAATCAATCAGCGTCGCATTAACCCTTATGACCAGCAGGCAGACATTCGTGAACTTTCTGCAAAGTACGGTACCACTTTGCAGGCGTGGTCACCGTTGGGGCAGGGGAACCC
This sequence comes from Rothia terrae, assembly GCF_012396615.1. GTDB lineage: Bacteria > Actinomycetota > Actinomycetes > Actinomycetales > Micrococcaceae > Rothia > Rothia terrae. The sequence continues at coordinate 60,450 of NZ_JAAXPV010000013.1, read as the reverse complement.
TGCTTTGTTTGAGGATGCTGTTCTCACAGGTATCGCAGGTAAGTACGGCAAATCGGTTCCCCAGGTGATCCTGCGCTGGCTGGTGCAGACCGGTGTATCTGCCGTTGTGAAGTCGGTTCATGCTCACCGTTTGCAGGAAAACTTCAACATCTGGGACTTCGAACTGTCTAGCGATGAAGTAGCTGCAATCAATGCTATTGACAAGCGCGAGACCGGCAACGGCGGACTTGACCACCGTGACCCGCAGATGCTGGATCTTCTGCTGACCTTCGAATAAACCGAGTAAGCCTTAAGGATGCGGGTACTTCTGCAAGTGCCCGCATTTTTATCCCCTTCAACACGGCCGAATCAGGCATACAGCCCCGGTGGTATTTTTTATCCGTCCCGGTAGTTAAGGCGGTAAAAGTTAAGGTAATAAAAAGACACAGTTAGGGTCTGGGTGACTAAATGAATGTGCGAGGCTTTACAATTTTTCGAATACAGTAAGTGATTTGCACAACCATGTGTAAATACGCGCACACGACTTACCTGTTCGTCATGCTGGAAGGCGCACACATGAATTCAACTGCTACCGCGCACAAGCCGTGGTACAAAGATCCCACCCACATGCTCTACGTTTCCGTGATTATCGCGGTTATCTTGGGTTGCATCGTTGGTCTGGTTGCTCCTGATCTTGGTAAAGCGCTGGCACCCATTGGTACCGCCTTTATTAACCTCATTAAGATGATGATCGCGCCGGTCATTTTCTGCACCATTGTTCTGGGCGTTGGCTCAATTGCTAAGGCAGCAACGGTGGGACGCGTTGGCGGTATGGCGCTGGGCTACTTCATCCTCATGTCTACCTTTGCGCTCGCTATCGGTCTAGTCGTGGGTAACCTGATTGAACCCGGCCACAACCTCCACTACCAGCCCACCGGCTACGAGCCTCCTGCTGCAGCTGGCCATGGCGGGGATACTAAATCTACCGGTAACCCCACTGTTGATTTCTTGCTCGGTATTATCCCTGTTTCTCTGCTGTCATCATTGACTGCAGGCAATATTTTGCAGACGCTCTTTGTCGCTTTGCTCACCGGTTTTGCTCTGCAGAAAATGGGCGATACCGGTAAACCGATTCTGAAGTTCCTCACCTACGCGCAGGCTCTCATTTTCCGTTTGCTCATGATGATTATGTGGGTTGCTCCCTTAGGTGCGTTCGGCGCTATTGCAGGCGTTGTTGGTTCAACCGGTATTAAAGCTATTGGTTCGATGCTGGTACTCATGGTTGCCTTCTACATCACCTGTATTCTCTTTATCGCTATCATCCTCGGCGGCGTCCTCAAGGTCGGTGCAGGTTTCAACATCTTCAAGCTCATGAAGTACCTGGCGGGCGAATACCTGCTGATTTTCTCCACTTCATCATCAGAAGCTGCTTTGCCCCGTTTGATTGCAAAGATGGAACACCTCGGTGTTTCAAAGCCCGTTGCAGGCATCGTTGTGCCCACCGGTTACTCCTTCAACTTGGACGGCACCGCGATCTACCTGACCATGGCATCACTGTTCGTTGCTGAAGCAATGGGTAAGCCTCTTGCTCTGGGCGAGCAGGTTTCACTGCTGGTCTTCATGATCATTGCGTCGAAGGGCGCAGCAGGTGTTTCTGGCGCGGGTATTGCGACGCTTGCGGCAGGTCTGCAGTCGCACCGCCCCGACCTCATCGACGGCGTGGGCTTGATCGTTGGTATCGACCGCTTTATGTCAGAAGCACGTGCGCTCACCAACTTCACCGGTAACGCAGTGGCTGCTGTTCTCATGGGTAAGCTCAACCACGAGCTCGATGTGGAACGCGCCCACCAGGTGCTCAACGGCAAGCTTCCGTTCGATGAATCCTCAATGGGCGATGCCCACGAGATTCACGGTGACCAGCGCGTTGATCACGCGATTATGGAAAAATCACCGACTCGTCAGATGAACATTGTGCGAGCATCAGACGGCAAAATTACCGTTCTCGATAAGTAAGCTCTGAACACTTACTACTAGGACGCGGTACCCTCCCGGGTAGGGGAGGGTACCGCGTCCTTTTGTGTGCTTTTCGTTTATGCCATCACTTTCGAAAATCGCCACTGATGAGGCGCTAAATGTTTCAGATGTGCGACGGTGAACGTCACCAATGGGGTGTAAAGACGCGATACCCTATAGACTGACTGTAGATATTTTTCTCCAAGACTCGAAGGTGAAAACATTGACCGATACCGCAGGAAACGAACAGCTCGGCCCAACCGGCCGTCCTCTGCGCGTTTACCCAGACCCAGCGCCGCTGTCTTCGCACGGTCCGGCGCGCATCATCTCAATGGTGAACCAAAAAGGTGGAGTCGGTAAGACTACCTCGACCATTAACCTCGGTGCTGCTCTAGCTGAGACAGGACGCAAGGTTTTGTTGGTTGATTTTGATCCGCAGGGGGCGTTATCAGCTGGGTTTGGCGCTAACCCTCATGAGCTCGACCTCACCATCTACAACGTCATGATGGATCGCAAGGTTGATATCCACGAGGTTATTCAGTCAACCGATACTGAAAATATTGACTTGTTGCCTGCAAACATTGACCTTTCAGCGGCTGAAGTGCAGCTGGTGAACGAGGTTGCACGCGAGCAGGTACTTGCATCGGCTCTGCGTAAGGTGGAGAACGACTACGACGTTATTCTCATTGACTGCCAGCCTTCACTGGGCCTGTTGACGGTTAACGCTCTGACGGCGAGCCACGGTGTGATTATTCCGCTGATCTGCGAGTTCTTTGCTCTGCGTGCGGTGGCTTTGTTGGTTGATTCCATTGAGAAGGTCCAGGAGCGTTTGAACCCTAAACTTCAGATTGACGGTGTGCTGGCAACCATGTTTGATTCCCGCACCCTGCACTCTAAAGAGGTTCTTGCTCGTATTATCGATGCGTTCGGTGACAAGGTCTTTGACACCGTTATCAAACGCACCGTAAAGTTCCCCGATGCAACTGTTTCAGCAGAACCGATTCTGTCCTACGCATCCAACCATCCCGGTGCTGATGCTTACCGCCAGCTCGCACGCGAGCTGATTTCTCGTGGTGGGGCACCCTAAAGCCCAGGCCTTGAGATAGCAAAAGGGGCGCCTGCTCGTGATGAGCGGGCGCCCCTTTTTGCTATCGATAGCCTCCTAGGTTCTACGAACCTGCGGCATGGTTTTAGTTCACGGTGCTTACTGCTGCCGCTGAACCCACGTTGATTATGAAGTTATCTTCTACTGGCTGGTAGAGCGAAACTGAAGGACGTGCGTAAACGTTTTGACGCAACTGATCCTTCTCAGCATCCGTCATGAACATGTCTTCACCGCGGGTGAGCACACGCATCACCATGTCGGTTTCAACCTCAACCACGCGAGCCGCGAAATCAGCATCAGCGTCGCAAAGATTCTCGAGCATCGGCACATGCGCACGGATGATGTTTTCTGCGTGGTTCGCAAGCTCCTGCACACGAGTCTTATCGAGGCGTGCAGTCGGGGTGTTGGTGGGTAGGGTTTCAAAAGTTGCAATAGTCATTATCTTCTCCACAAGGTGTTTATAAGGGGCGCGCCTCTACTATGGGACCGCCCGCCACAATGTTTGATGGCGCGCTCGGGTAAAAAGTGAGCGCATGAACTCGTGAGTTGATGGAATGGACGCGAGGATGCGCGGTGCATCTGCTGTGTATTGCGCCAGTGTTCTTGCTGGGAACTCTTTGTGATGAGTGCGCAAGAAAAAGAAAAATCCACGAGTTGGGATGTCAGCTGTAGCGCCGTGCCAAAGTGCTTGCTACTGCTGAACCCTCAACACTACACACGTTCATGATGTAAAACAAGAGGGATTTTCAAAATATTCCCGGATGTGTCAGTGAGGGGAAGGAGACGGGCGGAATGGGGTAGTGGCGCACCTAATGACGTTAAGACCTTGAAACCGCAGGCATTTACCGGCACAATCTTTATACGAGTATTCTGCACTTTGTAGTGCACATCATTTTTCAGTCGTAAAGGACGCTTTTTCACTTTTATGAGCGCACACTCAGTCGCTGCCGTGAGGGTACCGACACAGCCTAAGAGCTCTGCGAGCACTTCTTCTCAGCAGAGCCACGAATTCACGCTACACCTTCATAACTTTGAAGGTCCTTTCGACCTCCTTTTGCAACTGATTGCCCGCCACCGTCTTGATATCACCGAGATTGCGCTGGCGCAGGTCACGGACGAATTTATTGGTTATATCAACCGTATGTACGAGCTGGGCACTGAAGCCGCTTTAGATCAGGCCAGCGATTTTCTTGTCACAGCGGCAACCCTGCTTGATATCAAAGCTTCGAGGCTTTTGCCCCAGCGTGCCCCAGAAACCACGGAAGAATTTGCAGCTCTTGAAGCCCGCGACCTTCTATTTGCGCGGTTGTTGCAGTACCGAGCCTACAAAGAAGTTGCCTCTGTTTTAGAACAGCGATTTGGTGAGGAATCATCACGATACATGCGTGATGTCACCCTCGAACCTCGTTTTGCTAAAGCACTACCTGAACTGGTTTTTGACGTTTCGCCCGAGGAATTCGCGTCCATCGCGTATAAGGCGCTTTCAACGGCAGAAGAGTCGCAGAGCGTTGAGCAGGTTGAAACCGAACACCTGAGAGTCCCCCTCACAACTATCGCAGCGCAAGAACAAGCAATTTTGGACGCGTTAGAAACGGAACAGACAGTAAGCTTTGAAGAACTTGCCAGCCGAAGCCAAGAACTTGAGATTGCTGTAGTGCGATTTTTGGCGATGCTTGAACTCTACAAGGAACACCGCATCGATGTGCGCCAGGATCAACCGTTAGCGAGCATTATCCTGACTAAGCTCGCATCCAGAACAGTCGAAACTGAACACGGCAAAACTTCAGACAGCGCCCGAAAGGAGGAGCAATGAGCATTTACCCCGGACAAGAGTTCAACCGCGATGACGAGTCGATTGTGAACCTAGGCTACTGGGATCCTGGTGCAGACGACGATGCTCCTTCAGAGCCGGCTGAAGATGTTGACCCTGCAGAAAACGACACAGAACCTGAAACTGCTGATGCAGAATCGGCTGGCGAAATGCCAACCGTCGCCCCTTCTAACCCCTGGGACACTCCTGACACCGCTCAGACCTATGCAGCGACCACTGTTAACGAACCCATTATTGCAGCGGGTGAGGACGCGGTCTCTAAAGTCGAACTGATTCCTGGCGGCGTGAAAAGCGCAGTGGAATCAATTCTGGCAGTCGCTGATGTTCCGGTGAGCACACGAGAATTCGCATCCGCTTTAATCGTCTCGGAACGAGCGGTTGATGCCGCTTTAGACGAGCTGTACATGGAATATAACGGCTATACCGATTCTGACGGCAACTCGCATGAACCCCGAGGATTTGAACTACGACGCATCAACGGCGGATGGCGCCTGTATGCTCGCAAGGATTTCTCGCCGTGGGTAGCGCGCTTCGTCACCGGCGGGCAAGGAAAGAAACTGACCGCATCGGTAATGGAAACCCTCGCTGTTATTGCCTACCAGCAACCGGCAACCCGCGGGTATGTCTCGCAGGTGAGAGGAGTGAATGTTGATGCAGCTTTTAGGACGCTCAAACAGCGTGGCCTCATTACCGAGACCGTTCCAGAAACCGGTAGCGGAGCAGCCCAGTACATCACCACCGACACCTTCCTTGAAAAACTCGGGTTAAACAGCCTGGACGAGCTACCTAAGCTCGCGCCGTTCCTCCCCGATATCAATGACATCGAAATAGCAACCGAAAATTCATAATTTTTACTAACTTCAACGAACATATGCGCTAGAGAAAACAGCACAGAAAGAGAGAAACAACATGGCACAAGGACGTTCAGGTAACCACGGACGCGGCGGCGCTGGCCGCGGTTTCGGCAAGAACAATGAGTACCGCGGTGGCAAGCCCGGTGCAGGTGGACGCGGCGGAAAGGGCGGCGGTCCTCGCGGAGGTGCAGGCTTCGGCAACGGATCAGGATTCGGCGGCGGTAAGCCGGGCAAGCCCGGTAAGCCCGGCGCTAAAAATGGTGGCGCTCGCGGTAAGGGCGCTCCCGGCAAGTCAGCTCAGGGCAAGCCTTTCCGTTCCGGCAAGCCTTTCGCATCAGAACGCGGCGAGTACCGCCCGTCATCGAACTTTCAGCGTAACGACAACTACGCTGGTTCGCACCGTCCGCGTCGTCCCAAGAACGCACCTGTAGATCACTACGATTTTTACGATCACGATGGCGTACGTTTGCAGAAGCTGATGGCTCAGGCAGGCGTAGCATCACGTCGCGTGTGCGAGCAGATGATTGAAGAAGGCCGCGTGACCGTCAATGGTGAGCTCGTCACCGAGCTCGGCGTTCGTGTTAACCCTGATCAGGCAGAAGTACACGTTGACGGTATGCGTATTCAGACCAACGAAAAGCTCGTGTACATGGCACTGAACAAGCCTGCTGGCGTGGTTTCATCCATGGATGATCCCGACGGTCGCCCCGACATCTCCAACTTCTTGCGTAAGTCCATGTCCCAGCGCGTTTTCCACGTTGGACGTTTGGACGTTGAAACCGAAGGTCTGCTGCTGCTGACCAACGACGGTGAGCTGGCTAACCGCCTAACCCACCCGTCCTACGAGGTGCCCAAGACTTACCTGGTGCAGGTTCCCGGTCCGATGGACCAGGGCATCGGCGCAGCGATGAAGAAGGGTATCCGCCTTGAAGATGGCGTTTCGCGTGTTGATACCTTCAAGCTCATCGATTCAACTCCCGGCCACATTCTCGTTGAGGTCACCATCCACTCGGGTAAGAACCGCATCGTGCGCCGTATGTTCGAAGCAGTGGGACACCCCGTTGAGAAGCTGGTTCGCGTGCAGATGGGCCCCGTGCGTATTGGTTCGCAGAAACAGGGCACTATTCGTAACCTGTCGAAGGTAGAAATCGGCGAGCTGCTGGCATCCGTAGGCATGTAATGAGCGTCGGTCTTTCAGCTGTTGAAGGGCCGGTGCTGATCATTGGTGCCGGCCTTTTAGGAAGTTCAATCGGTCTGGGGCTACGCGCTCAGAGCGTTGATGTTGTGGTGTCTGATGCTTCGCCCACAAACGAGGCTGTTGCTGAGGACATTGGCGCGGGCCGTTCTTTGCGTGCTCTCGAGCAATCGCAAGAGAGCCTATCAGACCCCGCTGTCGTAGTTGTGGCGTCCCCTCCGGACGTCACGGCCTCCATCGTTATTGAGTCTTTACGTAAGTACCCGCACGCAACGGTGATGGACATTTCCTCCGTCAAACGCTCTATTGCCGAGGAGGTTCTTGCCGCTAACGTAGATGCATCGCGCTACGTGGGCACGCATCCCATGGCAGGACGCGAAAAATCCGGCCCTGTGGCAGCACGCGGTGAGCTCTTTACCTCTATGCCGTGGGTTATCTGCGCACACGAGAGCACGCGTCCAGAAGCCGTGAAAACTGCGGTTACTATTGCGGTAGAACTCGGCGCGACGGTGACTCACCTCGATGTGGAAGAACACGACCGTACCGTGGCGTTGATTAGTCACGTACCTCAGGTCATGAGCTCATTGTTAGCCTCACGTCTGCAAGACACTCCGCTGTACGCCTTGGGGCTTGCGGGGCAGGGACTACGCGATACCGTTCGTATCGCAGGCAGCGACCCCGGGTTGTGGGTGCAAATTCTTTCTGCCAACGCGCAACCTGTGGTGCAAACGCTTTACGGTGTGCGCGAAGACCTCGAACGCCTGATCAAAACACTTGAATCTCCCACAGCATCCGGCGCTCGCCTTGATATCGCTCAGCTTATGAGCGAAGGAAATAACGGCGTGAACCGTATTCCCGGTAAACACGGCGGTGCACCGGCGGCTTTCTCACAGATGACAGTGCTGGTAGACGATACCCCAGGCCAAATTGCGCAGCTGCTGGCAGAAATCGGCGAGCTGGGCGTGAACCTTGAGGACCTTCGACTTGAACATTCACCGGGGCAACCCGCTGGTCTTGTCGAAATCTCGGTCAACCCTAACGAACACGAAAAGCTGGTTGAAGACCTCACCGAACGCGGTTGGAAGGTTGTGCGCTAGGGCAGAAACCCGCACTTTCACGGCTAAGAACCATTAGAATAGTTGACGGTACGCACCGTTAGAAAAGGAAAATTTCATGACCTCCGAACGTCTTGTGATTGCTATGGACGGCCCTTCAGGCTCGGGCAAGTCTTCAGTTGCTAAAGCTGTAGCTCAGCACTTTGGTCTGGCCTACCTCGATACCGGTGCGATGTACCGTGCCCTGACCTGGTACTGCCTCCAGCAGCAGGTTGATCTAACCGATGCAGACGCTGTGTTGGCTGCTGCGCAAAACTTCCCGCTGTCTCAAGGAACTACCGCCGACGTAGAAATGATTGAGGTCGACGGTGTAGACGTGGTCGAGGCAATCCGCGAACCCCGCATCTCGGAGAACGTTTCGGCTATCGCGTCCAACCGCGGTGTGCGCGACCTTTTGATCAACATGCAGCGCGACGCGATTAAGAATTCCGGCTACCGCATGGTGGCAGAAGGACGCGACATCACCACCGTCGTTGCCCCCGATGCTGATGCGCGCATCCTGCTCACCGCCTCAGAAGAAGTGCGTTTGGCGCGTCGTGGCTTGCAGCTGGGCGGAACGCAAAATAACGAACAGCTGGCTCAGCAGGTTTCGGCTCGCGATGCCAAAGATTCCAAGGTCAACAACTTCACCGAGGCTGCAGAAGGCGTGACCCTCGTAGACTCCTCAGACCTGAACTTCGAAGAAACTATCGACGCCGTCATCAAGGCCGTCGAAGAAGCACGCCAAAAGTAACACCCTTTGAGGTTGTTTCCACTAAACTTGTACACAATGCTTGACGCGCCGTGAGGCGCCACAACAGGGAGGTCGCTTAGATATGAGCACCGGTAATTACGAAGACAAATTCTTAGGCGGTGGCGAGGACGACGTCACCGAGCGCCTTGCCGAAATCGATGATGAGACCGCGAATCAGCGTGCAGAAGCACTGCTTGCAGGTCTTGAAGACTACGACCTTGATGAAGAAGACCGCGACCTTCTGGGTGTGTGGGGCTTTGACATCGATGAAGACGATGACGATGAGGCAGACCCGGTTGTAGCGATTGTTGGCCGCCCTAACGTTGGTAAGTCAACTATTATCAACCGCATCCTTGGCCGTCGCGAAGCTGTCGTTGAAGATAAGCCCGGCGTAACTCGCGACCGTGTGTCGTACAAGGCTGAACACTCCGGCAAGGACTTCACCTTAGTTGATACCGGTGGTTGGGAGGCCGACGCTAAGGGTATTGACGCGCAGGTTGCAGCTCAGGCTGAAATCGCTGTTGCCGGTGCTGACGTGGTGCTCTTGGTTGTTGACGCCATGGTTGGCATTACCGCAACTGACGAGGCAATCGTTCGTATGTTGCGTCGTAGCGAAAAGCCCATCATCCTGGTGGCTAACAAGATTGATGACCTGCACCAAGAACCTGAAGTTGCCAGCCTATGGTCGCTGGGTATGGGCGAGCCGTACCCCGTTTCAGGTCTTCACGGACGCGGTTTGGCAGATATGCTGGACGCGCTGTTGGAGATTCTGCCGGAGCACTCACAGTTTGCTGAACCCGAGGTCCGTGGCGGCCCGCGTCGTGTGGCATTGATTGGTCGACCCAACGTTGGTAAGTCATCACTGCTGAATAAGATTGCTGGCGAAGAGCGAGCTGTCGTGAACGACCTTGCCGGCACCACCCGCGATCCCGTTGACGAAATCGTTCACCTGGGTGATAAGCCTTGGCGTTTTGTGGACACCGCGGGTATTCGCCGCCGCGTTCACATGTCCAAGGGTGCTGATTTCTACGCATCGCTGCGTACACAGACCGCGATTGAGCGCGCTGAAGTTGCCGTCATTTTGTTGGATGTTTCAGAACCTATCTCTGAGCAGGACGTTCGCATTATTCAGATGGCAATCGACTCGGGTCGTGCCATGGTTCTTGCCTACAACAAGTGGGACACCCTGGATGAAGACCGCCGCGAGCTGTTGGAACGCGAAATCGACCGCGATTTGGCGCACGTTGCGTGGGCACCTCGCGTGAATATTTCAGCGAAGACCGGTTGGCACAAGGACAAGCTCGTTCCCGCTTTGGAACACTCACTGCAATCATGGGATTCACGTATTCCCACCGGCCGTTTGAACGCATTTTTGGGCGAGATTGTTGCAGCGCACCCGCACCCCGTCCGCGGTGGTAAGCAGCCTCGCATCCTGTTCGGTACCCAGGTGTCTTCACGCCCGCCGAAGTTCGTTCTCTTCACCACCGGCTTCCTTGACCCCGGCTACCGTCGATTCATCACTCGTCGCTTGCGCGAGGCCTTCGACTTCACCGGTACTCCTATTGAGGTCAGCATGCGCGTGCGCGAACGTCGCTCACTGAACGCTGATAACAAGAAGCGTGGTGGCGGACGCCGCTAACGTTCTCAGCGTCTAGAAACTAAAAAGGCCCCCTGCCCGATCAACATCGAGCACGGGGCCTTTGCTGTTTGAACTAGTCGAGCAGTCCGGTTTCGCGGAAGATCCGCACCGCGTTGATAAAACGCGGGAACCCAACATAGGGGTAAGCCTGAAGTAGCGCGGCAAGGATTTTCTCGGGAGAGTTGCCGGCCTTAACTGCTCCGTGAAGATGCGGTACCAGCTGGTTCGCGACATCACCGTGCGCGGTCAGAATAACCACAATCAACAACTCGCGTTGAGCGACCGATAAATCTTTGCGCGTCTCAAAATCACCGAAACCTGTAGCCGACAGGTGGTAGGCAATCGCCTCGTTGAACGGCGCTGGAAGCGATGCAAACGCACCCTTAATCTCTGTACCGTAGAGAGACTCTTGAAGCTCGCGTCCTTTTTCAAAGCGGTCATCTTCGGTGGTGGTAGCTGAGGACGGCAACGGCAGAGCAATTTCGTGAGACTCAAAGACCTTGTTCATTGTTGCAATAGCGTTGAGCGTCTTGGGATAACCGATGAACGGTGCGATTTGGTAAATAGTTTCACGAATAGTCACAGGGCTGACATCAATGTTTAACGCGGCGTGAATATGTACCTCAAGCTGGGGGAGCGTCTGCAGAGTTGCCAGAGCAACGATGGTGATAATTGCGCGGGCACGGTCATCTAAATCAGCGGTGTGAAAGATATCGCCGAAAATCTGGCGTTGCAAAATTGTCATGAACTCCGGGTCGGTGTCCATCATTCCACCGGTGACGCCGCCGAAAAGTTCTTGAAGTTTGTCTTCGGTTTGTTGGACGCGGTTGGTCTTCTCAGCCACGGTTTCCTCCTTTTGCGGTGCGTGGAGCACCTGGGTTTTCTACTTTTATCCTAGACCTGCAGACGATATGCGGGAAGGAAATAGTGTTTTATGGGTGAGCTCTCAAAAACGTGACATAGAGCGCGCAAAAAACTTGCTAAAAGTGGGGTTCTCGATTTGGCAAAGTGCAAAAAGGGTCTGTATAGTAGTACGAGTGTTCAGGGCACAAGCCCTTGAAAACAATCGGGTTGTGGCGCAGCTTGGTAGCGCACTTGACTGGGGGTCAAGGGGTCGCAGGTTCAAATCCTGTCAACCCGACAAAACAAATCCTGTCTACTTCGGTAGGCGGGATTTTTTGTTTAACTTTTCTCAGCTGTCTCACCTGCTCGTCCACGATGCGTGACCACAAAAACATCAGGATGACCACAAAACCGTCACAAACAGCGCACTTTGAGCAGTACTTTGACGCTTACGTGGTCACTGTGATGTTTACGTGGTCACTGTGTTGCGAGAAGGCTACGGTGAAGACAAAGGGAGAGGGGGGAAAAGAATGTTGAGGCTCCTACCTGCGCAGGTTCGGACGCTGCTCCCGACCGGGAGACCTCGCGCCACCCGCCTTACGGCCGCGTCCTGCCGGGCTGCCGGGCTGTCGCACCTGCTCTATCGGTAGCTAAGGATCTTTCATATCGCGTGTGAGCAAGATTCAAGCACTAGTAACCTTCGATTCACCTACCGGTAGTAAGTACGTCACATGAACCTGACAGAGTAAAGCAGTCTCATACAACAAACATCTGATCACACAGGATGTAAAGGACTGCTTTCATGACCACTCAGAACTCACCGCAACAGCGTCGTCTGCTCCCCATGCTCAACCACGTGCGCGGTAAGCGCTCTGCTGTAACCTGCGCGCTCAAGTGCAACAATGCATGTTTGGAACCCACCCCAAACTGCTCAGATAACCACTACTTCAAAGACGTAATTGAAGGCGCTATCTCACGACGCGCGATGCTCGGCGGCGTTGCCGGCGCGGCACTCGTGGTTGGTACCGGGGCTACTTCTCAGAATTCAGCCTATGCAGCACCTGGTGGCGTTCCCGGTAGCGCCAACGGCAAGCTGAAATTTAATCCCATCGCGCCGGTTGCGTCCACTGTTGATGACTTCAACGTACCCAGTGGCTTCAAGTGGGAACCCATTATTCGCTGGGGAGATCCCCTGTTCTCAAGCGCGCCTGAATTCGATATCAACAATCAAACCGCTGAAGCTCAGGCGCAGCAGTTTGGCTACAACAACGACTACCTGACAGTTGTACCGGACCCCGACAACCCATTGCGTGGCATCCTCGTAAATAACCACGAGTACATTAACCCCGCGCTCATGTTCCCAAACTCGCCGCTTTCTGTTGAACAGCTTCGCGTGTGCATGATGGCCACCGGCCTTGCTGTGGTTGAACTGGAACGCAAGAAGGTTGGCGGCCCCTGGAACTATGTTGTCGACGGACGCCGTAACCGCCGCATCACTGCAGACACAACCTTTGAGCTTGACGGCCCTGCCGCTGGCTCAGATTTGCTCAAGACAAAGGCTGACCCCGAAGGTCGTTTTGTCTCGGGTACTAACAGCAACTGCTCCGGTGGGTACACCCCCTGGGGTACAGTGCTCTCGGGCGAGGAGAACTTTGACGGATTCTTCTTTGGCCGCGGCACCGATGAAGAAAAGCGTTACGGCATCAAGAACAAGGCAACCTCTTACGGTTGGGAACGTGCAGATGACCGTTTTAATGCGAATGTGTCCGGCTTCGAAAATGAGGCACAGCGTTTTGGCTACGTAGTTGAAGTTGATCCTGAGGAACCCACCTCAACCCCGCGCAAGCACACCGCGCTGGGTCGCTTCAAGCACGAGGGTGCGAACATTCACGTTGATCCTAAGACCGGCAAAGTTGCGGCGTACATGGGTGATGACCAGAAGTTTGAGTACATGTACAAGTTCGTCTCGTCCAAGAATTACATTGAGGGCGACCGCGAGCACAACAAGACTCTGCTCTCTGAAGGCTCACTGTTTGTCGGTCGTTTTACCGGTGATACTCCAAGCCTGATTGATGGTTCAGGACGTCTACCTGAAGACGGTGAGTTTGACGGCGTTGGCGAGTGGATTCAGCTCACCGACGGTAACAAGTCGCTGGTGCCCGGTATGTCTATTGAAGAGGTGCTCGTCTTCACCCGCCAGGCTGCAGATAAGATGAACCCCACTAAGATGGACCGTCCTGAGGACGTTGAACCCTCCCCCTACACCGGTAAGATTTACGCGGCGCTGACCAATAACACCGACCGCGGCATGGGCGGCACTTTTGCTCGCCCCGATGAGGCGAACCCGCGCGCTAATAACCGCTCAGGTCACGTCATCGAGATCACCGAAGACAACAACCGGGTGGACGCTAAAACCTTCACATGGAATCTTCTGCTGGTTTGTGGTGACCCTGCAGGTGATGAACCCGTTTACTTCGCAGGGTACGATCCCGCCCGCGTCTCACCTATCTCTTGCCCCGACAACGTTGCCTTCGATTCGGAAGGTAACCTGTGGCTGACCACAGACGGCGCTCCCGATAAGATTCAGAAGAACGACGGACTGTTCAAGGTTGGTCTTGAAGGTGCTAACCGCGGCAAGGTAGAGCAGTTCCTTTCAGTACCTCGTGAGGCTGAAACCTGTGGTCCCGTTATCCATGACCAAGAGAAGATGGTCTACGTCTGCGTGCAGCACCCGGGTGAAGATGGTTCATTCGCCGAGCCTCACTCATACTTCCCGGACTACGTGAACAAGAAGAATAAGTGGTTCAAGAAGGGGCAGGCTCAGTCAACCCTTGCTGAAAAGCACGGTGTTTTGGCGCACCCGCGTCCTTCTGTGGTTCAGATTTACCGCTAAACCGCTAGAAAATCCCGTCAAGCTACGTAAACGGGGCGCCCCCCCCCACACTGTGTGAGGGCGCCCCGTTTTTCTGATTGAAAATTACTAACGACTAGCCGTGCTTTTTAGCTTGGCCCGGAGGCAAAACGGTTTTCTTGCAATCCCGTGTTGCCCTTGCCATTGTTGCACTCGCCGCGCGGATTCTTCTTGCCTGTAGGCGGCGTTACAGATTCATCGTTGGGTTGGCTAAGATTGAATCCAGCCACTAGCGGATCATGGTCCGACGAGCGGTAAGGATCAGCCGAGTACAGGTTGGTGATGTTGCTGTTGTAGCGGCTGTATTCAAAGCCGATGGATTCAACGGAGTTGATGTTCCAGACATCTGCGTCGGTGAAATTGTCGATAAAATCGCCGGACGCGAGTACATGGTCGAGCGAGCCGGTGCGGCCTCCGTAGGCGTAGGTTTGGCCGGCGTCAAAGTGAGTGTCGAGGCTGATGTAGCCTGCCCGATAGAGAACCTGGAGCGGATCTTCTTGCAGGTAGGAATTAAAATCGCCGAGCACTACAACGTTGCCGGTGTTGTGTTTAGCTTCTTGGGCGTCAGCAAACTTCACGAGGTCGGTTGCCTGCGTCACTCGTGACGCGTTTGAGGCGCCTTGACCATCGCCCTGATCCGCATTTTCGCCGGAGCCAGAGCCTTTGGACTTGAAGTGGTTGACGATCGCTACGAAGATTTCATCGTTATCGTCGCTGTTTACAGATGCGAAGGCTTGAGCCAGCGGCTTGCGGGCATTTTCAAAAGCGGTGGTGTCAGTTAGGATTTCTGATTCACCGACCGGGGCGACGCGTGCGGGCTGGTAGATGAAGGCGGTACGAATAACGTCTTCAGTTTCTGGAAGCTGCGCAGGTGAAGGCACAGCCGCCCACTTGTTCTCACCGGCGGCGGCATTCAGCGCATCCACCAGGGTGTTCAGGGCTTCGTCGCGGTCTTTGCCAAAGACGGCTGAGTTCTCAATTTCTTCAAGAGACAGTACCGAAACGTCCATAGTGTTAATGGCCGAGACAATTTTTGCCTGCTGACGCTCAAAATTCTCTTGGTTGGCGGCGCCGCGCGCATCGCATCCTGAATTGACGGTCACGGGGTTATTCTGACGGTCCTTATAGAAGGTGCAGCCGGTGAGCTCATCGCCGGTGGTTGAGAAATAGTTCAGAACGTTAAAGCTTGAGATGCTGACTTCGCCGCCGATAGGGTGAGGCGCGACCTCGCGGGTGTCCGTCCATGAGACGGGAAGATCACTGGGGCTAGTTGACCCGTTGACCGTGGTGGTGGGCTGCAACGTCCACGCGTCGAAAGAATAGGACAGCACGGCAGGGTGCTGGAAGGTTACGGGCGCGCCGATGCGCAATGGGTTATCCTGCGAGAGATAGGCGACTGGAGTCTCAGAACCACCGCGGGTGTAATCAACGGTTGACCCGTCGTCGAGAACAAAAGTTTTCTCTTTATTTGCAGCCTCGTACGCGATGGCTTCTTCACCGGGTTTTACAACGTCGGTGGCGGTGCGCAGGGGAGAGTCGCCGTTGACCAGGGTAAACGATCCGTATCGATTGGTGCTGTAGTTATCCGTTACCGTGATGTCACCGGCTGGCTGAACTAGCATGCCTTCGAGTGCCTCGCGGGCGGTGGCATCCTCAGGCAGAACATCGCGAATGGGTTCAATGCTCTGGCCAGCACCGAGTTTCTCGAGTCCACCGGTTCGAACGGTCAGCTGAGTTTGCTTCTTATACTCGCTCACCGTGCCGGTCACTTTGACGAGATCACCGATACCAACGTTTTTGACGGTGTCGACGGAGTACACGAAGATGCCGTCTGATTCTCCGGGCGTGAAGTCAGCGGAAGAAGAACCGGGTGTCTGAATGAAGTAACCGTTCAAACCGCCCTCAGCGTAGACCGCGGTGACGATGCCGGTGGTTGTCACGCTGCGCGAGGCAAGAGGCGAGACATCGGTGGTTCCTTGCACCTGAGCGATACTGACTTCTTCGGCGGCCTGTGCTGCGGGTAAGGACGCGAGTGAGCCCAAGCCGAGTGCGGCAACGGAGGTTGTTGCGGCAAGGCAGGAGAGCTTGCGCCAGCGGTAGTGAATGTTCATAGGAGGTTCCTAGTGACAATCAGTGGTTAGTGCGGTGGTTCCATCTTCAGTATAGGGAGGCTCGAGTCACGGCGGGGTTAACTGCGGGTTTATTTTGAGATTGAAGAAGTGGTGGGTTTTGATGCGGTAGTGAGTGTGTTGCTGAGGAAGGATGAAAATATTTTTTATTTCATCTATCACAGTACTTAGTAATCTGCGTCATAAGGTTTAGATGTGACTATGCATAGTGATGCGGTTCTTTGTGGAGCTGTGGACTTATGTTGGTTTTGACTCTATTTTGCGGGGAGTTGCACCCCATAAAACCGGAAAATCAAGTTGGTTTTATGTGGTAATTTTTCTAACGGAACAAACTCCACAACACATCACTCCCGTGAGGCTACCGCCTCGTGAAAGGACACCAACACCATGCAACAGGTGTACGACCCGCTAGGAAACCAAGCGCTCTCAGCCTTGGTTGCCGCAGTGCCCATCATCATCTTTCTTTTAGGTCTGACGGTACTGAAGCTGACAGGCCTCAAATCAGCAATCATCTCGCTGGTTGCAGCTGTTGCGATCGGTGTGTTGCTCTTTAAGCTTCCTTTCACCGCGTCCTTGGGCGCGATTGGACTGGGTTTCTTGGGTGGTCTGTGGCCCATCGGCTGGATTGTTTTGATGGCCGTCTGGCTGTACCGCGTCACCGTGCGAGCAGGCAACTTCGATATCATCCGCTCTTCAGTCTCTTCTATTTCAGCTGACCAGCGTATTCAGGTTCTTCTAATCGCATTTTGCTTCGGTGGCTTCTTGGAAGGCGCCGCTGGCTTCGGTATCCCGATTGCAATTTGTGCAGCCCTCCTCGTAAATCTGGGCTTTGACGCCGTTAAAGCTTGTGTGGTTGCATTGGTTGCTAACGTTGCAGCAGGTGCTTACGGCGCTATCGGCATTCCGTCCATCGTGGCTGTACAGCAGGGCGCCGTTGACAAGGCAGAATTTGCCATGATGATGGTGCTGAGCGTTCAGGTCATCTCACTCTTCATTCCTTTGCTCCTCGTTGCAATTCTTGACGGCGTACGCGGAATCAAGGAAACCTGGTGGGTTGCACTGCTCATCGGTTTTGTAGTCTCTGCAGCTCAGGCTATCGTCCTTGTTGCTCTTGGCCCCGACCTGGTGGACATTATCCCGCCGCTTCTCGGCCTGGTTGTACTTGCACTCATCATGCGCAAATGGCAGCCCAAGCACATTTACCGCGAACCCAATGCGCCAACTCTCGCAGAACTTGAATCGCAGACTGTTCGCCACACTGGCTCACAGATTGCTAAGGCATGGAGCCCCTTCCTCATTCTCTCCGCCATGATTCTGCTGTGGAGCGTCCCCTTCATCAAGGGCCTCTTCGCTGCTGCCGACCCCAAGACCGGTAAAGAAGCAGGTCTGCTTGGCTTTACCACCTTGAACTTCAAGATTCCCGGCCTGCACAACGTCATGGAGAAAGTTGCTCCCATTGCACCGCAGACCACCCCGATGCCCGCAACCTGGAGCTGGTCAATCATTGGCGCATCCGGTACCGCAATCCTGATTGCAGTTCTGATTACCATCGCCATCTCGAACATCTCATGGGGCGCTGCCTTTGAAGAATTCAAGGGTGCTATCAAACAGTTGTGGATGCCGATTCTTATGATCTGCTTGGTCATGGGCGTTGCTAACGTGATGAACTACGCGGGCATGTCATCGTCACTCGGCTTGGCGCTAGCTACGGCAGGTTCAATCTTCCCGTTCTTCTCGCCGATCATCGGTTGGATTGGCGTGTTCGTCACCGGCTCAGTGGTCAACAACAACACTCTCTTTGCCGGACTGCAGAGCGTTACCGCGCAGCAGATTGGCGCTAACCCCGCGCTGTTGGTTGCTTCCAACACCACCGGTGGCGTTATGGCGAAAATCGTCTCACCGCAGTCCATCGCTATTGCGGCTGCTGCAGTAGAAAAAGGCGGTCAGGAGTCGCAGATTACCTCTGCCGCTATCAAGTACTCCATTGCTTTGCTCGTCATCTCAATGGTGTGGATTTTCGTTCTCTCGCTCTTCGTCTAAAGAGCTGTGAGGCTAGATAGAAACAGCTTCTGAGGGATGGTTGCTCTGATGCGAGTAACTGACTCATCGGGTAGGTACTTTTCTCAAGTGCCTACCCGATTTTTGTGTGCAGTAGCTATGACGCTGTCGGTGAACCGAATGCTACTGCTCAGTTGCTCTGCACGGTTGAATGACAGAATGAATGAGAACGATTTTCAACGATAGGGAACGAAAATGTCAATGCACGATGTAGACCCCACGATGGATCCCACCGAATTCTGGGAAGGACGCTACGGTACCGGCGATAACATCTGGTCAGGCAAAGCGAACGCTGTACTTGAAAAAGTGGCATCGGAACTAACCCCCGGTACCGCGCTTGATCTGGGCGCTGGCGAAGGCGGCGATGTTCTCTGGCTGGCATCTTTAGGCTGGGATGCGACAGGTCTTGAACTTTCCCGCACCGCAGTGGCGCGTGCTGAATCGGCGGCAGAAAAAGCTGGCCTGTCTGAGCGCACACATTTCTTTGCCCAGGACTTACACCAGTGGCAGCCAGAACAACAGTATGACTTGGTGACCGCGTCCTTCTTTCAATCGCCGGTAGCTTTGGAACGTCATGAGATTCTCAAGCGCGCAACCCAGGCGGTAGCGTCCGGCGGCACCATGCTGATTACCTCGCATACCGCGCCGCCGTCAGGCAAAGAACCAAATTTTGACCGCTCGATGTTCCCTCAACCAGACACTGACTTAGCCGCCCTAAATCTCGATCCGGAACTGTGGGACGTTGCCACTGCAGAGATTTGGACGCGTGAAGGTACGCATCACGGGCACGACGAAATCATGACTTTCGAGGATACCGTTGTCATCGTGCGTCGTAAATAGTTGTTGCAAGAGATGCTTAGGCGGATGCCTCGTCCCACGAATCCTTGGCAAGACGCGCAACGTGAATAGTCAGGTAAGTGTGCTCATCCGCCGAAAGATCAACATTCAGATGTAGCTCCAAGAGCATTTTGACGCGGTGAGCGCACTCGTAAGCCTTCGGGTAACTGGTGCGCACCGCCTCACGGATGGCAGGAGCAGCTAGATCACCGCCAGCGACAGTCTTACCCTGCTCAGCGCGCACAAAAAGGTAGCGAAGATGCGTGAGACAAAACGAGCCACCGACATATGCGTCTGATCCAGCGGATGACCGTAAGCAAAAGCAATCACGTTGAAGATTTGCGCAAAGACCTCGGTCATGCGATAAATCTTGCTCAAATCCTCGTTGGAGAACTGCGTGTTCACCAGGTGAAGCGCGAACGGCGTGGCCTCTTCTTCAGGAAGGGCCACGTCAAAGCGCTCTTTCACGAGCTGCAAAGCGTACCTGCCGAACGAAAACTCACGCGGGTACAGTTGCGTCACCTCTATACTCAGCGGATAATCCACCTGAACACCGTCACGCGCTCGCGATAGCGCGTAATTGAGGTGATCTGCCAGGGGCAACACCATCGAGTGAGCGGCCTTGAGACCAAGCTGTTCTTTGGCGTAGATTTCTAGCTCTGTTGCCACCTGCAGAACATCGGACGGGATTTCAGACAGCAGAGCGCTCACATGGTCATCATCAGCTGACTGCGGCGTGAAGGTTTGCTCAATCTTTGCGGGGTCAATCTCTTGCCCCTTCTTAGCACCAAAGGCAAGACCTCGCCCTAAAACCACAGCCTGCTCACCAGAATCTGACTGCGCAAGAACAACGTTGTTGTTGTAGATATGCACGATGCGCATGAGACTCCTAGCGATTGAGAAAACTGTGGCGTAGAAAACGAAAACCGTCTTAAGTCTAAATGAAAGGTAACCGTAGATTCTTCATCAAAGAGCGAGGTGGGCGTCCTCAAATATGCATGGTATTCATCGGACAGCCAGCTGACTTGAGACTTTGTAGATTACCTACGGTTTCGATGTTCAACATCAAAGTGGAACAAAATTTCTTATCGACACACTGTTGTCATATTGCTTAGTAACACCTACCAGTCAGTAGTTTTTAAGTATGGCTACTTCATTTTCAAAAATTCCAACCACAGAAAATTTTCAACGCTTTATCACTAAGGGCTACCTCTTTGCTGCTGAGATGCGCCGCAAGGCTGGCGTAGCCCCGGCATCGCACCAGCCCTTCACCTTCCCGTTGCTGGGTAAGCCTGCAACCATTATTCGCGGTGAAGAAGCAGTTGATTTCTTCTACGATGAGTCAAAGATTGCGCGCGGGGGAGCGATGCCCGGCCCGATTAGCGACGCCCTGTTTGGTAAAGGCGCGGTGCATACCCTCGATGGTGAGGCGCACAAGGTTCGCAAAACCCAGCTTGCCGCTATGGCGTACGATGATGACCGCGTAGAGAACTTCAAAGTTCTGGTTGAAGAAGAAATTCAGCGTGTGATTGACGGTTGGGCGCAGAAACCCGGCAACGTCTACGACGATGTTGCTATCGCTTACGGTCGCGCGGCTTTCCGCTGGGCTGGCATCCCAATGAACGATAGAGAACTGCAAAAGCGCGCTGAACTGTACAGCCACCTGCTCGATAACTTCGGTTCGCCCTTGCACAATGCGCTGGCGCAGGTTGATCGCATCAAGCTCGATAAGTGGGCAAAGAAGCTGATTACCGATGTTCGCTCGGGTGCTTTGACCGTTGATCAGGATTCGGTGCTGGCGCACATTGCACGGTTGGTCGATGAAAACGGTGAGCTTGTACCCGCTAAAACTGCTGGCATTGAGTTGCAGAACTTGACGCGTCCTACCGTTGCTGTCTCTCGTTTTGCTGCTTTTGCGGCGGTTGCGTTGGTGCAGAACCCCGATGAGGCGTTCAAGGTTCGCGAGGCTGTTGTTGCCAACGGCGGACGCCTGATTAACGTTGCCGAGGCTGTGGCTTTCGCGCAGGAAGTTCGCCGTGCATACCCCTTCGTGCCTATGCTGCCCGGTTTTGCAATCGAGGATGCAGAGATTTCGGGTTGCCCCATCCACAAGGGCCAGCGCGTTCTCATGGACATTGTGGGCACGCACAACTCACCGTCCGTTTGGGAGAAGCCTGCGGAGTTTAATCCCGAACGCTGGATGGGCGTTGAGGATTACGAAGCTGTGAAGGGTTTCTTGCCTCAGGGCGGTGCGGACGTGCTGACTGGCCACCGTTGCCCCGGCGAGAAAATCGCTATTGCGGCACTGTCAGCAACCGTTGCTGCTTTGAGCGACGAAAAGGTTGAAATCTCAGACGACCCCGCCGACACTACCTTCTCGTGGACTAGCGTGCTGACCCGCCCGTCAACCGGCGTGCGAGTGAGCGTTAAGGCCTAGTTTTTAGCGACGTAAGGACGCGCCGCCCACCGTCAATGGTGGGCGGCGCGTTTTTCGTCAGTTTAGTCTCACCTAGCCCCTCCGCTGGAACTTCGTGATCGCGTCCGTCAGCCACTTGGGGCTGTTCGCATCCATAACCTTCAGCGGATTGATGCGCGGGGAAACCTTGACCACCGGTTTGTGATGCGAGAACGTGTCGAACGAGAATTTGCCGTGGTAGCGCCCCATACCTGAGGCACCCACACCACCGAAGGGGAGTGCGCCCAAGCCTGCCTGAATCAAAGCAGCATTATGTGCCACTGCTCCAGACGACGTTTTCTGCTCAAACAATCGCTGTGTCTCCCGGGAAGCACCAAAAGTGTAGAGCGCCAGCGGTTTATCCCACGCGTTGATAATCTCAATAGCGCGCTCAGGCGTCTCAACAGGCACAATCG
Source organism: Rothia terrae (assembly GCF_012396615.1). Classification (GTDB taxonomy): domain Bacteria; phylum Actinomycetota; class Actinomycetes; order Actinomycetales; family Micrococcaceae; genus Rothia; species Rothia terrae. Next base: position 38,337 of record NZ_JAAXPV010000013.1, on the reverse strand, counting down.
GCAGAACAGGTCCGAAGATTTCCTCGCTCATCAACGGCTGATTCGAGCCCTCACCAAGAACCTGATTCCACTCATCCAGTACCACAACAGTCGGCTGAATATAACGGTCACTCTTATCGCAAGACACTTCATATTCAAGCGGGGCACTGCCCAACAACTCCACCAAGCGGTCAAAACGTTTCTCTGAAACAATGCGACCAAAATTCTTGGCAGTCTGCGGGTCATCACCAAAGCTTTGGCGGATCGCTTTTTCCATCGCATCTTTCAATGGGACAACATTTGCCGCGGGAGTCATCACATAATCCGGTGCCACACAGGTTTGGCTAGCGTTCAAAAACTTAGCCCACGCAATGCGCTGTGCAACATCCTCCAAATCAGCCTGCGCATCCACCCACGTAGGTGACTTACCGCCAAGCTCCAACAGAACCGGGGTTAGATGCTTGGCAGCTGCCTCAAGAATAATTTTGCCGGTCTTGCCTGACCCCGTAAAAACGATGAAATCAAAGCGATGGGTCAGAAGCCCAGTCGCCACCTCAACGGGGCCGGTAGCAATAGTGACCGCGCCATCGGGAAAATACCGAGGAATCAGCTCACCCAGTAGCGCCGCCACCTGCGCTGTCTCAGGTGCCGGTTTGAGTACTGCTGTATTACCTGCAGCCAGTACGCCAATCAGCGGATTAAGCAACAGCTGAACAGGGTAGTTCCACGGAGCCATAATCAGCACTGTGCCCAGCGGCTCAGGCTGCAATTGCGCACCCATAGCGGGCATACCGGTGCGTACTCGCGAAGTCTTCATCCACTTGCTCAGCGAGCGCAACGCCGCGTTGATCTCTGAGATGAGCACGTTGAGTTCTGAGAAGTCTGCCTCGAATTGGTTTTTGTGGAGGGTGGCGTGTAGAGCCTCATGTAGAGCGTTCTCGTTCTCTGTCACAAGACGTCGCAGCGCGAGCAAATGGGTGCGGCGCTGTTCTTGGCTCGAGTTGACGCCGGTGTTAAAGGCAGACCGGGCTGTATTGACGATGCTGGCAATAGCGGCTTTATCAGCGGTACTCATTTAGAATTCCTTTGCGCGCTGGTTTTTATTTAATCATGGCATGAAATCAGGGACTGGTACCGCTCGTTGAGCTTCACTGCGGCGCTCAATGGTGGTTCCAGTCCCTGAAAAAGAGTCGCATCGTTGTTGCCAGCGGGGCGATGATAGCCAGGACGCGCCCCACGGCGTTTGCTGTGCGGCGCGTCCTTAGGTATTAGCGTTCGATGATGACGGCGAGGTCGCCAACGTTTAGTTTTTCGTCAACGCGGGGTTCGACAACGGAGAAGTTGCCGGTGTTGGTGACGATGGTGAGAACGGAGGTATCGTAGCCTTCGGCTGCTACAGCTGGGAAGTCAACGTCGACCAGTGGCTGGCCAGCGCGTACGGTGTCGCCCTTGCCAACGTGGCGGGTAAAGTGCTTGCCTTCTAGCTGCACGGTGTCGATGCCGACGTGAACGAGCAGTTCAACACCGGTTTCTGAGCGGATGCCGTAGGCGTGGCCGGAATCCAGTGCGGTGACAATCTTGCCTGAGATGGGCGCGACCACCTGGTTTGAAGTCGGCACAATCACGATGCCCTTGCCCATTGCGCCGGATGCGAAGACGGGGTCATTGACGTCCTTCATGGCGATGGCGGTACCTGAGACGGGCGCGACGAGGTCGGTGGTGTTCTCTTCAGTAATTGCGGTGGGAATGACGGTTCCGGCGGGTACAACTACGGCGTCGGCGGGAACTACCTTGGAATTGGCGGGAACAGTCTGGGCGGGAATACCTGAGTCTTCGCCGTTGTCGAGCTTTTCAACAAAGGCGTTCTCGGTTTCGGTTTCTACCTTGGGCACACCGAACAGGGAAGTCATGATGAATGCAAAGATCATTGCCACTGCTACGCCGAGGAAGACCATGAACATTGCGGGGGTACCGATAAATACGGGCAGAGTCAGACCTGAAGGTACGACGAATGCGCTGGTCTGCGCGCCGCCTGCTGCTGCCAGTGCGCCACCGATTGCACCGCCCACACAGCCAAAGATAAAGGGCTTCTTCAGGGGCAGGTTAACGCCGTAGATTGCGGGTTCGGTGATACCTGCAAGAATGCCGGAGAGCGATGCGGGGCCTGCAACCTGCTTGAGTTTCTTGTCGCTGGTCTTGAGCATAACTGCCAGTGCAGCTGCACCCTGAGCAAGCACAGGAGCGAAGATGGTTGCTGCCATAACGTCGTGACCGAGCGTGGTGAGGTTATTGAGCATGACAGGAACCAGGCCCCAGTGCAGACCGAAGATGGTTAGTACCTGCCAGGAGCCAGCGAGAATACCGCCTGCTAGCCACGGTGCGAAGTTCCAGACTGAGGTAATGCCGGATGCGATTAGGCTAGATGCAAAGGTGGTAATGGGGCCGACGACCATCAGGGTTGCCAGGCCGACAATGGGCAGAACCAGCATGGGAACGGTGAAGTTTCGGATAGCTGAGGGGAGTGCACGCTGTAGCCAGCGTTCAAGAATACTCTGTACCCAAACAGCCAGGATGATTGGGATAACCGATGAAACGTATGAAACCATCACTACCGGAATACCGAAGAAATGAACCGGCTCACCAGCAGTGTGCAGACCAATAATGGTGGGGTAGAGCAGAATGCCTGCCAGCGCCAAAGAGGTGAACTGGTTAGCCTTGAAACGCTTTGCCGAGGTGATTGCGATGGCAAAGGGCAAGAAGTTGATAATGGAGTCACCAATGGCGTTCAGGATGATGTATTCCTGACTTTCGGCGTTGAAACCAAAAGTAACTGCCAGCGCAGTGAAAGCTTTGATTAGACCGGCACCGGCAAGCGTCCACAAAATGGGCAAGAAGATTGAAGAAATCAGTTCAATAAAGCGGTTGAGCAGATTACCCTTTGAACCTTCGGCTGAGTCGTCTGCAGCGTCGCTTCCTAAACGCGAGTTGTTGACGATGCCAGCGTAGGCGCGCGGTACATCGTTACCAATAACCACTTGGTACTGACCGCCAGATTTCATGACGGTAACGACGCCTTCGGTCGCCTTGATAGCGGCATCGTTCGCCTTGGACTCATCCTTGAGCTTGAAACGCAGACGCGTTGCGCAGTGAACGAGTGAGTTCACGTTTTCTTCGCCACCGACCAGGCGTAGCACCTCTTGGCCGGTTGCTTCGTAGTCAACTTTAGTTGCCACGGGATCTCCCTTGTATCTGACCGACAAGCCCGGGGTTGCGCACGCCAAACACCACCCACAGGCGGTGCAGAACGAGCAACTCCAAGTCTTTTTCGTTCCCTCTGCGTGCCGGTGCAACGCGCGTGCGCTGGCATCAGGTAACAAAAAAGACCCAAGTGCTGTACACAAATATGCGAGAGCACTTAGGTCTTGCCTCCAGTACAGTTTTCGTCAAAACTCCGCAGAATTTTGTGAGATCACTGCCTAAGTAACAACCCTAGGATTGCCGGTTTTTAACCGTATGGCGTCTATATAATCACACTATGTGACGCCCGTCTACTGTATGGCGCAAAATTTCAGGTTCTGGCACACAAGAGAGGTCTCAAAGCGCTCTCAAAATTTCGACCGGACGCTTTGGTACCCACCTGTGAGAAAAGGGTGAGGCTATGCCCCGAATGTGCCTTCGAGCCTGCTGGAGCTACCGGGGTGAAGTAGCACAGCCGCGCTGATTAGGGTGGTACCCGACCACGTTTTGCGTGACAGTCGCAAGCAGGGATCAGCCGGGCTAATGCCCAAAAGTTCGGCCTGCTCTGAGGTGGGTAGAACCGCCTCTACAACATGCTCACCGCGTGTGAGCGGTGCCTTGTCAGTCAGGTACGTATTCGGGGTGGTTTGCGTGAAATCTTGCTCGATGTACTGGGGGATAGCCTCGCGGTTGACGTAGCGATCCTCTAGCTGAATGGGGCGTCCATTGTCATAGTGCACCAGCACGGAGTGAAAGGCGCTTTCACCGAATCCAATATCAAAGTGCTGCACGCTATCCTTGCGGTACTCCACGCCCATGAGCACAATATCGGTACTGTGCTGGTGGCCTCGTTCAGTGACTTCATCGGCAATATTGCGTACCTCAAAGAGCGATGAGGTTGACTTGGTGTCTGAAACAAAAGTGCCGATGCCCTGGATGCGGGTGAGTAGCCCTTCGCCGGTAAGTTCGCGAATGGCGCGGTTGACTGTCATGCGCGAGATGCCAAGAGCCGCCACCAACTCATTTTCGCTGGGGATAATTTCGCCGGCGCTCCAGCGTCCTGACCGTACTTGTGAGGCAATGATGTCTTTGAGCAGTTTGTAGGCGGGCAGCTTGAGAGTCGCGTGCGATGTAAACATCTCCGCAAGTTCTTGGTCTTTAGTCACGCGCTTCTCCATTGACAATAGGTTGTATATACAAGACAATAAATCGTGTAAGCTGTGCCACGTACCTAGAAATTCTACCTGCAAGGTACGCCACAACTAAACAAACTCGTCAATAAGTCACTTCATGAATCACCGTCGATTCAAGAACACAAGGAGTCTCACCTATGACTGCTCACGAACCCCGCGAAGTACACGCGCCCACCGGCACCGACCTCAACACTCTTGGTTGGCAGCAAGAAGGCGCACTGCGCATGCTCATGAACAACCTCGATCCGGCAAACGCTGAACACCCCGACAACCTCGTGGTTTACGGTGGCACCGGCAAAGCAGCTCGTAGCTGGGAAGCCTTCGACGCGATTACCAACACCCTCAAGACCCTGAAGAATGATGAAACCCTGCTCGTTCAGTCAGGTAAGCCCGTTGGTGTTTTCCGCACCCACGAATGGTCACCTCGCGTTCTGATCGCTAACTCAAACCTGGTAGGCGACTGGGCTAACTGGGAGCACTTCCGCAAGCTCGAAGCTGAAGGCCTGATGATGTACGGTCAGATGACCGCAGGCTCATGGATCTACATCGGCACCCAGGGCATCCTGCAAGGCACCTATGAAACCTTCGGCGCTGTTGCTCGCAAGCGCTTTGACGGAACCCTCGCAGGCACCATCACCCTCACCGCTGGTCTCGGCGGTATGGGCGGCGCACAGCCTTTGGCAGTTACCATGAACGACGGTGTTGTCATCGCCGTGGATGTCGACGAATCTCGCATCGACCGCCGCATCGAGCACCGCTACCTCGACGTCAAGGCAGACAACCTCGACCACGCCCTTGAGCTGGCAATAGAGGCTCGCGACGCTAAGAAGCCGCTATCCATCGGCGTCGTTGGTAACGCAGCAGAAATCTTCCCCGAGCTTCTTGCCAAGGACGCACCCATCGACATCGTCACCGACCAGACCAGCGCGCACGACCCGCTGTCATACCTGCCCACCGACGTCACCTTCGATGAATGGAAGGCAGAAGCAGCTCGCGACCCCGAACTGTTCACCAAGCGCTCACGCGAAGCAATGGCGGCACACGTAGAAGCAATGGTCGGCTTTATGGATAAGGGCGCTGAAGTCTTTGACTACGGCAACTCAATCCGCGATGAAGCACGCAAGGCAGGCTACCAGCGCGCCTTCGAATTCCCCGGATTCGTACCCGCCTACATCCGCCCCATGTTCGAAGAAGGCCTTGGACCCTTCCGCTGGGCAGCTCTCTCAGGCGACCCCAAGGACATCGAAGCAACCGACCGTGCAATCCTCGAACTCTTCCCCGAGAACGAGCACCTTGCACGCTGGATCAAGATGGCAGGCGAAAAAGTTGAATACCAGGGCTTGCCCGCACGCATCTGCTGGCTGGGCTACGGCGAGCGCCACAAGGCTGGTCTGAAGTTCAACGAAATGGTTGCAAACGGCGAAATCTCAGCCCCCATCGCAATCGGTCGTGACCACCTTGACTCAGGTTCTGTGGCATCACCCTACCGCGAGACCGAGGCGATGAAGGACGGCACCGACGCTGTTGCTGACTGGCCGCTACTTAACGCACTGGTTAACACCGCATCCGGCGCGTCATGGGTTTCAATCCACCACGGTGGCGGCGTTGGCATGGGTCGCTCCATCCACGCAGGTCAGGTCTGCATTGCTGACGGTACCGACCTGGCAGCGCAGAAGCTTGAGCGCGTGCTCACCAACGACCCCGGCATGGGCGTTATCCGCCACGTGGACGCAGGCTACGAGCACGCAGCAAACGTTGCAGAAGAACGCGGCGTTCGCATCCCCATGAAGGAACAGGACTAAATTTGAGTTCTCATCTTTTCACCAATATCTCCTCACTCGTGACGAACGATGCGTCGCACGAGCGAGGAGCCTCGGGCGTTATCGATAACGCGGCAGTAGTGGTGGAAGATGGTCGGATCGCCTGGGTGGGGGAAGCTGCCCAGGCACCCGATGCTGATTCCAGCACTGACTTGGATCACCGCGCCGTCTTGCCCGGCTTTGTGGAGTCGCATTCGCACCTGATTTTTGCGGGCGACCGTTCACACGATTTCGCGGCGCGCATGGAAGGCACCAAGTACTCAGCTGGCGGTATTCGCTACACCATCGAGCAGACCCGTGCCGCATCACCTGAACAACTTGAGAACAACGCGCGTAAGCTCCTTGACGAGTACGCTCGTTCCGGAAGCACCACCGTTGAAATCAAGACAGGGTATGGGCAGTCTGCTGAGTCTGAGCTGACCGGCATCCAGGTGGCATCATCCTGTAGCGATGAGGCGACTCTGCTTGCCGCTCACGTTGCCCCGCCTGAATATGCCGATAAGCACGATGAATACGTGCAGATGGTCGTTGACCGTATGATTCCCGAATGCGCACCGCACGCCAAGTGGATCGACGTGTTCTGCGAAAAAGGCGCGTTCACCGAGGATGAGTCCCGCACTGTCCTCAAAGCAGGAATGGAACACGGTCTGATTCCGCGCGTGCACGGTAACCAGCTCACCTATGGCGCCGGTGTGCAACTTGCAGTGGAACTGGGGGCAGCCTCCGTGGACCACGTGGTCTACCTCAGCGATGCTGACGTGGATGCGCTCGCCAACAGCTCAACCGTTGCTACGGTTTTGCCGGGTGCTGATTTCTCAACCCGTAACGATTACCCTAACGCGCGTCGTCTTATTGACGCCGGGGCTACCGTGGCTTTGGGCGCGGACTGCAACCCGGGCACTAGCTTCACCACGTCCATTCCGTTTTGCATTGCGCTTGCTGTGCGTGATCTTCACATGTCACCGGATGAAGCCGTATGGGCAGCTACCGCCGGCGGTGCCGCGGCACTGCAGCGCACCGACATCGGCTCTTTGACAGTCGGTGCACGCGCCAACTTTATTGTCCTGGATGCGCCCAACCACCTGCACCTGGCCTACCGCCCCGGCGTTGACCTCATCAGCGGTGTGTGGCGTGACGGCGCATCATTGTATGAAAGGAGAAGTGCATGAGCACCTCCATCAGTGTTGACCAACCAGCCGCCGCTTGGAGCGGACGCATGGACGGCGATGGTGCCGAACACGCCCGCATCCACACCAACGTGAAGCCTTTAGCCGAGACTTCTTTGGGGGAGTGCGACGCCGTATTCATCGGTTTTTCATCCGATGAGGGTGTGCGCCGCAACTCAGGACGCGACGGAGCAGCTACTGGCCCCAATGCGCTACGTACAGCATTGGGTTCTCTTGCCTTAGCCAAGGCGCCCAAGAGCACTCGCGTCACCGATCTTGCATTGGCAGATGCGGGCACTATCGTTGTCGATACCGACCTTGAAGACGGCCACCGCAAACTTGCTGAAGCCGTTTCCACTGCCATCGACGCGGGAACTCTGCCTGTTGTTCTCGGCGGTGGCCACGAAATAGCGTTCGGTACCTACAGCGGCGTTGCCGGTTCAAAGCTACGCGCTCACAACGGCAAACCACGTACCGTGGGCATCCTCAACCTTGATGCCCACTTTGATTTGCGCCAGGCTGATCGCCCCACCTCAGGGACACCTTTCAAACAGGCACTGGATGCTGAACGCGCTCACGCCACCAACGCCAAATACGCGGTCATCGGTATCTCAGAAGCATCCAACACCCAGGTTCTCTTTGACACCGCCCAAGAGTACGGCGTGAAATACCTGCTCGATGAAGAATGCACCGTCTCGAATAAAGAACACATTGAAACATTTGTGCGCTGGTTCATCGAATCCGTTGATATCGTCTACCTGACGCTTGATCTCGATGTGCTACCGGCAGCAAACGCCCCCGGCGTCAGCGCTCCAGCAGCCTACGGTGTGCAACTGGAAATCATCAACAGCATCATCAAACAGGTCACCCGTAGCGGCAAACTCATTGCCTTCGACATCGCCGAACTCAACCCGAGCTTCGACATCGACGGACGCACCGCCAAAACAGCGGCACGTCTAGCCCACACCGCCCTCACTCACCACCAACCTTTCTCAGCATAAACTGAGCAAAATCTCGCGAAGGGAAAACAATGACTACCTCACGCCCCACCGTAACTGTCGGCATCGGCGCCGTCAGCTTCGAAGACGTCATCAACGTCGCACGCAACAACGCTGAAGTAAAGCTCAGCGAAGACGCACTGGCAGAAATCGGAAAATCAGCAGAACGCATCCGCGAACTCGCTAACCACGAAAAGCCCGTCTACGGTGTCTCCACCGGTTTCGGCGCGCTCGCATCCAAGCACATTCCGCTGGAGATGCGCACCGCACTGCAGCGCGGTCTGATTCGTTCGCACGCTGCAGGCTCTGGCCCGGAGGTTGAACGCGAAGTAATCCGCGCGCTCATGTTTCTGCGTCTTTCAACCCTTGCGACCGGACGCACCGGCGTTCGCCCCGAAGTTGCACAGGCTTACGCAGATATGCTCTCTGCCGGTATCACCCCGGTAGTGCACGAATACGGCTCACTGGGTTGCTCCGGTGACCTAGCACCGCTGGCTCACTGTGCACTTGCCATCATCGGCGAAGGCTACGTCCGCGATGAAAACGGCGAACTGTACGAAACCGCAGACGCCATGGAAAAGTACGGACTTAAGCCTGTAGAACTGGCTGAAAAAGAAGGTCTTGCCCTCATCAACGGTACTGACGGTATGCTGGGCATGCTCGTGATGGCACTTGATGACCTCGACCGCCTGACCAAGCTGGCAGACGTTGCCGCAGCAATGAGCGTTGAAGGTCTTGTAGGCACCGACCGCGTGTTCTCTGCAGACCTGCACGAACTGCGTCCTCACCCCGGCCAGGGAGATGCCGCAGCAAATATGCTCAAGGTCCTCGAAGGCTCAGACATTATTCAGCACCACTCAGGCAATCACAGCACCTACGTACAGGATGCCTACTCCCTGCGTTGCGCACCCCAGGTAGCAGGCGCTGTACGCGATACCATCGCTCACGCCCGCACCGTCGCTCAGCGCGAACTCGCATCGGCAGTCGATAACCCCGTGGTAACTCTCGACGGTCGCGTAGAATCCAACGGTAACTTCCACGGCGCACCCGTGGCATACGTGCTGGACTTCCTCGCTATCGCAGTGGCGGACGCCGCATCCATCTCGGAACGACGCACCGACCGCTTCTTGGATACCGCCCGTAACCGCGGCCTGCCTCCCTTCTTGGCAGATGATCCCGGCGTAGACTCCGGCCATATGATTGCCCAGTACACCCAGGCAGCAATCGTCTCTGAGCTGAAGCGTCTGGCTAACCCCGCATCCGTTGACTCCATTCCGTCATCGGCAATGCAGGAAGACCACGTATCCATGGGCTGGAGCGCTGCACGCAAGCTACGCCGCGCCATCGATGGTCTGACCCGCGTCATCGCTATCGAGATTCTGACCGCGGCCCGCGGTATTGATCTGCGCGCACCTCAGGTGCCTGCACCTGCGACCGCCGCTGTGATTGATCGCCTGCGTCAAGAGGTCCAGGGGCCGGGCACCGACCGCTTCCTCTCACCTGAAATTGAGGCAACAGTAGAAATGGTTGCAAACGGCGAGCTTCTGGATGCGGCGCAGTCCGTAACCGGCAAGCTCAACTAGACTAGGCGGTTTCGTCAGATACATATGATGTTCCCGAGATACATACAGTTTCCGTGTGTATCTCGGGAATTTCGTATGCAGCGATAAATCTTGAAAATTTGAGCGAAAAGACCGCCAACGACCATAAAACTCGGAATTGAATTTCCTCACTCGAACTTCATCGCAGAAGTAGCTAAAAGAGTAAATGTCAACGCTACCAGCATAAGAAACATTGACCATTCGCCGTTGAAATTCTCACTTGATAACTTGCGACCAAGAAAAGCTATACCGGCAAGATAAACGATAAAGCCGATGAGGCTCGCCCAAAAGTTAGCGTCATAGAAATTGAACTCAAAGTGGTGTTCTGTAAGCGCAGATATAAAGTACAGAAGCACAGGCGCGCTGATAATACCCGTGGCAAAGAACGTGACAATGGTGTAATCAACCTGAGGATCCGTTGTATCATCAACTAGCTTTTCGAGTTGACCTTTAGAATTATCTGGATTCACCGGTGGAGTTGGATGCTTAGTCATTTTTCTTACGTCTCGTCGATACCATGAAGATACTCTTTAATAATCCTGACAGACAGTAAACTTTTCCCAAAGATGTGCAGAGATTCTTTGCAGTACCTCTTATCTGTTTAAAAACTGAGGAAAGTAATTAACACAATAGTTCTACTCACTGTGCAGTAAAGAACTCAGCTGTATATTTGAACGACACTACTTTGCCCCTGAAAGGTCTGCCGTGCTTATCGCATCTTTAGTTTTTGTTACTGGCGCAATTTTGATTCACATTTATATCTGGGTTCTTGAGACCTTTCTATGGGACCAGCCCAAGGGCATGAAAGTCTTTGGTAGCACCCCCGAACGTGCCGCTATCACCAAAGAAATGGCAGTAAATCAGGGGCTGTATAACCTGATGCTGGCACTTGTAGCTGCGGTAGGAGCAGGTGCAACTGTCGCCGGCGCATCCTGGGGTCCGGCACTCATCTTTGCCGGGGCTGGCTCAATGGCTGTAGCAGGAATCTTCTTATTTTTGACTTCACCCGATAAGCGTAAACCTGCCCTGATTCAGCTTGTACCTCCGCTGTTGGGCGTCCTTCTGCTGGCAGTTGCGTAAGCACAGCACTGTATCTTTTCTCAGGTAATCGCCGGCGGGATTTCTGACTTAATCGCGGTAAATACCTGAGATTCCGCGCCGGTGTGAATCTACCAGGTGCGTATCAATCAGGCCAATGGCTTCCATCAGAGCGTAGGCACTGGTGGGGCCAATGAAATTAACCCCTTGCTTTTTTAGCTCTAGCGCAAGGGCTGCCGACGTCGCGTCCTGCGTTGGAATCTCTTCTAAGGACGCAGGACACGGGGTAGCGGCGGGTCTGAAGCCCCAGATGAGGGCGGGGAGACCTGCGTCCACGTCGAGCGTACCGGCAGGTTCAACGTCGTTGGTTCGAACACGATCTACCGTGAAGCCCTGCAAGGATGCCTCACCTGCGGCTGCGCGCTCACGTAGCGCGAGAGTTACCTGCGCATTAGCGATGGCGGCACGAATCTTTCCGCGATGCCTAATGATGCGGGAATCATGGGCAAGACGCTCAATATCGTCCTCGGTGAATTGGGCTACGGCCTCGGGGTCGAAATGGGCAAAGACCTCCCTGAACGCTTCGCGTTTGGCCAAAATGGTGCGCCACGATAAACCTGCTTGAAAACCTTCGAGGCACACCCGTTCGAAGACGCCTCTCTCGTGTGTCACCGGCACGCCCCATTCGGTGTCATAGTAGCGCTGCAATAGCGAATCTGCTTGTGCCCATGCGGGGCGAACGAGTTGGTCAGTCATGTCTTCCTCACTGCTATTTCAGCGGTAATCCGGCTGCTGCTAGCGCTGCTAATCCAGTATCTCGCAGGGTCAAGTTAAACCTACCTTCGGTAAGACCTGCGCTGTGCAAACCGATGTCGGTGGGAGCTGTCCCGGCAAGAATTTTGGGCACCCCGTGGTACATGAATCTGCTGGGGCCGCCGAAAACAACAAGATCGCCGGATGCCAGCCGAAGGTCAATGTAGGGGTGGTTTTTGGTTTCTGTGTTTCCTGCCCTAAAAATGGCGGTGTCGCCTATGGATAGCGAAACGATGGGGGCGCTGGAGCGTTCTTCTTTGTCCTGATGCATACCCATGGACGCCTGCGGTGAGTAATAGTTCACCAGCGCCATATCCGGGGTGTAGGAGCGCGCCCAACGTATCGTGCGTTCGGTTTCCTCCACCGGCCACTGCAGATTTGGCCGGGCATAGGCGTCCTCTACCGCGCGGCGTCCTAACCTTACAATCCAATCCGGGACGGGTAGGGGAGCGGCGCCGCCTAGTTCAGGTACAGACTGCGTGTATTCGTAGTTGCTCCAATGCCAGCCCAAGGACGTCATTTGAACAGACATTTTCTTGCCGAAAATATCGGGGCTGTGCGGCGGGATGCCGCGCTGGGCAAAGAGCTGAAACTGGCGGACTAAAAAGAGCTGCTGAGTCGCGTCTAACCAGCCGGGAAGGTGAATAACTCCCGGTAAAATTTCGCGTGCCTGGCGCGGTAAATCGCTGTCGGTAAAAAGAGAATCAGACATAAGTGAGCTCTTATTAGAACAGGCGACCTTCTTCTTCGGCGGACGGCGCTTCAAGATCGAGCAGGTATTGCTTGCGGTCGATGCCTGCTGCATAACCGGTCAGTTTGCCGTCTGCAGATAGCACACGGTGGCAGGGGACAAAGATTGAAATTTTATTGTGGCCCACGGCTTGTCCTACTGCTTGGGCAGGAGCTCCCGGGCCAACGATTTTACTGATGTGCCCGTACGTGGTGGTGTAGCCGTAGGGGATATCTTTTAGGGTCTCCCACACAGCTAGCTGAAAGTCAGTGCCGTCAGGGGCTAGGGGGAGGTCAAAGCTGGTGCGTTTACCTTCAAAGTACTCGCTCAGTTCTTCAGCGGCCTGTTGCAGTATGGGAGAATCGTTGAGTTGGACGCGGTCTCCGAGCACATGCGGGGTGGGAAAGTGTGCTTGGCCTTGAAACCAGGAGCCCACCAATGCAGTGCCTGTGGCAGCTAGATAGAGCGTGCCCAGTGGAGATTCGTACAGAGCATGTACCGTGGTTGCCTCAGTGCCCTCGGCGTCTGTCTGCGGTGCGCCGGAGGCAACTGTGGTGTCGTTAGATTCTAGCGGCTGAGAACTGTCGGTCATGTCTGCTGTGTGTTGTGCGTCCATATCAATATTGTGACATGAAAATATTTGTTGCATCTGTTAAGTAAATTTTCAAGCGGTGTGTGCTCCCGGGTGTATGGTGAAAAAGATGCAAACTCCCTGAAGAGGAGTCGAAAATTGTCAGACCTTATTATCGATATCACCGAAGAAAATGAAGGTACCTACCAGGCTCAGCTTATGGGACACTACGGTGTTGCAAAACCTATTCTTGATCTCAACGGCGCAGAAGACGTCACCGAAGGCATCCTGAGTGAAGATCAAGAATCAGCGTACATCCTGGCTGAATTTTTACTGGAGCACCAAGAAGCAGGTTTGCTGCCGCCCATCGTTGAAATTGCTGATGTTGTAGCTGCTTACGATTTTGCCATCGAACGTTTTGAAGAACTAAAGAAATAACGCCACAGGTACAGAAGGTGCAGATACAAGGCCGTATCTGCACCTTCTGCCTCTTAACTTCAAGGATGCGCTATTGAGAGGCTACTGCTGCCAGGTGAGAGCCGCGCCGGTATGACCGGTCAGTGCGCCGGTGACCAAAACAGCTAGGGCACCGATAATCAGAACAAAGCGCAGAACCGCAAATACCTAAGGCTTGCCGGTAAGCGATTCTAAAGCGCTAACGCGGTGTGCCTGCGAGCTCAACACCCACCACAGCAGGCACGCGATCACAAGCACGCCAGTACTAGCTACAGCCGCATCCGCATACTTTTCATGCTGGTGAAAATTCACGTCGGTGACTGTCTTACCCAGCATTTCACCGGTTTCTTTCGTCAGCAGAGCTGCCACGCCTGTGATCACAGCCAGCACCGGCAGACCCCAGCCCAGCCACCGGCTAAAACGCGATGAGACAGCAAGTGCTATACCTACAAAAGCCAGAACTACCATCAGCACAACACCAAAGTGAACAACCAACGGGTGCGCCGGTAAACCCAAAACCTGCATGAAACTCCCCTTGAGAACAAAAACCAAAATGACCGCTGAGGTCTAATTCGCTGTGTTACTCGTTGAGAATACCTGTGCGTTTTTTGTGTAGCTTATGAGTTTCCTGGGAACTGAGGGTTGTATAGTAGCGGCCAAAGCTAGGCGTGACTTGGGGTTTTGCTGAACTTAAGCTGGTAAATAGCTAAGCTTTTCCTCAGCCAGTAGGTGTCTGCACACGCAGGTTGCGCATCCTGTTAATGGTCGCCATCAGCTCGGACGCGCGCGGCATCGCAAGGTCACCGCGAAAGTTCTTGCCGCCACCGGTTAAACCATCCAGCCCATTAGCGCGCAACTGCGCAATCACAAGCTGCGCGGTACTGGCAATGCTGGTGGTCGGAGTCAGTTGCTGATCCACTTGTTTCAACGCAAGTGCAATAGCCTGGGTCTGCGAGGAATCAACAAGCTGAGACACATAGCGCAGCTCGGTGCTCTGCTTATCGATCTCAACCTCATGCAAACCTCGCGCTCGCGGGCCTTTACGCGCCTGTTGAGTACCTAGAGCACCCGGGCGGGCAACGCGGTAAGGCGCAGGATCTTGCTTGAGCATTTTTTGCTCAGAGGCACTGAGAAAACCGGTATAAATTTTCTCACCTTCACTGTGGATATCGCTGACTGGCCGTGGCGGCGCATAGCTCGCAGCGATTTCGTGGGCTCGAGCGGTGACGTCCTGCGGAACGTATTCGTTCAAGGCAATCACAGTGTCAGCCTCCGAGAAGAATGCCCCGGAGCCGCCCATCACAATCACAGTCGATACGCCTAGCTCGTCATACATTGCCCTGACCCGATCGACAAACGGGGTAATAGGCTCAAAGCGCGGAGCCACCAGTTCTTTCATGGCGGTGTCGCGGATCATGAAGTTAGTCGCTGAGGTATCCTCGTCCATCAGCAGAGCCGATGTTCCAATTTCCAAAGCTTCTGCAACATTTGCCGCCTGCGATGTTGAGCCCGATGCATTAGACGTTGAAAAATCACTCGTATCGATTCCACCGGGTAAGTTTGAGATAAACGGATCGATATTGACGCCCGTGACAGCTCGTCCGTCTTCAGCGCGCACCGCCATAGCATCGGCCGCGGTGATAACAAACTCGCGTCCATCGCCGGGAACATGAGCATAGACACCGCGTTCTAAAGCCTTTAACACGGTGGATTTGCCGTGGTAGCCGCCGCCCACAATGAGAGTGATGCCCTTGCGAATTCCCATACCTTTAAGGACGCGACCGCTAGGGGCAGTAAGGTCCACCTGCAAAGACTCCGGCGACTCAAAGGGCACTGCCTGCGCCAGCGGACGGTCAGAATCACCGCTAGCGCGTGCGAGCACCGAGCCATTGGCAACAAAACCAATCAGACCGTCATGTGTGAGACTATTCTGCAGCCATAAAAAATCGGTGTAGGTGATAACGTGCTCAGCCAATGCCTCACGATCGAGGTCCTCACCCAGGGCACTAAAACGCACAAGGTCGGGCAAATCATCCACCAGTAACCGCGCGGCAAGAGCACCTTTGACGCGTCGTCCGGCAGCGGGAAACCCGAACGTTAGACGAATCTGAACCTCGCTGTCATCAATAACAACCGATGATCGTTCCAAAATTTCTTGGCCGGGGGATACAAACCGAAAATCTCGTGGGCCGTGAGCAATAGCATCCGCAATATCGCGAGCGATGAAGTCGCGAACAGCCACCTTCTGCTCATAGGTGCTCAAAGTATCTTCTGACAGGTTGGTTTTGCTGATCGGCACGCTGATGCGGATGCGCGATGGCGGCGCATACGGGTCAGACTGCACCCTATCGATGTGAAGGGAAAACCCCTCAAATTCATACGTGCCCGTCAAAGATTTGAGAGCACCGTAGGATTTTCCATCGAGTGAACGTAAACGTTGAGCCAACGAAGATGAAGTAGCCATGTTCTCCACCCTACAGGTTTAAAACAAAAGAGTTCTCGCCGGGAGCTTTCACCCGGCGAGAACTCGTACGATATCAGCGCATCACAAATTAGTGCTGCTCAACGTCATCATCAACCCAGTCGAGGGTCTTTGAGACTGCCTTCTTCCAGTTGCGGTACTGACGCTCGACCTCTTCTGAGTCCATCTGAGGCGTCCAACGCTTATCTTCAACCCAGTTGTCGGTCACATCCTGCTCGCCATCCCAGAAGCCAACAGCGATACCTGCTGCGTAGGCCGCGCCGAGAGCGGTGGTTTCAATAACCTTGGGGCGAACAACTTCAACACCCAAAATGTCAGCCTGGAACTGCATGAGGAACTCGTTAGCGGTCATACCGCCGTCTACACGGAGTTCGCCCAGCTGCACACCAACGCCGGCTGCCTCAGCATCAGCGTTCATAGCATCGAGAACTTCACGGCTCTGCCATGCCACGGACTCAAGAGCTGCACGCACAATATGTGCGCGGTTGACATAGCGAGTCAAACCAACGATGACGCCGCGGGCGTCTGAACGCCAGTGCGGTGCGAACAGACCCGAGAAAGCGGGAACGACGTACGCCCCACCGGAATCTTCAACGCTGGTAGCCAGCTGCTCTGACTCCGCAGCGTCCTTGAGCATACCCAAGTTATCGCGCAACCACTGAATCAGTGAACCCGAGACCGCAACGGAGCCTTCCAAAGCGTAGACGGGGTCAGCGTCACCCAGTTTGTACGCAACCGTGGTCAGCAAACCGTTGTCAGAGATAACGGGTTCAGTGCCGGTATTCATCAACATGAAGTTACCGGTACCGTAGGTGTTCTTTGCCATGCCCTTTTCAAAACATGCCTGACCGAAGGTAGCAGCCTGCTGATCGCCGAGGATGCCAGCAATCGGCACGCCGTTGAGCAAGCCCTTTTCGCGGCCCTTGCCGTAGATTTCAGATGAAGACTTAATCTCGGGCAGCATGCTCATGGGAATACCCATCTCAGCTGCAATCTTTTCATCCCACTGAAGGGTGCGAATGTTCATGAGCATGGTGCGTGATGCGTTGGTAACGTCGGTGACGTGAACACCGCCGTTGGTGCCACCGGTGAGGTTCCAAACAACCCAGGTGTCGGTGTTGCCGAAGAGCAGATCGCCTGCTTCAGCCTTTTCGCGGGCGCCTTCAACGTTATCGAGAATCCACTTGACTTTGGGGCCCGAGAAGTAGGTTGCAAGATTCAGGCCGGTAATGTCTTGATACTTGCCCGCGCCGGCTTCTCCGCCGAGCTCATCGCAAATCTTCTGGGTGCGGGTGTCCTGCCAGACGATAGCGTTGTAGATGGGTTCACCGGTGTTCTTATCCCACACCACAGCAGTCTCGCGCTGGTTGGTGATGCCAACAGCAGCGATTTCGTGATGGTTGATTTCCTGGGCGGTCATCGCTTCACCCACGACCTTGCGGATATTACGCCAGATCTCCATGGGATCGTGCTCAACCCAGCCAGCCTTGGGGAAAATCTGCTTGTGTTCCATCTGACCAACCGAGCAAATCTCGCCCTTCTTGTTGAACAGGATAGCGCGGGAACTGGTAGTGCCCTGGTCGATGGACAGGATGTACTTCTTGCGTTCGGGTAGTTTCTCGGCCATGAGATGACTCCTCACATCGTTGTGCGGTTAAAACAAAGTTTGAATTCAACCGGTGGGTTTATATAAGTGTAGGTGCGGAAGCTGGGCATTAGCTGATTGTCACCTGCCCGCGTCCGCGCGAAAAATTTAGATAGCGAGCATCGCGGGGACAATCAGCGCCGCCAGGACTCCGCCAATGATAGGACCAACAACCGGTACCCACGCGTATGCCCAGTTTGATGAGCCCTTGCCCTTGATAGGCATGAGGGCGTGAGCGACGCGGGGTGCAAGGTCACGTGCAGGGTTGATGGCGTAACCGGTGGGGGTACCGAGTGAGATACCAATGGCGAGAACCACCAGCGATACACCGAGCGGACCCAGACCGGAGGGGGTAAGACCCGATGCCACGACAAATCCCACGAGGACAAAAGTCGCGATAGCTTCGGTAACTACGTTCCAGCCGTAAGAGCGTACAGCGGGGCCGGTTGAGAATACACCGAGAGTGCTGCCGGGCTCTGCTTCATCAAAGAGCTTCTTATACGCCAGGTAAGCTAGCCACGCACCGATAAAGGCACCGAGGAATTCACCGGCAAAGTAGACAAACATGTTGCCTACGGTGGGAGCTACACCGGGGGCGAAATCATTTCCCGCTACAAAAAGACCAATGGTCACCGCAGGATTAAGGTGCGCACCCGAGGGCGCAGAAACATATACAGCTGCGAACACAGCCATTGCCCAACCAAAAGCAATCAACAACCACTCATTATTGCGCGCTGCAGATTTAGGCAGAGTAACAGCTGCACATACACCGGCACCCAACAGCAAGAGCACCGCAGTACCCAAAACCTCAGAGGAGAAAACTCCTAACGTTGTTGCCGTACCCTCAGCAGTTTTCAGGGCAGTCGCACCGTCGGCAAGAAGCATCGGTGCCTGAGCCATAAGAGACATACGTAGGTGTCCTTTCTGCACAACCTTGTGCATCAAGTCAGTGGAAACCGTATAGATTTCCAGTGAAAGACGTTGGCTCGAATTCTCAAGCAATCGTCTTAGCTTTTAAATTGTTTTTGCTACTGATGAGTAGTCTAGGGGCTGATCCAACGCCGTGAGACATTAAATCCGCGAAAACATTTCCAAAACATGAAACCGGTGGTCAGTGCCGTTTTCCGACCCCCGGTGCACACGCATCCTTAGAGCTGGTGCGAACGAGAGGCTGCCAGGAGCTTACGTTCTTCTTTGCCAATGATCATCATGAGAATCAACGCAAGAACAACCACACCCAGCAGGCATCCGTACGCGACATTCCAGCCAAAGTATTGAATCAACAGGCCGACGCCGGTTGACGCGAGAGACGCGCCGAGCAGGTAGCCAAACAGACCTGTAAAGCCAGCTGCCGTGCCTGCAACATTGCGCGGCGAAAGGTCAATAGCCTGCAAGCCAATGAGCATAACCGGGCCGTAAATCAGGCCACCGATAATAGCAATCAGCAAGTAGAACCAACCAATGTGCGCCGTGGACGGCAACCACCAGTAGATAGCAAGCGCAATGCCAACACCTGCCAAGAAAACAAGACCTGCTCCGGAACGCCAACCTTTGAAAACCTTGTCGGAGAGCCAGCCACACAAAAGCGTGCCCACAATGCCAGCGAGCTCATAGATGGCAAAGCCAAGAATGCCGTCTTTGACGTTGGTGCCGTGAATCTGGTCGGTGAGGTAAATCGGAATCCAGTTCAGAACACCGTAGCGCAGGGTATATACAAACACGTTAGTGACGGCAAGAAGCAAAATGACGCGGTTGGTCAGAACGTGCTTGAACAGCATGTCCTTCCAGCTGGCGTCGTTTTCAGCGACTTCAATTTTTGCCGGATCGTTACGGTATTCCTCGATAGTCGGTAGACCCATGGCTTCGGGGCGGTCACGAATCATGAGGAAAGCAATCAGCGCAACAAACAACGCAACGAGAGCAGGAGCCCAAAAAGCAGGACGCCAGTCAGCTTCACTGGTTGCAAAATTCTGCAGTGCCCACGCGGCGATAATACCTACTGCGGCGCCACCGACATTGTGTGCGCAGTTCCAAATGGAAGTCATCCAACCGCGTTCTTTGGTGGAGAACCAGTGCACCAGCACGCGCCCTGACGGCGGCCAGCCCATTCCCTGGAACCAGCCGTTGATGAACATCATGATCGCAAAAAGCGTGACGGTTGCTGAAAGCGCTGGAACAAAAGCAATTAATAGATTGACGATGGCAGAAAGAGCCAGACCCAACGGCATGAAGTATCGCGCATTGGAGCGGTCTGACAGCATCGCCATGAAGAACTTCGACAGACCGTAAGAAAACAGCACAGCATTTGCCACAATGCCGATGCCTACGGGCGTGAGAACGTCGTGTTCTTTAAGGACCGCTGAAACCAGCGAAACGTTATTGCGAATCAGATAAAAACCCGCGTAACCAATGAAGATTCCCAGAAAAGCGCTCGCACGGTACTTTTTGTACAGTGAAGCTACCCGTGACTCTTGGACGCGAGGTGCAGCAGGTGGCGCTGTAAGAAATCCGAGAGAGGATTTATGCTCTGACATAGTTCGTCCTTGAACTGTGAAAGGTGTGTTTCGCACGGCACGGCGTTGTACCGATGCGCGGGGTATTCACCGTAGGTGATACCCCTGTGCGAATCTGACCGGTTATTCTAGATTCGAAAAGTTTAAGGGGTGAAGCGGTGCAAACATAATTGAGCACCTTTAGTGTCGATGTTCGCACCGCTTCATTCAAACGAGCTAAACCTTATTGGGTTTATGCGCGTGAAACGACGGTTTGAGCGTTGCTCAAGAGCCCGGTTGCAGCTGAGTCGGTGGTCTCATTTTCTGCTGCTGCGATAGCCTCAACGCGTGCCTTGTACGTATCTAGCTCGTGCTGTTCGGTAGCAGCATCCCAACCGAGTTCTTCGCTCATAATCTCGATGATTTCTTCAGCGCTGGAAAGTCCGCGGTCACGCTGTTCAAGATCCAGGCGCGCACGGCGAATCAGGATATCTTCAAGGTGAAGTGCGCCTTCAAAGCGAACGCCAAACAGAACGTCAGCGCGCAAGAACTGGGGTGCATGAGCCAGAGGAGTTGCCAACGAGCCATCTTCTTCGATGAGTGCCAGAAGTTCGTGGATATCTGAGCCGTAGCGCTCCAGCAGGTGGGTCATGCGCTCATCGTTCCAGCCGTGAATCTGAGCGATTTTAGCGCGCTGTGCTTCAGCCGCGCTGTAACCGGTTGCACCCACGAGCTCAATGGACTCTGTGACTGACGGGCGAGCCTTAGCGGTCTCACCGAGAGCAAAGTCAACAGCGTCCTCAGCCATAACTCGGTAGGTCGTCAGTTTGCCGCCGGCGATTGCACTCATACCCGGGGCAATCTGGGTAACAGTGTGTTCGCGTGAAACCTTGGTTGATGAAGACTCTGAACCTTCCTTGAGCTTAGGCTGCAGAAGCGGGCGAAGACCGGCGTAGGTGCCGATAATATCGTCCTTGGTGAGTTCATTAGCAAGCAGGCGGTTGGCTTCATCGAGAACATACTGAATATCATCAGCGGTAGCTACCGGGTTGTTGATGTCCTCGGTGTACGGGGTATCGGTGGTGCCGATAATCCAGTAACGCTGCCACGGGATAACAAACAATACTGACTTTTCAGTCATGGTGAAGATGCCGCTGGTTGCCTTAATGCGATCGCGGGGTACCAGAATGTGAATACCCTTGGATGCCAGTACCTCAAGGCCAGCGTCTTCCTGTGCCAAAGATTCGGTTTCTTCGGTCCATACGCCGGTAGCGTTGATAATGTGCTTGGCCTTGATGGATGCGTTCTCGCCGGTTTCCAGGTTGCGCACTTCAGCGCCAACTACGGTGCCGAGGTTGTTCTTGACAACGTTGGTGAGCTCGACGCGTGATGCGGCAAGCGCGCCGTAGCCTGCTGCGGTGCGAATGAGGTCGATGACCAAGCGGGCATCGTCAACGCGAGCATCGTAGAACTGGATAGCGCCGGTGAAGACATCGTTTTTGATGTCGGGGAAGATTTTCTTGGCACCCTTTTTGGTGAAGTGCTTCTGGGCGGGAACAGTGCGACGGCCGCGTGCACCTGCAAATGCCATGGTGTCGTACATACCGATGCCTACTGCTGAATATGCGCGTTCAATAACGGGCATCTTCAGCGGCCAGAGGAAAGGCTGTGCCTTCACTAGGTGGGGAGCGGTCTTTTCGAGAAGGAGACCGCGTTCTTTCAGTGCCTCAGCCACGAGCTTGAAGTCAAGGTTATAGAGGTAGCGCAGGCCGCCGTGAACAAGCTTTGATGACCATGAGCTGGTACCGTTTGCCCAGTCGCCCTGATCGATAATAGCGGTGCGCAGGCCGCGGGTTGCCGCGTCCAGCGCGATACCGGCGCCGGTGACACCGCCGCCAATAATCAGGATATCGACGCCTTCATCATCGGTCATGGCCTGAAAAGCGCGATCGCGGGATTCTTTGTTGAGGTAGCTTGCTTGGGTGAAATGCGTGCTGCGCATCGTTACTCCTGAAAAGATGGTCAACTGTATTTACCGTTTATTCGACCCCAAAAGGGTGAATAAGACCAAAAGAATTGAACGATTGTGCATTGTAGAATTAATTTTATGCACGAACGTTCACAGCAGGCTTTTATTGCCGCTGAGCTTTATTACATGCAGGGGCAGACCATGGATGCCATTGCTGAGCACCTGGGTATTTCGCGTCCTAGCGTCTCTCGTCTGCTCAAAACGGCGCGTGAAGAGGGCATCGTGCGCATTAGTCTCAACGATAAATATCGCACCCAAGATAGCTTGTCCCAGCGCATTTCTGATCAATATCGCGTGCGCGCTCGAGTGGTGGAGACCACCGCGCGCATGACTCCTTTGACGCGTATGGATAAAGTAGCGCGTATTGCTGCGGAGGTTTTTGATAGCTATATCAACGATGGCACTATTGCCGGTATTGCCTGGGGCTCTACGGTGAGTGAGGTGGCTAAGCACCTGCACAAGCGTCCGGTCACTGACGTCACCGTGGTTCAGCTAAATGGGGCGGGCAATGCTAGACACACAGGTATTCCATATTCGGGCACAATCTTGGGTTCGGTGGCTGAGGCTTATGGGGCGAAAATGGTGCATTTTCCGGTGCCCGCATTTTTTGACTTTGCAGCTACTAAGGATGCGATGTGGCAGGAGAGAAGTGTTGCCGGCGTTCTCTCGGTGCAGAGAAAAGCAGATGTTGCCCTTTTTGGAATCGGCGCTTTTGGTGGCGCTATTCCTTCTCATGTGTATAGCGGTGGCTATTTCGACAGTGAGGAGCTGGCCACTATTCGCGCGCAGGGGGTAGTGGGGGATATGTGCACTCTTTTATTGCGCGACGACGGTAGCTATGCGGACCTCGAGATTAATGCGCGAGCTACCGGGCCGACCCCTGCCGAGCTTGTCAAAATCCCACGACGCGTGTGCGCGGTGTCAGGTAATCACAGGGTAAAAGCGCTGAAAGGTGCCTTGAACACCGGCGCAATTACAGATGTGATTATGGATTCTCAGTTGGCAAAACTATTGGTCGAAAGCTGAGTTTTTCTTGTGTTGGGCCGCCCATTTGAGGGCATTCTTCACTGCTGTGATAGATAGCTGTTCACTGTTTTCTTCCCGAGATACCGCATAGATTTTGCGGTAATACTGATGAGATGTCTTGAGCATGGTGATGTTATCTAGATTTTGCGCGGTTCGCGCAATGAATCCGGGGATAACCGCTGCGGTATAGCCCGCCTGTACCAGGTGTACGTGTGTCATGACGTCGTCAATTTCGTACTGAATCTTTGGATCAAAGCCTTCAGAGCGACAAAGATTAATGGCCCATTCGCGACTGGTGTTGCCCTTATTTTCCAATACCCAGGGGATTTCACTCGCTTGCTTGAGATGCATGATTCCCGCATCTTCGGCAGTGATGGCATAGAGCGGATCCTCTGCGATGAGATCGTAGGCGAGTTCGGGAATTTCTGGGATGTAGTAGCTGGGGTAGGTTTCGGCAATGGTGAGGTCGAACTCTCGACTTTTTGTAAGACTTAACCCGATCTCCGGTTCGATTTGAACAACATGCAGGGTGACTTGCGGTGCGTGCTGCTGCAGATGTTCAAGAGTAAGCGGTAAGAGGGCTAGGGCGGCAGACTGAAAAATCGCGATGCGTACGGTGCCTGCTGGTTCACCGCTGAGCCTTTCCATTGCCGTTTTCATAGAGTCAAACTCTTTGAGTACTGAGCGGGTGCCGTCAACGAGAACTTGACCTGCAGTGGTAAGCTGCAACCTGCGTCCTACGTGAGTAAGTAGGGGAGTGCCAGCCTCTTTTTCGAGCTGTGAAAGCTGTTGAGATACTGCCGATGAGGTGAGGTGTAGGGTTTTTGCTGCGGCTGCAACAGTGCCGCGTTCGTGAACTTCTAGCAGCATATTGAGTCGGCGAATATCGTACATGGTGACGGCTTTCTCGCGAGGTTATAAGGCGTAGCTATAGTTAAGAAATATTTAACTAATTATATAAGAATAATTTAATTTTACTAAAGGCGTGATGTGGAGCATAATTGCCTAGAACACAGTTTTTACAACGACGTAAACGAAAGGCTCTAGATTATGAGCGAGAAAGTATTCGCAGATGAGCGCTACCAGAAGATGGCACACGACGCCGTCGCGCTGGCAGAGCAATGGGTGAGAGAATCCCAGAGCGTACCCAGCGATCCGGCAGCTGAAAAACTTGCCGGTGTCCTGAAAGACCCTCACGGCCTTGAATTTACTGTGGGCTTTGTGGACAACGTTGTTCGCCCTGAAGACAAGGTAGTTGCAGGTAAGAACCTCGGACGTATTGCACCCATCGTTCCCTCATTCTTGCCCTGGTACATGAAGTCAGCTGTGGGACTCGGCGGCAAGCTCGCTGCTCAGGCACAGTGGCCCACCGTTGATATCGCGCGCGCTGTGCTCCGCCAGATGGTTGGCCACCTCATTGTGGACGCTCGCGACGAGAAGCTCGGTCCCGCCATTGAGCACCTCACCGCCAGCGGCAACAAGCTCAACGTTAACCTTCTGGGTGAGGCAGTGCTGGGCGATAAAGAAGCAGCGCGCCGCCTGAGCGAGACCAAGCGTCTGCTCTCCCGCGATGACATCGACTACGTCTCCATTAAGGTGTCATCTGTGCTCGGCCCGCACTCACACTGGGCATTCGATGAAGCAGTGGATTACGCCGTCAAGAGCCTCACTCCTCTCTACGAACTGGCTGCAAACGCTCCCACCAAGAAGTTCATCAACTTGGATATGGAAGAGTACAAAGACCTCGATATGACCATCGACGTCTTTACCAAGATTCTTGACCAGCCACACCTTAGGAACCTTGAAGCAGGCATCGTTCTTCAGGCCTATCTGCCCGACACTCTGGACGCAATGCAACGTCTTCAGGCATGGGCTGCACAGCGCGTTGCTGACGGTGGCTCACGCATCAAGGTTCGCCTCGTCAAGGGCGCAAACCTCTCCATGGAAGTTGTTGAAAGTGTCATCCACGGTTGGGAACTGACCACCTGGGATTCCAAGCAGCTCACCGACACCAACTACAAGCGCATCCTCGACTACGCACTGCGCCCCGAACACACCAAGAATATTCGTATCGGTGTTGCTGGCCAGAACCTGTTCGACGTTGCCTTCGCCTTGCTACTGTCAGAAGACCGAGGCGTTGAAAAAGACATCGAATTCGAGATGCTCATCGGTATGGCATCGCAGCAGGCAGAAATTATCCGCCGACGCGTCGGCCACCTGTTGCTGTACACCCCCGTGGTACGCCCCGAAGAATTCGACGTGGCAATTTCATACCTGGTGCGCCGACTTGAAGAAAACGCATCTAGCGAGAACTTTATGAGCGCCGTCTTTGACCTCAACGACTCCGAAGAGCTCTTCAATCGTGAAAAGAACCGCTTCTTGCGCTCGCTGAACTCAGTGACGGATGAGGTTCCCGGCCCAAAGCGCGCTCAGAACCGTTTGACCGAAACCCCCGAAAACGTCTTTGTTCCGCGCGGAAAATTCGAGAACACTCCCGATACTGACTCAGCGCTGGTCGCAAACCGTCAGTGGGGTCGTGAGATCCTCAAGCGTTCAGAAAATACCGATCTCGGCATTGCAACTCTGAAGGCTAACGAGGTCAGCTCTAACGAGCAGGTCGAAGAAATCATCCTTGATGTTGTAGAAGCATCGAAGAGCTGGGGTGCGCTGTCAGGCAAGGAACGTGCAGACGTTTTGCGCAAGGTTGGCGTTGAGCTGGCTGCCCGCCGCGGTGAACTGCTAGAGGTCATGGCCGCCGAAGCCGGTAAGACTCTCGACCAGGGTGATACTGAGGTCTCAGAAGCAATCGACTTTGCTTACTACTACGCAATGCTCGCGGAGCAACTTGAAGAAGCTGACGGTGCAGAGGCTATTCCGGTTCACCTAACGCTGGTTGTACCGCCGTGGAACTTCCCGACCGCTATTCCTACCGGTGGCGTGCTCGCAGCACTGGCTGCTGGCTCCGGCGTTATCTTCAAGCCCGCGTCCAACACCGCTCGCACCGGCGCTGTTATTGCAGATATTCTCTGGAGTGCTGGCGTTCCCAAGAACATCATGAAGCTGGTCAAGTTCACCGATCGTGAGGCTGGCAAGTATGCGGTATCGCACCCTGCTGTTGACCGCCTGATTCTGACCGGTGGTTATGAGACCGCTGAGACCTTCCGTTCATGGCGCAAGGATCTTCCCTTGTTCGGTGAGACCTCAGGTAAGAACTCGATTATCGTCACTCCGAACGCGGATCTCGACCTGGCGGTGAAGGACGTTGTTTATTCAGCTTTCGGTCACGCAGGTCAGAAGTGCTCGGCTGCATCCACCGTTATTCTGGTGGGTTCGGTTGCAACCTCAAAGCGCTTCCGTAATCAGTTGCTCGATGCTGTGTCATCACTGCACGTAGCGCATCCGCAAGACATCAAGTCAGAAATGGGTCCGGTTATTGCTGAACCTGAAGGCAAGCTGTTGCGCGGTTTGACCACCTTAGGTGACGGCGAGCAGTGGGCTATTAAGCCCCAGCAGCTTGATGAGACCGGACGCCTGTGGTCACCCGGTGTTCGCAGCGGTGTTAAGCCCGGTAGCGAATACCACATGACCGAGTACTTCGGCCCGATTCTTGGTGTTATGACCGCTAAGACTCTCGAAGAGGCAATTGAGTTGCAGAATGCACCCGATTACGGTTTGACTGCTGGTTTGCATTCGTTGGACGCTGGTGAGCTGGAACTGTGGCTCAGCAAGGTTCAGGCGGGTAACCTCTACGTCAATCGCGGTATTACCGGTGCTATTGTGCGCCGTCAGCCTTTCGGTGGTTGGAAGAAGTCAACTGTGGGTTCGGGTACCAAGGCCGGTGGCCCCAACTACCTGGTTGCTTTGAGCGATTGGAAGTCCGCTGAATCTCAGGCATCGCAGGCGCCTTCTTCAGTTGGTGTTCGTGAGACTCTGGCGACACTGCGTGAACCGACAGCGGTCAACGGTGAGCAGCTTGATTACCTCTCACGCGCAACGTCATCAGATGCTGAAGCATGGGCTTTGGAATTTGGCGCTAAGCATGATCCTTCACAGCTAGGCGTGGAGCGTAACATTCTGCGTTATGTTCCTCAGAAGGTTCAGGTTCGTGCTGATTCAACTGCGGATCTTGCTCAAGCTCTGCGCGTTGTCTTGGCGGGCGTGGCAGCAGGTGCTCCCTTGCAGTTCTCCACTGCAACCGATGTACCCGTTGCAACTCACGGTGCTCTGGAGAACGCTGGCGTTGAGATCGTCGTTGAAAGCGATGAGGAATACCGTGAAGGTCTGCGCAAGCTGGCTGGTAAGTCAATGCGCGAGCTCGAGGACACCCCACTCGGTGGCTCACGCATCCGCTACATTGGTGATGACGAGCTGGGCATTTACGAAGCTTTGAACGGTCGTCCCGATATTGCGGTTTACTTCCAGCCTGTTACCGAATCAGGCCGCGTAGAAATGCTACCTTTCGTCAAGGAGCAGGCAGTATCTATCACTGCGCATCGCTTTGGTAACCCTGACCGTTTCTCAGAAGCTGTCATCTAACAAAGCTGTATTAGCTAACTGGGATAACTAGTTGGCAAAACTGAATATTCAGAAGAAGAGGCGTAGCTTGCACTGGTGCAGGTTGCGTCTCTTCTTGTCAGAGGGCGCGCAACTGGAACAGGGCAGGCATAAGAAGCATTGGGTATATTGCGTTAAGCACGTGAACTCTTAGGAAAATTTGACCGGCTCAACTGCATTGCGCATCACAAATACGTGTTGTCTGTGACATACTTTTACTTGTGTTTTTATGCAGGTTCCCTCACCTGCGCAACCACTCATACTGCCCTTCACGCACGGGGCGCATCGCACCAATTAGCGAAAGGACTCATAGACCATGAGCAATATTCCCGCAGAACTTAAGTACACCGCTGAGCACGAATGGGTAGCAGCTGTTACTGCTGAGGGCACCGTTCGTATCGGCATCACCGACCACGCGCAGGACGCTTTGGGTGACGTTGTTTACGTTGACCTTCCTGAGGTTGGCGAATCATTCGATGCAGAGTCAACTTTTGGCGAAATTGAGTCAACCAAGAGCGTCTCAGATTTGTTCTGTCCCGTCTCAGGCGAGGTTGTTACCGTCAATGACGCTCTTGATACTGATCCTTCACTGGTGAACTCCGATCCTTACGGTGAAGGCTGGCTCATTGAGCTTCATCCCAACGACGAAGGTGACCTTGAGAACCTTTTGACTGCTGACGCATATGAGCAGGAAATCGCCTAACACTTGCGGTCAGTAGGGCACACGTGCCCGCCGTAAGAGGAAAACTTGTGAAAAAGCCCCGCTACGATGCGGGGCTTTTTGCGTGTGAGTTGCTTTGCAGACCGTGTAGAAGGGAGCAAGCTTGAGTGTTTTTGCTCGTAGTAAAGCACCAGAAATATGTATCTGGGAGAATGCCCGCTAAGATTAAACAAGAGATTTACTGTTTACCGAATCGTTACCAAGTTACCGGTGCGGCAAGCAAGTCTTGAAACTCCCCACAGCATACAGCACGATACTTTTTGCGAGGAATCCCCAATGACCCAAAACCACGAAGCACACCCGGCAACATCAACTATTTCGCTGGGCAACGTTGAGTCACTTGGCAACAACACTTTTGCGTTGACCCCCGAAGAATCAGATACCATTGCGACTCTGCCTGCAGGATCGGCACTTCTGATCGGTATTGAAGGTCAGGTGAAGGGAACTCGTTTCTTGCTGACCGTTGAGCAGGACCAGAACGGTGCTGATCAGCCGATCGTTGCAGGCCGCAAGCCCACCAGTGATATTTTCCTGGACGACGTCACCGTTTCGCGTGAGCACGCTGTTTTTGTTCCCAATGCGGGCACCTTCATTTTGACCGATGGCAACTCATTGAACGGCACCTACGTCAACGGTGACCGTGTTGAAGAAGCCATCTTGAAAAACGGCGATGAAATCCGCATCGGTAAGTTCCACTTTGCTTTCTACCTCGGAGCACGTCAGAACTAATGACTGAATCCCCAGAAAATTCTGTTGATACAACGAGCTCATCGCGAGACCTGAAGAACAAGACTATCGGTCAAGTATTGAGCCAGTTGGACGCTGATTTTCCGGGTATTAGTGCCTCTAAGATTCGTTTCTTGGAAGATAAGGGCCTCATTTTTCCGCAGCGCACTAATACCGGGTACCGCAAGTATTCGCAAAAAGATATTGAGCGTTTGCGGTATATTCTTGAGCTTCAGCGCGATCAGTATTTGCCGTTGAAGGTGATCAAGGCCCGCCTTGAGGCCGTGGATGATGGGCGCATCGCATCTCCCTATGCTGAAGTGAAGTTAGATGAGCAGGGTGATCCTCCAGCTCGTGAAGACGTTTCTTCTACACCTCAGGCGGCGGACGTAGAGCCCGGTGGTACGTACACCATTCGTGAGCTCGCGGCGAAAACCAATAGCGATTTGGCGACTTTGCGTGAGCTTATGAACTTCGGTTTGATTCGCGAGGTTGATGGCGTTTTTGACGAGTACGATGTTGTCGTTGCTCAGGTGTGCGCTGAGCTCGCCTCGCACGGTTTGCAGCCGCGTCACCTGCGCTCTTTCAAAGCTGCAGCTGAGCGCGAGGTTGGTCTGATTGAAACCGCTGTGGCGCCTTTGGCTTCGCGTAAGGACGTCGGTGCTCAGGCGCTGGCTTCTAAACGTGCTGGGGAGCTTGCGCAGTTGTGTCTTCGTCTTCACATGGCGTTGGTGGCAGCATCCATGCCAAGTTACGACTAGAATAGGTACGCAGATAATTTCAGAGCGTGAAATGTGAGGGACGCGAGCGTGCTCCCCATTTTGTGCTTTAAAAATCCGACCGCAACCTGCGTGTTAATTCCGATGCGGAGTTAAGGCGCGTTTTAAGCTGGCTAGTACGTGGTTTTCAGTTGCACGGCAAATATGCTGGCAACCGGTACGATGGTAGCTAGTGCACCATATCGATGATGGAAGGAAGAATCGTGGCTAATGACTTTTCAGCCGATGAGCCTGTGAATGGTTCCTCTGTTGCATCATCGCATCTCGGGGTTGCTCGTGAGGTGCCTATGGATCAGCCTCTGCTAGGTTTCGACGACGTGATGCCGCAGCAACCCCCGCAGGGTGAGCAGGGCGTCCTATTTGATGACCCCGTGAGTCTGGTTGATGAGAACCTGGGATACCGCGGTCCTACTGCGTGCAAAGCCGCTGGTATCACCTATCGTCAGCTTGATTACTGGGCTCGTACTCAGCTTGTGGAGCCCACGGTGCGTTCAGCATCCGGTTCTGGTACCCAGCGTCTGTATAGTTTCCGCGACGTTTTGGTTCTCAAGATTGTAAAGCGCCTGCTTGATACCGGTGTTTCACTGCAGCAGATTCGATCTTCGGTTGAGCACTTGCGTACCCGGGGTGTTGAAGATCTTGCGGGTATTACTCTGATGAGCGACGGTGCAAGCGTTTACGAGTGCACCAGTGCCTCTGAGGTTATTGATCTTGTTCAGGCTGGTCAGGGCGTCTTTGGCATTGCTATTGGACGCGTGTGGCGCGAACTTGAAACTAACCTGGCGCAGTTGCCGGGTGAGACCACTGTTGAAGCTGAAGAAGAAGTTCACGACGAACTCTCAGCACGACGCGCGCGTAAAGCTCAAGGTATGTAAGCATTTCTTATTTGAAGATCACTAAAAGGGCGGCTCTTAATGGTTGAGAGCCGCCCTTTAGTGTAAAGATTTAGTTAGCGCTCTGTGGTAGCTGTCTCTGTGGAAACTGTTGGCTGTGCTTCTGCCAAGAGTCCTGCCAAAAGGCGAGTATATAGTTGCGCATGCTCGGAGAGATCGCTTTTTCTCCAGAAGTGCAGGGGGAAAGCGGCGCCGTGTGCGGATTGCACCTCAGGAGTTTCTGGTAGCACAGTGTGGGCTACGAGATCACCGTAGGTATCGCGTAACTCGTCCATGCGAAAGCGATGTTCGGGGCTGTTGCGATTGTATCTATTCACCACGATGGACGCAGACTCTACTCGATAAGGGGAGTTCGCTTCGAACTGGGCAATTGCTCTGAGGGTGCGTTCGGTGCCGGCAACTGAGAATAGCGTGGGTTCTGCAATTGAAATGACGCGGTCGGAGGCAGCCCACGCGGTGGCTGTTAGACGCGAAAGCGTGGGCGGGCAGTCAATGAGGATGAGATCAAAGTCCTCTTTGATACTCTCTAACTTTTGGGACAGAAGGTAGAGGGTCTGCTTATAGGTCAGCGCATCAAATCGGGAGCTCATGGCAGAACCGCGTAAAACCTTAATATCAGCGCCCTCGGGTAGCGGCACGCGTCCCCATGCACTTGTAGAGAGCGCCTTGTCAAAACTGATGTTTTTATCCAACAGTGCGGTGCCGACATCGCACGCTGTGCGTGTGTCTACGGCGAGTCCCGTTGAAGAATCTGCGTGCGGATCAAGGTCAATCACAAGCACGCGTTTTCCCTGCGCTAAGGCCGCAGATGCAAGACCTAATGTCACCGATGTTTTTCCGACGCCGCCTTTGAGGCTGCTGATGCTGATGGTGGTGGTCATGGCGACGAAGTCCTTACATGAGGGGAGCGGGGTAAATGATGCGTAGACACCTTATTGTAGTTGAAAAAATGGTAACAACACCGGTAGGTAATCGTTGAAAGCCGGGGTCATCTGCAGGAACGCTAAGTGACTCAATCGCACCATGTCTATACCTAGATAGATACCCCTGCGCATCTCGTAAATGATGAACGTCACAAAAAGTTAAGTCGTTACGCATCTGCTGTTCGATATGCGAAAAAAATACTCGTTTTAGCGCAACTCACAGTTATAGTGGTGGTGTTCACACAGTGTGGAATGGAGCTTTGACCTTGTCAGCGAGATCGAAGCGGAAACGGATAAATTGAATGTTTAACAAGATTCTTGTTGCAAACCGTGGCGAAATTGCCATTCGCGCGTACAGGGCAGCTTACGAGCTCGGTGCAGAGACTGTTGGCGTTTTCCCTTACGAGGACCGTCACTCGATTCACCGTCAGCAAGCCGATGAGGCCTACCCCATTGGCGAAGAGGGGCACCCCGTCCGCGCCTACTTGGACGTAGATGAAATTATTCGCGTTGCCAAAGAAGCAGGCGCGGATGCTATCTACCCCGGTTACGGCTTTCTTTCTGAGAATCCTGAGCTTGCGCGAGCGGCTGCTGATAACGGAATTACTTTTATTGGCCCGCCCCCCGAAGTTCTAGAACTGGCAGGTAATAAGGTAGCGGCGCTCAAGGCTGCGCGCCGTGCCGGAATTCCGGTTCTGAAATCATCGGAGCCGTCAAAGGATATTGACTACCTGCTTGAAGAAGCAGAAAAAATTGGCTTCCCGATCTTCGTTAAAGCTGTTGCAGGTGGTGGCGGACGCGGTATGCGCCGCGTTGAAACCCGCGATGCTTTGAAGGATTCGCTGGAAGCTGCGATGCGTGAGGCAGACACTGCTTTCGGTGACCCCACGGTCTTCTTGGAGCAGGCGGTATTGCGTCCTCGACACATCGAGGTGCAGATTCTGGCTGATAGTCAGGGAAATATCGTTCATCTTTTTGAGCGAGACTGCTCACTGCAGCGTCGCCACCAGAAGGTTGTTGAGATCGCTCCCGCGCCGCATCTTGATGAAGAAATTCGTCAGGCGCTGTTCCGCGATGCTGTAGCTTTTGCAAAGGAGCTGGGCTACACCAACGCTGGTACCGTTGAGTTCTTGGTTGATACCGCCGGCGAGCGCGCTGGTCAGCATGTCTTTATTGAGATGAACCCGCGCATCCAGGTGGAGCATACCGTTACTGAAGAAGTCACTGATGTTGATCTGGTGCAGTCGCAGATGCGTATTGCTGCTGGCGAGAGCCTTGAAGATTTGGGTATTCGCCAGGATGAGTTGCAGGTGCGCGGTGCGGCGATGCAGTGCCGTATCACCACTGAAGATCCTGCTAACGGGTTCCGTCCTGACGTGGGTAAAGTGTCGTACTACCGTTCAGCGGGTGGCTCCGGTATTCGCTTGGATGGCGGTACGGTGTACACCGGTGCGCAGATTTCGCCCCACTTTGACTCCATGCTGGTTAAGCTCACCTGCCGCGGACGCGATTTTGGTGCTGCCGTGCAACGCGCGCAACGTGCTTTGGCGGAGTTCCGTATTCGCGGTGTTGCCACCAATATTCCTTTCTTGCAGGCTGTTCTGAAAGACCCGATTTTCCAGGCTGGCGACGTCTCGACTCCGTTTATCGATGAGCACCCCGAATTGCTGAACACTAAGGGGTCATCTGATCGCGGTACCAAGGCTTTGCAGTACTTGGCGAATACTACGGTCAATCAGCCTCACGGTGAGCGCATTGAAGGTACGGACCCGCGTCTGAAATTGCCTCGATTCCCCGGTGATAAGCAGGAAGAACCGTTCCGTACTCCGTTTGATGCTTCTGATCATGAGCCGCCTGCGGGCTGGCGTCAGAAGTTGCAGGAGCTTGGGCCGGAGGGCTTTGCGAAGTACCTGCGCGACTACAAGCCGGTAGCGGTAACCGATACAACCTTCCGCGATGCTCACCAGTCTATTTTGGCGACGCGTGTGCGTACCCGCGATTTGTTGGCGGCAGCTCCGGCTGTAGCTCATACCACTCCAAACCTCTTCTCGATGGAGGCTTGGGGCGGTGCAACCTACGACGTTGCTCTGCGCTTCCTCTCTGAGGATCCGTGGGAACGTCTGGCGCACCTGCGTGAGGCTATGCCTAACATTCCGATTCAGATGCTTCTGCGCGGCCGTAACACCGTGGGCTACACACCGTACCCCACCGAAGTAACCGATGCTTTCGTGGCTGAGGCTGCTGAAACCGGCGTCGATATCTTCCGTATTTTCGATGCTTTGAACGATGTCTCTCAGATGGCACCGGCAATTGCCGCTGTGCGCAAGACGGGCACCGCCGTAGCTGAGGTAGCGATGTGTTACACCGGCAACTTGCTCGATGAGAATGAGACCGTCTACACGCTGGATTACTATCTCGACCTCGCGCAGCAGATTGTGGACGCCGGCGCGCACATCCTTGCTATTAAGGACATGGCTGGGCTGTTGCGTCCTGAAGCAGCTCGACGATTGGTCACCGCTTTGCGCGAGCGTTTTGATCTGCCTGTTCACCTGCACACGCATGATACTGCAGGCGGTCAGGTGGCAACGCTTCAGGCTGCTGTTGAAGCTGGCGTGGATGCTGTTGATGTGGCTACCGCGTCAATGGCAGGTACTACTTCTCAGCCGTCCTTCTCTGCTTTCTTGGCTGCAATGGACGGAACTGAACGTGCTCCTGAATTTGAGATGGACGCGGTTTTGGCGCTTGAGCCTTATTGGGAAGCGGTTCGTGCGATCTACAAGCCGTTTGAGATGGGTCTGAACTCACCGACCGGACGCGTGTACAACCATGAGATTCCTGGTGGCCAGCTGTCTAATCTGCGTGCCCAGGCGACTGCTCTTGGTCTGGGCGATCGTTTCGAGGCAATTGAGGATATGTACGCTGCGGCTGACAAGATGCTCGGTCATATTGTGAAGGTGACCCCGTCATCTAAGGTCGTTGGCGATCTCGCTTTGCAGCTGGTCGGTATGGGCGTTAGCCCCGAGGACTTCGAGAAAGATCCCCAGAACTTCGATGTTCCGGATTCAGTTATTGGCTTCCTCAATGGTGAGCTTGGTACTCCGCCTGCCGGTTGGCCCGAGCCTTTCCGTACCCGTGCTCTTGAGGGACGTAAGCTTTCTAAGCCTCAGGTTAACGAGATCTCTGATGAGGATGCTCAGGCACTGGCAGGGGATTCGCAGACACGTCGCGCAACCCTCAACCGTTTGCTCTTCCCCGCGCCCACCCGTGAGTTTGAAGCAATCCGTGAGGAATTTGGCGATGTGTCGATTTTGCACACCCGTGACTTCCTGTACGGCATGATCGAAAACCGCGAGCACGTCATTTCATTGGGTAAGGGCGTTCGCCTGATTGCAACCTTGCAGGCAATCTCTGAACCCAACGAAAAGGGCATGCGTCAGGTGATCTGTACTCTCAACGGTCAGTCACGCACTGTTGAGGTTCGTGATCACTCGGTGGAGTCTAACGTGAAGAGCGCTGAAAAGGCGGATGCGGCTAACCCCGGTCACGTGGCAGCTCCCTTTGCCGGTGGCGTCACTATCACCGCGCAGGTCGGCGACAAGATCGAGGTTGGCGATCAAATTGCGACTATCGAGGCGATGAAGATGGAAGCATCTATTACCTCACCCGTCGCAGGAACTGTGGAGCGCGTTGTTTACAACGAGGTCTCCAACGTTCAAGGCGGCGACCTGCTGATCGTGGTGAAAACCGACTAACCTCTAGCGAGAAAAACTTACCCGGTTCTGTGCTTTACACCCGATTTTTCGGGTATATTGCACGGGATCGGGTAACTTTTTTGCCCGCGCACCGCCGATTCGCAACCAACAAAGAGCCGACCAGCCGGGAACAAAAACGCTCTAATCGATGTTGATACAGTAGTACAAAAGACCCCTGCAGAAAGGGCACACGAATGGACACCCAAGAATTTGACCTCATCATTATCGGCTCAGGCTCCGGTAACTCACTGATCGACGGGAACTGGGATAACAAAAAAGTAGCCATCATCGACGGCGGAACCTTCGGCGGTACCTGCCTTAACTTCGGTTGCATTCCCACCAAACAGTACGTTTACCCGGCAACTGTTGCACACACCGCTGAACATATCGACCACCTGGGTGTGAAAGCAAAAGTTACCGACGTGAACTGGTCAGCGATGCGCGACCGCATCTTTGCGCGCATCGACGCTATCTCCAACGGCGGCCTAGACTACCGCAAGGGCCTGAACAACGTCACTGTCTTCGAAGAATACGCCCACTTTGTCGATATCCATACCCTGGAAACTGATTCTGGCGCTCGCCTGAGCGCACCCCAGATTGTGCTGGCAACCGGGTCACGCTCAGTACTTCCCGATGTTCCCGGTATCGATTCATCCCTGGTGCATACCTCGGACACCGTGATGCGCATTGATGCGCTGCCTGCCCGCGTCCTGATTCTCGGCGGCGGATTTATTGCAGCCGAATTTGCTCACGTCTTTAACGGACTGGGAGCAGAGGTTATTCAGGCGCATCGCTCTGATGTTTTGCTCCGCAAAAATGACTCTGAGATTTCTCAGAAGTTCGCAGAACAGGCAGCCAAGCAGTGGGATCTACGCCTAAACCGCTCGCTCAAAGAAATTCGTGAGAACTCGGATGGGACTGCAACTGTCACCTTCAAGCACGAAGGAAAGATAGAAGAAATCGAAACCGATCTGATTCTTGTGGCCACTGGACGCCGTCCCAACAGCGATACGTTGGCTGCTGAAAAGTTCTTTGACGTCGATGAGAAAACCGCCTTGGTGAGTGTTGATGCTGCCCAGCGCGTTCTCAAAGACGGTGAGCCCGTTGACGGTATTTTTGCGCTGGGCGATGTCAGCTCGATGTACCAGCTCAAGCACGTGGCTAACGCCGAGGCGCGTACCGTGCAGTACAACCTGGTTCATCCCGAGAGCATGCGAGAGACTGACCACCGCTATGTTCCTGCGGCTGTCTTTACTCACCCGCAGATTGCGCATGTGGGTCTGACCGAAGAAGAAGCTCGTGAGAAAGCTCAGGACGAGGGCTTTGAGCTTGCTGTTAAGGTGCAGAACATTGGCGATGTTGCCTACGGCTGGGCGATGGAAGATTCTGTAGGCTTCGTCAAGCTACTTGCCAACAAGAAGACCGGTGAGCTACTAGGCGCACACATTATGGGTGAGGAAGCCTCGAACCTCATCCAGCCCATTATTCAGGCGATGAGCTTCGGTCTTTCTGCGCACGAGATGGCGCGAGGTCAATACTGGATTCACCCGGCATTGAGCGAAGTCATTGAAAATGCACTGTTGGGACTAGAAACCGAAAAATAGAAAACTGTTATTAAATAATTGCGCCGTTGAAGTCATCTGAGTGATTTCAACGGCGTTTTATTGAGTGAATAGATTACTTGCTGACGATTTTTTGAGTTGAGCTACGGTAAGTGAGTACCTGCCCGGTGCTGAGAGCGACTGTCACGATAGAAAACACCGCTACTGATACAGCTCCTGCTACTTCTCGGGGAACATCGGTGTAGTTCACCGCAAATCTTCCTGAGCCGCCAGTGGTGTATGACTGGCAGCCTGCGGCGGTAGTGGTGTAGGTTCCGCTACCGGTGTATTTAAGGTTCACATCCCAAGCCTTACGGGTGACTCCATCTGAATACACCGTGTCTTGGTTATTTTGAGTATTCGTGACGGTGGATGACCATCCTGCACGCGGAAGAGTCGAATCTGCGCCCTGTCCGGTCACCGGTTCTGGCTGAGTAGTCCAAGTGACAGAACAGCCGACAGCGGTGCACTGACCTGATTTGTTGTAGCTTGAGCTGGTATTGCTGATGAAGAAAAAACCGTTACCCTGAGCGTTTTGTCCTTGGTGATTTTCAATGAACCACTGTTCGTTAACGCTGGTTACAGTAACACCCGCTGGCAGGTTATCGACGTATACCTGCTCACCAACTGAAATCTGCATATTTGTTTTCTGGGTGTCAGTAGTGCTTGTGGCTGCAATACCCCAGCGGGTTGTAACGCCACCGCTCGTGCGAACAGTAGGGGTTCCGCAGCGCGATGCTGCATACGCCGGTACTAGAGTGGTTGCGGCAACGGCTGGTGCCGCCCATGCCGCGTCCTTTGCGAGGGATCGTCGCGAAACTGTTGTGCTCGTTGTGTCTCTTTTCTACAAGGGGGACTTCTCGGCTTGCCCACCCCAACAGTGTTCGCTGATAGTAAATTTTGTTTAATGAAAAATTTACTCCGAAAAATATTAGGCTATCAATTTAATTCTGCGTAAATCACTCATTTTATGTATTAAAAAATTGATAAAGTCCGTATAATTGTGTAAAAGTAAAAAGGCCATATAACAGTCCTTTTACGGTACAATGTTTTTAACGACAAAAACATACCCAGGAGGACTTTTACATGACCCAAGTACATTTTACACTGAA
>NZ_JAAXPV010000012.1 GCF_012396615.1 Rothia terrae | reverse complement strand
AACCACAACAGGACCAACACACCGTCACAAACCAGCAACAACAACCCTATAAACTTCTCAAAACCACCGTCTGACTAGGAGCTTTACCCACTCCCTCGCCGCGACGACTCATACAACTATACGCACATGCTCCCCGGTGTGCAACTCGAGAGACCGTACCCTACATCACAAAAATATGCTCAATACGTGCAGTACATAAACACGCAAAACAACCTAAAATCACGCATCCACAACAAAATGCCTAGTCAGAACCATATTATAAAAGTAAGCATACTTTATTGTATTAGCCATTGTGTCACCCAGACCACTGCAAAATAGCGGTTTTTCGTTACCCGGTTCACAAGAAAAAACTTTAAAAACTTTCCGAACAGGCCCCTAGAGACCCCTTTTTCGCCAATTTCGCTCAATTTTTACCGCTTTTCGGGAACAGAAGGGCTGCACGCATCGTTATACCTATGTACTTACACAATCCCTTACACAGAAAGAAGAAGTATGCCTGCCCTATCCATTCTCGACCTTGCCACCATCCACCCCGGTGAAAAACCCAAAGAAGCATTCAACCGTTCCGTAGAACTCGCACAAACAGCAGAGAAGCTCGGCTACGAACGCATCTGGTACGCAGAGCACCACAACATGAAGTCCATTGCCTCATCAGCTCCCGCAGTGCTGATCTCACACATCGGAGCAAAAACAGAAAAGATTCGCCTCGGTGCTGGCGGCGTTATGCTCCCCAACCACTCACCGCTTACTATCGCAGAACAATTCGGCACCCTCGCTGAACTCTACCCCGGACGCATCGACCTAGGACTAGGACGCGCACCCGGCACCGACATGAATACTCTGCGAGCGCTCCGCCGCGAACCCAACAACGCAGAACGCTTTCCGCAAGACGTCCAAGAACTGCAGGGCTACCTCAACGACGACACCCACATTCCAGGCGTCAACGCCACCCCGGGACAGGGAACAGAAGTACCCCTTTACATTCTTGGCTCATCACTCTTCGGCGCACAGCTAGCCGCAGCACTCGGCTTGCCCTACGCATTCGCATCGCACTTTGCACCCACTCACCTGGAACAAGCTATTAACGTGTACCGCGAAAAATTCCAGCCCTCAGAGCAGCTAGCTGAACCCTACGTGATCGCTGCCGTGAACGTCCTCGCATCGGACACCGAAGAAGACGCTCACGAACAACTAGAAATCACCAAGCGCAACCGCGTACGCATGATGGCAGGACGCGGCCGCGAAATCAGCGACGAACAGCTCGAACTGCTCATGCGCTCACCGCAGGGACAGCAGATCCTTGAAATGATTCAATTCCGAGCAGTAGGCACCGGCGCCCAAGCAAAGGACTACCTGCTGCGCTTTGCCAACATGGTGCAAGCAGACGAGCTCATGCTCTCATCGCTAGCAACCAGCACCGAGCAAACCCTGCGCAGCTACGAACTGATTGCTGAACAGATGATCAACAACTAAATATGCGCCGCAAAGAATTTAGGCCTCTCTATATATAGGACGCCCGCACACAGTCACTGCCGGATGCGGGCGTCCTTTTATATACATAAAATTAGTCGTGCTGAGACGGGTCATAACGAGGTGCTCGACCATGCAAGTAATTGCGCGAACTGTTGGTGCCGCCGCGGTCTGAACGCCACGCATCCCGCTCGTCTTCCATGATCTCCAGCTCATCGCGCAACTTATTGCGCTGGGCTCGCTGCCACAGACGAAAAGGCATCACCGCGAGCGCAACCAAAAGAACTAGAGCGAAAACGATATTGCCCAGCCCGGAGGTAAAAGCGAGGAAAGAATCCATGAGAGCTCCTTAGAGGTGGGGCAATGAGGCACGGTTTGATTAGATTCTAAGCCCGCACAAAGCCGTTAAACCAGAGGAAATCAGCGGCAAAATTGCCGGAAAAATCAGGTGAAAATCGCTGGCATTTTGGGATCCACAGGAGTTAAATAATGAGTGAGCCAAATAAGTGGTACGGCTCACAAGAAGTGAATCTTCGAAAGGAGATTTATGACAGGTGGTTTAGACAAACCCGCTGAGAATCTTATTCTCGGTGCCGCATAATCGCACAAGCACTCCACGCATACCGGACGTAACCGGATAGAAGAGTCCAGCTATGAGACAACTCAAGCGTACGGCCGCATAAGGATTAGGAGTCAGGCGGCGACGATGCCACTGAAACCAAGATTTTTACCAGAAAACCCCGCACGGGTTGCACGGAACGAACATTCCAGAGTACGCAACTACGGCGGGGTTTTCTTATGCCTACTGCGAGGGGCGTCGAAAGTGCGCTTTATCCCGTATTTTGAAAGAAAATCGGGGTTAAAGTGCAGTCTCGGTGGAGAGTTAGAGGCGCTTACCCCCTTCGCGGATGCTCAAGGGCGCAAGCTGGGCTCGGTAGCGGTCAATAAAGTCACCCCCCCACACCGGATCAGTCTTGGAATACTCCCGCAACGCCCATCCGATTGCCTTATTAATAAAGAACTCAGTAGAGCCAAAGTTCTTCACGATGATTTCCTCCAGCAACTGGGTATCGGTGCGCTCCTTGCGAGGACGCTGGTGGTCAATGGCGATGGGGCGGATCCAGAAGTTCGCGTCCTGCGCCCACTCCAGCATCAGAGAGTTAAGCTCGGGGTGACGCAGGACGATATCTCCGATGATGGTGTCTAGGCGGTCAATGGTCTCCCACCAGCTTTTTGCCTCGGCAAGGCGGCGAAGCCAAGGAATATCATCGGGTGTTAGGTACTGTTTACAGGCAGCAAGGTAGTCCAGCGCGTTGTACTGAAATTCGCGGTGTTCTTGCGCCCAGGACGCATCCACAAAGGCGTAATTTGCACCATGACCTCGAAGACCTCACTGATATGCACGAGGTACTCCAGCGGTGACCACGTGTTTTTATCAGGACGCTACGTCAGAGCGGAATTTTCGAACGCCGCACGTACGGGCGCAACCAGGCTCAGGATCCGACGCTCATTATCCTCATACGCATACCCCGGCATGAAACCACACTCGGCGCATCCATTCTCTAAAACCACCGTCCAATTCTTAGTATCAGCCGGGATCTCATCAATAGCGGGAAGCTCACTCATACGACATCTGCTTCTGCTGTGTGTTGGGCGGACGCGAAAAGGCACCCGCTCCCATTGTGTACCCCTCACCCGGGTGATGGGAATAGAAAGTTAAAGTAAGAGCAATATGTTGCAACATATATAGAAAACAATGAGGTTTCTAGACCCATACAATAGAACCAACGCACCCACGAAAGGACGCCCGCATGCCCGAGGACTACGGTTCACTGATTCTAACCTACCTCGGCATTGAGCCGTGGCGCATTCCCATTGTGATGATGTCAGCGCTCGGCATCTATCTGGCATTTTTACTGTTTGTGCGCATTTTCGGCGCGCGCGTGCTGAACAGTTGGAACGGCTTTGATGCTGTCGTTATCGTCATGTTCGGTGCAGTGGCAGGACGCGTCATCATCGGACACCCGCCAACACTTGCCTCGGGCGTCATTGGACTGGGCACGCTTATTGCACTGGAAGCTATCTTTGGTGCCGCGCAATCTGTCGCCGGCTGGCGCAGGTTCAGCCCGCACGCCCGCGTCATCGTAGCCCACGGCAAATTCGTGGACCACAATATGCGTCGCACACACCTCAAACGCACCGAAATTTTCACCGCCCTGCGCAAAGCGGGCATCACCTCGATCACCCAAGTGCAGTGCATGGTGTTGGAATCATCGGGCGGCCTCAGCATCATCCATGAAGGCTCACTAATAGACGAAGAACTTCTGGCAGGAGTCATCGGCGCCGAGCTAGTACTGGG
Source organism: Rothia terrae (assembly GCF_012396615.1). Classification (GTDB taxonomy): domain Bacteria; phylum Actinomycetota; class Actinomycetes; order Actinomycetales; family Micrococcaceae; genus Rothia; species Rothia terrae. The sequence continues at coordinate 88,107 of NZ_JAAXPV010000012.1, read as the reverse complement.
CAATACGGTGTAGCGTCCACCCTTAGCCCTTAACTGTTGAATGTTTCACGTGAAACATCTACCTCTCAAGGTTCTCCACCAGCGTCTTAATCATGGCGCCCATGCGCGAGCGCTCCGGTTGCACGGGGATGATTCCCTGCTCTTCCAACGGTACGGATGTCACCGGGCCGACGCTTGCCACCACGGTTTTCACGCGCAGAGCGGTGATGAACTCGGGTAGCTTCTCCTGCTCAGTGGCGTAGCCAAACAGTGCCTCAACAGCGGGGGCAGCAGTAAAAGTAATCGCGGTGATTTCACCGGCAATGATGCTGTCAATCAGCTCGTGCACAGCATTAATATCTTTCGGCTCTTCCCAGCGGTGCGGCACCACCGTTGCCAGCTGAGCACCTGCATCTTTCAGGCGTTGCTCCTGTTCATGATCAGGCTTGCCGTGTTGCTGCAACACCACGCGCTTACCCTCAACGCCGACCTCAAGGGCGAGGTCAACGAGCGCACGGGTCACCTCCTCAGCTGCGATACCGGAATCCTCAAAGCCCAATGCACGCACAGCGCCGCGTCCTTTTGCCCCGCGAACATAAAAATCAGCACCCGCCAAAGCATCACGCAGGGCGTCCTCTTGCCCGGCATCCGCAGCGAAACTCAACCAACCCTTGAGCCCGTAGCCGGTAGTCACCAGCACCATGTGCGGCGGGTTTTCGATAATGCCACGAGTATCAGCCTGCAAAAGCTCATCGGCATCGGTGGGTACAATACGCACCGTGGGAGCATAAACGACTCGCGCACCTTTGCGCTCAAATGCCTCGCCCTGCTCCGTGGCACGACGTGATGCGGTGACGGCAATGGTGGTTCCCGCCAAAGTAAGTGTATGAGTATCCGCTGACATGGCCCTCCTTATGTCTCTTTCTCTCAGAATATCTTTTACGCGAGTGAAGACGGGGCTTATACACAGGTGCGCGCAGTTCTATGCTGAAAAGAGAAGGAGTTGATGTGTGCGCAGCATTTATTGACACCAAAGGTGAGGCATCGCAGATTCAGGTGGGCGAGCTACCCACCCCCGACTACGGACCCAACGACGTACTGGTACGTGTGGAGTACTCTGCAGTGAACAATGTTGACCTGTTTGTGCGATCCGGCGCTTGTGAGGCTCACACCCCCTTCCCCTTTGTCATAGGACGCGACGTAGTGGGTATCGTCGAAGCGGTGGGTGAAGGTGTCTGCGAGTTCTCGCCCGGCGATGCAGTGTGGTCAAACTCGGCAGGTTATGACAGGCGCCAGGGGGCTTTCACTGAACTTGTCTCACTCCCCCAAGAGCGGGTATTTGCCAGGGCCACTCAGGATGTTTCGGGTAAAGAGATTCCGGCACAAACCTACGCCGCGCTCTCCCACGCCTTCTCAACAGCCCATCTGGGCATCAGCAGGCTCGGCGGCTTCACACCCGGCTCTACCGTCTTTATCGGCGGTGTTGCCGGTAGCACACTGGCACAGTACGCGGTTGCCAGCGGCGTGCGCATGGTCGGCAGTGCATCACCCCGCGACTTCGACTGGGTGCACTCACTGGGCGTGGACGAGGTGCTTGATTACCATCGCAACGATCTGGCAGACGCTTTAGCGCAGGTAGCGCCCGAAGGTTTTGACATCTGGTGGGACAACAGTGGAACCAACGACTTCTCACTCGCGCTACCGCTGATGGCGTTCGGTGGAAAGATTGCCCTGCTCTCAGGAATGAACTCTGATATTTCATTCCCGGCAGGGGCTCTTTACACTCGCGACCTTCAGGTGCGCGGCTTTGCGATGTCCGGGGCAACTGCCGATGATTTGGCGGACGCCGCATCCACCCTCAATAAATTCTTAGGTCGGGGAAATTTGCAGGTGCGCATCGGTAAAATCTTTGATCTTGCGGATGCGAGGACGGCACATGAAGCGCAGGAGGCAGGGAGCCTGCGCGGCAAGATTGCGGTGTAGATATAGAGTCTATTTCTCGCGGTGGGGAATTTTTGCAAAATGGGGGCCGTCAGACCCTCTGCAGGCAAGACGCCCAACAACCCCATCCCCAACCTATTTTTGATCAACTTTTGAAGGACCCTAAACAGGATTGCCATAAGTTACCTCAAAATTGAGCTACTTTTGCCGCATTTTTTAGACAAGTTAAAATTCCGGGAAAATCGGACTTGACCAGGTATTTTAAAAATTCAACAGATATTGAATTAGGCAAGATTCAACATTTGAGGAATTTAATGTTTAGGATTGTTTGAATTTTCACGATAACCTAGGGGCATGGCAGCTTCGAAGACACCAAAACGCAAAAATTCCTCACCCTCAAAAGCAGGTCGCAGAACAGGTGAGAACAACACCCGCAACGACATCCTCACCGCTGCCAAAAACCTCTTTGCCGAACACGGCTTCGAGGGCACATCCATGCGCTCCATCGCCACACGCGCATCCGTAGACCCAGCCCTCATCCGCCACTTCTTCGGCAACAAAGAAGCACTCTTCACGCACATCATCACTGAGCAGTTTGCGCTCGCCAACCAGATGCGCGACAGCTTCCAATCGGGCGACAGCAACCGCGGCCGAGCCATCGTCAGCGCATATCTACAGATGTGGAATTCTGAAGATATTAAGCCCCTTCTGCTGGGTCTGGTGCGATCAGCAATCTCGTCAGCAGACACCAACAGCAAAATGCGAGATGCCGCCTGGGAGCTATTCTCAACCGGCCCCTTCGGCCCCGGCACAACCAACATCGACCCCATCGCTTTCTCACTCATGAGCTCCCAGCTACTCGGTCTCGCCGTGGGACGCTACCTCATGGAACTCCCCCACCTCACCTCACTCAGCGATACCCGCATCATCAATGAACTATCACCGGTAATTCAGCGATACATCGACGACACCTACACCGAGATGGACAACGCGGTGCAGGGCGGCGGGATGCCCGGATTTGTCGCGGCAGCCCTCCCAACCCAAGCCATGCAATCTGGAGAGCTTGCGCAAGCAGAAGAACCTGCCGCGCAAGAAGAACCCGCGGATGCAAATGATGCGGCGAGCGCGGAAGACGCCGACCCCTTTGAGGATGCAGCCACCGAGGCAGCTCTAGCAGAAACAGCAGTCGAGGAAACACCGGCGGCAGAAGATCGCGGTGAAGAAGTTACCGAAGCGCAGGAAACCGCCGTAGAGACAGAAGCACCTGCGGTTCCGACAGAGGATTCAACAGCAGAGACAGACCCCCTTAGCGACGACAATCAGCCCGCCGACGCAGCCCCCTCTGCACAGGCACACGATAGGGAAGAGCCAGCAGAAGTTGAGGCAACAGAGCCTGCAGCACCAACAGAGACCGCCGATGAATCTTCTTCAGATACGCTCAACCCTGCGCTCGATGAGGATGTGAAAACTCCAACGGAAGCCGCTAAAGAAACTTCCGACAGTTCAGCATCCACCTGGGAGTCAGAAGAGATTCTGATAGCTGAAGAGTTGCCGGTGGGAGGACCCGTCGAAGCACTACCGCTCAACGAAGCAGAAGATAATTCCCCAGTCGGCGAATACCAGCGTCCTGACGCGCTAGAAAACGCCCACGAACCCACCCTCTTTGGGGGCGCTGAACCCATCAAGCCAGCACCCAAGAAGAGCAAGAAAAAAGAACCGGCAGAGGATCAGCTCTGGCTCTTCGACGGACTTTTCTAGCCCCGTACGCGATGCGCGGGCGAACTCTCGACAAGTGGCTTTGAGAGCTACGCCATATTAGAGTTGAGGGTATGCCTGAGTACACCCAACCCACCGCCGAACACGACCCTTTCGCCTACCTCGAAGAGCTCAATGACGAGACCTTCGCCTGGGCACAGGAGCGTAGCAACGAATCCCTACGAATCTTTGCAGGCAAGCGCTTTGAGAGGCATCTGCACGAGACAGACGCGATCATGTCTGCCAAAGACAAGCTGGTGGTGGGCACGCGTCGCGGGGACTACGTCTACGACTTCTACGCAGACGGCCAGTACCCGCGCGGTCTGTGGCGACGCACGCGCAAAGAAGACTACGACGCCTACAAGGACGAGAGCACCCAGCCCGCCTGGGAAACCCTGGTAGACATCGGCGCACTGGGCGCACAAGAGAAGCAGCCTTGGGTGTACGGCGGCATGAAAATCTGCCACGACGGTTACGACCGTGCGCTACTCACCCTGCGCCTGGGTGGATCAGACACCACAGTCGTGCGCGAATTTGACCTTGCCACCAAAGAGTTCGTGACGGACGGCTTCAACAAGCCCCTGGGCAAGGGTGACATGCGCTGGCTGAACAAAAACGCCGTCATCGTGGCGCACACCTTCGAAGATTCCGTGACGCGCTCAGGTTACCCGCGCTCCGTCCACCTGTGGTCGCGTAACACTCCCCTCGAGGACGCCGCGCTCATCCTGGAAGGACGCGACACCGACGTCATGGTCGGCGGGCACAACTTCAACATGGAAGGCTTTGAAAAAACGGTGGTCTACCGCGCCATCACCTTCCGCAACCACGAGTTCTACGACATGAACCGCGGCACCTACGAGCTCACGCGCATCCAGGTACCGGCGTCCGCCAACTGCGGGGCAGTGCGCGACTGGCTGACCGTGCAACTACGCGAAGACTGGGCTCTCGACGGAACGACATTCACGGCAGGATCCCTGCTCGCCCTGCCTTACGACGAGGCCATAGACGCACCCGTGGCAGAGCACGTGCACGTTATCTTCGAACCCGCCGACAGCTCATCGCTACTGAGCTACGCCGCCACCAAGAGCGGCATCATGTTCACCGTGCTCGATAATGTGCGCACCGACCTCTTCTTCGCTGAAGACTGCGGGGAGCACTGGGACATCCACGACCTGCGACCCGACGTCGGGGAGTTCAACAACATTCGCGTACAGCCCGTCAACCCGGATATTCGCGACGGCGTGCACCTGCTCGTCACCGGTTTTCTCACCCCGCCGACGCTCTACCGCGGCAGTTTCGTGGGCGGGTTCTCGGCAGAGCACTTTACCCTGCGCCCGCTACGCAGTACGCCGGATAGGTTCGACACCACCGGGCTAGAAGTGCGTCAGCGGTGGGTTTCCTCGGCGGACGGCACACGCGTCCCCTACTTTCTGGTGGGCAACACCGATGCGCTGAACGGCAGCTCCCCCGCCCCCACGCTACTGAGCGCCTATGGCGGGTTTGAAATCAAGAGCACGCCCTCGTACTCGTCGCTCTACGGCAAGGGGCTTCTTGAGAAGGGGTACGTGTACGCGCTGGCGAACATTCGTGGCGGCGGCGAATTCGGACCACGCTGGCACCAGGCTGCCCTGCGCGAGAACAGACCGCGCGCCTACGAAGACTTGATTGCCGTGGCACGCAACCTGGTGGACGCGGGCATCACCACCGTGCCACAGCTGGCGGCGATTGGTGGCTCGAACGGCGGGTTACTCATGGGCAATATGTACACGCGGTACCCGCAGCACTTTGGGGCGATTGTCTGCCAGGTGCCACTGCTGGATATGAAACGTTACTCGCACTTGCTAGCGGGCGCATCGTGGGTCTCTGAATTCGGCGACCCCGATACGGATGACTGGGAGTTTTTGAAAGAGATTTCGGCGTACCACAACGTGAACCCGGACGATATTCACCCCACCCTGCTACTCACCACGTCCACCAAGGACGACCGTGTACACCCCGCGCACGCCCGCAAGTTCATGGCACTGCTTGAGTCAATGGGCAAGCCAGTGCACTACTTTGAAAACGCCGAAGGTGGGCACGCAGGCGCGGCGGACGTCAAACAGAAGGCCTACATCTACGCGATGATCTTCACCTACCTGGACAACGCAATCCTGCCGTAGGCGGGCTGGAATGGCGGGGGCGCCGGGCAGATGTTTCACGTGAAACGTTGAGGACGCCAGGATGGGCGTCGGTAGCGAGCGCGGGACCTCGAGCGGCTAGATAGCGCGATACCTTCGAGAGTGCGGGATTATCCCGCACTCTCGAAGGTTTCAGGCGGTCTCGTGGGGTGAGCTAGAAACAGGTTTACCCCCACGTAGCGCTTGCAGGGTCTACCCCGTGCGCTTGAGCATTCGCGTCAATCACCTCGTGCAACCACTGCGCAAGACCAGGCTCGCGCGCGTCGTAATGCTCAGCAAATCGAGTATCTGCAACATACATGCGACCTAACAACACCTGCTGAGCATACGAGCAGTCATAGTAGCGGTTGATTGACTCACGATGGCGTTCTGCGAGCGCATTCGCCTCTTCAGAACCAGCAAGGACGCCCACACGCTTGGCGCTCGCTAAATCAGCTTCCAGCGCCTCGGCATCGGACTGGGCGCGTTGCCAATCCGCATCCGTAAACTGAGCTGTATTTTGCTGGGACTGCACGTAAGCATCGGTGTCACCCCAGCGCTCGCGAACCTCATCAGCGTACTGCGCCTGAATAGCCTGCGCCTTCTCGGTGGCTGTAAGTTTCTTCTCTGACATATTCTCCTCCATCAGGTGATTGACGGTTTCTAAAACCGCGGTGAGATGAGAGATTTTGTCTTCTAACAAACGCTTTTGTTCCTGCAGGTGCGTGTGAGCCGAACGCTCGCCGTCGGCAAGGACGCGCTGAATTTTCTTCAACGGAAACCCAAGCTCCCGATAGACCAGGACGCGGTGCAGACGGTCGATATCGTCGGCACTGTACACCCGGTATCCGGCACCCGTGCGACCGCTAGGAGTCAGCAGCCCAATCGCATCCCAGTGATGTAAGGCGCGAACGCTCACACCCACCAGGCGAGCAACCTCACCCACAGTCAAGTAATCAGCGGAACTGTTTGAATCTCTCATATAACCCACTGTGGTGCCTGACGCCGCGTGAGGGTCAAGGCTTAGGAAGAAACTTTTTGGACGCTATAGCTACAGCTTCTTGTAGGGTGCATCATCCTCAGCTATCTGACGCGTCATTCGATTAGATTCTTGCTGTTCAATTGTCACCCTAGCGCCAGGTTGCAAAAACTCGGCCATACCAAATGCCGCGCCGGACGTCCCACCTGCTTTGCGGTGACGATAAAAAATCCAGCCCTTTCTTTCGGCAGCAAGCAACAACCGGTCGAGTATAAAAAGACCGATAACAACCAACAAAACCGAGAGGAGAACGTTCATCTTTAGTAGTCGTCACCGCCCGAGTAGGAATCGTGCGTCATGTTCGCAAAGCGCGAGTAGTGGCCCTGGAAGGCGACCGCGATGGTCTTGGTCGGGCCGTTACGGTGCTTAGCCACGATAACGTCAGCCTCACCAGCGCGCGGGGATTCCTTATCGTAGACATCGTCGCGGTGCAGAAGGATGACCATATCCGCGTCCTGCTCGATACTGTTATGAACAGTCACGCCGTTAGCAATGAAGTTGTGATGACCCAAAACGGTAGCGTCAAAGACCTCTTCTTCACCACAGTATTCAATTTCAACGATTGAATCCCAGAACAAGTCGTTTACAGCAACCATGTCCAGCTCAGCTGAATCAAGGAGGGTAGCGACCTGGGTGAGACGCGAACGAGAGGGCGCACTCTTGTAATACGCAGAACCACAATACTGAGAACCCATAGAAGCTTGGAATTCGCGGTGCGTCATTCCCTTTTCAGAAAGAATGCGTTTCACATCGTCCCACACCTGGGCAGGGACAGTATCCACGTTAGTGTTGGATCTATATTCTTCCGTTTCCAGCACCTCTAATAGGGACTTACATTGTTCAGCACGGTTACCGAAAACTGAAATTTCGCGCAGGAAACGCAGCTGTTCGTCACGTCCTGAGATGTCCAAAGTGTATCCCTGGCGGTATTCACCCTTCAAAGCAGTTTTTCGAATACGTGAATTAATACCGAAGCGCAGCAGGAGAATGGAAAGCTGATCTAGTAGTTCGCGTGATGTTGATGCATAGTAAATGCGCCCTGAACGTCCATTCTTGTTCACCGTTACAGAACCATCAGTTGCCCAAAGGTGCTGAATAAACAGAGCGATTTGACGCTTCGGAAGCGCGTTCACAGCCTCGGGGATAAATTTTTCCCACGAACGTAGGCCAAATAGACCCAACTCATCTAACCATTCAGCCAGCGGGTTTCGCTTACCGTGCGTTAGACGGTGTGGAGCAGGTAGACGCAAAGAGACACATCGAGCAGCCGCGTGCTCATCTCGAACCGCAGTAATACCGAATTGCCCAAAAGCAGATTCGGTGACCACTCTCAAGTTATGTTCATCGATAGAGGCATAACGCAACGGCTGGCGCTTCACCGCCGAACCGTCCCCCAGCATATGAGCAAGCAAAATAACCTGCTCATCCGTCCACTCAACACGCTGTGCAGGGCCGTTGACGTGGCGAGGGACGCCAATGCGCTCGCCTACCTCGAGCTCGCCCAGCCCCTTCCAGCCGCGGAAAGTGAAGAATGGGTGGTTTGCGGTGGCGCGCAGTGTCTTGCCGGACGCGGTAGTCAGGCGGTAAACAGGCTTTACACCCGTTGAGAAAACATGGGTCAGATGGCGCTCCACAAAGCGCATATCGTCACCCAGTGACCACACGGGCACGTCCTTAGCGCCTGATGCGTACAGTTCACCCATGGTAGTTTCAGCACCGGTGTCAGCTCGCAGGATGCGGGTGCCAGCGGTGAGGCAGCCCGACTCGCGAAGGTCCGACACCATCGGCTTCTTGTCGGTTCGCTGCTCCGAGCCACGGTTCAGCTGCGACAGCGCAATGAGCGGAACTTCGAGTTCCTTAGCCATCAGCTTGAGCGCACGCGAGAACTCGGAGACCTCTTGCTGGCGGGATTCCACCTTTTTGCCGGAGCTCATCAGCTGCAAGTAGTCGAGCACAATCAGCTGCAGGTTGTTCTTCTGCTTAAGGCGGCGTGCCTTCGCGCGGATTTCCATGAGCGTCATATTCGGGGAATCATCAATGAACAGCGGGGCAGAATCCATCTTGCCCATCGCCGTAGCAATCTTCGCCCACTGCGAGTCATCCAGCGTACCCTTACGCAAATCAGACAGGTTGAGGGATGCCTCCGCCGAAAGCACGCGCATCGCAATCTCGTTGCGGCTCATTTCCAGTGAGAAGAAAACAGTAGCCATGTTGTTCTTAATGGCAGCAGAACGCGCGATATCCAGGGCGAACGTACTTTTGCCCATGGCCGGCCTGGCCGCGATAACAATCATCTGCCCCGCCTGCAGACCTGCGGTGAGCTCGTCGAACTCGATAAAGCCGGTGGGGACGCCGTGGATGCCGTCGGCTCGGGCACCATTAGCCTCAATTTCCTCGACAGTGGAGTTCATGATCTCACCCAACGGCGCGTAGTCTTCGCTCTCGCGGGTATCAGCTACCTGGTAAATCTCAGCCTGCGCCTGGTTGACCAGCGAATCCACCTCGCCGTCGCTCTCATACCCCAGCTGCACGATGCGAGTACCGGCACTCACCAGGCGTCGCAGCACGGCGCGCTCGCGCACAATCTCAGCATAGAAACCAGCGTTCGCCGCGGTAGGCACTTGCGAAGTGAGGTTGTGCAGGTAGGGGGCGCCGCCAATGCGGTCCAGCTCGCCACGTTTCTTCAATTCGTCGGTGACGGTAATAGCGTCCGCAGGCTCACCGTGACCGTACAGCGTAATGATTGCCTCGTAGATACTCTCGTGCGCAGGCTTGTAAAAGTCAGCGCCGCGCAGCACCTCAACGACGTCCGCAATCGCGTCCTTCGACAGCATCATTGCGCCAAGAACCGACTGCTCCGCCGCCTCATCATGCGGGGGTGTACGAACAAACTCAGACTGACTCTCAGACACGCAATGCCACCTTAACTCAAAGAATTACCAGTGTTCTATTATGCCTTCAATGAGCACCGTCTCTCTATGAAACTGACCTCTTATGAGCTCTTAGATTAAGAAATCCCGCGCCATCTGTTCCGCTATTTTTTCGACGTGCGGACGCGGGTTCGCCAGCGACTCTTCAAGGCTGACGCCGGTGCCCAGCACCGAGTAAACGCCGTCAAAACCCGCCGCGCGCCAGGCGTCCTCTTCAAGCTCGGAGCCACCACAAATCGCCACGACGCGGGCACCCACTCTCTTGCCCGCCTGCGCCACACCCGCCGGGCCTTTGCCCTGCAGGGTTTGGGTGTCGAACTTGCCCTCGCCGGTGATAATGAAATCTGCGCCGTCAAGGGCGTCGTTGAAGCCGGTGAGTTCGAAGGCGACATCCACGCCGGGACGCATGCGAGCACCGAGCACTGACAGGCACGCGAAACCGAGGCCACCGGCGGCACCGGCGCCGGGGGCCTCGCGGTATGTTCCGAGCACAACGTCGAGCGCCTGTTCAATGAAACCTGCCGCTAACCCCAGCAGAGCATCCAGTTCTTTGACCTGTTCGAGGGTGGCACCTTTTTGCGGGCCGTACACCGCGGCTGCCCCGTTCTCGCCAGTGAGTGGGTTGGTGACATCCGATGCCATCACGAAATCAACGCCTGCCAGGCGGGGATCAAGGCTTGAAAGGTCAACACCGGTCACGCCTCGCAAACCGCCACCGCCGTGCACCTCAGCAGGGTTCGGCGCATCCTCAAATCGCACGCCGAGCGCACTGAGCATACCGGCACCGGCGTCCGTGGTTGCACTGCCGCCCAGCCCAATAACAATCGTGGATGCACCGCGCTCCACCGCGTGAAGAATCAGCTCACCCACACCGAAGGTTGTGGCACCGAGGGCGTCCAGGTCTGCACCGAGCAGACGGATACCGCAGGCCTCAGCCACCTCGATGACCGCTGTTGCTGCGGCGCGGTCAAAAGCGTAACGGACAGTGACGGGCTGACCCGCCGGGCCGGTCACCTGCGTCTGAACCTCGTCAAAGCCGGACGCCAACGCCGCGTCCACCGTACCGTCGCCGCCGTCAGCAATCGGGCAGATGCGCGGGGTAAACCCCTCCCCCAGTGCGCGACGCATGCCGGTAGCAATCGCATCCGACAATTCGACGCCGGTGAGTGAACCCTTGAACTTATCAACCGCAATGAGAACAGACATACCTCTAGTATCACTCCCCGAGATCCTGTTTTAAATCAGGATCTCGGCGGGAAGAAAAGGGCAGAGAAAAAGCGAAAGGCTCAACCGCTTTGGTTGAGCCTTTCGCTATCACACACATACATACTCATGAAACCTGATGTTTCATACTAAGAAAGCCACACATTCACTTTCCTAGCTCCCTGAGGAACCGTATGTAATAAGTATGACGCGCTCACCTGAGGATAGCTTTGGGTGAAGCTGGGTGTTTACTGTGGGATTGATAAACAATTGGTTACGATTTCCCGTTTCGGTACTCTTGAAGCTTCTCGGGCGTGATGATTTCGAGATTTTCGGTCAACGGGTCGCCTGGCGCCCAGGTTTCGTTGGCAAGGACGCGGCGTCCTCGCCTGCGCGGTTTGAAGCGGAATTGAGGACGCGGCACGGTGAGGTTGACGGGAGCGGGTAGTTGCCAGTTGCGCCAGCGTGACAGCAGTCCGAGCACACCGCAGCTGATAATAGCGACCGCCATACCAACGTTGGGCATGTGGAGCACCTGGATGAAGATTGCCATTTCGGTGGCGCCCACAAAGGCGATGGTGGCGTACAGCGAATTACCGCCAAAGATGGAGGGGATGCGGTTGACCATGACATCGCGAATAACACCGCCGCCGACCGCCGTCACCACGCCTAAAATGATGGACGGGAACCAATGCAGCCCCACGCCCAGACTTTTGAGCGTGCCGGTTGCCGCCCAGCATCCCATACCCACAAAGTCGATCACCAGCAGGGCGCGGTCAGCGAATTTACCACCCAAATCAATAGCATAGGCAAGACCGGCGGACGCTAACGCCGCCACCCAATAGGCACTGTCGGTAAGCGCCACCGGAAAACCGGTATTCAGGAGCACGTCACGAATCAAACCACCGCCCATGCCGGATGCGACAGCGAGCATCAAAAAGCCCACCACATCAAAACGGAAAGCACGCGCCACCGCACCGCCCAAAAGACCGTTAGCGGCTACCGCAGCAACGTCCACCGCGCGAAACCAAACATCGGGGTCAAAGCTCGCCACCGCGTCCACCTCTTTTCTTTCTACGCGCACTAGTGCACAGATTTAAGTCCGACAACTCCGCCAATAATCATCAACAGAAAAAGGATTTTCACCGGCGAGATACTTTCGGCACCGGTGAGCATTGCCCACGCCACGGTGACCACCGCACCGATACCAACCCACACCGCGTACGCTGTTCCCACCGGCAATTTCCGCAAAGCGTAGGCTAGGCCAGCCATGCTCGCGATCATCCCCGCCACAAAAATAATGCTAGGCCCCAGCTTGATAAAGCCCTCAGACCTATCAAGCGCAGTCGCCCACACCGCTTCTAACACACCGGATACAACAAGTACCAACCAGTACATCATGCCCTCTTCAGCGAGCCGTCTTGTCGCTTTCCGGGTACGGCGTCCATCGTCCGGGGCTTAGAGCTACTTCTCTCAAAGCCGCAAAACATACTAGCAAGCTCACCGCCGTGCGGCGCATTAGCTACCTCACCACCGTACCCACCAGCGTCCCGCCCCGGCGAGCGCAGCCCACAGATGCCCGTTCTTTGGACGCGCCACCCGCGCACCCTGACAGAAATTTAGTAGGCTCAAAGTGCACATCACTTTCGCACCGACAAAAGGGTTCTTTGCATGTTTGGTCTTCTGGATGTCCGCTCGGGCTCACTCATTGCAGGGGTTTTGCTCCTTGCCCTCATCATGGTTGGCGTTAGTGCCTGGCGTAAGTCTAAGCGTCCGGCGTCTTTCAGTCCGCTGCTTGCAAGCATTACTCGTAGCTTGCTGATTCTTGCTGCCGCGTTGGTGGTGCTGGGGCTGTTGATGCTGACGGGTGAGACCGCCACGATTCTTGGTTTTCTGGTACTCAGCCTGGTGCTACTGCGTGAGTTTTTGACCTACGGCGAACGTGAACTTCACACGAGCCAGGCTGTTATTGTCGGTCTGTGCGCGGTGGTTGCCCTGCAGTTTTGGTTTGTGTGGGAACGCTGGAATATCGCTTATTCGGCTTTTATCCCTTTGGTGGCGTTCTTCTTTCTACCCTTTTTGCACACGTTTTCTCGCGAACCGGGCTTTTTGCATCGCACCGCCATTGTGCAGTGGGCGCTGATGCTGTGCGTTTTCTCGGTGTCGCATACGGCGGCGCTTCTTCAGCTTCCGGCTATTTTAGAGTCAGGACGCGACGCTGCCCAGCACACTGTTGCGCAGGTCGGTAGCGTCACCGGCGCGCATTACCTGCTGTTTGCCGTGGTTACGGTGGCGGGGGCGCGCATCCTTGAAAAAATTACCCTGCACAGCACCCGCAATCGCGGTCTTAGCTGCGTTGCGGGCGCACTGGGCGCTGTGGTTTTGACGTTTGCTCTGCTGTGGATGCTACCCGCCGCCTGGTATCTTGCGGCGGCTGCGGCGCTCGTGGGCTACGGTGCAAGCTTTGCCAGCGCAACCATTCTCGCCAGCATCTGTCGTGATCGCGGCTTCAAAGACTTCGCCCCCACTATTGCTGGCTTTGACAGCCTGGTGACGCTGGTAGTGCCCGTACTGTGCGCATCGCCGGTGATTTTCTACCTCATGCAACTGCCGCTCTAGGGTGTTGGTCTCCCCAGGCGAAAGCCATGAATCCGGTGTTTGCAGGGCATAAAAAAGCGGCGCAGAGATTATCTCTACGCCGCTTTTTCGCATTCCGGCACCACCCGTAAATGCCACACACATTCACTTTTGAAAGCTCTCTCGAACCATCTGATTAACATCTAACAGCACAGAAATATGTGCAGAATTAACAATTCCTGAGTTTTTCCTGGGACTTATAAAGAGGGTTATTCATAAGGGGCGATGGAGCGGGCTCACCGTGAAATTGCTGGTGCGGCGGCTGGCGCGAATTGTCGTGTGAGCAAAGCAAACCGGGCAAGAGGGGTAGCAGTGAGCGCGCACCGACTGCTTGTGCATCAAAATTTCAGCGCGCGTGCTTGGGCGGTAGAGCGTTACACCCCCGGAGGGGTGCACAGATGCGCGACGGCAGGGTATGCACATAGAGACTGCACGGACGCACCTGCCAAAGACGCGCTTTAAAAGAGTTCAGGCGGCCACAACACGGACCGCCTGAACATCACACACATTCACTTTTTGAAAGCTCTCTCGAACCATCAATTAATATATAACCATACTTACCTTTGTAAAAGCTGATAAATATCCTTAAGTTACCTAATTATTATTTTTTTATTTTTACCGAGGTTGCCACGAGCTCATCAGCCCGCTCTTTCCATAGGACAAACGGCGGTGCACCGCCTCTAACGGGCCGGGCTTGCCAAACACTTCAAGCACATTCGCAACCACCAGCGTCACCAACCACACGCCAACACCAGCCCACAACGCCACGAAAGCACCCGCATCCGCGAACAAATGCAAACCGTACGGCGCCAAGAAAATAATGCACAGCACCGACTGCAAGACGTACCCCGTCATCGAACGCTTACCCAGTGCCGCAAGCACCGTCAAGGGCTGAGGAAGTGCCGCAGATTTTCCAGCCTCAGCTGCCTTAGCCACACGCTGCTGAACAGGTGCAAGCACCAACGCCAAAACCGCAATCAAACCGGGACCAGCCAGCGTACCCACCGACATACTCACCGACGAAAACAGCTCCCACGCAGGCAAAACACCCATCAGACTCAGTCCATACAGCACACCGGTTACAACGCCGCATCCCATACCCACTACAGCAACACGCACCAGCGTCCGACGATGGTGAGCAGTATCCGACAACAGCCCCTCGCGTGCCATCACAAAGCCAAAAAGCACCAGCGGCAACAGGGCAGGAAGCTGAAAAGGCGAACTAACAACCTGCATGACAAGCGCCAACACACCAAAACCCACGCTACCCAGATAAGTAGAACTCGTAAAAGCATCGGCAGTCGCAGTGGGATCACCCATGAGCTGGCGTCCAATATCAGTGAAATCAATGAACACCGCCAAGCCCACAGAACCCAGCGTACCCAGCACAAACAGGACGCCCGCGATAATGAGCAGGGTTCGGGTGCGCATCGCGATCATGGTCGCCAGCAACATACCCATCAGTCCGTACATCATCATAATGTCGCCCCAGAACAAGAAAACCATGTGCACCACACCAAAAATCGCAAGCATGCCGTAGCGGCGCGCAATCACCCCGCGAGCCTTACCCAGCGGATAACCACGCCGATACAGGCTCGCCGCAATCATTCCCACACCAAAGCCCATCATGGTGGCAAACATCGGAAAACCGCGCGCATGCACAAACACAGCGGTGAACAAAATAGTGAGCTTATCCCACAGGCTGTCGCGAACAATACCGCCCAAATCACCGCCGGGAGCACCCGGCATCACCAGCCACACCGTGGCAATATTAGCGATCGCAATACCCAACAGCATCAGACCGCGAGCCACATCGGGCACCACCATACGCGGGATACTCAGGGCGGATGCGGACGCTGTAGATGCGGTGGAGGGAGCGGGTGCAGGCGGCGCATCCAGCGCAGAAACAGGAGCGGTGCCCGGTGCAGGAGAGGACTTACCCGATGCAGGAGAGGAATCAGCCGATGCGACCGACTGATCAGCTGAAATATTCAAAGGGGCAGGGGAAGTCATAGGCTATCTTTCACGCGTGGTTCTTTACTTCTACCCACTGTATGAAAACTAACGCCGCTCAGCATCATCCTCAATGAGTATTTTCTTGCCCCGCCCGCTAGGTGAAACGCATTCGGCAAGGTGCTGCACCTACGGGAGCGACAGGGCACTTGTGAGAGTGCCCGGGCGCCCACCGAAGCGACAGTGCACTTAAAAAGTTCAAGGGCAAGATCCCCATACAGATCTTGCCCTTGAACTTTATTCAACGAGGCTCAGCATAACCTCGCAAAAGCACACACACATTTTTGCTTCTTAGCTCTTTCGAACCGTTGTTAATAGTTTGCACGCCTACCCTTTGGGGAAGTTTGAAGTAACCTGCAAGATTCCTGAGTGTTTTGAGACTACTTGAGCAACGATGCATACCCAGCGCTAGAGCGTCACGGGCGACGGAACTAAATACAGCAGGACGGAGCGGCAGGGGTTGCGGTGGCAAGATGCCGCGGCAGGGCGATTTCACGGTGCTACGACGGTGCAGGTTTACAGCAGGACGGGACGGTATTGTGGCGGCATTGTGGCGGCGCGGTAAGACAGGGCAAGCCGTAGCCAGGTAAGCGATGCCGAGACAGACAAAACAGTGCCGACAGGAAGGACAAAGACTAGCGTCCAGCGTCCAGCGAGCAATAATCGACTGTTAGCCGCCGAGAAGCAACAGCACACTAAAAGCTGCCAGCGGGTTGAGCAGCACCGACGCCACCAAAATCAGGCTCAGCCACAGCGTATGCTCACGATGCTTAATAAGCCCCACAATCGCCAGCAGAGCACCTAAAAACGCCGCCAGCGACCCAACAGCCAACGCAATCAGGAAAACAGTCAGAGTGATCGTTGGTGAGCTCGTTGCAAAGAAAATAGCCACCAGCAGCATCGCAATAGAAACACCGAGGGCAATGGATGCGGCAACAAGCATCTGAGAAGAAGGGCGGAGTTTTCGAGACATAACCACAAGCATGGCACGCTTGAGCGCAACCCGCCAACTGTCGCACCTTCAGCCTGCCCCGTACCTCCGGCAGCGACCACGTTTTTCTCATAGTGACCAGAAAACTCTCACAAACCAGCGATTTTCAGCCTGTTTTTGAGGGTTTTGTGGTCACAACGAAGCAAACGTGGTCACCTTTCACACGGGCGGGAGAGATGACCGGGCATGCGGGCGGTAAGAAGCAAGCAGCCGACACAAACGGGCAGGCGGTAAGAAGCAGGCGGGCGGTCAAAGACGGCACAAAAAAGGACGCGCCCTCCCACTTTCGTAAGAGGACGCGTCCTTCATCAGCCTATATGCAAGCCATCAAAGCTCACAGGCAAACGTGTAAACGCCGAAAATTATTCAGCTACAACGTCGAGTTCAACGTCAGCGGTAACGTCTTCGTGCAAACGCACTGAGACGGTGTATGCACCGGTTGACTTGATTGCTGAACCGAGGTTGATCGCGCGCTTGTCAACTGAACCAATGCCAGCTGCTTCAATAGCGTCTGCTACGTGCTTAGCCTTAACGGTGCCAAACAGGCGGCCTTCTGCGCCAGCCTTGTGAGCCACGGTAACAGTGGTCTCAGCGAGCTTAGCTGCAGTTGCCTTAGCTTCCTCAAGGGTAGCCTTCGCACGAGCTGCGCGAGCTGCCTTGATTGACTCAACCTGCTTTTCGCCGCCCTTGGTCCAGGTAACAGCGAAGCCGCGGGGCATGAGGTAGTTACGTGCGTAACCGTTCTTTACGGTTACAACGTCGCCTGCAACACCGAGGCCGGTTACTTCCTGAGTAAGAATGATCTTAGCCATGTTCTTCTACTCTCCTATCGATTTAGCGGCCAGCGCCTGAGTAGGGCAGCAGTGCAACTTCGCGTGCGTTCTTGATTGCCTGAGCAATCTTGCGCTGTTCCTGAACAGATACGCCAGTAACGCGACGTGCACGGATCTTGCCGCGGTCGGAGATGAACTTACGCAGGAGTGCGACGTCCTTGTAGTCGATTACAGTAACGTCAGCAGCCTTCAGCGGGTTCTGCTTGGGTTTGGGCTTGCGGATTTCAGCCTTAGCCATCGTGGTGCTCCTTATCAGTTTGGGAGCCCGCGGATTTCACACCGCGGGATGGTGGATAAATGTTAGTTATAAAGAAGGTCGGACGCGAGGCTTAGAACGGAGGTTCGTCGTCTGCGCCTGCACCCCAGTCGTAGTTACCGCCGGACTGAGCGCCCCACGGATCAGCTGCGGGGGCTGACGGTGCCGCTGCCGGAGCAGGGTTACCGCCAAAGCCACCACCATTATTGTTGGAGTAGCCGTTGCCACCGCCGTTGTTAAACGACTGGTTTTGAGCCGGTGCATTATTGAAGCCGCCCTGGTTGCCACCAAAGCCACCGTTCTGAGCGCCACCGTAGTTGTTACCACCGTTGCGCTGGTTGCGGTTAACCTGTGCGGTTGCAAAACGGAGTGAGGGACCGATTTCATCGATCTCAAGCTCCATTGAGGTGCGACGTTCGCCTTCTTTGGTTTCGTATGAACGTGACTTCAAACGACCCTGAGCGATAACGCGCATACCCTTCTTGAGGGTTTCTGCGATGTTCTCCGCAGCTTCACGCCAAGCTGATGCGCGCAAAAAGAGGGTTTCGCCTTCTTTCCACTCGCCGCTCTGACGGTCAAAAACACGCGGAGTTGAAGCGATCGTGAAGTTAGCTACCGCAGCACCATTAGGGGTGAAGCGAAGCTCGGGATCGCCGGTGAGATTACCAACAACGGTAATGACGGTATCGCCAGCCATTTGCAGTCTCCTGTTCTATCGAAAAAGTATTTACTTGAAGATTAGTTGCGGGGGCTGACAATATAAGAGCTTTTTGCACTCATGTCAGTCGCAATTTTCAAGAATTTACTTGGAGGAGATTTTCTGATCTTCCGGGCGGATGATCTTGGTGCGCATTACTGATTCGTTCAGGTTAAGAACGCGGTCGAGCTCTGCAGCGGTCTCCGGAGTTGCAGTGAAGTTAACTACTGCGTAGATGCCTTCTGACTTCTTCTGGATTTCGTATGCCAGGCGGCGACGACCCCAGATGTCAAGGTTATCTACGGTGCCGTTGTCCTTGGTGACAACTTCGAGGAACTTTGAGAGGGTGGGCTCTACAGCCTTGTCCTCTACCTCGGGATTGAGGATAACCATCAGTTCGTATGCACGCATGATTAAACCCCTCCTTTGGGCTAAACGGCTATGGGATTTCCATAGCAGGAGATTCATACTTCTTCTGTGCACTACGCGGGGATTGGCCGCGTCAGTAGCACAGACTTATCAAGCTTACCGTACGGGCGCGGCTTTGGGCAGTGCTTTTGCGCGCTTTCGGTGCAGCTCACACTAATTACAACGATGCGATTTGAGAGGCGATTCCGCCACTTCCCCACCCCGGATGCGCATTGGGCAACTCTGCCGGGGCGGGCGTCCTTGGGCACTAGGAACAGCCTACGCAGAGAAGCCACGATGCGAAGTCGACAGTCAACTGGCTCGGGTCTGGCGTTTAGGGATGTTGACGGGCGGCTTCGCATCGCTGGCGGACAGCCAAGAATTGACTAGAAGCGGTTTGCTCGCGCCGTCGCGATGGAGTTCAGAATTCGCACGCGCAGCGGAATGGTGAAGATGTCGATGAACATCAGAATGGCCCAGATGCCAAGTGGAATAAAGCCAATAAGGATTCCACTCGTCAAGGCTCCCACGCCAAAGAGAACGAGGTACAAAATCCCCATAAACGGCGCATTTAAGTAGAACTTGTGAATACCCAAGCTACCCAAGAAGAACCACAAGATGTAGGCAAGGACGGTCGATTTAGCGTTGACCACGACGCGCGGCGGAGTGCCCCACAGCATGCTGGACTGACCCCAGCTCGCTTTCTCTTGGTCACTCACGTAGGTAGGAATATAGTGTTCAGGCTGTTGATGAGTCATGAAGATTCCCTTTCGCCACACATTCCGATGCGGCTATTGATTGAACGAGACCGTAATATCTGCGTTCTTTCCAGTCGATTTTACCTGCGCATCTATTTCAAATTCGATAGTTTCACGCTGGGCTTTACCGTTAGCGGTATAGGTGAGCTCAAAGACCGCAGGCTCGTATCTGCTCGAGGCCCAAGAGGTTGGACCTTCATCAGATTGCTCGAGAACCAAAGCAGGTCGGTCAACGAGCTTCCAGCGAACGTCCGCGATGCGCGCCTTAGAACTCGCATCCGG
This sequence comes from Rothia terrae, assembly GCF_012396615.1. Classification (GTDB taxonomy): domain Bacteria; phylum Actinomycetota; class Actinomycetes; order Actinomycetales; family Micrococcaceae; genus Rothia; species Rothia terrae. The sequence goes on along the minus strand of NZ_JAAXPV010000012.1, from coordinate 68,229 downwards.
CGACGACTTGGCGCTTTGATTGTCGGCAGGCTTTTCACTCAAAGGTATACCAGCGTCGTCATATTTAGTGGATGCGGGGCAACCTTCGGGAGCAAGGCTACGCGAGCTGGCGCATTTTGCTAACTGCTCAGAGATTTTCTCATTGGTCTCACTCCACATGCGCGGTGACGGTTTGAAGGTCAAGCTCACCTGCGGCGCCTCTACTGCACCGAGGGGAATAATAACCTCACGAGGCGCATCCTGAATGCGGTAATACGAGTCTTGAGGGGTGTCGATAGAGTACGCACCGGGTAGCAGCACCAGATCCCAGGCGGAGCCAGCATCGTCATTTCGAGTGGTTTTAGAAGCACCGAAACCGGTAGTTTTACCGTTGACAGTCAGCTCATCGACGGGAAACTGAGCGGTGACTTCTTGGTTCACTTCGGCAGGCTGATCGAGCACCCACGCATCATTGAAAATACCCTTTTTATGGGTTTGCTTAAGGGGCAAAACCGCAGACGACCACTTGCCGTCCACCTTTACCTCAAGATATGCCTGAGCATGGTCAGCGTCAGAGTGGGTAACTTTCGTAATCCGATGCTCCTGCACGCGATGCTCAGCAACGCGGTAAGCACTTGATTTGATATACACAAAGTTATCGCGTGAAAACGCTGCGCGATCCACGGCAGAGAAATAACTGCCGCGCTCAACAGCGCCGAGATAGCTATCTACAGCCTCTTCGGGGGTGCGATTAGTGGTGATGTAATTAGCCACGCCAGCCACAATCGCACCTACCAACGCCAGTGCAACGGCAACAATCAGCAGGCGATTACGCACCACCACTTTGTCTTTAACAGACAGAATTCCAGCAAGAACTTTAGGACGCTTGCTCGCTTTTTTCAGTCGCTTTTTAGGGCGAACTTTCTCAATTTTCATTGCACCCTCTTTTCACAGTACTAAGCTTACTGCCCGTGGTAGCCCGGGTACACCAAACCGCTCTCATATGCGAAGACCACCACTTGCACGCGATCCCTCACATTGAGCTTAGTCAAAATAGAACGCACATGAGTTTTGACGGTAGTTTCAGAGACAAAAAAGCGGTGAGCAATTTCGGCATTAGAGAGACCGTCAGCAATCGCCTCCACCATCTCTAGCTCGCGTCGAGTCAGCGATTCTAATTGCCGCGAATAGATGTTTTCAGGCTTTTCCTGCTGAGGAGCATGAATATATTGCTCAACCAGCATTTTAGTGATGCGGGGAGCAACAATGGATTCCCCGTCACGCACCACGTGCACAGCACGCGCTAGATCATCGGGTTCTGAGTCTTTGAGCATGAAGGCACTAGCACCCGCACGGAGACCAGAGAAGGCATACTCATCCACATCGAAAGTGGTCAAGATAATAACCTTCGAGTCGGTCTGAGCGGTGATGCGCGCCGTCGCCTCGATACCGTCCAGCACCGGCATGCGCACGTCCATCAGCACCACGTCCGGACGCAACTGCTGAACGATCTCTACACCCTGCAGGCCGTCGGACGCCTCACCTACAACCTCAATGTCGTCACAGGCTTCCAAAACCATTTTGAAACCCATACGAATTAGCGACTGGTCATCGACAATCACCACGCGGATTTTCTCGCTCATGCCTCTCCTTTCGTGCCGTCATCCCACTTTAAGTGTGCCCGAACTGTCCAGCCACCCACGTCATTGGGGCCAACGTTCACCGTGCCGTTATAGAAAGCAGCGCGCTCCCTCATGCCGGTAATACCTTTGCCCGTTCCGATGCTGGGAGGCAGCGGCGATGATCCACCCACCATAGAGCCATCGTTGACGATGGTGATGAAAATATCCGGCAGGGCTACCGATAGCCGAACGGTAATATTTTGGGCGTCCTGCCCGTAGCGCAGCGCATTGGTCAACGATTCTTGAACGATGCGATAAAGACTCAGCCTCAAATTATTGTCCTCTGGAACAGCCGCACCTTCGTGGGTGAAATCCACGTTGAGACCCGTCGAGGAAAATGATTCTGCCAGCTCGCGCAGGTTCTCCACCGCGTCCTCGGCTGTACCCTCTGCCGGGGTAAGCGACGCCGCGCTGTTCTCTTCGCGCAAAACCCCCAGGGTACGGCGCATATCAGCCAACGCTTTACGCCCGGTTGAGGACAGCTCCTGCAAAACTTCACCAGCACGTTCAGGATTCTTCTGCCCCACCAAACGAGCGCCGTCCGACAGCGTAATCATGACCGTCAAGGAATGCGCCACCACGTCGTGCATCTCACGGGCGATGCGGTTGCGCTCCTCAGTAGCCGCCAGCGTCTGCGTCTGCTCAAAGTGCCGCAAAATTTCCTGCTCAAAAATGCGATTACGACGCACCGACCGGCCAGTCACCACGATAGTGAGGTGAGTGACCAGCAGAAGAGTCAATCGCATACTCAGGATGATCCAGAGATCCAGCTGACTCACGTTGCTGTCCGTTGCAGAGATTTGGTTTCTCCACTGCGGATCCATAATGGGCAATGAGACGATCACGGAGTATATCGCCAGCAGAATATATGCGGTTGCAACAGTACGTGTCTGACGATTCACAGCTACCGTATAGAGCATGACCCACAGCGTAAAACCGGCAATTGAACTCGATGGCCCTAGCCACCATACCGTTGCCACATCACAGACAATGCCCAATACCAGCCACGACATCGGAAAGAGCTTGCGATAGTAAATCGCTACTGAAAAGAAGAGGCCACCCACAACTATCGCGGCAGCTTGCCACCAAATCACCGCCTCCGGACGCTGCATCACGTTCTCGGAATATAACACCAGCGTCAATAAACCAAGCACCTGATTGCCCCAATGAATCGCTATCAGGCTCCAGCTCACCGTTCTCGGATGGTTACGCAACCAGCGTCGAAATGGCCCTCTTCTACGCGCGACAAGGCGCTGCCCCTCAGTGAGAGAAGCAGCGCCTACATTCAAAGACGTTACGCCCATATACGGTGACTACTTGGGGTCGGTAAAGCGGAAGCGCAAGTAACCGAGGAGCGCCGGAATCGCTGACCACAGCGCCAAAATACCGCCAGCTTGCACGTAGCCGATTTCAGCATCGTCCGGCAGGCCGTAACCGATGATGGTCTCGCCCATGGCCATAGGCAGGTACTTCGCAAAGTCGGTTGCCCATTCCCAGGGGAACATCATAAAGACCAAGCTGATGACGAACATCAACACAACAACCAGAACGATGCCGCCGGCATTGTTGCGCAAGAGAGCACCGAAACCAAGACCCATCCACGCCATGAGCATGGAGAAAATAGCGACGCCCAGCCAGTTCATCACCACGCCGGAATTGAAGTCGACCTGGTTGGCAATGTTGTCATTCACCAGCATCAAACCCACAAAATATGAGATAGCCGCGAATACAAAACCGATAACGAATGCGTAGATAGAAACGATGATGAGCTTGGCGAGATACACCATGGAACGCTTAGGAACAGCGGTCAGCGTGGTGTTAATCTGATGGGTTGCATACTCTGATGCGATAAAGACAACGGCAACGGATGCGATAAGCATGCAGGCCAGCTGCATACCCGAGCCACCCAGGCCATATGTCATATCGACAATACCTTCGACGCTCTGCGGCATCGCCCCGCGCTCAGCAGCATCCGCCGCTAGCTGAGGGTCGGTGGTGTAGCTGTAGAGCTGGTTGATAGCGGCACCCACGGCGAGAGCCAGAAGAACCAGCACGGCGCCAATCACAAGCGTCATCACCCAGTTGGTGGTGAGCGTGCGGAACTTCAACGCCTCGGAGCGCAGCACGCCCCAGAAAGACAGCTTGTGGTTAGCGTACGTTGAGGTGCGAGGAGTTACTGAGGTTGTAGCAGTCATTAGTTCGATCCCTTCTGACCCCAGGAAGTCTGAGGTGATTCGTACATGGTTGCCGGGTCTGCCTGCGGCGCCTGTGAGGGGCTACCGCCGGGGGCGACCACCGAACCGTTTGCCGCGTTGAAGTCGCCTGAGTGGTACTCAACTTCGCCGCGGGTCATCTGCATGTAGACCTGCTCAAGGGTTGCCACCTGCGGGGTGACTTCGTGCAACAGGATGCGGCGGTCCAGCGCGTAGCTTGCAAGATCACGGGCGGGGGTGTGCTCCACCATGAGGCCGTCAGTTTCTACAGACGAGAAGTTCACGCCCTGCTGAGAGAGGAAGGACGCGAATTCATCGCGCTGATCGGTGCGCACCAGAACGCGCTGGTCATCGGCAAGTTTGAGGTAGTCCTGCATGGAGCTGTTCGCCAGGATGCGACCGCGTCCAATGACCACTAAGTTATCGGCGGTCTGCGACATTTCGCTCATGAGGTGCGATGAAATCAGAACGGTTTTACCTTCGGACGCCAAATGACGCGCGAGGTTACGCACCCAAATCACGCCCTCGGGATCGAGGCCGTTGACGGGCTCGTCGAGAATGACATTCTGAGGGTCGCCCAGCAGGGCACCGGCGATGCCCATGCGCTGACCCATACCCAGCGAGAAACCTTTGACTTTCTTTTTAGCAACAGCGGAAAGACCGGTCATCTCGATTACCTCGTCCACGCGCTTTTTGGGGAAGCCGTGGGTGAGTGCCAGAGAGCGAAGGTGCTGCAGGCCGGAGCGTCCGGGGTGCATGGCTTTTGCATCCAGTAGCGCACCAACGGTAGACAGTGGCGACTTCAGTGAGGCGTACTTTTGCCCGTCAATCAGAGCTGAACCGCTGGTGGGATGTTCAAGGCCCATGAGCATACGCATGGTGGTCGATTTGCCCGCGCCGTTGGGGCCGAGAAAGCCCGTCACTTTGCCGTTGGGAACGGTGAAGCTGATGTTGTCGACAGCGGTTTTATCGCCGTATTGGCGCGTGAGCTGTGAGACTTCAAGCATCGCTACTCCTTGCTGTAGGGGATGTTTACATCTAGCCTACGGGCATAAACACCTCACCGGGCAGATTCTGTAGGACGATTTCGCCGGCGAACGGGGCATTTTTCTCGTCCTTAGGGATGATGCGGGCATAAAAATATGGCGTGCACCAAATATTCAGCACACGCCATAGAAAACATTCTCCTGTAGGAATATTTTTATCTGGTGCTTCTAGTCCGAAAAAATCAACAGCTCTACTGTTGCTCCGTCCACCACGCTAGCAGGCGTCGGGTTGCTTCTTCTTCGCCTAGCGATCCCTCATCCAAACGCATCTCCAGCAGGTACTTGTAGGCTTTACCCACCACAGGTCCGGGCTTAATATCCAGAATCTGCATGATCTGCTCGCCGTCAAGATCAGGACGCATGGCATCCAATTCTTCTTGTTCGGCGAGTTCTACGATGCGGCGCTCAAGGTCGTCGTAGGCGTTGGAGATTTTGTTGGCTTTGCGCTTGTTGCGGGTGGTGACGTCCGCGCGCGTCAGACGATGCAAGCGCTCCAGTAAGGGACCCGCGTCGCGCACATAGCGGCGCACCGCGGAGTCCGTCCAGCCAGCATCCCCGTAGCCGTAAAAACGCATGTGCAACTCAACCAAGCGCGCAACCGCCTTGATGGTGTCATTATCAAAACGCAGGGCGCGCATGCGCTTCTTGGTGATCTTTGCGCCCACGACGTCGTGATGCAGAAAGCTCACAGAGCCATTGGGCTCAAACTTACGGGTGGCGGGCTTGCCGCAGTCGTGCATGAGCGCCGCAAAACGCAACACGAAGTCGGGGGCGGGAACATCACCGTCAGCGTCGGTTTCTTGAGCCATCGCCTGCTCCATTACCTTCAAGGAATGTTGGTAAACGTCCTTATGATGGTGGTGGTCATCGACCTCGAGCTTGAGCGCGGGAATCTCCGGAAGAACAAAATCAGCCAGCCCTGAATCCACCAAAAGATCTATGCCTCGTCGGGGATAGTCAGCCAGAATCAACTTGGTCAGCTCATCGCGCACGCGTTCTGCAGAGATAATCTCGATGCGCGGAGCCATCTCTTTCATGGCACCAAAAACATCGTCAGCGAGCGCGTAGTCAAAGCGCGCGGCAAAGCGTGCTGCGCGCATCATGCGCAGGGGGTCATCGGAGAACGAGTCTTCGGCAGTGCCGGGGGTTTGGATGATGCCGGCGTCCAGGTCTCGCTTGCCGCCGTAGGGGTCAACGAGTTCTAGGGAGGGCAGGCGCAGAGCCATGGAGTTGATGGTGAAGTCTCTGCGGAAGAGGTCGTCGTTGAGGTTATCACCGAAGGATACAGTGGGTTTGCGCGAGTTGGGATCGTAGGCTTCTGCGCGGTAGGTAGTGATCTCTACAGTGTCATCGCCTTTGCGGATACCGATGGTGCCGAAGTCGCGTCCAATATCCCACGTGGCGTCCGCCCAGCCTTCAACGACTGCGAGGGTCTGATCGGGTGTTGCGTTAGTAGTGAAGTCCAGGTCGGTTGCTTGGCGACCGAGAAAAAGGTCACGTACGGGGCCGCCGACGAGTGATAACTCGAATCCGGCTTTCTCAAAGAGTTCGCCGAGCTGTAAGGCGATGGGGTCTACCTGTGATGTATCAAAAAACGCAACCATAGTCCCTTAATCGTGCCAGATATTTAGCTTTTACTCCTACTTTCAGCTCATATAGAAAACCTCACCTTGTTTATCGGTTAAGGTAGAAACATGACTTTTCCAGTACCTCGGGCTCCCAAGAAGCGGGCAGTGACGCCCGTATCAGTGTTGCCCACGGTTGAGGAAATCTCGGCTGGCGGCGTGATTGTTGACTTTGATAAGCCGTCTTTGCCGGTTGCGATTATTGCTCGCATCAACCGTGGCGGACGCTTGGAGTGGTGCCTGCCTAAAGGTCATCCTGAGGGTGCTGAGACGAACGCTGAGGCGGCGGCTCGTGAGATTGAGGAAGAGACGGGTATCGCAGGGGATGTTTTAGCGTCCTTGGGTAGTATTGATTATTGGTTCACGGTGGGTGGTCATCGTGTTCATAAGACGGTGCATCATTATTTGCTGAATGCTACGGGCGGTTATTTGACGACCGATAAGGATCCCGATCATGAGGCTATTGATGTTGCCTGGGTTGATATTGATGATCTGTGTCGAAAGCTTTCTTTCCCTAATGAGCGTCGCATCGCTGAGATTGCGCGTGAGTATATTATTCATCAGCTTTCTTGATCTCTAGTTTTGTCTGTAAGTAGTTAGGTCTTTTCGTGGCGCGTAATGGTGCACTTTCGAGCGCAATTATGGCAGCGGGAACCATGGTTTCTCGTGTGCTTGGGTTTGTTAAAACCTTTTTGATAACGATTGCTCTTGGTTCTGCTACTGCGGTTGGTGACGTTTTTGAGATTGCTAATACGCTGCCGAATCTGATTTATGTTTTGGTGGCGGGCGGCATTTTTAATGCGGTGTTGGTGCCGCAGATTATTAAGGCTGCTAAGCATGATGATGGCGGTTCTGATTTTGTGTCGCGTCTGATGACGCTTGCTATTACGGGTATTTTCGCGGTGACTGTTGTGGTGGTCGCGTGTGCTTGGCCGATTATTGGTGTGATGGGTAGCAGGTTGACGGCGGATCAGCGTGAGTTGGCTGCTATTTTTGCGCTGTGGTGCTTCCCGCAGATTTTCTTCTACGGTTTGTACACGATTCTTGGTCAGGTGCTGAATGCTCGCGGTGCTTTTGGCTGGTTTATGTGGGCGCCGGTTATTAATAACATTGTGGCGATTGCTGGTGTGCTGAGCTTTATTGGCATGTTTGGTCGTCAGCAGATGGGTAATCCGCCGCTGCATTCGTTAGAGACGTGGACGCCCGCGAATACTTTGGTTCTTGCGGGTTCGGCGACTTTGGGCGTGGTATGCCAGGCGCTGGTGTTGCTGATTCCTTTGCGCAAGGTTGGTTTGAAGCTGCGTCCTAAGTTTAAGTGGCGCGGTATGGGCTTGGGTGATTCCGCTAAGCTTGCTGGTTGGACGCTGGCTACCGGTGTTGTTTCTAACTTGGCGTTCTTGTATCTCACGAAGGTGGCTGCCGGTGTGACGGGTGCTCGTGAGGCTTATCTTGATCAGGGCATCCCGATTTTGGGTGTTGCTGCTCTGAATTATTCATCCATGTTGTATTCGCTACCGCACGGTGTGATTGGTTTGTCGATTGCGACTGTGCTGTTCAACCGTATGTCTGAGGCGTCGCAGGGTGATGATTCGGCGGGCTTGGGTAAGGCTTTGTCTGCTGGTTTGCGTGTGGCGTCGGTGGCTACGATTTTCTGTGCTGTGGCTCTGATTGTTTTCGCGGGCCCTGTGGGCATGATTTTCTCCGGTGGTGACCGCGTGGTTGGCGCGCAGATTGGTCAGGCACTGGCGGTTATTTCTTTGGGTGGTCCCTTCCTCACCATTGCGTTCATGATGGGACGCGTGTTCTACGCGCAAGAGGATGCTAAGACGCCCTTCTACATTCAGGTGTTCTCGGCGGTACTGATTGTGGCTGCCGGTTACGCGGCATCACGCGTGGATGCGCGTTACACCATCTTCGGTTTGGCTGGTACCTACGCTGTGCAGAATATTCTGGCGGTTTACCTGAGCCACCGCGTCCTCAAACGACGCCTGGGTAACTACGGGCAGCGCGACATCGTCAACACGCACGCACGCGTGGCGCTGGCGTCCTTCTTCTCGGCACTTGTGGGTGCGCTGGCTCTGTGGATGCTGGGGGGCTACACCTTTACCGGTTTCGCGTGGCAGTCGCAGATCACCGCCTTTGCTACCGCAATTATTGGCGGTATCGTCATGGCAGTTGCCTACTACGCGTTCCTGCAGATTTTCCGCGTCAAAGAATTTGATCAATTACTTGAGCCTATTCAGCGTAAACTTTCACGCCGGTAAATAAAGAACCTCTAATACTCATCAACTTACTTACTCAAACGGGTATGATTTTTACCTAGGTGTTTTCTAGTGCACCGTTTGAACTTCTGGGGAGGAAACTTGTCACAGCTAATTGCACCGGGCACAGTACTCGGCGAGCGCTACAAGGTTACTAGCAAAGTTGTTGAAACCGGTGACGGCGACTCCATTTTTGATGGTCAGGATCAGGTTCTTGACCGCAAGGTTTCTATTGTGGTGGCTGCGCCTTCTCGTGGCGAGAAGCTACTTGAGAATGCTCGTACATTGGCATCGAGTTCTCGTTCTCATGTTCAGATTCTTGATTTGGGTCAGTCTGATGGCACTACCTACTTGGTGACATCTCATTCGCGCCCGCAGGCTCTGCAGGACTCTTTGCTGACTTCTACCGCTGCGCTCAAGGCTGCGTCTGAGACTGAGGCTTTGGGTGAGCACATTTTCGGTGAGACTGAGTCTCGCGAGTCTGAGCGCCCGTATGTTGCTGTGGCGTCGAAGAAGTCTCACAAGCCTGAGCCGATTGAGGTGTCCAAGCCTGTGGTTGCAACTGGTGCAGGTGCGGCAGCCGTGGCGGCTAGCGATGCTAATGACGCGTACGCCGCTGATGCGTACGAGGCTGAGAACTATGATTCCGATGAGTTCGATGTCGATGAAGAAGACGACGATTCAGGTCCGGGCATGTGGCTCATTGCCGTTGCTGCGATTCTCTTGCTACTCGGTGGCGCCGCAGTGGTGTATTCACAGCTTGGCGACATGATTGGTTCTTCAGAAGAAGCTTCTTCTGAGCAGTCGGCGGCTCCCGCATCCAGTAGCGCTTCATCATCAGCTAAGGCTTCAGCTAAGCCTTCGCCCACTAAGACCGAGGCTAAGCTACCCACTCCTAAGATTCAGTCGGTCACCCGCGTCGTACCGGCAAACCCCACCATGATGGCTGATCAGGATGCGACCCTGCCGCAGACCATGGACGGCAACACCGCCACCCAGTGGATGAGCTACGGCTTTGGTTCAGCAAACTTTGGTGGAACCGTTGATAGCTTTGCCCTGGCATACGAGCTTGAAGAGGCAACCACCGTTTCTGAGGTCACCATTGACCAGGTATCGGGTACCGGCGGTAGCTTCACCGTGTTGACCAATGACACCAACTCGCTTGACGGTGCGCAAGAAGTTGGCTCTGGCACTTTCAACGCAGCCCAGGTGAAGGTCGATCTCGATAAGAAGAAGCAGAACGGCAAGACTAAATACGTCTTTATTCGTTTCAATGAGGCTCCCGTTTTGGCTCAGCCCATCACTTCGAACTTCATGTACGGTCTGCGCATCGCTGAGGTTTCTGTTAACTAAGCCCTGACGCGCATACAATTTCACACAAAAATGTGTCATTTTCTCTTTCGAAAGTGGCACATTTTTGCTTATCCACGTGATGAGGTGATCTTTAGTTTTTCGCGCGCTGTTTGGAATAATCGAAGATAGTCCTTAGTTTTATGTGTATAAGCACATACCCATCTACAAGGAAAGGCTGACCGTGAGTAACTCTTCATTGCCCTTCGGCAACGTTTTTGCCGGCGGCACAGGTCTGAACCTATCAACTAACACCGCAGAAAATTCTGCATCAGGAAACGTTGATCAGACCATCCACGATGTCATCATCGTAGGCTCAGGCCCCGCAGGTTACACCGCAGCAATCTATACTGCTCGCGCTAACCTCAAGCCCATTGTTTTCGCGTCCTCAATCTCCCCCGGCGGCGATCTGATGACCACCACCGAGGTCGAGAACTTCCCCGGCTTCATCGAAGGCATCATGGGTCCGGAGCTCATGGGCAACCTGCAGGCGCAGGCTGAGCGCTTCGGTGCCGATATTCGTTTTGAGGACGTCGCGTCCGTCGAGTTGGACGGCAACATCAAGAAGGTTACTCTCGATTCCGGCGACACTTTCCAAGCAAAGTCCGTAATTATCTCCACCGGCTCTGAATACCGCAAGCTCGGCGTAGACGGCGAAGAACGACTCTCAGGTCACGGTGTTTCCTGGTGCGCAACCTGCGATGGCTTCTTCTTTAAAGAAAAAGAACTCGCTGTTGTCGGCGGCGGCGATTCAGCACTTGAAGAAGCACTCTTTCTCACCAGCTTCGCGTCCAAGGTCTACATCGTGCACCGCCGCGATTCATTCCGCGCATCCGATATCATGGCTCAGCGCGCCTACGACAACCCCAAGATCGAAATCCTGTGGGACTCAGAAATCGCGTCCATCAACGGTGAAGACAAGGTCAAGGACGTAACCGTACGCAACACCAAGAACGGCGAAGAATCACAGCTCACCGTTGAGGGTGTTTTCGTGGCTATTGGCTCAGACCCCCGCACCGACTTGGTCAAGGAGTCTTTGGAACTCACCGCTAACGGCACCATCAAGGTTGACGGCCGCTCCTCGCGTACCTCAATCCCCGGTGTTTTCGCAGCGGGCGACGTCATCGACCCCATCTACCGCCAGGCAATTACCGCCGCAGGTTCAGGTTGCGCCGCAGCTATTGACGCGCAACACTACCTCGAATCTCTCTAAAGATTTTATAACCCCTTACACGAAGGATAGATACTATGAGCAACGCTCTTGAAGTTACCGACTCAACATTCGGCGACGAAGTTCTGAAGTCGGATGTTCCCGTAATCGTAGATTTCTGGGCTGAATGGTGCGGCCCCTGCCGCATGGTAGGCCCCGTTCTCGATGAGATCGCTGCAGAGCAGAACGGCAAGGTCAAGGTCGTCAAGGTCGATGTTGAAGCTAACCAGGCAACCGCCATGAAGTACGGCATCACCTCAATCCCCGCGATCTATATGTTCAAGGACGGCGAGGTCGACAAGCAGACCGTAGGCGCAAAGCCCAAGGCTGCCCTCATCAAAGAATTCGGCTTGGACGCATAAGCGCATCTAGGCTTATTTCAGCGCCCCGGAGCTTCAGGTGAAGTTTTTCCGGGGCGTTTTTGTGTCAAAAGTGGCTAGGATGCGCGTTTGCAGGTATTCGGCGGCTAAGCTTGCCGACAGTACGGTACCTCAAGGTTCTGCACTGATTTCTCAGGTATACAGTTCTCTAACGTCTCTGAGAGGACGCCCCATGCCCACATTGATTCGTCCCGCTCGCCTTCAGGATGCGCACACGCTGGCAAACATTTTCGTTGACGGCTGGCGCTTTGCCTACGAGGGGCTACTCCCCCGCGCTTTTCTCGCATCCTTAGACGTATGTGAGCGCGAAAAACAGCAGAAAGAGCTCATTATTCGGTCTGCACGCGCCGCAGATTACAGGATGCGGGTGGCTGATAGAGATGGCGTAGTGGTTGGTGTGTGCACTTTTGGAAAGTGCCGGGAAAAAGATTCAGAAAATACCGGCGAAATTTATGCGCTTTATCTTAATCCTAATAATGTAGGGCAGAGCATTGGTTTTTCCTTAATGCAGGATGCTTTAGCGCAGCTATCCCATGAAGGTTTTATTCAAGCATCACTCTGGGTATTAGACGGAAATTCACGCGCGCTATCTTTTTACCAAAAATTTGGATTTATTCTCACCGGAAAAACCAAGCGCGATGAAATGTTTGGAATTAAACTGCTCGAACGAGAAATGGAAATATCACTCATCTAATCTCTCAACAATTTAATAATTGCTATTAGACTGATGAAAACCCCGGGACCACACAATAAAAATAATGACTCCGAAGTGGGAAAATCAGAAACATAGTTTTCATCAATCCAGCTACCCCAGATAAATCCCTCCCACATAGCCAGTCCTATCACAGCAATTCCCAACACCAAAAGCGTCCAGTCCAGAATACGTTGCATCACCCTCACCCCTCCCCATTAAAAATCTTCAACAATTCATACGTTTTACCGAGAAGATTATTCACACAGAACACCGCACCCAAGACCCGGCACGGATGACACGGACTTAATAAAACGGGTTCTCATAGTCACCAATTATTCTCTTGCTAGAGTGACCGTATGACCACTCCTATCAACACACCTACGCCTCCCGAAATGGTCGAGAGCACCGTTGCCGCCATGCAGGCTAAGGCGACCACATCACCCCTTAAAACTTTTCTTCTGGCACTCCCCGGCGGAGGACTCATCGCCCTGGGTTTTGCTTTCTTTGTCAACACCCAACTCGGAGCGGCTGATCTTCCAGCTGGTCTTATCAAACTTATTGGCGGTATGACCTTCTCCGTCGGCCTCATGATGGTGGTTCTCACCGGCGCAGAACTCTTCACCTCAACCACCATGAGTCTGAGCGCTAAGCTCGCCGGACGCATCACCTGGGGCCAGTGGATTCGCCACTGGGTCCTGTCCTACATTGGAAATTTTATGGGTGCAATGCTTGTTGTAGGTCTCTGCTATTTTGGGCGTCTACAGGATCGCAACGGCGGAGCCTGGGGTGAGATTGTCACCAAGACCGCAGCAGCAAAAGTAAGCTACCCCTGGATGGAAGCTTTTGTCCTGGGCATTGGGGCGAACTTCTTTGTCTGCATCGCTGTATTCATGGCATTCTCCGGTCGCACCACCACCGATAAGATTCTCGCGGTTCTTGGCCCTATTACTGCCTTCGTTGCGCTTGGATTTGAGCACTCTGTTGCCAATATGTTCATGATTCCCTTCGGCGTCATTCTTGGCGGAAACCCCGTACTTACCTGGTCAAACTTCATCTTCGCCAACCTGATTCCGGTCACTCTGGGCAACATCGTTGGTGGCGGTGTCGCCGTTGGTCTTTTCCAATGGTTCATTCACCAAAAGCTCGGTGCTAAGCCTCCACAGACTGACGCGGTAGTGAGCTCCAAAGTAGCCCGCTAAACCTTTATATTCATTAATTACTCGGGGATGTTTCACGTGAAACGCCCCCGATTTTTTATACCGAAAAGCAGGCAAAAAGGACGCGGTGACGACAGGTCAGTTCCAGTATGGCTCCCAAGTCTCCTACAGGCTATGCCCAAAGACGCCTAGAGATAGAAACAGCGTCCAGCGAGCTGGCATCGGGACCGACGTGAATCGCCCTATGAGCGAATCGGGTGAGAGGGACTGCTCGCTGGAGCTGTTTCTGCCAAGACATCTATCTTTTATTACGAAACATATTTCTGCAACATAGAGACTTATTCAAAAGTCCTCCCAGCAGCATAAAACACCAACCACCGCTCCACCGCTCCACCGCAAACACCCGCCCATACAAAGCAAGCGGCCTACGAAACCCAGAATGCAAAATACGCCAGGTCTTCACTTAGGCAATCCCCCGCTCCACCACCCGGCGTGAATTAATGAACCTGTTCACCGCCTTCACATCCGCAGCTATCCTACGGGCCTTACTACGCCGTGTCGGGGTGACCAGCCCCAACCCGAGATAACCCTTATCAGCTAAAGTGCTCTCATTAAGATACTTTTGCAGGTCATGATGTTTGAAGGCATAAGCATCATGCCTAGCCCCGGGCACCGGGTCAGTGATGGCCAGCAGTTTCCCGTCAACGGTGCAAATCACCTGATGGTTGAAACCAGCACGTTTATGCTGACCAGAAAAGTTTATTTTCCCTAGTGAACGCCAGTTCCAGGTGGGAATTAGGGTGCCGTCGATAACCAGTGAACCAGGGATTTTCAGGCTGTTTTCTATAGACTGTTCTAGCGGTCTGAAGACCTTTGCAAGCGCCTTTTCGATAGTGTTGATGGTCCGTGAGATAGTAGGTTGCGAGACGGTGAAGATTTCAGCAAGTAGCTCTTCGGTGAGATTGTGCCGGTGGTAGAGCAGGGTTAGTTTCAGTGCTGGGGCTAGGGTAAGTTTGCGTGGTTTTTGATCGGGTTTGAACCAGGTGAGGTGGTTGTTGAGGGCTGTCAGTAGCGTGGTGAATTGCGTGGCGGTAAGACCGGTTGTACGCTGGTGGTGCAACGGTTCTTCCTGGTGCGGTTTGAGAATATTTGTGGTTATTTATCCTCAAGGTTGCCGCTATGGTGGGGCCGTTGTCTAGTTGGTGGGTGTGAGGTGTGTGCATACTTTTGAATAAGTCTCTCTTTTTTTATAATGAAAAGAAAGGAAACTAAGCATACCAACGAAACGAATAGGTCATGACTAATAACCCCCATATCAGTCGACGCAATCTCACCAAAGGAGCCGCGTGGGCTGCTCCTGCCGTCTTAGCCACAGCAGGTGTCCCTGTTTACGCTGCCTCAGCTACAGTTGCAATCACATCTTCTACTTATTTCGCTTCAGCGGTTGCATCAGGGCAAACCGTAACCCCTTACTCTTGTGCGGGTAAAGTACAGCTCCAGATTAGTCAGCAAAGCACTAAGAACTCTTACCTGACTATTAGCAATATTAAGAGCACATCTAAGGTAACTAACCTTAAAGCCTCCTACTGGTTGCCGGTGCAGTCAGGAACAACATTCACCCGAGTTGCTAACACTTCCACGTGTTGGAGCGTTCCGGTAGCTAGTGGTAAAACTACGACCTATAACGGGGTGGTGTTCCGTGAGTTTGTTTCAACCTATACGTGTCCTATTACCGTTTCGGGTACGTCGTGGACTCAGCCTACGAGTTCGAATTTTAGTTTTGTCTCCTCCTGTCAGGCAGGGACAACGTTGCCCTCGCGAATTTATCATTATGAGCAATCGGCGACTGTGACTTCTGCCTCTGGTGCTGTTGCTACTGCCACCAAGACTAATGGATGGAGTAATAGTCTTTAGACGTGAGATGTGGAGGTGAGGGAAGCCTTCACGTGGCTTAGAGTGCGAGGGTAATAGGTGAGTTGAGTAGTTCTGTTCCTCTCCCGTTTTTCTTGCTAATGAGCTAAGAGGCACCACCATATCTGATGCGACTTCTTGAGCTCATCGTCGCTGTTGGCCGTATCTGATGGGCAACAGCGACAATGATTTCAGCTAGCTTGAGCAGAGCTTATTTTGTCAGACCCGCGCTCTATAAAGAGGGGTACAGTTTCTCAATTTCCTTCTCCTGCCCAGGACTATCAGCAAACCCAGATAGATCTCAACAAAATACTCATCAAGGACCGCGCCAATACGTTTGTGCTACGAGTCTATGGAGACTCTATGGAGGGTGCAGGTATCTATGACCAGGACGAGATTATTGTGGAGCGCACGATAAAACCGCGCACCGGCAAAGTTGTCGATGTTTCACTAGATAGAGAGTTCACGATCAAACGGCTAGGCGTTGATAGAGAGGGCAAAGGCTGGTTGTTGAGGGTTTTTTGAGTAGCGTGGTGAATTGTTGGTGGTTAAGGCCTGTTATAGGCTTGTGGGGCAATGGTTTAATCGGTTTGGCTTGAGAATATGTGTGATGATTTATTCTCATTTTTTTGCCGCTGGTGGGGCTGTTGTCTAGGTGGTGGTTGTTATCCCCTTATGAATAAGCCTCATTCAACCCCACTTCAAGGATTCAAAAGTTAAAAACACACTTGGGAAATTTTAAATAACACCAAAAATTAATAGATATTTTTAATTAATATGTGATTTATTTAATATATAATATTTTCTACACGTGACTCTGTTGTGATTAGCTTAGAAGAATATACTGGGAGCAAGTATTAATTTATTAAAATCAATTACTAAAATTCACCCCGAAAGAATTCAGCAATAAATATCTACCGCTAATTTTCAGTGCATTAAAATCAAAAAAGAATTCTAAAAAGGGAAAAATTTGTGAACCGTTTGAGTCTTATTAGTAAATAATTCTTCTAGGATAAATGCGCAGGTACCAAGATAGTCGTGACTGATATTAGGCTTATTTATAAGAGGTGCGATTTTGAGCAAGTGTAGCGGATGGCAGACTGGCTGGGTTGAGTTCAAAGATCCCGAGCGTGCAAGGAGAGAAATCTTTGGGCTCAGAACCAATGTATGAATCACCTTATGAGCGAAGGGAATCAGGCCGGATTATTTGCCACCACTACCCAGCCCAGGACTCAGGGATTTTACGGATAAGCTTCTGGGCTTTTAATCCTCAAAAATGGCTTCCTCAAAGCTCTGCATAGAGAGCTTCGCATAGCGTTTCTAAAGATGTTTCACGTGAAACATCGCAAAACCGAGGTTAGAGGACTACCAAGACGGCAAGAACATTCCTCAGAAGCTCTACTCTTGAAAACAGATGCTTTTTTCATCCACGGGTTTTACCCTCAAAAGAGCACGCAAAAGGCCGGTAGCGGAACCTCGCTGCCGGCCTTTAAGAAAAATTTCTAGCTACTTCTCCATGCCAGGATCAAGCACAGAGATAATACGATTCAGATCCTCTACAGAGGCGAATTCAATCGTCATTTTGCCCTTGCGGGAGCCCAGCTGGATTTTCACGTTGGTATCCAGCTTGTCTGCAAAAGCATCCGCGATGTAATCAAGACGTTCGTGATGCTTTTGAGGCTGAGCAGCCTTACGCGCAGGCTTGGGATCAGTGGAGTTAGTCTGTACTACCAGCTCTTCGATAGCTCGCACTGAAAGTCCTTCATTGACAACCTTCTGAGCTACTTTTTCTATATCTTCAGCGGATTTGAGACTCAAAAGCGCGCGAGCGTGACCTGCTGAGAGAATGCCAGCGGCTACACGGCGTTGCACGAGAGCGGGTAGCTTCAGCAAGCGGATGGTGTTAGAGATTTGTGGACGTGAGCGTCCGATGCGCTGCGCCAGCTGATCCTGAGTAGTCTCAAACTCGTCGAGAAGCTGCTGGTAGGCTGCCGCTTCTTCAATAGGGTTGAGCTGGCTACGATGCAGGTTCTCCAGCAGTGCGTCACGCAGAAGATCCACATTCTTGGTTTCTCGTACAATCGCCGGAATAGTATCAATGCCCGCACGCTGGGTCGCGCGCCAGCGTCTCTCGCCCATCACAAGCTCGTACTTTTCATCGTTATCTTCCTGGCTAGGACGCACAACGATTGGCTGTAGAACACCAATTTCTTTGATGGAGTGCACGAGTTCTTCCATATCGTGCTCATCAAAGTCAATTCGAGGCTGTTTGCGGTTGGGGTGAATGTCCTTCACATTGAGGACAGCGAACTCTGCACCCGGCACAGGAACGAGCTTTTCTGCGTCGTCATCGGCACCGAAGAAGAAGTCTGCGGGACGTTTAGTGCTACTGGTTGCGCGTAACGCCGCCCCCATATCAGCACGCTTCTTCTTTGTTTCACGTGAAACATTGCTGTTTTTCTTAATAGAAGTCTCTGTTGCTGAGGTCTTGCCGCCAGTCTTCTGAGCGGAGTTAGCGTCGCTCTTCGCGTTATTCTGCTGTGCTGAGGACTTAGTTTCCTGCGGGGCCGCAACGTCCTCTGCCGCTTTCTCCGCCGTCTGAGAAGGACGCTTGCGTGACACTGAGGTGCGTGGCTTACGAGCCGCTGGAGAAGCTTTAGGCTTCTGACTTTCCTCTTTTGCATCTTGTGTGGCAGCAGGCTCTTGAGGAGCATCAGCTGACTGGTTGCTCTTTAGGATTTCTGAGCTGTCTTCAGTTGAAGGTATGAGAGCTCCTAGCCCTCGCCCTAAGCCTCGTCGCTTCTCCGCCACGTATTCCTCCTGTGCAGTGATTTTGTTCTGTATCAAGTGTAGGTCAGCTCCGAACTAGGAGGGTTACACTGCGGTGTTTGTCTCAGATATTTCCTGCAGCTGATCCTCTTCCATTCACAGAGGGTTAAACACAAATGGTGATGTTTCACGTGAAACATCACCATCGCGCCGTCAACCACCATCAACTTAAAAGGAAGATTTCACCCTCAAAATAATGATAAATAAACCTTTTAAAATTTATTTTCCTTTGATGGCAATCTCAATAGCTGCCTTCAGATAAGCCACTGACCCCGTTGACTGAGGATCATACGTCAATACAGTTTGCTGGTAACTGGGCGCCTCAGAGATGCGCACTGAGCGAGGAATAACAGCGTCCAGCACCTGGTCGGGAAAGTGCCCGCGAACTTCTTCAGCCACCTGGGCGGCCAGGTTAGTGCGACCGTCAAACATGGTCAGCATGATAGTGCTGATAAAGAGCTCAGAGTTCAGATGCTTCTGAATCATGCTGATGTTCTTCAGCAGCTGGCTCAAACCCTCCAATGCGTAATACTCAGCCTGAATGGGAATCAAGACTTCACGCGCAGCTACAAAGGCATTAATGGTAAGCAGCCCCAGACTGGGCGGGCAGTCAATGAAGATATAGTCCAGACGCGGCAGACCTTCACGTTCACGGTAGGTAGCATAATCTGCCAGTGCGGTCTTCAAACGGGTTTCACGTGCAACCATCGAAACCAGTTCAATCTCAGCACCCGCCAAATCAATGTTTGCGGGAGCAACCCAAAGGTTTTCCAGGTCAGGTGCTTTCGTCACAACATCGGCTAGCGGCATATCATCAATCAGCACATCGTAGGTGCTGTTGATATCGGTACTGTGTTCGATATTGAGCGCGGTAGAAGCGTTACCCTGAGGGTCGTTGTCGACCACAAGAACGTTCATCCCTTTAAGCGCCAGCGCGGCCGCAAGATTAACCGCGGTACTGGTTTTACCCACACCGCCCTTCTGGTTAGAAATGGTAAAGATGCGGGTTTCTGCCGGTGCTTTCACTGGCTTTTCCATCAGCCGATTGAAGATTTTCTTTTCACTCATGACGTCCTTCGCAACGGGAGTATTGGGGGCTGCTGCCGATGACCGTTCGATTTTTTCTAATGTTTCACGTGAAACACGACGGCCACGATCCGGTGATTGGGACTGCGGCGAAGCAGCTGGCTCGGGAGGCAATCCGAAATCTGGGGGCGTCAATGAGCTACTCATGCGCTTCTTTCTGTTGACGGTTCTAGTAGTGAAAGCACATCCCGGTGACTCTGCAACGACACATCTCCGGGAGTTTCTTTTGATTACCAGCCTACTCCCTCATGCCTAACACAGCTACAAGTAGATATTCGAAACGACCTATATAGGTTGTTTATATGTGAATTATTTATTGTTTCACGTGAAACACGCTTTTTTACGCACATTCTCATCACCCCTCCCAACGCGAGAACCTTGACGCTCGGGCATATTCCAGAGATCCCTGAAGTTATATAGACATAAGGTTTTTCACGAGGAAGAACGGTAATAACATGAGTCAGCATGCCTATTAATCAATAGTCATCGGCGCCGGGCAAAGCGGCCTAACAGCATCCTACGAACTCAAAAGACGCGGCATCGACCATATTGTTCTAGACGCCAACTCAACACCCGGTGGAGCATGGCAACACCACTGGAACTCACTCACCATGAACGATGTACACCGGGTAGCAGACCTCCCGGGAGCACCCGCACCTGACGCGTCACCCGCTCAAAGCAACAAGGCGATTCCCGACTACTTCGCCAGATACGAAAAAGAGTTCGAGTTGCCGGTAGTAAGACCGGTCAAAGTTACGTCCGTGCGCAACGCTGAAGAAAACCCGCAGTTACTTGAGGTGCAATCTGAGAATGATCATGGATGACAGAAACTGTGGTCAGCGCGTCGGGCACATGGACGCATCCTTTTCTTCCCTATCACCCAGGTGCTGAAAAGTTCAAGGGGCTTCAGATCCACACCGCAGGCTACACCTCTGCCAAAGTTTTCAAAGACAAGAAGGTGCTGGTTGTCGGTGGCGGAGCATCGGCTGTTCAGCTCATCGGCGAGGTCGCACATACTGCGAGGGAGGTTTTATGGGCGACGCGTAGCGAACCGAGCTGGCGTAAAGGACCGGTTGGTGGGCTGGCTGCTGAAGCTGAGGTCGGAGCACGGTGGTATAGCCCTTGAGAGCGTCAAAAATAATGTGCAGGGTGCGACAACGGCGGTCAAAGACGCGCGGGTAAAGTTCGTCGGCTACGGCCCGTCAGCGAGCACAGTGGGAGCGTCGAAGGCGGGGCGTCAGGCTGCAATTGCAGTGCGAAAATTCCTCATAGAAAACAAATAAACAACCTATTTAAGATGTTTTAGCGTTGTTTCACGTGAAACGGGGTGTATTCAGCAGACTGCTCCCACTCGCCTATTTCTGTAACCCACCTGCCGAACATGAAATACGCAAACACCCTTAAATATCTCCCCCGAAGCCTCTAACCGATCATCTCAAACGGGATGAACCGCACTGTCAGCGAAGCGACACAGAGCGGGACAGGTCGCCAACCGGGGTCGTAACCGTGCAGGGTTTTCATCTCCCACTCACCCACCCTCGCAGAAATCACAGTAGGCACCCCCGTACCGTCAAAAGACACAAAAAAGCCCGCCGCTTTCCTACCGATGATGAGAGGAAAGCGGCGGGCTGTAGAACTCTAAGAGACTTTAGAGCGTTACTCGAACCACCGTGGTGGGTTCTTCTAGTAGGTCGTCGCCCGCGAGAATAATCTCGGTGTCGCGAGCGCCGTATTTGTTGAGCTTCTTCTGAGCTTTGGTGATTTCCTCAGCTGCGCTGCGTCCCTTGAGGGCCAGGAGCTGGCCTGTGCCGCGAAGAATGGGCATGGTGATGTCCAGCAGACCTACGAGAGCCGACACTGCGCGGGCGGTGACGTAGTCAGCGTCTACTTCACCAACTGCCTGTTCAGCACGCGAGCGCAGGATAGTGACGTTGTCCAGGCCAAGGTCTTCGACTACCTCGGTGAGCCAGATAACGCGTCGTTCAAGAGGCTCAATGAGGGTGAGCTGAAGGTCTGGACGCGCAATCGCCAAGCAGAGGCCGGGAAGGCCTGCGCCGGAGCCTACGTCGGCCACTGAGGCGTCTTGTGCGATGTGTTCCTGCACGACAGCGCAGTTGAGTACGTGGCGTGTCCACAGGCGGGGCACCTCGCGCGGGCCGATGAGACCGCGCTCAATGCCCGAGGTTGCCAGGTGCTCAACGTAGCGCTGGGCAAGAGGTAGACGGTCGCCAAAGACTTTCTGAGCCGCATCCAGCTCAGCACCGGTGAGTTCGGGAGCTTCTGCCATGTTTTACTCGCTCTCAGCCACGGAGATCACGATGTGGCGGTCTTTGCCTTCACCTTCGGACTCTGAGTAGAGGCCGTTTTCAGCAACGAGGTCGTGTACGAGCTTGCGTTCGTAGGCACCCAGCGGGGGCAGGTGCTCGTCTTCGCCGGTTTCCTGGACGCGGGCAATCGCGTCCTTGGCCATGGTGGCAAGACGGTTGGCGCGGTTGGCGCGGTGGCCTGCGATGTCCAAGATCAGACGTGAACGGTTGCCGGTTGCAGAAAGTACGGAGAGTCGAACGAGTTCTTGAAGGGAGTCCAGAACTTCACCGTTTTTGCCAACGAGGGCGCGCAAATCTTCGCTTTCATCGCCTTCGGTGACGACGGAGAGGTAGGTGCGGTTATTGCGTACTTCGATGTCAATGTCGCCATCAATATCAGCGATATCGAGGAGCTCTTCGAGGTAGTCAGCCGCGATGTCGCCCTCTTCTTCAAGTGCGGTGGTTTCGGGTTCTACGTAGTTTTCTTGTGTTTCTGACACAGTATTTCTTTCTGGTGTAAGAGCAGGTGTGGTTACTTGCGGCGGTTCTGCTGCTTTTGGCGCTTTTTGCCAACGGGCTGTACTCGCTGGCCGCGGTTAGCGCGTTCACGCAGTTCTTCCTGCTCTCGTGCGTGCTGTTCTTTGGTCTTACCTACGGGAGGAAGGCCTTTAGCTGCACGACGCGCGTTGAGTTCGCGTTCTGCTTGTGAGCCGGGGGTGGGGTTGTTGCGGATAACCCACCACTGCTGGCCCATTGACCAGAGGTTTGAGACGGTCCAGTAGATCAACACACCGATGGGGAAGTTGATACCTGATACGGCGAAGATGATGGGAAAGATGTAGAGCATCATCTGCTGCTGGCGGTACATGGGTGATTCCTTAGCGGAATCTGACATGTTCTTAGCCGAGAGCTGCTTCATGGTGATGAACTGGGTAACGCACATGAAGACCACGAGAACCGCTGCGATGAGGATGGTTGCAAAGTGGTTGCCGTTGCCGGGCTGCATCATGGTTGAGAACAGCGGCGCCTGGAAGATGTAGGAGTCGTTGAACTGCTTGACAAGGTCGGCGGGCAGCATGAGGATGCTTTCGCCCGTTGCAGCTGCTGCGGGGACACCGCGGAGCACCTGGAACAGACCGAAGAAGATCGGCATCTGCACGATGATGGGCAGGCAGGATGAGAGCGGGTTAGCGCCGGTGCGCTTGTAGAGCTCCATCTGCTCCTGAGCCATTGCCTGGCGTGAGAGCTGATCGGTCTTGCCCTTGTACTTTGCCTGCAGTTTCGCCATTTCAGGCTGGAGCTCCTGCATACCGCGCATGGACTTGATCTGCTTGAGGAACAGTGGAATGGTGATGGTTCGCATCACCAGGGTCAAGCCGATGATTGCCAGCGTCCAGGTAACACCGGATGCGGGGTCCATGCCGAGGGCGGTGAAAAGGGAGTGGAAGCCCGTGAGGATCAGGGAGACGATCCATTTGAAGGGCCAAAGAATGATGTCGAACATTGATGTTCTCCTTGGCTCGTGCGGTTGAGCCGGTTGAGGGTGGTATCCGATGCGCGGTTTTAGTGGGCGCGTTTCGGATGGTTCAAGAGCATAATTTTGGGTTCACGGCCGGGTGCGAAGGTTCGCTTTCCGGCAGGAACTGGGTCTAATCCTCCGGTTGCCCAGGGGTGGCATTTCAACAGTCTTTTGACAGTGAGTGAGAGGCCTTTGAGGGCACCGTGTACGGTGATTGCTTCTAGCCCGTAGGCTGAGCAACTGGGGTAATACCTGCAGACGTTGCCATAGAGCGGCGAAATGATGAGCCGGTAAATCTTGATGAACGCGATCAGGGCGTTTTGGGGCAGGGTCCACAGCGCGTGGGTGACGGACGCCGGGTGCACGAATTCGTGCGGCGCGTTGTCGAGTAGCACGTCGCCTTCTTCGTGAGGATGCGTGTGCGCGGTGGTGCCCATAGGTTAGAGCTCCTCTCGCGGCTGCGGTGCGGATGTTCCGGCGTCGGGGCGTTGTGCTGCCGGTTCACGGGTGGTGGCGCGTTCTAGTTTTGCCAGGACGCTGGTGAGCGCCGAGGTGTAGTCGCTCTCAAGTTGCGCAAAGCTGGCTGTAGCTGCTGCGGGTAGAGCGCGTACTACAAAATAATAGCCGTGTTGGTGGGTGCTCAGCGAGTTCGCGGCAATGTGGCGCAGTTTGCGCTGGACTTTGTTGCGCATTACCGAGTTACCGACGGCTTTTGAAACGATAAAACCTACCAGGGTGGTGGCGTCGTAAGGGAGGGCGTAAAACACGAGGGTTTTGCGTCCGGCGCGAGCTCCCCCGCGCGTTGTTGCGGAGAACTGGGCACCATTTCGCATACGGTGAGCCGCTGAAAGCATGGTTTCTCCTGGAGTGTAGATAACAGTAAAGCCCTCGACACTTATTGTGAGGAGGGCTTCACTACTGACGAATGCCGAATCAGGCTATCGCTTATGCTGAGACCTTTGCACGGCCCTTTGAGCGACGGTTAGCCAAGATTGCGCGACCCGCACGGGTGCGCATACGAAGGCGGAAACCGTGCTTCTTAGCGCGGCGACGGTTGTTCGGCTGGAAAGTACGCTTTGACATTATTGTGTCTTTCGTTTGTTCACGCGCAGGTTGAAAGCTTTTTCGGTGAAGAAGCTTCTAATCTCGCGCAATTCTCTTGCTATGTACGGTTTCGTCCGGATCTACGGCCGCTTGCACCCGTTCGAAAATGGGTGCAGTCCAGTACACATACGACTGGACAACTCTAGAAGATTTTTGGTAGTGGGGTCAAGTAATGACGCCTTGAATTTTAATCACAGATTGTGCGTATTCACCTGTGCACAGGTGTGGATATTTGTAATTTCACGTATGCTGAGAAGAAGTTATCCACAGAGTTGTTTTCAACATGTGTAAATTACAATTTCTGTGATACTTTCGGGGTCTACGCCCTATTTTCCACCGGCAACCAGCAGTTAAATCACAAGTTTTCCACCCTGTGTATAACTCCTGTGGATATTCGGTGGATGAGGAATTTTCTTCTCTCATAAATTTCTTGATTTTCTAAGGAGCACCACGTGGTTGATCAGCTGAGCGATGACTTAAAGCAGCGGTGGGCGCACGCGATTAGCCTGTTGCGCTCAAATCCCGCGCTCGGTCAGCGTTGGAAGGCCTTTGTCGGTCTTGCTCAGCCTCAGGCGCACATGGGCAACGTTCTACTTGTTGCTGTGCCCAACGAACTCACCCGCGAAGTTTTTCAGACCCACATCAAGGACGCCTTTAAAGCAGCTTTAGAAGAGGCTTTTGGTGCGGGCATCTCTGAAGCTTTTGTCATCGACACCGGTTTATCGGCAGAAACCGCAGCTCCTGTAGCTCCTGTCGAACCTGCTCCTGCGGAGGGGGAAGCCGCATCCGCGCCCACCGTTGAAACCCCGGCAGAGCCCGAACGCATCGAGCGTTCCATGCCTTCGGTGAAAGACCTTGAGGCTGAACTCAGCCAGTCCACGCCTAACTTCGCAGCGCAAACTCCATTGGCTGATTCCTCTGCACTGGATGTGCCCACTCCCCCGGAGGCCGAAAAGCCACTTGCAGATAGGGCTGTTGCTGATCACGCCTCAGCAGATGAACTTATAGCCGAATCGGAAATTATTGCTAACAGCCCCGTTGCAGGGGAAGCTACTAGCTGGGAATCATCGGCTCGACTGAACCCCAAGTATACCTTCGATACTTTTGTGATTGGCCAGTCCAATCGTTTCGCACACGCAGCGGCTTTCGCTGTCTCAGAAACACCCGCCATGGCATATAACCCGCTGTTCATATATGGCGATTCCGGCCTGGGTAAAACCCACCTGTTGCACGCTATTGGGCACTACGCCAAGCATCTCTACCCCAACCTGCGCGTGCGCTACGTGAACTCCGAAGAGTTCACCAACGACTTCATCAACTCAATTCGCGATGATGAAGGCTCATCGTTCAAGCAGATTTACCGCAACGTCGATATGTTGCTCATTGACGATATTCAGTTCTTGGCAGGTAAAGAACACACCCAAGAAGAGTTCTTCCATACCTTCAATGCCCTGCACAACCACCAGAAGCAGGTGGTTATCACTTCAGATATGCCTCCTAAGCAATTGACGGGGTTTGCTGAGCGCATGCGCTCGCGCTTTGAGTGGGGTCTGATTACCGATGTGCAGCCGCCCGAACTTGAAACTCGCATCGCTATTTTGCGCAAGAAGGCACAGAACGAGAACCTGGATGTACCTGATGACGTCATGGAGTACATCGCATCTCATATCTCCACCAACATTCGTGAGCTTGAGGGCGCGTTGATTCGCGTGACGGCATTTGCGTCCTTGAACAAGCAGGGCGTTGATCGTGCGCTGGCGGAGCTGGTGCTTAAAGATTTGATTACGGACGATGGCGCCTCTGAAATCACGGCATCACAGGTGCTCACTGCTACGGCTACCTACTTTGACGTGACATTGGATGAGCTGCAGTCGAAGTCGCGTACTCGCACGCTGGTGACAGCACGCCAGATCGCCATGTATTTGCTGCGTGAACTCACTGATATGTCGCTGCCTCGCATCGGGCAAGAATTGGGCGGACGCGACCACACCACGGTGATGCACGCTGACCGCAAGATTCGCACGCTAATGGCGGAACGCAGGGCTATTTTCAACCAGGTCACTGATTTGACCAACAAGATTAAGCAGGAACAGCGCACCGCTAAGTAGCAAAATACCCCTGTGGATAACTTGTGCGGTGGGACTGTATTAATGTGGACGTTAAGTGAATAGTTATACAAATGGTGTGGACTTCCCTATTTGTATAAATATTCATTCACAGTGCACGCACAGCATCAAGCGAATTACTCCACATTCTATCAACACCCTAAATCCTTGTAATTACAGGGCATAAGCGGTTTTTCCACAGATTCCACAGGGGTTATTAACACTACGATTCTTTAAAGAAGAAAAGCCAAATAACAAATTCCTGAGCGTTTTTTGCTCGCGTGCGCCCCTCAAACAGCTACCAAACTTGTAATTACAGATTCTTCCAATTTCTCCAAGCTTCCTTCCTGAACTTTCGTAATTACAAAAAATCTCAGCTCTTCCTCACAGGCAAATCCCCTCCCCGCGTCCTACTGCATCGGGTAAGCTAGAGTGCTGAGCCAGATTCTTAACGCTCAGTTTTCTCAAATGCCTAGATTTTTCAGTTTTAAGGGGTAATCGGCGTGAAATTTATTGTTGAACGTGATGTGTTAGCAGAAGCTGTTAGCTGGACTGCTCGTTCACTGTCACCTCGTCCCCCCGTACCTGTTCTGTCAGGTCTGCTTATCAAAGCTGAAAACGGCTCTGTCTCTATCGCAAGCTTCGACTACGAGACCAGCGCAAAACTCAACATCGAAGCCGATGTAGAAACCGAAGGAACCACCCTTGTCTCGGGTCGTCTCCTAGCTGATATCTCAAAGTCTCTTCCTGCTGGTAAGTCAGTAGAGTTCGAGGTCGTAGATTCAAAGGTTCACCTCACCTGCGGATCATCAAAGTTTAACCTCGCTGCAATGCCTGTCACCGACTACCCCGAACTCCCTGCTCTGCCGGCAGTCTCAGGTAGCGTTGACGGTCACGAGTTCGCTAAAGCCGTCTCACAGGTCACCGTGGCAGCATCCAAAGATGACACCCTGCCTATTCTGACCGGCGTCCGTATGGAAATCGAAGGCGACAAAATCACTTTGCTCGCTACCGACCGCTACCGTCTCGCAATGCGCGAAATGACCTGGGCACCGGCATCCTCAGATATCTCAACCGCAGTTTTGGTTAAAGCAAAGACCATGAGCGAAGTCGCTAAGACCCTGGGCAGCGCAGGCGACATGAACATCGCCCTATCAGATGCTCACGAACTCATCGGCTTTGAATCAGGTTCACGACGCACCACCAGCCTGCTCGTTGACGGCGAGTACCCCAAGATTCGTGCGCTGTTCCCCGAGAACACCCCGATTCACGCAGTTGTACGCACCTCAGAGCTCATCGAAGCAGTTCGTCGCGTCTCTCTCGTAGCAGAGCGCAACACCCCCGTCCGCTTGGCATTTACTCAGAGCCAGCTCACCTTGGACGCGGGCACCGGCGAGGACGCGCAGGCAACCGAGCAGATTCATGCTCAGCTTTCAGGTGAAGACATCACCGTAGCCTTCAACCCCGCCTACCTGTTGGAAGGTCTCAACGCCTTCGGTTCAGAATACGTGCGTTTCTCCTTCACCACTCCCCCGAAGCCCGCTGTGCTCTCAGCGCAGAGCGAGCCACTGGGCGAGGACTCCAAGGACTACCGCTACCTGCTGATGCCGGTGCGTCTGCCTAACCAGTAAGTAAAGGCTCTTGTCCCACGCTGCACTGGTTTTCGACGGTAGCAGGCACGTCCTGTCGCCAGCTGGCATCGGGGCTGGCGTGAATCGCTGGCGAGCGCCCAGTGCGAGACCGCGAGAGGGACTGCTGGCGACGACGTGTCTGCTAGCGGTATGAGCCTTCAATCTTTTACATTTCTCTAGCCAAGGGGTACGAGCGTATGTACATCGACCATATTTCGTTGATGAACTTTCGCACGTACCCTTTGCTTAATTTGCCGCTGACGCCGGGTGTGACGGTGTTCTTGGGCTCTAACGGTGTGGGTAAAACCAACATCTTGGAGGCTCTCGACTATTCGGCAAATCTGAGTTCGCATCGTGTCAGTAATGATGCTCCCCTGGTGCATGTGGGTACGGATCGGGCTTACGTGCGTACTCGCGTCGTGCGTGGCGGGCAACAGACCATTATGGAGCTTGAAATTGCGCCGGGAAAGTCTAACCGCGTGCGCATTAACAGGGCTGCGCCGGTGCGAGCGCGAGAGGCACTGGGCATCAATCACACGGTGCTGTTTTCGCCCGAGGATTTGCAACTGATTAAGGGCGATCCGTCGAATCGTCGTAAGTTTATTGATGATTTAGCGGTGGCATTGCGCCCATCAGTCAGTGCGTATGTGAGCGATTACGAGCGTATTATGCGGCAGCGTAATTCTTTGCTCAAGTCGATGCGCGGGCGTCGTACTGATGATACCGACCTGAATACATTACGTATTTGGAATGAACAGCTTTCGCTGGCGGGAGCGCACGTGTTGCAGGCTCGTTTTCGGGTGTTAGCGTTGATGCTTCCCCAACTGCAACGGGCATATGATCAGCTGACCGATGGTGCTAAACAGCTGACGTTTACCTACGATTCAACGGTGTTCCCCTCAATTTCTGCGCAGGTGCTGGGTAAGGCCGCGCTGATGAGCGTGGACGATATTCGTTCTGCGATGATGCGCGCTTTTGACGAGAAACAGGGCGATGAATTGGATCGCGCGGTCACGCTGGTAGGGCCGCACCGAGATGATTTGGTGCTTGAACTGGGCGGTATTCCGGCTAAGGGGTTTGCCTCGCACGGTGAGACTTGGTCTTATGCGCTCGCGTTGCGTTTGGCGTCCTGGTATGTGCACCTTGAGGATGATAGCTCTGAGGGGGCCTCGCCCATTTTGCTTCTCGACGATGTGTTTGCTGAGCTCGATACCGCGCGGCGAGCGCGCCTCGGTGAGATCGTTGCGAGCGCCGAGCAGGTGCTGGTGACGTGCGCTGTACACACTGATATTCCGGATGCTTTGCGGCAGGGAATGCACCTGGTGAAGGTTAGCCCTGCAACCGCTGAGGCAGTGGACGCATCCAAACTCACCCTGCCTGCTACTGAAGCCCGTCCCACCTACCGTCAGCCGGGTGCCTAACCGTGTACGAGGACGTCTTCGACCAGCCGGCGGCAGACCCGCATCGTTTTGAAGATGAGGTGAACGCACCTGCTGCTTTGCTGAACAGGATGCGTGCGGGGGCTGCATCTCGCGGTGAAGGACGCTTGCAGGGCAACGCCGCGAAGAAGCTAACGCGTGATTTCGGTGAAGTCATGAGCGCGGAGCCGGGGTCTAAGCGTAAAAAACGCCGGTACCATTCGGTTGATCCGCGGACCTTGGGCGGTTATACAGGGCCGGGAAAGAGCGCTCGCGATCCTAAACCGCTGAGCGATCTCATGGAGAAAATGATTCAGAGTCGTGGGTGGAAGGAACCTGTGGCGGTTTCTAGCGTGCTGGCGCGCTGGGATGAGCTGGTGGGTGCGCACGTGGCGTCTTATGCGCGTCCGGTGAGCTACACCGACAGCACAGTCATTATTCAATGTGAGACTACCCCGCAGGCGGTGAACCTGCGCATGATGACCAATGAAATCCTCAAAATGTTTGAGCGTGAGCTGGGCGCCGGCGTCGTGCAGAAAATTCAAGTGAACGGGCCGAATACGCCGTCGTGGAAGCGCGGACGACGCGTCGCCCCGGGGATGCGCGGGCCTCGCGATACATACGGGTAGGGTATCCCCTCACTTTCCGTGGATTTGCGCTGTAAAAATCTATTTTTTAGAACGCAAATCCACGGAAAGTGCCTCGCGCTGGGAGAAAACTGAAAATTTCACGAAAAATCGCTTCTGGTGCGTTGGAGTAAGAAGAGATAGAGTCCTACAGCTTGAGGGGTCGAGACGCTAAAAACAGCTTTTAAACGCTTTTGAGCATCAATAAGAACTCTCAAACCCCCCATATTTAGGCGTTTTTCCGGTAGAATTAGAGGTAATAACGCGCACTATGTGCGTGCCCAGCTAGCCCCCGACAGCGCCTTTTCTCTCAGCTCCTTGAAACGCGATGCGTGAGAGCCCGTGCGCTCGGTAGCTTGCTCAGTGCACCCGCATCTTTCCCGCGCGTCACCTGTAAAACCAAGGAGCCTAAAAGTAGTGGCAACTGAAGAAACTCCCCGCGAATATGGCGCGAGCGACATTACCGTCCTCGAAGGCCTCGAAGCTGTTCGTAAGCGTCCGGGTATGTACATCGGCTCAACTACTGAGCGCGGTCTGCACCACCTAGTTTACGAGGTCGTTGATAACTCTGTTGACGAGGCGCTCGCCGGTTACGCGGATCGCATTGATGTTGTAATCCAGAAGGACGGCGCAGTACGCGTCAAAGATAACGGCCGCGGTATTCCCGTTGACGAACACCCCACGGAACATAAGCCCACTGTTGAGGTCGTTATGACGATTCTGCACGCCGGTGGTAAGTTCGGCGGTGGCGGTTATGCTGTCTCCGGTGGTCTGCACGGTGTCGGTATTTCTGTGGTGAACGCGCTGTCTACTCGCGTTCTGACCGAGGTTCGCCGTCAGGGTTACGCTTGGAACATTTCCTTCAAGGACGGCGGTCATACTGACCAGGAGCTGACCCGCGGTGAGGTTACCGATGAAACCGGTACTACTCAGATTTTCTACCCGGATCCTTCAATTTTTGAGACTGTAGAGTTCGATTTTGAGACGCTACGTGCGCGCTTCCAGCAGATGGCATTCTTGAATAAGGGTTTGACCATTGCGTTGACCGACGAGCGTGAGCAGTTCGAGGCTGATGAGGTCGCCGGTGATGATGAGACCAAGAAGGAACTGCCGCTGAACCAGGTGGGTGCAAGCTCCGAGGGGCTCAAGACCGTTACTTATCTCTACGAAAACGGTCTGTTGGACTACGTAAAGTTCTTGAACGAATCTAAGAACCTCACCGTGGTCAACGAAGACGTTATTGACTTTGAAGGTGAAGACACCGAGCGTGTGATGAACCTTGAGGTTGCTATGCAGTGGACCTCATCGTACAAAGAGTCTGTTCACACCTATGCGAATACCATCAACACTCACGAGGGCGGGACTCACGAAGAAGGCTTCCGCACTGCACTGACTACCCTGGTCAACCGCTATGCGCGCGAGCACAAGTTGTTGCGTGATAAGGACGATAACCTCACCGGTGAGGACGTTCGTGAGGGCCTGACCGCAGTAGTCTCAGTAAAGATTTCTGAGCCGCAGTTCGAGGGTCAGACCAAGACCAAGCTGGGTAACTCAGAAGCCAAGGCGTTCGTCCAGCGTGCCCTGATGGATCACCTGGGCGACTGGTTTGAGCGTAATCCCGGCACCGCGAAAGAAATTATTCGCCGCGCGATCACCGCAGCGCAGGCTCGTGTAGCTGCTCGTAAGGCTCGCGAGACCACGCGTCGTAAGGGTCTCATGGAAACCGGCTTCATGCCCGGTAAGCTCAAAGACTGCTCATCCAAAGAACCCGCGATTTCAGAAATCTTTATGGTAGAGGGTGACTCTGCAGGTGGTTCAGCTGTGCAGGGGCGCGACCCCGTAACCCAGGCGATTTTGCCCCTGCGCGGTAAGATCCTCAACGTTGAACGCGCTCGCCTGGATCGTGCGCTGTCCAACTCCGAGATTCAGTCCATGATTACCGCTTTCGGTACCGGCATTGGTGATGACTTCGATATCGAGAAGGCACGCTACCACAAGGTGATTTTGATGGCGGACGCGGATGTCGACGGTCAGCACATCACTACCTTGCTGCTAACCCTGCTCTTCCGTTTCATGCGTCCGCTCATTGAAGCCGGCTATGTTTACTTGGCTCAGCCGCCGCTCTACCGCCTCAAGTGGTCAAACGCTCCTCACGACTACGTCTTCACTGACGCTCAGCGCGATGAGGCGCTCGCCGCGGGTCAGGCTAAGGGCTGGCGCTTGCCGAAGGATAACGGTATTCAGCGCTACAAGGGTCTGGGCGAGATGGACTACTCGGAACTGTGGGAAACCACCATGGATCCTGAGAAACGCACTCTTCTGCAGGTGACAATGACCGACGCTGCGGCGGCCGACCAGATTTTCTCCGTTCTGATGGGCGAAGACGTTGAGGCTCGTCGTGAGTTTATTCAGCAGAACGCAAAGGACATTCGATTCCTTGATATCTAAGGGTTTTTCGTGTGAAAAACCGGCTATATAGCCGATAAGGAATATTAGAGATCGAAGAATTAGAAACGTAAGGAATTGAAATCATGAGCGATGAAACTCAGAACAGCTCACCGGAACCGGTAGAGGGCGTCGTCGTTAACGAAGAAGGCGCAGTGGTCGCTGGACGCGTCGAGCAGGTTGACCTGCAGGGCGAGATGCAGCGCTCCTACCTTGACTACGCGATGGCGGTTATCGTTGGACGCGCGTTGCCGGACGTCCGCGACGGCCTAAAGCCTGTGCACCGCCGCGTCATTTACGCGATGTATGACGGTGGCTACCGTCCCGAGCGCTCTTTCAACAAGTGTGCTCGCGTAGTTGGCGATGTTATGGGTCAGTACCACCCGCACGGTGACTCCGCTATTTATGACACCCTGGTGCGCCTGATTCAGAACTGGATTATGCGTTATCCGCTGGCTCTTGGTCAGGGTAACTTCGGTTCACCGGGTAACGATGGCGCTGCGGCTCCTCGTTACACCGAGACCAAGATGGCTCCTATTGCGCTTGAGATGGTGCGCGATATCAACGAAGACACCGTTGATTTTCAGGATAACTACGATGGCAAGTCGCAGGAACCCACCGTCCTGCCTGCCCGTATCCCTAACCTGCTGGTTAACGGCTCGTCGGGTATTGCTGTGGGTATGGCGACCAACATTCCGCCGCATAACCTACGTGAAGTGGCTGATGGTGTTGAGTGGTTCTTGCAGAACCCCGATGCTACCGATGAAGAGTTGCTTGAGGCTCTGATTCAGCGCATTAAAGGCCCCGACTTCCCCACCGGTGCAACCATCTTGGGTCATAAGGGTATTGAGGAT
This sequence comes from Rothia terrae, assembly GCF_012396615.1. Lineage (GTDB taxonomy): Bacteria > Actinomycetota > Actinomycetes > Actinomycetales > Micrococcaceae > Rothia > Rothia terrae. Next base: position 34,798 of record NZ_JAAXPV010000012.1, on the reverse strand, counting down.
GCTTACCGCACCGGTCGTGGTTCTATCACCATGCGCGCGGTGGTCAATGTTGAAGAAATCAAGGGCCGCACCTGCCTCGTAGTGACTGAGCTCCCCTACCAGGCGAACCCGGATAACTTGGCAATTAAGATCGCTGAGCTGGTCAAGGACGGCAAGATTACCGGTATTGCGGATCTTCGCGATGAGACCTCTGGCCGTACCGGTCAGCGCCTGGTGATTGTGCTCAAGCGCGATGCTGTGGCGAAGGTTGTTCTGAATAACCTTTACAAGCACACCTCTTTGCAGGAGAACTTCTCAGCGAATATGCTCGCGATCGTGGACGGTGTGCCTCGTACTCTGTCGCTGGATGCTTTCATTCGCCACTGGGTCAACCACCAGATGGAAGTTATCGTTCGCCGCACCAAGTACCGCCTCAAGCAGGCTGAAGAAGAAGCGCATATTTTGCGCGGCCTGCTGAAGGCGCTGGATGCGCTCGATGAGGTTATTGCCCTGATCCGCCGCTCGTCCACTCCCGATGAAGCTCGCACCGGTCTGATGCAGCTTCTGGATATTGATGAGGCTCAGGCTCAGGCAATTCTGAATATGCAGCTGCGTCGTTTGGCAGCTCTGGAGCGTCAGAAGATTCAGGATCGTCATGCTGAGCTGATGCGCATGATCGATGAGTACAACGCGATTATCGCGTCTGAGGAGCGCCAGCGTCAGATTATTTCTGAGGAACTGGGCGATATTGTCAACCGCTACGGTGATGATCGTCGCACCAAGATTCTCATGGGTTACGACGGTGATATGTCGATGGAGGACCTCATCCCTGAGGAAGAGGTTGTCGTGACGATTACGCGCGGCGGCTACGTCAAGCGCACTCGCTCCGATCAGTACCGTTCGCAGCATCGCGGTGGTAAGGGCATTAAGGGTGCGTCGTTGCGTGGCGACGATGTGGTTCAGCAGTTCTTTGTGACGACCACTCACAGCTGGATTCTGTTCTTCACTAACCTTGGTCGTGTGTACCGCGCCAAGGGGTATGAGCTCATGGAAGCTGGTCGCGATGCGAAGGGCCAGCATATCGCTAACCTGATGGCCTTCCAGCCCGGTGAAGTTATTGCTCAGGTAATGGAGTTGAAGTCCTATGAGGACGCGCCTTACCTGGTGCTGGCTACCAAGAACGGTCTGATTAAGAAGACTCGCCTGTCTGACTACGACACCAACCGTACTGCCGGTGTTATCGCTATTAACCTGCGTGAAAATGATGAGTTGGTGGCGGCTATGCTGGCCTCCGCTGAAGATGATCTGATGCTGATTTCTCGCAAGGGCCAGTCGTTGCGCTTCACCGCAACTGACGAGGCATTGCGTCCGATGGGTCGCGCTACCTCCGGTGTGACTGGCATGAAGTTCCGCGATGACGATGAACTGCTGAATGCAAGCGTCGTCACCGATGAATCATTTGTGTTTGTTGTGACTGAAGGCGGTTACGCTAAGCGAACCCAGGTTAGCCAGTACCGAGTCCAAGGACGCGGCGGCTTGGGTATCAAGGTCGCGAAACTTGCTGAGGATCGCGGTGACCTTGTGGGCGGTCTCATTGTGGGTGAAGACGACGAAATCCTGGTTGTCATGCAAAGCGGCAAGGTGGTTCGAACCTCTGTTGCTGAAGTTCCGGCTAAGGGACGCGACACCATGGGCGTTATCTTCGCAAAGCCCGGTAAGGGCGACCAAATTGTGGGTGTAGCTCGCAACCACGACCGTCAGCTTGAGAAAGAAATTGAAGACGGTGCTGAAGAAAACACTTCAGAAGAAAGTTCTGAAGAAAAAAATGAAGTACCGTTAGAGAATCAATCCGATGAAAATACCGCAGTTGCGGCTGATTCTTCACAGCACGGAGGTAACTAGTGAGCACTAATGCTTCAGCGCCTAAGAGCGCTCCTGCAACCCGTAAGGGTGCGGTCCGTCCGCAGGCGAAGGGCAATGCAAGCCGTAAGCCCCTCGTGCGTCCGGCGCCGCGTTCTAAGGTGCGTCGCGCTCGCCTGGTTGTTGCCAAGGTTGATACGTGGTCAGTCGCTAAGCTGATTTTCTTGCTCTCAGTTGCTTTGGGCATTGTTACCGTTGTTTCATCGGTCATTCTGTGGCTGGTTATGCAGGCAACCGGTGCGTTCGATGGCATTAACGAGCTGATTACCATGCTGGGTACTACCGGTAATTCGGTTGAGGTTCAACAGGTTCTGACCCTGGGTCAGGTTGCGTTGTTCTCCACCATTCTTTCGGTGATTAACGTCGTGCTCTTTACCTTGCTCGGTGTGATTGCTGCGATGCTGTACAACGTGGCTGCAAAGCTTGTTGGTGGCATTGGTGTAACCCTCACCGACGACTAACCTGCGGTTTTTCTCGCGTCAAAACCCGCGTCCTTACCAGTGTGTAAGGACGCGGGTTTTTGCTCTCTAGAACGGGGGTGGTGGCGGTGGAATGCCGGTAAAAAGCGGCCGTGGAGCTGCTTGTGGGCGGTGTAAAAAGCCTTTTCGGAAAGGTGTGAGGTATAACACCGCTTTTCGATTTGGCAGGCGCCGCAAACCTGTGTAAAGTTGTATTTCGTTCTGAGGAACAAGGAGGGCGTATAGCTCAGGCGGTTAGAGCGCTTCGCTGATAACGAAGAGGTCCCAGGTTCAAGTCCTGGTACGCCCACTCCTTTGACTAAGAAAGGAACGCGATGAAAAAATTTGCGGTGTTACTGATCGCAGGAACAGCAAGTTTTATTGCGGCTCGTCAAGTCAAGGAAAACCAGGAAGCTAAGGCTAATTGGTCTGAATCAACTGATTCTGTAAAATAAAATAGCGGAAATACTCCGATACGGGGGCGTGGCGCAATTGGTAGCGCACCTGCTTTGCAAGCAGGGGGTTAGGGGTTCGAGTCCCCTCGCCTCCACGTTTCGGTGATTATATCAAGAGGGAAACGCCCGGTCCCATCCCGAACCCGGAAGCTAAGCCTCTTTGAGCCGATGGTACTGCACTCGGAAGGGTGTGGGAGAGTAGGTCATCGCCGAGCTAATTTTAGTGAAGAAGCCCAGTTCATTGAGAACTGGGCTTCTTTTGTTTTAACCTTGCTCAGGGGTGGTCGGGGTATTGGTGGACACGTGTATTTCCATCCTATAGGGCAAAAGTTGCAGTTTTGGTGCTTATGCCTGAGGTTTAAGCCCCAAAACTGCAAGTTTCCGTGGTAAGGATGTTCTGGTGTTTGGTTTAGAAGGTTGGGGTGACTTACTCACACGGACGCCGCCGCTCCGTTAGCGGGATAGATAGACTGAGTGTATGGCTATATCGACACTGGTTCTTCGCTCTGTACACGCTGCTCCTGACGCCAAAGTGAACCCTGCCCAGTGGCCGTTCACCGTGCCCAGCATCCAGGCGCTCTTGCAAGGAGTGGATTTCTCTCCGCTGACGATTATGGTGGGTGAGAACGGTGCCGGTAAGTCTGTTCTGGCGGAAGCTTTAGCTGTTGCCTATGGGCTACCTGCTGAGGGTGGCACGTCCTGGGATCAGCGTGAGGGTATTGAGGGTGAAAATCTCTTAGCGCAACAACTGGAGCTTGTGCGGGGCGCATCTAGTGCTCGCGGTGGCCTGTTCTTTCGCGCAGAGGCTGTTCATTCGTTAGTAGATTTTCGGGTGCGTATTGGATCTGAAATTGCAAGGCGATACGTAAAGCAGTCACATGGAGAATCAGTGCTTGATATGTTGATAGCTGCTTCAGCTCGTGGCGGTCTGTGGATTTTAGATGAGCCGGAGTCCGGGCTGAGTTTCGAGGGGCAGCTGAAGCTTATTTCTTTAATCAATTCACACTGTGCTGATGGTGGGCAAGTAGTGATGTGTACGCACTCTCCGCTTTTGATGCAGATGGAGCGCGCTCATATTCTAGAAATTGGTCAGTGGGGGCTAAGAAACGCTGAGATAGATGAACTTGAAGTTTTAGATCATTGGAGACGTTTTCTTGATTTGCCGGAGCGGTATCTGAGGCATCTTCGCATTTGATGTCAGCCGTGTTGTGATATTCGTAGGCTACCCGGTGGACAGGGTAACGGGTATCTATAGGTTTTAAAATGAACAGTAGGTTAACGGTTATTAACGTTGAGGTGCACCCCTGTGAGGTTTTGTTCGCTCTTTTAAAAACCCAAAATAAAACAACTTTTAAGAGTGGTTTCTTTGTAAGGTTTTTCTCGCTCGAGACTAGGTTTTTTGCGGGAGATTTCGCGAAATTCATTCAAATATAAAATATTTCGGTGTGGTTTTCACTGTGTGTTTTTGGGTTTTTCATCTAAAAACCATGTAATTTTTACCTGCTTTTATATTGCGTGTGGTCATTACATAATCGATGTGTGACTACTGAACTCATCATTCTCGTAATCGTGGTGCTCACTGCACTGGCGTTCGACTTTACGAACGGCTTTCACGACACCGCGAACGCAATGGCGACTTCCATTGCGACTAAAGCTTTAAAACCTAAGACCGCGGTTGCTTTATCTGCAATTCTTAACCTCGTGGGCGCATTCTTGTCTATTGAGGTTGCAAAGACCGTCGGCAAGGGCATCGTGAATCTCGATAATGCCGGTGATGATACCGGCTTGATGCTCATCGTGTTCACCGGCCTTGTAGGTGCGATTCTCTGGAACGTTCTGACCTGGCTTCTGGGTCTGCCCTCTTCTTCATCTCACGCGCTGTTTGGTGGCTTGATTGGTGCAACAATGGCGTCGCTGGGCACCGACGGTGTGCTATGGGCGGGCGTCCTTTCTAAAGTTGTCGTTCCTGCGGTTGCGGCTCCCTTTATTGCTGCGGTGGTGGCAACTGTTGGTACTTGGTTTGTATACCGCTTGGCTCAGCCTGTATCCGATGATAAGAAACGTTCAAACTTCCGTTACGGCCAGGTAGCTACCGCGTCCCTCGTTTCTTTGGCGCACGGCACCAACGATGCGCAGAAAACCATGGGCGTTATCTTCTTGGCGCTCGTTGCTGCTAATGAAATTGACCCCAATGCTGATATTCCGTTCTGGGTACGTCTGGCTTGTGCATTAGCTATTGCGCTCGGCACCTACATTGGCGGTTGGCGTATCATTCGCACCCTCGGTAAGGGGCTCGTAGAGATTGACTCACCGCAGGGTATGGCCGCTGAAGGGGCATCCGCCGCAATTATCCTGACCTCATCACACTTCGGCATGGCACTGTCAACCACTCACGTGGCAACCGGCTCAATCATTGGCTCAGGCCTCGGTCGTAAGGGCGCTGAGGTGCGCTGGGGCGTTATGGGACGCATGGTTATCGCATGGCTCATCACCCTGCCCGCGTCGGGCGCGGTAGGTGCTGCAACTTGGTTTGTTGGTCACTACCTCAACGTATGGACCGGCAGTGAATGGTTGGGTGAACTCGTCGTATTCCTCGTCCTCGTTGGTTTCTGCACCTGGATGTTCTTGCACTCACGTAAGGAACCGATTGATCCCTCAAACGTCAACGATGAATGGGGAGCGCCTGCTGCATCATCAACAGGCGGTGCTTACTCAGGTATTGCATCTGCAACTGCGTCAGCTACTGCAGGGTCTAAGAAAGCTGAGGTCTAACCCATGAATATCGTCGACATCATCGGAAAGATTATTCCCGTTCTTCTGGCAGGTCTCTTTTTTGGTGCTGGTTTACCTGCACTCTACGCACTGGGTATGCGTATGCTGGCTGGCACCACCGAGTACACCGCAGACGGTCGACTTGTTGAAATCGAAGGCCCCTCGGCTCTTGCCAAAGCGGTCGGTTACATCATCTTCGCGATCATCTTTGTCGTCATCATTATCGGCATTTTGTGGATTGCAAAAGACTTCATTCTTCACATCACCGGATTTAACCTTTTTGGTCTGGCTGGTAAGTAGGGTTAAATAAAACCTACGAGAAGAAGGGGGCAAAGATGCCAGACAAAAATGTTGTGGTCCGCGTAATCGACTGGTTGAACATGGGCTATCCGCAGGATGTCCCGCTTAAAGACCGAGCGGCAGTGATGGCAGTTTTGCGTCATAACCTTAACGACGCGCAGCTTGAAGAAGTTGTTCGTCGGCTGATGAAATCGCGTGAGGCACGCGGCGAAGAATATGTAAGTGATAACCGCATCAACGAATACATCCGTAAGGTTGTTGATCAGGTTCCGACTCCCGAAGACATTTCGCGAGTTGCCCAGATTCTGGGTGCAAACGGACTGAAGATTTCTTCGCACCACCTCACCGGTGAAGATCCGTCCGAAGGCAGCGAGTACATCGTTGTTGAGGACGCACAGACTACCGGCGCTGACGCTGCAGAGCGCACCGCCGGTGTTGAGGAAAAGTAGTCACGTACTTTCCTATCAAGGAGAAGATGCCCGCCACCTCGTGTGGCGGGCATCTTTTTGTGTGCTGGTGAATGTGTGTTCGATACACTGAGGGTGCAATGCAAGTGCGGTATGTGCGAGGCGAGAATGTCTGAGATTTTTGAAGGCCCAACGTCTGAGAAGCCCGTCCGTAAGACGTGGCGTTCATGGTTTACCACCGGCAGAATCTTTCTGCTTTCTTTGCTTTTAGTATTGGCTATAGTTTTGGGTAGTTGCGCGGCAAAAGAGGTAAAGCAGAAGCGAATGCACGCTGAATATGATGCTGAGATTCAGCGTCAGGTTGAGGTGAGAGAGTCGGCTGCTGCGGCTGATCCCATTAACTTTCATGACGCTCCTGAGGGATTCGAAAAGCTGGTTGATCGTACGCTTTTTGATGAGCTGACCGTTACGGAAACTTCTCAAAATCGCGTGGCAACAGATGACGCCTGGCGAGTTACTGCTCAGCCTAGTGCAGTGGCATCTGAACATCCTGAAGGATTTGCTGAGCAGATGAAAAAGCTTGCTACAGCGCCTGGAGTTCAGACTCTGGTGTTGTATTCGAGTGCAGGTTCTGAAATTACACTTGACCAAGATAAAGTCGCTGACTTGAGTCCGGTGGCGTGGAAAGCTTTAGTCGATGCTATACGTTCTGATTACTCCTATGTTGGACAGCTAAGTGCTGAAGGCGTAGTGAGTGTAAAAGTTCACCGCGGTGGATCGAATAGTAAAGACGATACCGTTGGAAAAACTGAGGCACAGGACGCTGCTCGCCAGGTAGCTAGTCTGCCTGTAGGAGAAGGAATTGCGGGTGTTTCTGCCGAGGCGTCCTATCTTGTCGAACAACCCGGTGGAGATATTGCGACGGTGAAGCTCTCTGGCGTGGGGCAAGAACAGGTGGAGAGCTTTATTCAGACCGCTGATTTATTGACGGCGTATGACTGGCAAGAAAACTTGGATTACGTAGAAGTTAGCTACTACGAGGACGCATCACCGCAATCCTATAACCCTGAAAAAATTCGCGTCGATGTGTACCTGGATCCGAATAAAGATCAAGGCAAAGTGGCGTCTCAAGAGAAAATGCTAGCTCTTCAGGAGCAGCTACAGGCAACGTTTGGGCAAGACTTTTCGTTTGATGTCTATGTGGGCGCTGCCTCTGATGTTGGTAGCTCTGTTGACAGGTATCTTTACTCTAATCAAGAGGGGGCAAGTGCATACTCTGGCTAATGTGGTGCGCATCATGCTTTTTCAAGTTGCGGTTTTCAAAATGAGTGGTGTAAGCTGATAATACACCACGGGGGCGTGGCGCAATTGGTAGCGCACCTGCTTTGCAAGCAGGGGGTTAGGGGTTCGAGTCCCCTCGCCTCCACGTTTCGGTGATTATATCAAGAGGGAAACGCCCGGTCCCATCCCGAACCCGGAAGCTAAGCCTCTTTGAGCCGATGGTACTGCACTCGGAAGGGTGTGGGAGAGTAGGTCATCGCCGAGCTAATTTTAGTGAAGAAGCCCAGTTCATTGCGAACTGGGCTTCTTTTTGTTTAACCCGTGTGGGGTGGGGCTTGTGGCTGTGGGGTGTGACCTGATATCTCTCAGTGGTGACCTGAGGTGTTTCGTTGTGACCACGTAAACGTCATCTTGCCCGGTTTTTGGGTGGTATTTTGACGGTTTCGTGGTCACCTTGCAGAAGGGCTTGCAGTTATCGATCAAGTGCGCAATGAAACCTGCACTTTCGACGCGATTTCCCGCTTTGGCGGCGTGCGAGACACCTCGGTGTGGACGCTCTCAGGGCTGACCCTCAAACAGCTCAGCGGTCTGGATGTTTACCTTCACTCGGCGCTTCGTGAAAGTAGCCTGGGCGAAGAAGGGCGCCACCCCGACGTCCCAGTGCTCATTACCAGCTCGATCACGGACGATGTTATCCCGCACCGAAGCAACCGTCAGCTCTCCGCGTCCTACTGTCGTGCAGGCTCCCAGGTTTCCTTCTATGCCGCTACTACGCCTACCCATGCCGGTGGTGCGCTGGGGACCATGCCTGCGGGCATGACCTTCTTGGATCAGGTCTTCAGTGGAACGCCGACCTCATACGACTGTGCGGGGGGGGGCATAGCCAGCGTCCTCGCTTTCTGACAGATGTGACCAGATTCGTTTCGTTGCGACCACAAAACTCTCAAAAACAGGCTATTTTGGGGCGATTTTTGAGAATTTTGTGGTCACTGTGAGAAAAACGTGGTCACCTGCGGGGAACGGGCGAACGGGCGGATACGAAACCTCTGGGCAGCTATTTTGCGAACCGCTAGACGCCAGACTTGCCGGAGGCTAGGGAAGGGGGCCGGATGTCCGCACCGCCGGAGGCTAATGCAGGAGGCTGAAATCCCCGTACCACCGGACGCCCGCATGGTCGCACATCCCGAAAACAAAAGCGTCCCGCTGAGCACCCTTTTACGGTGTGCCCAGCGGGACGCCTTCTAAAAGCTAAACCCTACTTATGCGGTGGGGTTCTGGCCGTCAACCTTGGGGTCAACAGTCTTGACGGTATCAACGGTTGCGGGAACGTCCTTACCGTGAACGTCCTTCTCAACAACGGTTACGGTCTCAACCTTGGGCTCCACAACAGCGGGAGTCTTCCAAGGATCCTCAACGGGGCGTGAAGCCTTGTACGCTGAGTAGCCCGCAGCAGCTGCTGAACCAACCAGGCCGAGAGCGAGCAGACCCTTGCGGCCCTTCTTTGAAGCCTTCTTCTGCTGCTTTGAGTACTGCTTAGCCGCCTTAACAGCGTGCTTCTGAGCCTTCTTCAGAGCCTTCTTGTCGCCGGTTACCTTGGTAGCAACAGCCTCAACCTGGGGTGAAACCTCAGCGTCAGCCAGCTTGTCAGCAACAACAGCAGCTACACCAGCAGCCTTAACGCGTGCATCTGAAACTGCGCTTTCAACGACGGGAGTTGCGTTCTCGATCTGCTCCTGAATCTTCTCTACGAGAGTTTCCTGAACATCGTGAAGCTTCTTTGAGCCGTCCTTAGCAGCAGCCTGGAATGACTTCTGAGCCTGCTTACCCTGCTTGTTAGCAGCCTTCTGGAAAGCGTTAACCTTCTTACCTGAAAGCTTGTGAGCCTTCTTGGTGTTCTTTTCAGCCAACTTTGCGTACTTATCAGCCTTCTTGCCGGTAGCCTTCTGCGCCTTCGCGAAAGCCTTATCGGCAGCCTTGGTAGCCTTCTTAACCTTGCGGTCTTTACCGAATGCCATGTTTACCTCCAATAGCGTTGAGAGCTTTGACCGTGCCTTGTGTGCGCGGTAAACCGTACTCAACAGTTATGTTTATATATCAGCTTACGTTCTAAACCCTTAAAAAGGCTAAGAACTCACCGTAAAAATCTACGGTTTCACTCATCGCGGAAGTTTTTATTGTGCCGTGATAAACCTTGAATTTGCACCGTCAGAGGCCAAAAACAAGTAGGGTGACTATTTCGCTACCTGCATAAGGTACGCTCTGCGAGGTGGCGCGCACCATGCGCCCGTGAGAAAATAAAAGTATGACTGCAACAGCTAAAGCAACTATTCATACCAATCAGGGCGACATTGTCGTAAACCTCTTTGGCAACCACGCACCTGAAACCGTAGAGAACTTCATTGGTCTCTCAGACGGTTCAAAGGAATGGCGTCACCCCCGTACCGGCGAGCCCCAGAACGGCCCCCTGTACAAGGACGTCATCTTCCACCGCATCATCAAGGACTTCATGATTCAGGGTGGCGACCCCTTGGGTCAGGGCATTGGTGGCCCCGGCTACCAGTTCAAGGATGAGATTCACCCCGAACTCTCCTTCAACAAGCCCTACCTGCTGGCAATGGCTAACGCTGGCCCCGGCACCAATGGCTCACAGTTCTTCATCACCACCGTTGAAACCCCTTGGCTCAACGGCCGCCACACCATCTTCGGTGAGGTAGCAGATGAGAACTCCAAGAAGGTTGTAGACGCTATTGAAGGTGTAACAACCGGCGCAATGGATCGCCCCGTTGAAGACGTTGTTATCTCATCAATCGACATTGAGAAGCTCTAATCTAAGTCTGAGCTAAGACTCTAAATACCCGCGTGCCCGCGATAAGGTGCGCGGGCATTTTTATAACTTTTTATTTTTAAGGTTGAACAGTGAGTACCCCTTACCCCTCACCGCGTGATGACAAGAACTCTTTTGGTCAGGATGCCTCTGCGCGTCCTCAGCCTGCGCGCTACGGATCGTATGAGCAGCCGCAACAGTTTCCGGTGTGCGCACGTCACCCTGAAAACGTCAGCTATGCGCGGTGCGGACGTTGCAACCGACCTGCGTGCGGTCAGTGCCAGATTCCGCTTGAGGTGGGAATGATTTGCGCTGACTGTTACCGCACAGCTACCGGCAAAGATTATCGACGCGAGCAGAAGAAAGCCCGCGGTGGGGCGTGGGCTAACTATCCCGTGACTATTGTGTTGATTGCTCTGACGGTGGCCATATATGCCCTACAGGTAATTTTGCCTGGTCAAGCCGTTATTAATGCTTTAGCGTATAACTCCATGTACGTTTCTTACACCGGTGAATGGTGGCGTATGCTCACCGCTGGATTTGTACATTCCCAAAGCAATATTGCCCACGTGGGCATGAATATGTTTACCCTGTGGATGTTCGGGCAAGCACTCGAACCCATCATGGGCAAATGGAAGTACCTCATCACCTATCTGCTCTCCATTATTGGTGGCTCGGTGGCTGTTATGTTGCTCGCTCCTGGCACCTGGGTGGTGGGCGCATCCGGCGGTATCTTCGGCCTGTTTGCCGCGTATTTTGTGGTGAATAAGCTGCACGGTGGCGAGACCCGGTCAATTGTGAGCCTTATTGCGGTGAATTTCGCCTTTGGTCTCTTTGTCTCCGGTATTTCGTGGCAAGGACACCTGGGAGGGCTGATCGCGGGTGCTATCGTTGCCTACCTTTTGCAGATGACTTCTAAGGATGCGCGCCGTCGATAAAACTGCACACCTCACTTTCCGTGGATTTGCGCTGTGAAAGCCTATTTTTACAACGCAAATCCACGGAAAGTTGTTTAAAAATTCGTGTAATTACACTATCCACAGGGGTTGTCCACAGCTGTTGATAACTACAAAGATGTAATTCCACAGGTGTTAACAACCCTGTGGATAGCGCGAAATCGGGCTTTTCGCGCTTTAAAGTTCCCTTAAATTACAGGGATGTAAGCAATATCCCCAGATTTATCCCCACCTGTGGAAAACCTTTAAGAGCAGGGTGTGGATTTTCTGTAATTTCAAAAATTTTTACTCGCTCACGCGAGTTATCCACCTACTCCCGCACACACAAAAGGACGCAGGCACTCGAGTGCCCGCGTCCTTGGTTATTCTTGCTGAGTTCTGGAAAGAATGCCCCAGGTCAGCACAGTGAACGGCAAACTAGTTGGATCTAGCGTGAGCCACTCCTGTGAGCGAACCGAAACGAGAAGGATTATTTGCCGCCGCTGTGCTTGCGTTGGGTGCTTATGTCCTGATCAATAAATCTCTTTGCCGAACTTTAGAAGGTGATAATCTCGCCGTTAGCTGCATCGACAAAAACAGTGTTTCCATCGCCGCTACCGCGGAAAGAAACCTCCCACACCAGCTGGTTGTTGTTACCTTCCAGGCGGTCAAGGTTCACGCTTACTACATCGCCCGATTTCTCGTTCTGGGCGGTGGAAATAGCGTCCTTGATATCAACTGTTGCTGCTGAGGCGTCCTGAATATCATCATTGCCGTCATTTTTGGACTCTGACTCCTGGGTGTGAACATCGTTGCCCGAGACGTGAAAATCAAGTTTTTGGTTGCCTTCTAGCGCTCTAACTTCCCAGTGGCCAGAACCTTCATCGCCGCCGATAGACGTAATCTGTGCATCGGGGTGAGCCTGGCGCACCGCGTCGATTGCCGAGAGAACATCTTGCTCAGATGAAGATGCTGCAGTGGACGACGCCGACTCTGAGGGTGACTGCGAAGACGCTGAGCTGTCGGAGGCCTCGGCCGTTACGGTAACCGTAGAAGTCTCAGGTGTAGGGGACTGCGCGTTGTTGGCGCCGCAACCTGCAAGTGCTAAGAGAGCAAAAATTCCTGTTGCTGCATACGTTGATTTCTTTACCAGGCTTGCTATTTTTCCCAAGAAATATGAAAAAATGGCAGGAGTATTCTCAAAAATTTAAAAACAAGCGTTTCTGTGCACGAAATCCTGAAATGAAGACACTTCATCATGGGATTCTGCGATGCACCAGATATTCTCCCCACCAAAGGTTGCCCATATGTCTAGCGCTAAACCCTCCGGCATCAAAAGTATTTTCACGCTTGCGGCGTTCATTCTGATTCCGCTTGCTATTGGTTTTGTCGGCAGTATGCTCACCGCTGACAATAATCGCATCCGCGTGCATGATGTTCCTTTGTGCGAGAAGTGAAGTGCTCTTCATACTCTACGACGTAGGGGCATCTTGCCCTAAAATGCAAAAATCTCCCCCGCCCTCATCACGAGAGCGGGGGAGACGTTCGTTTAAGGGACGCGAGAGCTAGTTAGCCTGCGCCTCTGCCTCTTCAACGTCGGCGGCTGAAACCTCAACGCCGGTGTAGAGGCGGAATTGCTCTGCTGCCTGCAGGGCAATGACCTCGCCACCGGTGATGACCTCTTTACCCGCCGCGCGCGCCGCGCGAATCAGAGGAGTCTCAACGGGCATCGCTACCACGTCAAAGACCACGGTCGCTGTGTCGATGGACGCCTGCGGGAAGGACAGCGCGTCAGCTTCGGGTGCGCCCTCCATACCAATCGGGGTTACGTTCACAATAATCGGCGCGGATGCCTCATTCACCGATGAAACCCACGCGTAACCGTACTTGTCAGCCAGCTCGCGTCCTGCCTTCTCATTGCGGGCAATAATGGTGCCCTGCTTGAAACCGGCGTCGTAGAAAGCGCCGGCAACAGCGCGCGCCATGCCGCCTGAACCCTGCAACACGAAGGGTAGGGAATTATCAACGGCGTGCGACTGCAAAAGTGATGCCACCGCGATGACGTCGGTGTTGTAAGCGTGCAGGTAGCCGTCAGTGTTCACAATGGTGTTGACCGCGCCAATAACGGATGCTGAATGATCCATCTCGTCCATGAGCGGAATAACGTCCTGCTTGAAGGGCATAGACACCGAGCAGCCGCGAATACCGAGGGCGCGCACGCCGCCGATAGCCGCCTTAATATCGGTGGTGGTCATCGCCTTGTAGAGAAAGTCCAAACCGAACTTCTCGTACAGGTAGTTGTGGAACTTGATGCCGTGGTTAGACGGACGGCCTGAGAGTGAGATGCAGACGGTGGTGTCGCGGTTGAGAGCCGGACGGCCCTTGAATTCAGCAGTCATTTACTTACCGCTCTTTTCAATAGCCAGCGCAACGATCTTCGGTGCCTTCGACGATGACGCTACGAATGACTTCTCTGAAGTGGTCACAGTGGGCACAACCTCGTTGCCGTCATTCACGCTTTTCACGAACTCGGACGCGTCCGCGTCCTCCCAGACGTTCACCCAGGTCGCGCGGTCGCCAACCTCGCCCAGACCCTCATCGAGAGCCTGGCAGAACGGGCAACCGGGACGCCAATAAATCACGACGCCACCATCTTCAATAGCTTTGAGAGCATCAGCCTGAGTGCCCTGAGGACGGTTTTCCATCAGTAAATCCTTTCAACGAAAACAAACTACTTTTAGCCTATAACGCTGAGTGCATATTCAAAAGTGAGACAGTAACCAGCGAAATGAGAAACACCGCCACCTGCCAGTTACCGACAGCTATAGAGCAACAAAAAGGGGCGGGCACCCACCTACCGGTGAATACCCGCCCCCTTACATCAAAAGTAAAAGATTACTTGTTGAAGGAATCCTTGATGCCCTCAACTGCGCCCTTAGCGTCCTCAACCTTTTCCTTCACGCCAGCCTGAGCCTGGTCGGTCTGACCCTCAGCCTGCAAACGCTCGTTATCGGTTGCCTTGCCAGCAGCTTCCTTAGCCTTACCAGCCAACTTATCGAAAGTGTTCTCTGCGCTCATGGCAGCTCCTCTCATAGGAAATAGGTCTCCACCGTTGGACACCTACCTTTAAGACGGGTTGTTCCGCCCTAAAATCATGAAAATTTTTTTAACCACCGCAGGTGGTTAGCAAAAAGGCGGAAGCAGTGTGGCTACTCCCGCCTTCAAGCCGACTATAGAAGAAGTGACTTACTTCTTGAAGCCATCAATCTTGTTGTTGATAGCGTCGTTAGCCTTGTCAACGTGCTCGTCGGTGACAACGTCCTTGCCAGCCTTCTCGTTAGCAGCGTCCTTACCTGCGTTCAGGCCTTCTTCTACCTTGCCATTAATGTCGAAACCCATTCTTATCTTCCTTTCCTCGCGTAGCCAACGGTGTGTTCGCTACTGGTATTCATCGATGACGGTTACTTGTGGTGCACGTCATCTAATAATCAGCATACGCAACTTTTGAAAAGATGTGAACCGCCAACCCTCTAATTTATTTCAGGAGCGAACAGAGTAGGCTTTTAGCCTCTCAAACAGGGGCGGTGTGCGGGTGTGATGCACATGATGCTGGTGTGTTCTCACCCAGAATGTGCAAAAAATCGTGAACGGGGCGTACTATTCATCAAGTTACACACGCTGTGCGCAACAATTTCATATCGTCGTATTTGCAGTCTGAAAGGCTCGCATATGAATTCGCTGAAGCGAAAAGGCTCTATCCGCAGTCACAACAGTGACCCCGAGCCTTCTAAGCATTTTGTGGGCGCCCAAACAGCGCTGAAGTCCTGGCTGATGGGCACTCAACAAGATCAGCTCAAGGGTGAGTTGCAGGGTCCGCACGGTAAGCGTGGCGCAGGTGAGGCTGGGCATCCGTGGTGGAAAGTCATGTGCCTTTCAGGTGTGGACTACTTTTCAACCCTGGGCTATCAGCCCGCTATTGCGGCGCTCGCCGCAGGTCTTCTCTCACCCCTGGTAACGCTGGTTTTGGTGGCTGTTACCCTGCTTGGCGCGTTGCCGATTTACCGACGCATCGCCGCAGAATCTCCCGCCGGCGCAGGTTCTATCAATCTTCTTGAAAAGCTGCTTTCTCGCTGGTCAGCGAAGATCTTTGTGCTTGTTCTGTTGGGCTTCACCATTACCGACTTCATGATCACCATGACGCTGTCGGCGGCGGACGCGGCGGCCCACCTTGAGGCGAACCCCTTCATGCCGCGCGTCCTGGAACATAACCATATTTGGGTGACTCTCGCCTTCTTGCTGCTACTCACCGCGGTCTTCCTCAAAGGGTTTGACGAGACCATCAACGTCGCTGTGATTCTCGTGGTCGTATTCCTTGCGCTAAATACTGTGGTGATCGCTGCCGGAATCTGGGAGGTCGTCACGCATCCTGCCCTGAGCATTGATTGGTGGAAGGGTCTGACAGCGCAACACTCCAACCCGTGGCTGGCCATTGGTCTTATCGTTCTCGTCTTTCCCAAAATCGCCCTAGGCATGTCGGGTTTTGAAACCGGCGTTGTTGTGATGCCTCAGATTCGCGGACGCGGCGAAACCATGAGCGACCGCATCCAGCACCGCGTGGCGGGAACCAAGAAGCTTCTAACTGTCGCTGCTTTTACCATGAGCTTGATGCTGGTGAGCTCATCGTTCGTGACCACCGCACTTATTCCGCAGCAGGAATTTCAGCACGGCGGGCAGGCAAACGGACGCGCGCTTGCTTACCTGGCGCACTCGTTGCTGGGTGAAGGCGTGGGCACGGCGTACGACATCTCAACCATTTTGATTCTGTGGTTTGCCGGTGCCTCTGCCATGTCAGGTCTGTTGAACCTGGTGCCCCGCTACCTGCCGCGCTTTGGTATGGCTCCGGAATGGACCAAGTCGGCGCGTCCTCTCGTGCTTATTTTCAGTGCCGTAGCAATTGTGATTACCCTGCTGTTTAAAGCGGACGTTGAAGCCCAGGGTGGCGCCTACGCCACGGGTGTTCTGGTACTCATGAGTAGCGCGGCAGTTGCCGTTACCCTTTCAGCCAAGCGCAAGCGTCAGCCCTACGCTGTTATCTTTTACGCTGTAGTGACACTGGTATTCTTCTACACCACCGTTGCCAACGTGATTGAACGACCGGACGGTCTGCGCATCGCCAGTGCCTTTATTCTGGCGGTTCTGGTGCTTTCCTTTATCTCCCGTGCGCTGCGTTCCTACGAATTGCGCATTGAAAGCGTGGACTTCGATCAGAAGTCGCTGGACATCATCGGTTCATGCTCCAATAAGCCGATCCACCTGATTGCCCACCGCCCCGACAACTTCAGCATCGCCGACTACTACGAAAAACGAGCACGCGAAAACTGGGCGCACAACATCGCCAATGAAGATAACGTGGTCTTTCTCGAAATCGCCGTGATGGATCCGAGTAAGTTCAACGCTGAACTCGTCATTCACGGTCTAGAAATGGACGGTATTAAGATTCTCAGCGTCTCGGGCGCATCGGTAGCAAATAATATTGCCGCACTGGCAATAGAAATTCGCGACATCACCGGGCAGGTCCCGCATATCTACCTCGACTGGGCCGCAGGCAAGCCGATCAAGAACTACCTTGCCTTCCTGCTCTTTGGTCAGGGGCAGATTGCCTCAACCACTCACGAGGTGTTGCGCCGCGCCGAACCTGACCTCTACAGGCGTCCGGTAGTGCACGTCTCATAAACTGTGCTACTTACCTCAAAGAGCGGCTACATTTTGCAAAGAATGTAGCCGCTCTTTTATGCCTGAAAAACTATGCGTCTTTTTGCGCGGGGATTCCGGGCGACATCGGCAAGAACTCAGGCGCCGCGTACCCGTGCTGAGCATAGGCGCGCGCAACGGCGGTTGCAGCGTCCTCAAGTTTATCGGTCTCAATGAGCGCCATGACTGCACCACCAAAACCGCCGCCAACGATGCGAGCACCCAGCGCGCCGGCATCCAAACAGGTATCGACGGCAACATTGATTTCTTCGCGGGAAACCTGTAGTTCATCGCGCATGGATACGAACGACTCGGTGAAGAGCCTGCCTAGCTCTTCCCATGCCTGTATGCCGTCTGCTCCGGTGCGAGAAATAACGTAGGCGGCGCGCTCTACCAGGCACATATCGTGAAAAGCGTGGCGGATCCAACCGCGCGGAACCTCGGTACACCGCGTGAATTTTTCCATGGCACTCAGCGCAGTATTTGCGCGTTCGTCAACGGTCGAAAGACGCCAGTGCTTGGCTTCTGCCTCGCTAAGACCCGCACATCGTAAATCGTCGGGCAGGGCGTTGCGCAGATAATCCAGGTTGAGGGCGTCCGTTGCGCACTCGGTAGCGCGACGACGCGCGGCGAACTCGCCACCGGCAAGCTCGTGCGGGGTATTGGTGTTGATGACCAGCCAGCTGAGGTTCGCATCCTGAATATTTACATCGACCGGTTGCAGAGAAAAATCGCGGAAGTCCACTACTAATGCCTGACCGGGAATGGAACGTAAGGACGCGGTTTGGTCGAGTCCGCCGGTTTGTGCGCCGGCGACCTTGTTTTCGGCGCGGATGCAGACCTGAGCTAGTCGGGCGCGTAAATCGTGGGTGTCTTCGGTGAGAGTGGAAGGCAGTGCTGCACCCGCGTTCTCGCGCAAGGAATGCGAGAGATCTAGCAGGGTGAGCGCTGTTGAACATTCGATGGCGGCAGAGGACGAGAGTCCGCCACCTACCGGAACGGTGGAATCAATCATGAGGTCGGCACCAAAAGATGCCGGAAGGGTAATATCTTCGCTCTCTTCTTGGTTCATGGACCATGCCACACCGGCAACGTAGGTGAACCAGCCCTTGAGCGTACCCGGGCGGATATCGCGAACAACGACGGTGCGTTCATCGTGCGGCATCTGAAGGGACTGCGCGCGTAACACGCCGTCGGTGCGCAACTTACCCGCCACATAGGTGCGGTAGGGCAGGGGCATAGGCATGCAGGAACCGCCAAGAAAATCGATGTACTCACCGAGTAGGTTCAAGCGTCCTGGGGCTGACCATACACCATCGGGTTCCACACCGTATTTTTCGATAAAAGCTGTGCGGACGCGCTCTACGTGCGCGGCGTGGTCGGGCTGGTGCGCCCACTGTGCCTCAACGGTGATGGTCATGCAAGAACCTTTACTGCCTGTGAATAGTCCGTTCTCTAGTGTATGTCCGATATAGGGCGTCGTGGTTTTGAGAGGTCTAGATGTTTATCACGGGTTACTGCGCGAGTGAAAGGGGGAGGGCTAGGCTGCGAGGAAACCTCGCGCAACCGCTGATATTGCGTCGCAGTAGGACGCGGGTGGTTGGGCTGCTGCCTCGGTGCCGGTGGATGTTGCGCGGGTTTGTTCTTCTTCGATGAAGCTGAGCATGGAGTGAAGAAGTGTTTTGGCAGCCAGCTGTGGGACCTGAGCCTTATGGCAGGTGATGGTGAGTGCTGAGAGCAGTTCTAAGCGCTCGGGATGCAGTGCCACGGCAAGACGCACAACCTCTGCACTTTCGCGGATTCCAGCTAGCTGGCGATACACCTGATCCGCCGCGCTGGTGAGCGCTGCCGCGGTGGACGCGTCCTGCGGAAACTCAATGGGCGCAAGCATACGTGATGCGAGGTGGGTGAGGAGCTCCTGCTTATTCTTCACGTGATAGTAGAGCGCACCGGGTGCTACCTCGAGCTCGGATGCGAGGCGGCGCATCGAAAGATCCGCCAGGCCGTACTGTGTGAGCAGGGCGAAGGCGGTGTCTAAGATTTTCTCGCGAGATAAAGCCACGAACAATAATTCTAGTCGGTGAATGTAAATACGGTTGAAGCGTCATAATTTGAACAGTGTTCAAAAATGGTTTATCAATAGATGCATGATTGATTTCTCAACACTCGGCCAGCGCATTCTTGCAGGTCAACCGGCAACCCGCGACGAAGCGCTCGCCGTACTCACCGCATCCGACGCTCAAACCTTCGCTATTGTGAACGCTGCCTCACAACTACGCCGCCACTTCTTTGGCAATAAAGTCAAAGTCAACTACCTCGTCAACCTGAAATCAGGTCTGTGCCCCGAAGATTGCACCTACTGCTCGCAACGCCTGGGGTCAGAAGCTGACATTCTCAAATACACCTGGATCAAACAGGACGAAGCTATCAAGCAGGCACAGTACGGCATTGCCGGTGGTGCATCGCGCGTGTGCATGGTGGCATCGGGTAAAGGCCCTACCGACCGCGATGTTGAGAGAGTTTCAAAAATGGTGGAGGGACTCAAAGACGAGAACCCTCACATTGAAGTCTGCGCCTGCATGGGCATTCTCAAAGACGGACAGGCACAACGCCTCAAAGATGCCGGCGTTGACGCCTACAATCACAACCTCAACACCAGCGAAGACCATTACAAAGACATCTGCACCACGCACAGTTTTGAAGACCGCGTGAACACCGTGCACAAAGCGCAGGACGCTGGGCTCTCTGCCTGCTCCGGTTTGATTGTTGGTATGGGTGAGAGCGATGAGCAACTGGTGGATGCTATTTTCTCCCTCAAAAACTTGGAAGGCGACTCCATTCCCGTCAACTTCCTCATGCCCTTTGACGGCACACCGTTGGCAGGCACTTGGGAACTCACGCCCATGCGATGCCTGCGTATTCTGGCGGCGGTTCGTCTTGTGGCGCCCGAAAAAGAGCTACGTATGGCGGGTGGACGCGAAATGCACCTGCGCTCACTGCAGCCGCTGGCGCTGCACGTGGTGAACTCGCTCTTTTTGGGTGACTACCTGACCTCAGAAGGACAGTCAGCTCTTGAAGATCTAATGATGATTCGTGACGGCGGCTTTGAAGTACTGGGTGCTGAAGGACGCGACCTCGTAGCCGAGCACCAAGAATTTATGAAAGCCCACGGGGTGAATCTTGCCGAGGAAACTCGGGTAGGTCCTACACCGTGCGGTTCAGCACCGGGTAGCGGATGCGGCGGATGCGGTTCTGCAGGAGTCTGCGGATCTGAACCCGCAGCAACCCCCGTTGAAATCGGTATCGCGGAGACAGGCGCATCTGCCGGTGTGGTGTTGCGCAAACGCGGAGTGGGGACGCAGACCGCACCCAACGCCTAGCTTCTCACCGTGAGAGGGGCTGGCAGTGGAAAATCCGAGCAAAAGAGGAAATAAATTCTCACCGCCAGAAAGCTCACCAGCTAACTAGCCCCACAGCCGCTTGTGGCGGTAAGACTATAAAACCGTGAGAGTGAGAGGCGTAGAATGAAACCATGTCTTTCACCGAACTAGCCGAACGAGTCATCACAGCAGAACCCGCCACCCGCGATGAGCTAGAACAAATGCTCACCGCACCCGAGACGCAAACCTTTACCATGGTGGATGCCGCATCCTCACTGCGTTACCGCTTCTTTCAGAACACGGTGAAGCTGGGCAACCTCTACAGTAACGGTTCAGGCTTTGAAGGCAAGGTGCTAGAAATCGCGCCGGATCTCACCAACGAAGACATTGCTGCTGATATCGCGCAGATAACCGGCACCAAAGACACCATTACCGTTGATTTCCTACAGCTTGAAGGACACAGCTCTTTACCCGCCATGCGTGCCTTGCGCATCCTGGCAGCAACTCGCGTAGCGGCACCCCGAGCCACCCTCGTTGTGGGTGAGGGACGCGCCGACACCCTGCAGTCCTTGCAACCGCTAGCTCTTCACATTGCTAACGCACTGGTTCTTGCCGACCGCGAGGCCGAAAATGGCACTCTCGTGCTGGCTGATTTGACCATGATCACCGACGGACGTTTTAAAGTTCTCGGTGCTGAAGATCGCGATCTTTTAGCAGAGCACAAGGAGTTCATGCACGCCCACGGCTATGCACTGCCCGAGGTGGCACCCACCAGCGGTGGATGCGGTGGCAACTGTGCCTGCGGCTCAGGTGGTTGTGGCGCCTAATGAGCGTGCGCGCGCCTCACACCGACGATCAACCCAATCGGCGGGTACTTGTTTTTCAGCAAGTGCCCGTCTTTGCGCGTGTCCAGATGCGCCAGCCGGATCGCGAGATTGAGCCCGAAAATGATATTCCCGCACCCGGTTTTAAAGCGTTCATGATGGTGCTGCTCACCGGGTTTGTCAGCGGATTTATCTTCGGTGCGCTCATCACCGTCTACACCGGTTTTTCGTGGGCGGTGAGCGGTGTGATTGGCCTAGTAGGTGCGCTCTCACTCGGCGTTGGGTACGCTTTCGCGGGACTACTCGCGAAAACATTCGAGGTATTTGCCCCGAGTGCGACGCGCGTCCTTCCGCTGGTTCCCCTGCAACTTGTACTGTCGGTGGCCGGTGCTTTTCTTATCTCTTTGCTGGTGCTCAGTGGCCTGCCCTACGTCTATGTTTTCTCGGGCGCACTGTACTTTGCTCTGTGCTCACTAGGTATAACGATTCTGTGCCACCGTCGCTACTTCGAAACACAAAAAAGCCCGCTCCTCTAAACGTATTCCTCACAGGGCAACTTTCTCTATAGCGCTTTAAGACGGTGCTCATTCACACAGCGAGATACAAATACGTTCCGCGTACACTAGTGCCTTAGACTAAAATCATGACTTCTCGTGCACCCGGTGTAAATGTTCCCATGTTCACTCGCCGCCACATGGTAGGCGGCTTCGCGCTGGGCGCCGGTCTCATGGCAGCAGGTGCATGGCGAGAGAAAAACGCAACCGCAAACCAGCTCACCCCCGAGCAAGTGCTCTCCTCAAAACTCGATGAACTCGCGCAAACCTACGGCGCCGATGAACTCTCCGTTGCCGCTTTCAACCACGTCACCAACCAGGGCTTTCAATACCACCCTGAATACCGCGGCTATGAGGCAAGCATCGTAAAAGTCAGCATTGCGCTCGCCGTGATGCG
The DNA here is from genome assembly GCF_012396615.1 of Rothia terrae. Classification (GTDB taxonomy): domain Bacteria; phylum Actinomycetota; class Actinomycetes; order Actinomycetales; family Micrococcaceae; genus Rothia; species Rothia terrae. Next base: position 12,561 of record NZ_JAAXPV010000012.1, on the reverse strand, counting down.
TTTTCAGCATGAAAAAAATGATCAGCTCACCGATGAGCAAAACCAGGCGATGAAAGCCAGCATCGAGCAAAGCGACAACGACGCCACCTCACAGCTTTTTGGAATGCTGGGCACCACCAATACTGAGCGCGCGGACTTTCTTAATGGCACCTATCAGAAAATGGGCGTCACTAATACCTCATCCAGTGAAGGTTGGGGTAGTAACGAAACCAACCCCGTTGATCAGGTGCAAATAGCCCGTACGGTATATGACGGTGCGGAATGGGCCAACCCCAACGACGTCGACTACCTGCGCGAACTCATGCACGCAAAGGATGAATCGCAAAGCTGGGGCGTAGGCGCACTCAAAGAAAGCCGGCAGGACGATCAAGATGTTCTGTGCAAAAACGGTTGGCTGCCTGATACCGACAACCTGTGGAACCTCAACACCGTGGGTGTGGCAATTTTGGATGCGGGAGCATTTAGCCTGTGCGCTATGACCAAGGGCTTTGAAGACCAGACGCAGGGTGAAAAGCTGGTGTCAGACTCTATCGCTGCTGTTGTAGAAGCAATGGTAAATCATAACGATAAAATTCAATAAAGCTTTTTAGAATGCCGGCTTTTGTGCCGGAATGCGAGGGGAACACAGAACCGTGGAGTATCTCATCATTCTTGTGGTGATTTTGTTGGCAACAGCTCTGATGGTGGGAGTGGGCGACCGCTTCAATTTGCCGTGGCCGGTTCTGCTTACATTATTGGCGACGCTGATTATCGTGGTTCCCGGTTTGCCTAGCCTTGAGATTGAACCCGAAATTCTTCTTCCCATCTTTCTGCCGCCGCTTCTCTGGGCTATAGGTCACCGCACCTCGTGGAGTTCATTGCGTCGTGAGTGGCGAAGCATCCTGATGTACTCCATAGCCCTCACCGCTGTTTCGGCTTTTGTTGTTGCCGGTTTTACCTGGGCACTGATTCCCAGTATGGGCTTTGCTGTAGCGCTTGCCGTTGGTGCCGCCATCGCACCACCGGACCCCGTGGCTGTTGAAGCCGTGGCTGAACCCGTTGGCATTCCCCGCCGCATCGTCAGTAAATTGCAGACCGAAGGTATCTTCAACGACGCTGTCTCGCTCGTTCTTTTTCAGGCCGCAATTTTAGCGGTCGAAGGTGAGAGGGACCTTGCTGCCGGTGTTGTGATCTCCAGCTTTATTTTCAGTGCGGTAGTAGCTGTGCTTCTCGGTCTCGCTGTCGGCTGGATCGGTAGCAAGGTTCGTCGTATGATGCATGATACCGTTGCACGCAGTACCGTCACCCTCGTTATTCCCTTTGCCGTATATATCCTCGCTGAGGAGCTTCACGCATCCGGCGTTATTGCCGTGGTGATTGCCGCTATTCAGGTAGGTAGCTCCGTTGGTGATCTCACCGCCGAAGACCGCCTGACCGACAATGCCTTCTGGCGCGTCCTTGAACTTATGGTCACCGGACTGGCTTTCGGTCTGATTGGTCTGCAAGCCGGTGAAATTGTGTACCACACCGAAATTGACCTGTGGGCAACCGTTAGCGCCGGCGTTCTGATTTCGGTGGTGACTATTTTGACGCGCCTTATATGGATGAGCTTGATCTGGCTGATCGGGCGTTTTCGCAAAGAGAAGCTGACCACCCCGCACTCCTTTGCCGAGGTGCTGGTGATGACGTGGTCGGGTATGCGCGGACTGGTGACGCTGGTGCTCGCTCTCACCCTGCCGTTGTCGCTGGGCGAATTGCGAGCGGAGGCCATCATTATGGTGGTGACCGTTCTCTTCTTTACGATGGTGTTCCCCGGACTCACTCTGCCCACGCTGGTGAAAGTGCTCGGCGTAGGGGTGCAGGGCAATCACGCTGAGGCTGAAGAAAAAGAACTGCTCGCTATTGCGCAGAAAGCATCTTTGCTGGCGCTGAAGGAATCTGCAGCCTCAAGCGACCCTGAAGAAGTTGAGCGCGTACAGAAGCTCTTGGAACAAATTTCAACTCGCTACAAGAAAATGCAAGAAGCTGACACTCAGGCGATTGAGCTTCGAAACGAGAAGCTAGAGAAAATCAACCGTGTGCGTCGTCGTTCCCTGCTGGCAGCGCAAAGTGCAGTCATTGACCAGCGCAACTACTACGAGTACGAAACCGTGCATAAGGTGCTGAACCAGTTGGATATGATGATCCAGCTTGAAGAAGGACGCGACGCCGGCATGACCATGAACATGTCCCGAGTGGCTTTGGATGCCACCAAGTCGCAACCTACTTTGAAGGAAACCATGACCGAAGAGCAGAATTTGCTGACCAAACAGATGGATATTGTCACTGCGCAAAAGAGTTTGGACGGTGAATACAGCTCTTTGCGCGCATAAAAATTAATTGCCGCGGTGTGCAAGACGGTTGTAGCCCGCATCGTTTATGACACGATGCGTCATTCAAAAACCCGCGAAAACTGTGGGCTTCTGCTCACTGCCTGAGGTATCAGGTAATAGTCAAGAAGTTCTCAGAAATATGCACTACACTAAAAATCTATTGCTCATCAGCACATTTTCAAACATGCTGCACTGGGCATATAAAGATTTTATGTAGACACATCGCGTGTGAAATAAAGGAACAATGGATTTCAAAGAACTCTCACCGGCATTTTTAACTTCCCTCGCTGTGATTTTCGTTGGCGCAATTATGATCGGTGCAAGCTCAACTTTCATCACAGTGCTGGGCTGGATTCTGCTACTCGCCGGACTAGCACTCAACGTCTTCTCTGCCGTGGTTTCCATCCAGCAGGCAAAGGGCGCACCCCTGCCCTTCCTGCGTGAAGACCGCGAACCCAAGGCACTGTCGCAGAGTGAAGAGGTTTCATTTGATGAAGATCCTGAACCTGACACTGAAAGCCAGCCCATCGTGAGCATCGCAGAAGATGCCGATGAGCAGGATAATTCCATCTTCAAATCTCGTCAGAAAAAATCAGCTAGCGTACGCGCATAGGACCTTTCACCGATGAATACTAAATTTTTACTTTCACCGGCATACCTCGCATCCGTTGCGGCGATGCTGGTTGGGGCTTTACTCTCTGGCATCCACTACATGGTGATTGGCTGGATTGTTTTTGTGGTCGGCCTGGGACTCAACGCTATGTCGCTGGTGGTTCTCGCTAACCGCGAGAAGCTTCATCGCGCACAGGGCATCGGTAGCGTGCCTGTTCAGCACTGTGTAGAAAATTCTGACGCCACCGCATCCAGTGAGACCTCAGCGGCAGATACTCCGGCGGCTCGTCGCGGAACCATCACAGAAGACTCACGCATCTTCCCCCAAAAATAAATTTTTTTAAAGGTGGAGGCCGGTGCCCATAAGCACCGGCCTCCACTTGTTTAACTAGCTCTAGTTGTACGAGCGTTCGCGATAATGCGTGTCAATAGAATCAAAGATGCGTGAATAGATAGCTCCGAGGAACTCTACCTCGCTCTTTGATAAGTTGCCGCACACCAAATCGTGCAGGGTGGCCTTGTGAATAGACCGTGCGGTCTCAAAAATTTCGCGTCCGGCATCGGTGATGCTGACGCCAGCACCGCGACGGTCGGAATCAACGCTTACCTTTTCAACCCACCCTGATTTTGCGAGTGAATTAATCTGGTAGGTCAGACGCGAGGGGGAGAGCTTGAGCGTCTGGGAAAGGTGACCCATGCGAACCATTTGGCTTGCCTGAGCTTCGGGGGACTCAACGAGAATCTGGAGGACTTTGAAATCAACTAAGCGAATGCCTGCCTGCTGTTTTAAAGTCTTGTCGGTAACTAGCTGGAGGTAGTCGTTAACCTCTGTGTAGTTTTGCCAGAGAGAGAGGTTTGCGCGGTCGGCAGGGGGCGCTGATGATGCATCCATAGTTCCTCTAAAAACCTCCGGGGTCATGTGTGAGCCTATGTGGTTGTAGCTAAATATAAACCATTTTTTATAGTTCTCGTAAATTAATATAAAAAATTCTCGGTTCCTAAAATAAAAACCGAGAATTTCATTTTTAATTGCCTTTATTATTGTTCAACAATTGCGCAAAAGGAATTACTTTTAGCGGCTCCAACCCCGGGGCTTTACGTTCTTTAGCAATGCCAAAGAACGAGCCGGAATTAGCGCCGCCCGCATCATCAAATTCCGAGCCTGAGGGCGCGCCATCAGAGATTGCCGCCGCACGCTCGCTCTCGTCGATAGCTTCAGTCGCGGACGTGGGATAAACACCTGGTGACGCCTGTTGCGGTCGATCGTGGGTTGGCAAAACGCCTAACCAGCCAATAATTTGCGCGAATTCAGCAGTCGCTTTATCGATGCGCGATTGAAGATTAGCATCCGACCCAAAATCGTCAGTCGCCGCAAAAACACCGGACGGAGCAACCTGCGCCTTAAGGTACGTAAACAGCGGGCGCATGGCGGTATCAATCATCAGCGAATGACGCGACGTGCCGCCGGTTGCCGCCAGTAGAACAGCCTTGCCCTGCAGAGAACCGTCCTCCACCAGATCCCAAAAAGACTTGAAAAGCCCGGTATAAGACGCTTTGAAAGTTGGTGACACAACAATCAGAGCATCCGATGCGTAGACGCTATCAAGTGCCTCAGGAAGCTTTCCGGCGGGAAAACCCGTCAAAAAATGGTTGGTGATATCGGTGGCAATAGACCTCACATTAATAGTTTCAACCTCAGGCTGGACGCCCATTTTTCCTAGCGCCTGCACCGTTGCGTCCGCCAGCTGCTCACCTAAAAGAGCGGTGGATGACGGCTCTGACAACCCTGCCGTCACCACGGTAATACGTGGAGTTTTCATGATTTTCTCCTGTTAAAACAGCGCTTTTTCGGTGCGCAATGCGCTACCCAGAAGCACCATTTTCAAAAAAATTTTCTTAACCGTTCGGCTTAGTAAGTCCGACGCGTCTAGTTAACTCTGATTTTGAGCCTGACGCGCCTGCTCTGCCAGCTCAGCGGCACGAATACCACCGGGTACAGGCTCCTTACCAGCTTTCTTGCGTTCAACCAAGGACGCGTGCGTCGGCGCATCCGGCACATGAGCCGGCTTGAGCTTAGCGAACTCCTCACGCAGCACGGGCACAACCTCTTCGCCCAACAAGTCGAGCTGTTCAAGAACAGTCTTCAACGGCAGACCAGCATGATCCATCAAGAAGAGCTGACGTTGGTAATCACCTGCGTAGTCGCGGAACGACAGGGTTTTCTCGATAACCTCCTGCGGCGAACCCACCGTCAGCGGAGTCTGCGAGGTGAAATCCTCCAATGAAGGGCCACCGCCGTAGACCGGCGCATTGTCAAAGTAGGGGCGGAACTCACGCACCGCGTCCTGCGAATTCTTACGCATAAACACCTGACCGCCCAAGCCAACAATTGCTTGATCAGTTGCGCCGTGACCGTAGTACTCGTACCGCTCGCGGTAGAGATCAATCATCTGACCGGTGTGCTCTTTGTTCCAAAAGATGTTGTTGTGGAAGAAGCCATCACCGTAATACGCTGCCTGCTCTGCGATTTCAGGGGTGCGAATGGAGCCATGCCACACGAAAGGGGCAACCTCATCCAGCGGTTGCGGTGTGACGGTAAAACCATTGAGGGGTGTGCGGAAATTGCCCTGCCAGTTCACGCGCTCCTCGTGCCACAGGCGCCAGAGTAGGTTGTAGTTCTCGATAGCGAGATTGACACCCTGGCGAATATCCTTACCGAACCAGGGGTAGACGGGGCCGGTGTTGCCGCGTCCGAGCATGAGGTCCATGCGCCCGTCGGTAAGATGCTGCAGCGTGCCGTAATCTTCAGCGATGCGCACCGGGTCGGTGGTGGTGATGAGCGTGGTTGAGGTGCTCAGCTGAATTTTCTTGGTCTGCGCTGCGATGTAGGCGAGCGTGGTGGTGGGTGAGGATGCGATAAAGGGCGGGTTGTGATGCTGTCCGACTGCAAAGACGTCCAGACCAACTTCTTCTGCCTTCTTTGCAATTTCGACGATTGCTTTTTGGCGCTCGTACTCCGTGGGGGTCTTACCGGTAGTGGGGTCGCGGGTGATATCGGTGACTGTAAAAATGCCGAATTCCATGATTTTTAGCCTTTCGTGTGAGCTTTTCTTATGGCTCATACTCTACACCCTAAAAACTTTCTTTATAAAGTATTTTGTGGGTGGGGTGTCGCGTCATTCAACGACATAAACCGCGAAGTTCACCATATTTTCAGCTGGCTTCTTTAGGCTGAAAAGAAAGAAGTGTAGATGAAAGGACTGAAGATGAAACCCCTGTACACCACCGAAGCTATCTCAACCGGCGATGCCCGCAGTGGACGTGCTCATCTAGCCGACGGGTCCTTGGATTTTGACCTCGCCATGCCCCGCGAAATGGGCGGTAAGGGCGGTGACGGTGCCAACCCCGAGCAGTTCTTCGCACTCGGCTACGCCGCCTGTTTTCACTCCGCGTTGAAGCTGGTCGCATCCGAGGAGCGCGTGGATGTCTCGGATTCTTCGGTGAGCGCGCGCGTCACCATTGGCAACGATGATCAGGGTGGCTTTGAGTTAAAGGTCGCCCTTGAGGTTTCGGTACCGCACCTGCTGATGGTGGATGCGCGCAAGCTCGCCCAAAAAGCGCACTCTATCTGCCCGTACTCAAAGGCAACCCGCGGCAACATTGAGGTCACCGTGGACGTGGTTGAGGTTTAGGTTGCGCAGTAACCCCTGGCGTTTCGCTCACCGCAAGGTGTTAAAGTGCCAGCGGATGAGCGCAACGCCAGGGGTTGGTGGACGCTACGCGCCGCGCTTGCGCTCCACGTAGTCCAGCAGGCGTCCTATCTCAGCCTTAGCACTGGACGTCAGCGCCTTATTATCGCGCAGCATCTGCTCGCCGCGGAGCTTGATGAACTCAAGGTACTTGTCCTTGCCGGTTGCCTTAAAACCCTGCACTGACATGCGCATATCCGCAAAGTCTTTGGACGCCTGACGCTGCAGAACCCAGCGCCCCCACAGCACTACCAGCGCGCACACCAGGGCAATGAGCGTGCCCCAACCGTGCGTAATGACGTACAGCAGAGCCGCAATCACCATCAGAGCAGTCACAATGGGTGCCACAGAAACGATGTACACGCCTTCGTCCTGACGACCCTTATCAAGGGTGCGCTGGCCAACCGCCACGAAGGTTTCTTTGAAAGAAGGGCGCTCGCTCATGCCCTACGCGTCCTTCGCGCCGGACTCGCCCAGCGCCGAGTTAATGTACTCCCAGGAGTGCTCCACGACGGTCTCGGTGGCGTCCTTGACGTCCTGCGGTGAGTAGTTGAAGGACGCGGAATGTTGTGCCCACGCGTGCATGGGCAGGTCGTTCCACGAATCCCCAATGCTGTAGGTTTCAATCTGCTCACCGGCAAATACGTTTTCATCGAGCCAGCGCAGGCCGGTGGACTTGTCGCAGTTTGCGGGCACAATATCGATGAAGTCTTGGTTGAGATGAGCATCTAACTGGCCGGCGTATTCCTCGGTCAACCAGCGGTGAATGTCGGCGCGCAGGGCGTCATCAGCCACCTGAATCGGGATGCCGATGATGTCGCGCTCAGCCAATTCCTCAACCTTCAGCGGTACAAAGTTCAGCAGCATATGGGAGCTTTGCGCCAGCGGGTTATGCAGCTCATAATCGCTATCAATATCGGTGGCGAACACCGAAATATTGTCATACTGCACCAGGCGCTCAACAACCTCAGCCACCACGTCCTTGGGCAGCGACTTCTCAAAGAGAACCTCTTCATCGCCACGAGTCACCACCGCGCCCGTGAACAGCACATAAAAATCAAAATCAATGCCGCTACCCTCAAAGGTCTTCTTCGCCGCGAACAGGCTCTTGCCCGTGGAGCACACCGCGAGATTGCCGGCATCCTGCCAACGCTTGATAGCCTGCGCGTTCTCACGCGAGATTTCCCCGTTCACAAACAGGGTGCCGTCAACGTCAAATGCCATGAGCTTTTTCATGGTGAAAACCCTCCAAAAATCGGTGGTGATAAAGCGGACGCCGGTGCCCGGTGAAGTGGGCACCGGCGTCCTTGATCTCAACAACACACTAGGTGCCGTAAAGGTGCGGGGCAAGAGAAGCTCCGGCAGGTTACGGGGCGGTGGGCTATTGCCAGCAGACACACAGTCGTCAGCAGTCCCTCTCGCATGGTTCGCTGGCGCTCACGATGCGATTCACGCCAGTCCCGATGCCAGCTGACGACGTAGTGTGCCTGCTGGCGGCGGCATCTCTACCAGGCGGAACAACTCTGCTTACGGCGCGAGGATTCCTGCCCAGTAGCCCAGGATGCCGATGATGAACATGCCGAAGATGATCCAGATGGCGTTGACCTTCTTGCGAAGGAGCCACATGCACAGGAAGGTCAGCAGCAGCGCGAGCATACCCGGCAGCAACGAGTCGAGGACTGACTGGACGGTGGTCACGACTTCTTTGCCGGTTTGGTCGGTGTAGCGTGAGAGCTCCATGGGCACGTTGATGGATGTCCATTTAGACACCAGCGAGCCCATGACGAACAAACCAACGATGGACGCCATCTGAGTGAGACGACGCAGAGTATTGCCGCCAACTTCAGACACGATTTCGACACCCTTTTGGTAGCCGATCTTGAAGCCGTACCAGCGGGTGGCAAAGCGCAGAATGCCCAGACCAAAGAAGAACAGCAACGGGCCGAGGATGCTGCCGCTGAGCGCCAGGGACGCGCCGAGTGCGGCGAGAACCGGGCGTGCGGTACCCCAGAAGATGGGGTCGCCAACGCCTGCCATGGGGCCCATCAGACCAACTTTGACGTTGGTGATGGCGGCATCGTCAATGTCTTCACCGGCTGCCTTTTGGCGTTCCATTGCGGCGGTAACACCGGCAATGGGGGATGCGATCCAGGGCTGGGTGTTGAAGAATTCCAGGTGACGCGAGAGCGCGGCTGCCTGGTCTTCTTTGGTGGTGTAGAAACGCTTGATCGCGGGGATCATGGTGACGGCAAAGCCGATTGCCTGCATGCGTTCGAAGTTGAAGGAGCCGAGCAGGAAGGTGGAGCGGAAGTACGTTGAGAGGTAGTCGCGCTGGGTGAGGTCCTGTGCGGGTGCCTTGTGGTTGGCCTCGGTGCGAGCATCGGTGTCGGATGCTGCGTATGATGCCACCTGGTCTGATGAAACGTTGTGGGTAGTCATGGGAGCCTCCTACTCAAGCTCGTTGTCGAGGTCGTTGCCTGCGCCAGCGGTGACGGGCGCGGGTGCCTGAATGGAATCGTGGAGTGCGGGGTTGAGCTGTACGTAAACCACTGCCAGGCAGGCACCGATGATGCCGAGGCCCACGAGGTTGAGATCGGGGATGAACGCTGCCAGTACGAAGCCCAGGAAGAAGAAGGGCATGAGTGCTTTTGCTTTCATCATGTTGATGACCATTGCGTAACCGACCACCACGATGAAGCCGCCCGCTACCTGCAGGCCTGAGGTGATGACTTCAGGGATAGCGTCCAGCCAGGTCTGAACAATGTGCGTACCTGCAACTGCAGCAACTGCGGCGGTGGGAATAGCAACGCGCAGACCCTGCAGGAGCAGACCCAGGATGTGCATTGCTTCGACGCCTCTAAAGTTGGCGTTGCGCGCGAACCTGTCAGCCTGGTGCTGGAAGAAGACCGTAATGGTGCGAACAAAAATGGTGAGAACCTGACCAGCCGCAGCCAGCGGAACAGCCAACGCGATGCCTTCACCAATGGACTGGTGACCTTCGATCACAACGATGGTTGCGATGGTGGATGCGAGTGCTGCATCCGGTGCCATTGCTGCGCCGACGTTCATCCAGCCCAGCGCAATGAGTTCGAGGCTACCGCCCAAAATAATGCCGGTCTGCAGATCGCCCAAAACCAGACCCATGAGGGTGCAGGCAATAATGGGGCGGTGGAACTGGCGCTCATCGAGCACCGATGCCATGCCGCATACCAAGGCAACGAGAATTACCAGGGTAAATTCGAGGGGATTCACTTAGATCAGACCCTTCTCTTTAAGCTTTTTCATCATGTCTTCGCGGCCGGTGTTGGGCAGCTGCTGGATGGTCATTTTTACGCCGCGCGCGTCGAGCTCTTTGTAGGCTTCGATGTCTTCGGGTGAGGCGTAGACAGCCTCAGAAAGTTGCGCGTAACCGTCGCGGTAGGTGACACCGCCAACGTTGACCTCTTTGACCTCCACGCCTTCGTCCATGAGACGAAGGACGTCCTGCGGGCCTTCGACAACGAACATGGTTTTCATGCCGGTGTACTTGGGGTTCTTGAAGACCCTGCCGGTTTTCGCGATATCAAGCACGTTGGTCTTGATGTGTGAGGGCGCAACCTGCAGCAGAAGGGTCTTGCGAATCTTGTCTTTAGCTGCTGAATCGGACGCTGCAATGAGGGTCTGCGGGCCAATGTAGTTGGCCCAGTTGCCCGCTACCTGGCCGTGAATCAGGCGGGAGTCGATGCGGGTGAACACGTTGGTCATGGTGCTGTTGCCGGTAGCCGCCGCGTTCTGTGCAGTTGAGCTCTGCGCCGTTGAACCCTGCGCGGTGGTTGCCGCGCTTGCCGCTGCCGGCTGTGCTGCGGAGGTGCTCGCATCCTGCGCGGGCGGGTTCATGATTTCCTGGAAAGAACGAACGCCCTTAGTGCCTGCGGTCGTAGCTTTTTTGACCAAGGACGCCAGAGTCGCGTTCTTTCGGGATGCGGCGCTGATGGTTTCAATCAGCATGGGAACGTTGACGCCAGAAACAACATCAACCGATGAATCTTCAGCGGCTACGCGAGCTGCTGCGTTGTAGGGGCTACCGCCAAAGAGATCAACCAAGATGAGGGTCTCGGTGGAATCGCCGGCAGAAGACATGATGGCCCGGTACTTCTCGATGAGATCTTCGGGGCCCTCACCGGGTGCAAAAGTCACCGGGTGAACATTCTCAGTGTTGCCAAGAATCATGCGTGCTGTGGCGAGAAGCGCGGGTGCGGATTCTCCATGGGCAGCCACGATAATCGTGACCATAATGGTCCTCTCAAATTCAATGAATGTGCGAGACTGCCCGCGAAAAGCGCGGGCTACTAGCTTTCATTGTAGGAAGGTGCAGCACATAAAATCGCACGTGAAAAGCGGAAAACGTGCCAAGTTTGGAACTTTCACCTACCGATACGGTGGGTTGAAAAGTGAGGATTTCTCTGCCCTCATCCGCAATGTTTTACGCGTCAAATAGATTGCGGGGAAATTACTGTGGAATCGTCGTCCCACAGCTCTCGCGCCAAGCGCGCAATGTGAATAGCGAGGTAGGTGAGCTCATCATCGGTGAGCTCCTGATCAAGATGCATCTCAAGTAATAAAAGTACTTTTTGCGCGCACGAAAAAGCCTTGGGATAACCGGTTTGAATTGCCTCTGTCACCATGGGCATGGACGGGCCATCACCGTGACGCTTTTCGTGACTCTTCTGGTCGGCACGCACAAACAGGTAGCGCAGGTGCGTTACAAACCGCACCACGCTCATCGCGCTTTGATCAACGTCGTGACCGTACACTGTCGAGATAATCTCAAAAATCTGCGAGAACACCTCCGTCATGCGGTAAGTGCGGCTCATGTCTTCATAGGCAAACTGCGAGTTGACCAGGTGCAACGCCATTGGGATAGCCTCTTTATCAGCTAACTGCACACCCAAGCGCGCGCGCACGAGCTCTACCGCGTGGCGTCCAAACTCAACCTCTTTAGGGTAGAGCTGCGAAACCTCAAGCGTCAGCGGATAATCCACCTCAATACCCTCACGCTGGCGCACAATCGCATAGTTAATGTGATCAGCCAGCGGAATAATGAACGAGTGAGAAATCTTGATGCCGTGATTGTTAATGAGTTCTTGCTCAAGCTCAGTGGCGAGCGAAAGAATCTCAGAAGGAATCTGCTCCAGCGACCAGGTCAGACGCTCATTCGTGGTGCTACTGTCAGGCACAAAAGTCTGCTCCACCTTGGTGGGATCAACCATATCGCCCTTGCGTTTGCCGAAGGCGAGACCGCGTCCGATGACAACCACTTCTTGACCTTTAAAATCGGTACTCAGAGCGACATTGTTGTTATAGATGCGTGAAATGCGCACTACCGCTCCTTTCTCGTTGTGGTGTGAGTGGAAAATATCTTCAAGTCTAGTTTACGAGAAACCTCAATATAACGGTTCAAGGGAGCAAGTGCGGAGGGGGATTTAGACGGTGCAGTCAGCTTTTCCTAGTCGGACGTTTCGGAGACATTGTAGTTGCAGAATCAGATACTAGATCTTTAAACGAGAAGAGGCCCGCGCCGGGGGGAACCACAACCACCGACGCGAGCCCGTCTTGAGTGAACCGCGAGTGATTTTTCTAGGAAATCATCTCTAGCGATTCATGTCTCGCACACACCCTTGCGGGTGCAAATTTAGTTGACAATGAAATAACTATAACCCCAAAAGTTTTAAGCACGCAAGTTAAAGAGGCTTATTCAAAAGTAGGAACACACCCACACCCCACCAACTAGACAACGGCCCCACCAGCGGCAAAAATAAGAGGATTAAATCACTACAAATAACCTCAAGCCATACCGGAAGAACCGTTGC
>NZ_JAAXPV010000011.1 GCF_012396615.1 Rothia terrae | reverse complement strand
TGGACACCTGCAGATGTGAAGGCGGTGAACAGGTTCATTAATTCACGCCGGGCGGTGGTGGAGCGGGTGATTGCTCAGGTGAAGGCCTGGCGTATTTTGCACACGGGTTTCCGGCGACCGTTGGGCTTGTATGGGCGGGTGTTTGCGGTGGTGCGGGGGTTGGTGTTTTTGGCTGCTGGTCGCCCCTTATGAATAATCCTCCTTAGCTAAGACCTTTTAGAAAGGTTTCTTATTGTTTAAAAACCTTTCAAAGGAAAGTATATTTATTACTAGACTTGCGAAGGTGACTTAAGTTACAATTCATTTAGCGCGCTATTCACTTATTCTTCTCTGGTAAGGATCGAACCATGAAGCTTTTATCCAAAGCTACAACCGTATCTGTTGCCTGCCTGTTAACTCTTTCTGTGGCTCCAGCAAGTCACGCAACTGTTGTTTCCACCCCATCAACTTCCACCGTATCGACATCTTCAACTGAGCTCAGCCCAGAGGAAATGAAGCAACTTGAAAAAGATGTGGAAATCCTCTTCACTCGATACGTTCAAACTGATTCTTCAGGACGTTTCTTTGTCAATGCTTCAAATCTTGCGGCTGACGGGGCACAAAGTAGAACGGCAGAACTGCAGCAGCTAGCCGATGCCTTCAATCTTCTAGGCTCTAGCCCTTCAGTACCAACGACTAGCGCAAGCGGTCACTTCAAACCCAAAAATAGCGTCCAGCCGAACGGTGCCGGAGAATTTGCAACCTGCATGGCTCTGAATGCTCTCGGAATTCCTGCAGCTGCTGCTTCTCCCGCTCTAATCAATGTCCTTAAAGAGGGAATCCGAGCATGGAACTGGTGACTCACTGCTAAAACGGTTGCTCGTATTATCGGCCCTGCAGCAGCTAAAGCATTAGGCGGCCCTGTCGGAATCGGTGTTACGTTAGGATGGGCGGCCCTCAGCTGTCATGAAAAGCTTTAAGGGTTTAAATGAATGCTGTTAGTTCTTCATCCGTAAATAAAAGGAAAGTTTTCTTTCACTTCCTATGGGTTCTTATAATTGCTCGTATCATTACGGGTTTAACTATTTCACATAACCTTTTGGACTTTCATTCCTGGTTACTACCCTCATCTTGGATAGCTCCTTTAGGTTTTGCAGTTATTTGGACAGTTATTTATTGGAAAAACCAAAAGAGCGAATAAATCGTTGAAAAGTGGTGCGTAGCTGCAGAGCTATGCACCACTTCTTTTATATTTTCTTAAGTTCTGGCGTGTGATTCCAACTGATTTGTTATTTAGGAGTCGGTTTTGGGGTTCAAGATGCGGTAGGAGATGCCTTTGAGGGCGAGAATAGTGATGGCGTGGGCGAGGTATTCGCGATAGGTATCGAGGTTCCAGTTATCATATTCGCCTGGGTGAGCTGCGTGGAGTTCATCAGTACTGTCGTAGAGCCAAAATGTTTTAGTTGCTGACCCTGCACGCAGCTCCATCAGAGGTTTGAGCTTATCGGTGATGCTGTGAAAGATTGCTTCTAACGCCTGTGATGATTCTTCAACGGGCTCAAATTTGCGCGCCTCATACCCGCCGTAGGGTGCGAGCGCTTTTGCCGGTGTGGGCGGCGAGGTCTGCTCCTGAGAGCCCGGTTGCGAGGCGGGTGATGTGGAATTCTGATCCGTTCATCGGTGGGTGCTTCTTTCTCTAGGTGTGTGGTTGCCCCACGCTGTGGTGGGGCAACCTGTTTTTGGGTGATGGCGTTGGTTATTTTCTGTGCTGGCTGGGTGTGGTGTTATTTCGTGTGTGTGCTGAACCAACGATTTGGGAGATTCTTCCTTTTGAAAGTCCTAGGATTTGCGCTGCTTTGAGAGTAGCTGAGGTCTTCTTCCTCTAACAAGATAGTGATTTCATTTTCTCGTTGGAAGGTGAGTGAGCGAGCGAAACGCTGTTCTGCGGTGATGTTGTGTCGATGGTAGATGAGCGTCATTTTGAGTGCTTGAGTCAGGGTGAGTTTGTATGGTTTTTTCGGCTGGTTTATTCCAGGTGAGGTGGTTTTTTAGGGCGGTGAGCAGCGTGGCGAATTGTTCGCTGGTGAGCCCGGTTATACGCTGGTTGGGCAACGGTCTCTCCGGTATGGCTTGAGGTTATTTCTGGCGATTTAGTCCTCTTATTTTGCCATTGGTGGGGCCGTTGTCTTTTGGTGGGGTGGGGTGTGGTTGATCCCTTATGAATAAGCCTCATTGGTTAGGCTTAGTTTAGCCGTGAAGATGAGCCTCAGCGAGCTGTTTAGCTTTTTCACTTTGTGAAACTGGCAGTCGTTTAGCCAAACACTTGCGGCTACACTATCTGCATGAGCAATCAGCAGTTATCACACGTTAACCTTCGTACCATCAATCTGCGCGGAACACAGCACAGCTATAGCGAGTTGCGCTCACTTGTGCCCCGTCAGACCGCTGAATTTGTGGGAAGCGCTCAGCATACGGTGAATGAGATTATCTCTACAGTGCGTGAGCGTGGGGCTGAATATCTGCGTGAATTGTCCACTCGATTTGATGGTGTAGAACAGGGGACATTGCGTGTTCCTCAGCAGGCTATCGATGACGCGGTTGCTCAGCTTGATCCCGAGGTCCGCCGCGGACTGGAGACAGCTATTGAGCGCACTCGAGCATTTGCGGCAGTGCAGCGTCCCGAAGACGCTCGTATTGAGGTTGCCCCCGGCGCTTATCTGGTGAATCGTTGGACGCCGGTTCGACGCGTCGGACTGTATGTTCCCGGTGGTCTGGCGGTGTACCCCTCATCGGTGGTTATGAACACGGTTCCTGCCCAGGCTGCCGGTGTAGAATCCATCGTTTTGTGCACCCCTCCTCAGAAAGAGTTTGGGGGACTGCCGCATCCTACTATTTTGGGAGCGGCTGGACTTTTGGGCATTACCGAAGTGTGGGCTATTGGTGGTGCTCAAGCGTTGGCCGCGATGGCGTATGGAATCGACGACGCCGGCGAGCACCTTGAGAGCGTCGATACCATTACCGGACCGGGCAATATTTTTGTAGCGCTTGCCAAACGAGCTCTCCAGGGCACAGTGGGTATAGACGGTCAGGCCGGCACCACTGAGATTGCGGTTATTGCTGATGAAGAAGCAAATCCGGTCTACGTGGCTGCTGACCTGATTTCTCAGGCGGAACACGACCCACACGCTGGGTCTGTGCTGATCACGCACTCAGAAGATACGGCAAAGAACGTCCGAGAAGAAATCAACAAACAAGTGAGTGTTACCAAGCACGCTGAACGCGTCCAAACAGCATTGCAGGGGGAGCAGTCCGGGATTATCCTGACTGATTCCATAGAGCACTCTATTCAGGTGGCGAATGCCTACGCCGCCGAACACCTTGAGATTCATACGCGTAACGCGGCCCATGTGGCTTCAGAAATTCGAAACGCCGGGGCTATCTTCATTGGACCGTACTCGCCTGTGCCATTGGGGGATTACGCTGCCGGATCAAACCACGTGCTACCCACTGCCGGAACAGCTGCCTTCGCATCCGGTCTCAACACCACCACTTTCATGAAAATCGTGCAACTCATTGAATATAGCCAAGACGCGTTGGCTGAGATTGGGGAAGACATCGTTGCCCTATCGCAGGCTGAAGACCTTCCTGCCCACGGAGAAGCAATTACTGCGCGAAATCGTTAGAATAGGGACACAGACACATCAATTGTTCTAAGGAAACTCTTTAGTGTTTTGCCCTTACTGCCGCCATAGCGACTCACGCGTGGTTGATTCCCGCACCACCGAAGACGGCGCTGCGATTCGTCGTCGTCGTCAATGCACCGAGTGCGGACGCCGCTTTACCACGGTTGAAACCACGTCGGTCGCGGTGATTAAACGTTCGGGTGTCACTGAACCGTTTAACCGCGAGAAGATTATCAACGGTGTGCGCAAAGCCTGCCAAGGACGCCCGGTAGGGGAGGACGATCTTGCTAAGCTCGCTCAGGAGGTCGAAGAGATTATCCGCG
The DNA here is from genome assembly GCF_012396615.1 of Rothia terrae. Taxonomy (GTDB): domain Bacteria; phylum Actinomycetota; class Actinomycetes; order Actinomycetales; family Micrococcaceae; genus Rothia; species Rothia terrae. The sequence goes on along the minus strand of NZ_JAAXPV010000011.1, from coordinate 89,012 downwards.
CAAAGGGGCTTGCTGAGATTGACGCTCATGAAGTCGGTTTGACCATCCTTGATCCGCTGTCACGACTCGATACCGTTGCATATCTGCGTTTTGCGAGTGTTTATCAGGCCTTTGACTCTCTGCAAGACTTCGAAAACGCTATCGAAAAACTTCGAGCAACTGGCGAAGCCGGACCCGAACAAACCACCCTGCTCTAGTAGGTAGATGACTAAAACCTCAAAGTTTATATTGAAAGAGCCGGTCGGTGCTGATGCAGTACCGACCGGCTCTTTTTCATCTGCCTCTAGCTGGTAGCAGAGACAGAACCCAGAACTTATTGGGTGTGCCCGGCTGCCCACACAGCCGCGCCCACAATACCCGCGTTATTGCGCAACTGCGCCATCACAATCGGAGTGCGCACATCTTCTTCAAAGTAGGGCAAGAACTTCTCGGGATTCTTCGATACACCACCACCGATAATGAACAGGTCGGGGGTAAAGAGTATCTCAACGTGCGTGAAGTAGCGACGAAGACGCTTACCGTACTTCTTCCACGAAATCTCGTCGCGTTCGCGAGCGCGAGCTGATGCCTTGCTTTCGGCATCGACACCGTCGATTTCGAGGTGACCGAGCTCGGTGTTGGGAATGAGCTGGCCGTTCATGATCAGCGCAGAACCGATACCCGTACCCAGCGTAATAACAGCAATCAGGCCAGCTTTATCGCGTCCTTGGCCGTACAGTGCCTCTGCAAGACCTGCAGCATCGGCGTCGTTGAGCGCGTGGACGGGGCGGCCATTGAGCGCGGCGCTCATGATGCCCTCAAGGTCAGCGCCAATCCAAGACTCATCGACGTTAGCAGCTGAGAGAGTCTTACCGTTTTTCACTACAGCGGGAAAGTCAATGCCTACTGCCGAATCGGGTGCCGGAGCCAGCTCGCGGGACTGTAGCTCGTCAACGATTTCGCGCACTACTTTTGCGCAGTTCTCAGGTGTTGCGGGCTGCGGGGTAGGAATGCGGAAGCGGTCGGAGACCAGGTTGCCGGTGCGGGTGTCAACAATGCCACCTTTCATTCCGGTGCCGCCGATATCGATACCGATGGCAAGATCGGCAGCGGTGGGCGCAGGAATTTCTGCTGAGATGGTTTCGACAGCGGTTTCAGTCATGAGTCATCAGACCTTTCTGTGTATGGGTGGAAAAAGAGAACTAGGGCAGGGTGAGAACGTCAACACCATCGGCGGTGACTACCATGGTGTGCTCAAACTGGGCTGAACGCTTGCGATCGCGGGTGACAACTGTCCAGTCGTCATCCCACATATCCCATTCGATGCCGCCGAGGGTAAGCATGGGTTCGATGGTGAAAATCATGCCTTCTTCGATGACGGTGTCGTAGGCCGGTGCCGCGTCGTAGTGAGGAATAATCAGGCCGGAGTGGAACTCGCGTCCAACGCCGTGACCGGTGAAGTCTCGAACGACGCCGTAGCCAAAGCGTGCGGCGTACTTTTCGATGACGCGACCGATCACGTTAATCTGGCGTCCGGGCTTAACAGCTTTCATGGCGCGGTTCAGGGCTTCTTCGGTGCGTTCAACGAGTAAACGTGATTCTTCGTCTACCTCGCCCACGAGCAAGGTGCGGTTGGTGTCGCCGTGCATACCGTTTTTGTAGGCGGTGACGTCGAGGTTGAGGATATCGCCTTCTTCAAGCACGGTGCTATCGGGAATGCCGTGGCAAATGACCTCGTTGAGTGAGGTGCACACAGATTTGGTGAAACCGCGGTAATCAACGGTTGAGGGGTAGGCACCGTGATCACAAATGTACTCGTGTACTAGAACGTCAATGTCGTTGGTGGTGGTGCCGGGTACAGCAATTTTTTCGGCTTCGACAATCGCACCGGCAGCAATTTTGCCTGCGACGCGTACCAGCTCTACTTCTTCGGCATTGTAGAAGTTTGAGAGGACGCCCTCGGTAGGGTTCTGCTTGCCCACGTATTCGGGGCGAACAATGTTCGAGGGCACCGAGCGCTGCGGTGCAACTGTACCTGCAACGAGCGCTCCGACGGGGGCCTTATTGGGTTCTGCTGGAAGATTATGCGAGGTCTTAGACATACAGTCAATGGTAGTCGCTCAGGCCGGCAGTTCGCAGGTTCTCAGCTGCCATGCTGGTTTCAAACTGTGTATCTTTTGCCACCGTGAATTGTCTCTAGGTTCGGGAAAGTTATACATCTTACCGGGAATGAGCTAGGGTAAGAACCAGTGAAACATCGCACAAAAATGACGTCTCAGAGCATGAAAAGGATGGCATCATGAGTAATACTCCCGGTGTAAGCCAGCCCGAATTCTGGTACAACCTTGAAACCGGCCAGGTTGAAGAAGGCCAGCAGTCAGCAGTGACTAAGCTGTGGGGCCCCTTTGCTACCCGTGAAGAGGCTGCCAACGCGATGGCCAAGGCGCAGGATCGCAATGAATCCTGGGACAACGACGGTTGGAACAACTAAAACAATAAAAGGCTGGGTTGCACAGTTGAGTGCGACCCAGCCTTTTCTTTACCCTTCGAAACCGTGTTCAGGTGCCGGGTATGCTCCCGAACGAATATCGTTGCGGTAGGCGGATGCGGCGTCCTTCATGATGTGATGGAGGTTAGCGTACTGCTTGACGAAGCGCGCCATCTTGCCAGAACGCAATCCCATCATGTCCTGCCAGACCAATACGTGACCGGTCGCGTCGGCACCTGCACCGATGCTCACAGTAGGCACCGGGCCAAGTGCTTTATTGACTGCCGAACCAGTAGCGTTGGTTGACATCTCCATCAGCACACAAAAAGCCCCCGCCTCAGCTAGCGTCACAGCGTCTTCAACAACTTTTGCGGATGCGTCGCCGCGTCCTTGAATTCTAAAACCGCCCAGTGCGTGCTCTGACTGAGGGGTAAAACCGATATGAGCCATCACCGGAATACCCGCGTTTACCACCGCACGAACATGCTCGGCGTAGTAGGCTGAGCCTTCCATCTTGACCGCGTGAGCTCCGCCTTCTTTCATCAGACGAATAGCGCTTTCAACGGCTTGCGCGGGGGAGACCTGGTAAGAACCAAAGGGCATATCTGCCACAACGAGAGCACGCTGTGCAACTGATGACACAGCGGACACCAGCGGAATCATCTGATCCAGGGTGATGGTCAAGGTTGACTCGTGACCGAGAACATTGTTGCCCGCAGAATCGCCAATCAACAAAACCTCAATACCGGCCTCATCAAAAATTGTGGCGGTGAGCGCATCGTAGCAAGTCAGCATTGCAAATTTCTCGCCGCGAGCCTTGGCCTCAGCCAGGTGTACGGTGCGGATTTTCTTAATGCCATCAAGGTAGGTGCTGTCAGAAGGTGAAAAGCCGCCGGCGGTCTGCGGTGTACCGCCGTAAGGCGCTGTAGTTTCTGCTGATTGTTCATTGCTCATACAACCAATTTTACTGTGCGACACGTACTGACTCGAACCTGTCACCTGCGTAAGCATTACCACGCCGGGGTATACGAACACGAGAAGCTTCAAAATTTACACGCTCGTAACCGTCATTCAGCGGAAAAGGTATGGTCGGTGATCCTCTACCTGGCGTGCAGATAATAAAGTAAAGGTAAGAACGCGTGGCTACAGCATCCTCACAGCGCTGAGCCACCACAACAAAATTTTCCTCTGATAAAGGAGTGGCAATGGATCGCCAGCAAGAATTTGTTCTGCGCACCATCGAAGAAAGGGACGTGCGTTTTGTGCGTCTGTGGTTCACGGACGTTGTGGGAACGCTGAAGTCTGTCGCCCTTGCACCGGCTGAGGTTGAAGCTGCTTTCCTTGAGGGACTGGGCTTTGACGGATCATCCATTGAAGGCCTATCACGCATTTACGAATCAGATATGCTGTTGCAGCCGGATCCCTCCACTTTCCAGATCTTGCCCTGGCGCGGTACCGAAGAACCGACTTCTCGCATGTACTGCGACATTCTCACCCCAGATGGTGAGCCAAGTGCCTCAGACACCCGCGGCGTTCTCAAGCGTACTTTGCAAAAGGCCTCCGGTATGGGATTCACCTGCTACACCTCACCAGAGATTGAGTTTTACCTGCTCAAGTCGAATAAGGTAGGGCCAGCCGGTGTGCCCGAGCCCGTGGATTTCGGCGGCTACTTTGACCACACCCCAGGTGGTGTTGTGCAGGACTTCCGTCGTCGTGCTGTCTCAACCCTTGAAGAAGTCGGTATCTCAGTAGAATTCTCACACCACGAAACCGGTCCGGGACAAAACGAAATCGACTTGCGCCACGCAGATGCACTTCAGACCGCCGACAACATTCAGACCTTCCGCACCGTGGTCAAAGAGGTAGCGATTTCTCACGGTATCTACGCAACCTTCATGCCCAAGCCTTTCACCGAGCACGCCGGCTCAGGTATGCATACCCACTTCTCGCTCTTTGAAGGTGACACGAACGCGTTCTTCGAAGCCGGCTCGGAATACCAGCTCTCAAAGACCGCGCGTCACTTTATCGCGGGCGTCCTCAAACACGCCCCGGAATTCACCTCTGTCACTAACCAGTACATCAACTCATATAAACGTTTGTGGGGCGGCGGCGAGGCACCGAGCTACCTCTCATGGGGCCACAATAACCGCTCAGCACTGGTTCGCGTACCGCTGTATAAGCCCAACAAGATGCAGTCAGCACGCATTGAATACCGAGGCATTGACTCAGCCGCAAACCCCTACCTCGCCTACGCCGTTATTCTGGCAGCCGGTCTCAAGGGCATCGAAGAAGAATACCCCCTGTCACCTGCAGAATCAGAAGATATTGCGGCCATGACGTCCTCAGAGCGACGCGCACTGGGATACTCGGCACTACCGTCTTCACTTGATGAAGCAATCCGCATCACTGAGGACTCAGAATTCATGGCTGAAACACTGGGCGAGCAGGTCTTTGAACAGTTCTTGCGTAACAAGCGCGATGACTGGAAAGAATACCGTGCACAGGTAACACCGTACGAGCTCCACAAGGATCTCGGAATCCTATAGACCGAACACGCGATGGCGTCGGCCTTTTATCGGCGCCATCGTGAACGTCAAGTTCGGTCTCATTCTCTAACCTTTCTACAGCGCACAGACCACTACAGCCAAGGAAAAGACACCAGTGAGTCAAACAGCAGGGGCTGAAGACCCCAAAGCCGAACAGAAACTTCTCTCAGCCATGCTCAGCGCAGGGTTCATCGAACCGAAAAAAGCGCGTCGCTGGTTGGACGCCCCTGAACTGGCGCAAGCTCATAGGGACGCGTTGCTTGAAGGGCTTCGTCGGTCAGCATCACCCGATATGGCGTTACCTTCCTTGGTGCGCGTTCTCGAAAAATCTCCTCAACTCATCAGCGAGGTAAACAAAGGCGCCGATGCCGAGGCGCTGTACCGCGTCCTAGGCGCTTCGCAGGCACTTGGCGACTTCTTTATTCGCAGACCGGAACACGCTGAAGTGCTCACGGGGCAAGGAACCTTCAACCAGCTCAAAGAGTTTCCTGCATCGTTGCTAGCTGAGACCGACGATGAGCAACTAATGCCCATCGCACCCTTAGATACGCTCTACCGTGCAGAAATACTCAAAGCCATTGGTGCAGATCCGAAAGCGGGCCAGCCTATAGCCACGATGACGGGCAAGGACGCTTACATCGCTCTGCGTGCAACCTACCGCAGGTTCTTAGCTGAACTTGCAGCGCAGGACTTGATGGATCCTGACCCCGTGGGGTTCATGCCCACCGTCGGACGCTACCTGGCAGATCTCGCAGCGGCCGCCATCGAAGGTGCGCTCGCTATTGCTCGTGCCGAGGTCGCCTCAACCACCAGCACTCCCGAGGAAGTAGCTGCCGTCCAACTGGCTGTCATAGGCATGGGAAAGTGTGGCGCACGAGAACTCAACTACATTTCCGATGTAGACGTAGTCTACGCCGTGGGACACACCCCACTCAGCGAGCTTCCTGAAAACGCAGAGAAGCTAACCGACAATGACCTGGCGCGCATCGGCACAGAACTCGTACAGGCACTGAGTAAAGCCATCATGGCACCTGCCCCAGAACCTGCACTCTGGGAAGTCGACGCCAACCTGCGCCCTGAAGGAAAAGACGGCGCACTTGTACGCACTATAGAGTCTTACGCCACCTACTACAAACGCTGGGCAGAAAACTGGGAATTCCAGGCCCTGCTCAAGGCCCGGCCCATCGCGGGCTCAGCGGAACTCGGTGCCCAGTGGGCCCGCGCCATGAGCAACTTTGTCTGGGAATCCGCCTCACGCGAAGGATTCGTCGAATCCGTGCAGGCAATGCGCGCCCGCGTCACCGATAACATCCCGGCAGCAGAAGTCGACCGTCAGATTAAGCTGGGACCCGGCGGTCTGCGCGATGTCGAGTTCACCGTACAACTCCTCCAGCTAGTGCACGGCCGCACCGAACCCAGCGTCCGCACCAAAACCACCACCGATTCGCTAATTGCGCTTGCCAAATCCAGCTTCATTGGGCGAAACGATGCGCAACAGTTCCTCCTCGACTACAAGAAGTTACGCACCCTAGAACACCGCATCCAGCTTCTCTATTTGCGTCGTACGCACCTCATGCCATCCAAGGAAAACGAGCAACGCATTCTTGCTCGCTCCTATATGGCCCCTTCGCAGTGCGGTAGTTACACCGCTGAGCAAATGCTCAAGGACTGGCAGAAAATTAAGCGTTCTGTGCGCACTTTGCACGAACGTCTTTTCTTCCGCCCGCTTCTTGCTGCTGTGGCTCACCTGTCAAAAGACGATGTTGCTCTGTCTGAAGAATCGGCACGCGATCGCCTGGCAGCGCTTGGGTACAAGGACCCCAAGGGCGCTATTCGTCATATCCAGGCACTGACTAAAGGCATTCAGCGCAGTGCAGAAATTCAGCGCACCCTCATGCCTGTGCTTTTAGGCTGGTTTGCGCAATGCGTAGACCCAGACGCGGGTCTGCTGGGCTTCCGCCGTATCTCTGAGTCTCTAGGATCAACGCCCTGGTATCTGCGGATGCTGCGCGATTCCACCGCAGCTGCCGAACGCCTGTGCATGATTTTGGCATCCTCACGATTTATCACCGACCTCATCGAGGTTGAGCCAGAAGCTATCGCCTGGCTTGATCGCGACTCAGATTTGCGCCCCAAAGACGCTGAACAACTGTGGGCTGAAGCCGAGGCACAGATTCAGCGCCACAGCGACTCAGCGCAAGCCATGCGTCGCATCCGCCTGATTCGCCGACGCGAAACCCTTCGCATCGCAATGGGCGAGGCCTCACAGGTACTTGAACTCGACCAAATCATGCGCGGTCTTTCAAACATCGACCAAGTGGTGGTCAACGCGGCTCTCACCATCGCCCAGCGCGATATGTTCAATGAGGGAGGCATCGAGCAATTGACCGACGTGGTCGTGATCGCGATGGGCCGTCAGGGCGGACAAGAAATTGTCTACGGCTCAGACGCTGACGTCATGTACGTTCACGTTCCGCGCGAAGGAGCAGATGACCGCGAGGCACAAAAGCAAGCGATCGATCTGATTACCGTCATGACCCAGTTACTCAAACACGCCACAAAGCCGGCGCTTCGCGCAGAACGCGTGCTAGAAATTGATGCTGACTTGCGCCCCGAGGGACGCTCCGGACCCATGGTGCGCTCGCTGGAATCATACCGTGAATACTATGAGCGCTGGGCTGACACTTGGGAATTCCAGGCTTTGTTGCGTGCCCGTCCGTTTGCCGGTTCTACCGACGTTCAAGATGCGTTTATTAAGCTCATCAATAACTTCCGTTACCCCAAGGATTTCGCGCTGTCGCAGGTGATTGAAATTCGCCGGATGAAGGCTCGAGTTGAGAATGAGAGACTTCCGCGCGGTGCAGACCGCACGCGTCAGTTGAAGTTAGGACGCGGTGGGCTCAGCGATGTTGAATGGATTGTTCAGTTGATTCAGCTGTGCGATGCGTACAAAGAGCCAACCCTTCAAACCACGAGCACCCTGGGCGCTTTGCACGCTGCTCATGAGGCAGAGATTGTAAGTGCCGATGATGCCGCGGCCTTGCAAAGTGCTTGGAAGCTAGCGACCAAGATTCGTGCCGGAAATATCTTGCGTACCGGACGCGCGTCCGACACCCTTTCCAGTGCTGGCGCTGACCTTGAGGCTATCGCTCGCTGGTGCGGTTATGGGCCCGGAAAAGCCCGCGACCTTGAAGAAGACTATCTGCGTATTACTCGGCGTGCTCGCACCGTTTATGAGCGGTTGTTCTTTGATGCCGATTTGTTATCAGAAGAATAAGTTGCTGTTATAACATAATGCCCCGGCTCAGTGATGAGTCGGGGCATTTTGGTGTGTGCAAACGGCTATGCGTGCTTTTCTGCCTTGGTAATCTGATCGGCTAGGTCTTCGGGAGAGAGGTTCGCCCCAGAGAATTCGCTGGTAAGTGGCAGGTGCAAACGTAAGTCGGTACCCAGGCAAATTTCTACGTAAGCGTTATCTAGCTTGAAGTCGATGACGTGACCACCCTTTTCATGGTCATCATCAATAAAGTGAGCGTGGCAGCCTGGAACGCCGATACCCTGCTCATAGATGGGGGTACGGAAGCCCACGATGGTGCCGCGGACGTTGTCGAACTGGACGATGTCATCATTTTCGGTTGCCTCTACCATCTTGGGGTAGGGCTTGGTTTGCTTCTGCACGGTACGGGTGCGTACCCACTCAAAGTCACCAACAATTTTGAGTGCGTACATATAGTTCTTTGACACCGTGAAGTCATCGAGCACCTGCGATGCGGACTTTCGAATGATGTTGTTGGGCAGACCGCGGCGGATAGTGGGCACAAAGTTCATGACAACAGCAAAGGGTGTCTGCTGGTCAAGGCCGGCGGGCACAACGGTGCCGTCGTGGCGCATCTGGTAGCAGTTGCCATCCAGTACAATCATTTCGCCGTCGAGACCGTTGAAGGTTCCCACACCAAAGTTGCCGTGACCGAGCAGTTCGCCGATGCTCATCTCACCGTCGTAGATACCGTCCAGCAACTGCGACATGAGACCGGTCTGAAATACTTCGTTGCGGTAGACGGTTTCGCCGTTGAGCTTTTTGGGAGAGTAAGCCACTGAATGCTCCTTAGTTCATGATGTTGCTCCACAGATATCTGATAATAGATGCTCCGTGTAATCTGTTCTTGAACTTTACGTTACTCTTCTTTCGGTCTGAGGGAGAGGGATATATCGGGTGATGTAAATCGCTGTGATGCAATCGATGAGGATTGTTGTCAAAGGGGGAGTCGGGCGGCAAACGCCGCGGTTCTCAAACTGGTGGGATGCGAGTACGAATCACCTAGTGAGCGTAGCGAACCTGGGGGAGAAGGATTGTTTGTAGTTGCTGTACTCGCACGGTACATTCAGGCCTGACTAAAGAAGCTTAAGGAAAAACTTTAAAACAAGTGTCCCGGCATCACGGATGATGCCGGGGCACGAAGTGTCGAGCTATCAGCTCGGGAGTCTAAAGATTAGACGCCGTAGTACATCTGGTACTCGAGGGGGTGCGGTACCAGGGTGAGGGGCTCAAGCTCGTTGGTGCGCTTATAGTCGATCCAAGCCTGGATGAGGTCCTCGGTGAAGACATCGCCTTCAAGTAAGAAGTCGTGGTCAGCTTCGAGAGCGTCCAGTGCTTCAGCCAAGTTAGCGGGAGCCTTCTTGATGTCCTTAGCTTCTTCAGCGGGCAGCTCGTAGAGGTCCTTATCGATGGGTGCAGGAGGTTCAATGCGGTTGCGGATACCGTCCAGACCTGCCATCAGCTGAGCTGAGAATGCGAGGTAGGGGTTTGATGAGGGATCCGGTGCGCGGAACTCAAGGCGCTTTGCCTTGGGGTTGGTACCGGTAATCGGGATGCGAATACCTGCTGAGCGGTTACCCTGTGAGTACACCATGTTGACGGGTGCTTCGTAGCCGGGAACCAGGCGCTTGTAGGAGTTCACGGTGGGGTTGGTGAACGCAAGAACTGCTGAAGAGTGCTCGATCAGACCGCCGATGTACCAGCGAGCAACATCTGAGAGGTTTGCGTAACCGCGCTCGTCGTAGAACAGGGGCTCACCGTCCTGCCACAGTGACTGGTGGCAGTGCATACCTGAACCGTTGTCACCGAAAACAGGCTTAGGCATGAAGGTTACTGACTTGCCCCAAGCGTCCGCGGTGTTCTTGATGATGTACTTGAACTTGAGAAGGTCGTCTGCCGCTTTGGTTAGGGTATCGAACTTGTAGTTGATTTCAGCCTGACCAGCTGCGCCTACCTCGTGGTGTGAGCGCTCGACTTCAAGACCAACCTCATCGAGAGCTACACACATAGCGTCGCGCAAGTCAGCCTGCTTGTCGACGGGTGATACGGGGAAGTAACCGCCCTTGATGGGGGTCTTGTTGCCCAGGTTGCCGCCTTCTTCCTTGCGGCCGGTGTTCCAGTAAGCCTCGTCTGAGTCAATCTTGAAAAAGGTTGACTGCGGGGTTACCTGGTAACGAACGTCTTCAAAGACGAAGAATTCTGCTTCTGATGCGAAGAACGCGGTATCAGCGATACCGGTTGACTTGAGGTATTCTTCTGCGCGTTCTGCAACACCGCGGGGGTCGCGGTGGTAAGGATCACCGGTGCGGGGGTTCACGATGGAGCAGGTAACGATGAGGGTCTTCTCAACACGGAAAGGATCAACGTATGCGCTTTCAACATCGGGAATCAGCTGCATATCTGACTCAGCGATACCCTGGAAACCGCGGATGGATGAACCGTCAAAGAGCTGACCGTTGACGAAGAAGTCATCGTCGATTGCTTTTGCGGGGAGGTTGAAGTGCTGCTGAACACCGGGAAGGTCAGTGAATCGGATATCAACAAATACAACTTCTTCGTTCTTGATAAATTCAAGAACTTCTTCTGCGCTAGTGAACATAGTCCCTAGTACTCCTTAGAATCGGGTCAACTCTGTGTGCAACGTCTGCGAACTTGCGTCTTCTGTTGCCTTGTTACGTTCTACTGTATGAACTAAATTTTGCCCTGAAGTGTCTTGAATGTTTCAAGTATGTAACAGCTCCCGGGCTTTACAGTAAAGCGGTAATGGTTAAATCGTAGCGGGAATACCCTGCGTGCTGGTGAACTTCTAAGGCTCTTTGACCAATTAGGCAATCTTTTTCAAAGTGTGGACGTTTGCCGCTGGCTGTCTTGCCGGGTACTAAACGGTAGGCTGGAGGGGTGAAAAACGATAGCTACGGTTCTTCTTCAATCAAAAATAATGAGCAACCTTACCCTGGTCAAAGCTTGGGACGCCCCAGCGACGGTCCTGGTTCCATCGCCAGCATTATCAGGCGCGTCATCGCGTTTTTTATTGACTGGTACCTGTGTTGGGGCCTGCTAGCTCTAGCTGGTTTCGCCGATCAGTCATGGCTTCTACTCATCGTGGTTTATCTCTATATGAGTCTGCTTATCGGCTTTGGCGGCCATACTGTAGGCCAGCTGATTGTAGGGGCACAGGTGCAGACTCTTGACGGGCGTCCCGTTGGCTATGCCACAGCCTTTTTACGCTCTTTCTTGGTCATGCTTCTTTTACCGGTTCTCATGATGGACAAAGATACTCGCGGTGTGCACGACCGCATCCGGCATACTGCTCTTGTCCGTATTCGCTAGAGCACACCCCAAAAATTAGCAGGACGCAGGGGGACGGCAAACGCCACCCCCTGCTTTTGTAGAACTTTAGCTGAGGCAAAAAGGATAGAAAAAAGTCCCACCGAGCTGACTCGATGGGACTTTTTATAAAGTTTAGCGACCGCGCATACCCTTGCGATCAGGACGCATACGCATGGGATCAACACCCTTGGGCATCGGAAGGTTCTGGTTACCCAAAGAAGTAATACGGCTGTTGACCGCCTGAACTTCCTGCTGAGTCAACTTATTTTCCAACTTGTTCATCTTGCGGGTGACTTCCTTCATGGGAGTCTGACCCTCGCCGTTTCCAGCGTTGATGACGTGAACAGGAACGTTAGGCGCAATGCGGCGCAGGGTTGCCTTCTCCTTGTTCACCAACTGGGCAACACGCTTGGTCGGACCTTCGGTCACAAGAACGATGCCGGGGCGACCAACAGCGCGGAACACTACGTCCTGGGTGCGAGGATTAACAGCGGCGGGCTGCTGATCAACAATCCAGCCGCGACGCAGAGTGCTCATGGCAGCACCGGACGCACCGGTCTGGCCATCAATCTGCGCGAAGGCGGCTTTTTCAGCGCGGCGCGAAAGAATCATGACAGCAACTAGCACTGCAAAAGGAATACCAATGAGCAAGAAGGTAATCCAGTTATGCAGCAAGATACCGATGAGCAAGAAAACCAACAAAGTTGCCAGAGCAGCCAGCAACATAATCCAACCGATGTTCGGGTCAGACTCGCGGGTCATCTTGTAGACCTGCTTCATCTGAGCGAACATACCCGGCTTCTTGTTCTGAGCGTTCTTAGTTTCAGCGCGCTTTGAGCTAGCGATGCGAGATGAACCAGGCTTGCGCTTAGTCTCGTTACGCTTTGCGCTGGTGGGCTGAGCCGAAGTGCGGGTCTCAGCACGCTTTGATGAAGCACGCTTGCTACCAGTCGATTGAGTCACAATGAATCCTTGAGTGCGGTATGGCATGTACTGCAGTACTCAAACTGCAAAATACCATTCTATAGGTAAACCGGTGCTAGTTCGAATGCGTTATGCGACACTCAAGCTAACACCGGCTACACCGTGACGCTTAGCCGACTAGACCGGCAGCGACGAGGGAAGATGCTTCCTGGGCTGCTGAGCCGGTATCGTCAATGTGCGACAGGTGCTCGGGAATCTCGCGTCCGTTCTTCTTCATGGCGCGTGCCCACAGCTTACCTGCGCGGTAAGATGAACGAACCATCGGGCCCGCCATAACGCCTGCAAAACCGATTTCTTCAGCCATCTTGGACAACTCAACGAACTCCTGAGGCTTAACCCAGCGGTCGATGGGATGGAAGAGCGGACCGGGGCGCAGGTACTGGGTGAGAGTAATAATGTCGGTGCCCGCATCGTGCAAATCGCACAGAGCCTCGTAAATCTCATCGTTGGTTTCGCCCATGCCGAGAATCAGGTTGGACTTGGTGACAAGGCCAGCTTCTTTACCCTGAGTGATGACATCGAGTGAACGTTCGTAGCGGAACGCGGGGCGAATCTGCTTGAAGATACGTGGCACAGTCTCAAGGTTGTGCGCAAAAACCTCGGGCTGAGCATCAATAACCTGCTGGACATCCTGCTCACGACCCTTGAAGTCGGGAATCAAAATCTCCACACCGGTATTCGGTGCTATGCGGTGAATCTGGCGAATGGTCTCCGCATAAATCCACGCACCGCCGTCTTCAAGGTCATCGCGTGCAACACCAGTCACGGTGGTGTAGCGAAGACCCATCTTCTTCACGTTCAAAGCAACCTTGATCGGCTCAGTTTTATCAAGAGCAACAGGCTTACCGGTATCAATCGCGCAGAAATCGCAGCGACGGGTGCACTCAGAACCACCGATGAGGTAGGTAGCTTCGCGATCTTCCCAGCATTCATAGATGTTAGGACAGCCAGCTTCTTCACATACAGTGTGCAAACCGCTACCGGTTGAAAGCTCAATCATCTCACCGTAGTTAGGGCCAACTTTAGCTTTGGTCTTAATCCAGTGAGGCTTCTTCTCAATGGGCACCTGGCTGTTACGCTCTTCAACGCGAAGAAGCTTACGGCCTTCGGGCTTATCGCTCATGTTTTATCTCCTAGTGATATGTCCTGTAAATTCTTGAAAATCTGAGGTAAAAGTTAGCGTCTAAAGCCGTGCTGAGTCGGGTCATCGCCAGGCTCAAAGTCGAGAGCCAGCTGATCAGCGAGCTTCACGATTTCTGCTTCAACGCGCGGTGCCATTTCGGCGGGGGTGACGGTGCGCCCAAGCTGTTCACTAATAGTGGTAACGCCCGCATCGGTAATACCGCACGGAATGAACTGACCGAAGGGGTTGGTCTCATTTGAGCAGTTCAATGCAAAACCGTGCATTGTCGTTCGTTTAGAGACGCGAATGCCGATCGCCGCAATCTTCTTATCGGGGGTAATGCCGTCTCCGAGAATCCACACACCCGAGCGTCCTTCAACCCGGTCTCCGGTAATACCCATATCTGCCAGAACATTAATAATCATCTGCTCCAAAATGCGCACGTACTTAACGACGTCGAAAGGCAGTGGCAGACGCAAAATGGGGTAGCCGGTGAGCTGACCAGGGCCGTGCCAGGTGAGCTTGCCGCCACGGTCTGTCTTGATGACAGGAATGCTTTTGTCCTGAGGATATTCGTGGTCTTCAGTGAGTTTACCCGCCGTGAAAACAGGCTGATGCTCTAACAAAATGACCGTATTTTGGGTTTTAAGGGCGGCTACTTCATTCAGTAGTTCCACCTGACGGTCCAATGCTTCTGAGTAATCTACAAAAGCAGGGTCGTACCCCATACGTTCAAATATCACAGCCATAAGAACTACCTTAACTCTTAAAGGGCAAGTTCTAAAACGAGAAGACTGTGGGATTCACCAAAGGCGGAGCGAGAATAAAATTTACGTTCTATGACGCGTGCATAAACCTTATGCCACTAGGGCTTTTGCTAGCCTGTGGATAACTTTCGCGGTGATTTTGGAAAATCGTGTACACCTGATGTCATGAAGAATTTTGAACCACGACCTGAGTCGACTAACCTGCCCATTACCAATTGGATGCCGCTGGTACCCCACGAAGTGGATGCTCATGCCCACAGCCACGATGCTTCTGAAGCTTCATCGGCCATAGAAACCGGTGATACCCACGCCAACGGTGCATCTCATTCCACCGGTGAATACTCCGTGATCTACAAGATGCAATCATTGCCGCACGGAGCGCTTTGGCTCGTCAGCTGCAATGAAGCGCAAGGAAAATCGAGGGGACTGGCACCGGGAGAATACACCCTGCACAGTTCAGAGCCTCAAAGCGATACTCTAAAAATCCGATCTTTAGAACGCCTGCTTAACCTTGATAACCCAGAATCTGTAGCGACGCTTCTGACCCATCGGGAATCCGACCACCGCCACGAAAAATGGTACGAACCGCTAGGGGCCGGAAGCCTCGATAACGTACTTTCTGTCAGGTCAACTCTCACCCCGGGCGAGGTCACTTACCTTGCAGAGAGCGTAGCAGCCGCGCTCACCTGGGTGCACCAACAGTCCTTTGCTTACTCAGAACTCCGCCCGCACACCGTGGCCTTCACACTCGATGAGATGAAGCCCAAACTCCTTGCCCCAGACATCGACTTTCGCGGTGCACCCGCAACCATTGCAACCCAGCATAAAGCCCACGATATTCGTGAATTTTCAGCCCTCATCTGGCGTGCTCTCACCGGAGTTATTCCTGAAGATACCATCACTAGAAAACCGCTATCTTTATACTGTCCCGATGCGCCAGACTCATTGGCACAGGTTCTTGAATTAGCTTTGGACGCGCCTGCAGATGCTCAACCGCAACTTGCTGAGATAACGGCGGCGCTCGCATCCTATGCAAAACCTACGCCTATCGAACTTCACACAGCTGCTCACCCGAGCGTTAAAGGACGCTTGCCGGCGCGCATCGTGGCTCCTGCTACATCTCACGGAGTCTCACGAGCATCACGCACTACAGCCACACCAAAGACTCGTCAGAAGAAAGCTACTGGAATAACAACTAGTAAATCTCGACCACGGTGGCTGCTTCCCATAGCGGCCGCCGTAGGTGTTTTAGCGGTCTGTGCTGCGGGTCGGACGCTGGTCAACGGTAACGAAGAACCGCAACAATCAGCTGCTACCGTGACTTCGGAGCCCTCAGTCCAGCAGGTAGCTGAAACACCTGCAGAATCTCACCCCAGTAGCTCTGCCTCAGCCACTTCTGACTCCATTGAAAGTATCACTGCGGATGCTGAACACCTTGAAGAAGATATCCACTCAATCTTTGAGGCACGCAACAAGGTTTTGGCATCCGGCAACGGCAATGGAATCGCCGAATACGCTGTACTTACCTCAGACGTAGCCCGAGCAGACGGTGAACTGATTTCCCGCGACTCTGATCGTACACTCGCGTCCCAACCACTCAGCGTCGTAGAGATTACCGAAATCTCAACCGACGCTGAACACGCGCAGGCGACAGTCACCCTCAGAAGCAATCAAACTCAGCTTGCTGGAACCAGCGGGATAACCGAGGTCAATGGGGGAGCTCAGCAGCGCGCCCGCCTAACCCTTGCGCTACAGGATCATCAATGGAAGCTGGAGACAGCTGTGCCTATCAGCGACTAAAGCAGGAATGAGGCATAAAAAGGCGGGCCAGAACAGTGAGTTCTGACCCGCCGGGTATCGAAAATTTTTAGTGGATTGCAAGGGCAATGATGACGTTAATAACCGCTAGACCGCCCACCGCATGCGCAAGACCGGTAGAAACGGGCAGACCCTGCTTGTACTTCTTCTGGCCGATGAAAGCACAAACAACAATCGCCAGGGCAATTAGCATCTTGATGCCGTATCCCATGTGGTTAATCTGAGCACCGTTAGAAGTCGCCAAAATATACATGGTCAAACCGGTGATAAATGCCAGCAAGGCTGAATGAAACTGACCCGGCAAAACCTTCGGCGGCTTAAAGTTAGCCACCCACAAACCGATAATGAGCACCACGCTAATAACGTGCAAAATCAACAAAATAGTATGAAGCATACTTTATACTCTACGCACTACCAACGCTATTTGCGGACAATCTGTTCATAAAAGCCTCAAGTGTGACACAACGTAAGGTAAAGTCACGGGACAAATATAAAGGACGCCGGTGCCTCTATGAGTGGAGACACCGGCGTCCTTAGCTCAGAGCGCTACGCCGGGCAACCGGCGAGACGCGTTCTTAGAGGCCGAGCTCAGCGTCGAATGCTGCTTCTTCCAGGCGCTGCTTGAGGAAGTTCAAGAAGCGACCTGCGTCTGCACCGTCAACTACGCGGTGATCGTAGGTCAGTGAGAAGTAAGCAAGGCTACGAACTGCGATAACGTCGTTACCTTCTGCATCCTGAACGATTGCGGGGCGCTTGTTGGTTGAACCAATGCCCAAGATTGCAACGTTCGGCTGGTTGATGATCGGGGTGAAGAATACACCGCCGGTCTGACCGGTTGATGAGATGGTGAAGGTTGAACCTGAGAGCTCCTCGGGACCAACCTGGCCGTCGCGTGCACGCTTTGCAACGTCGCCAATCTTCTTAGCAAGACCAGCAATGTTCAAATCGCCTGCGTCCTTGACCACGGGAACCAGCAGACCCTTGGGGGTATCTACTGCCAAACCAAGGTTCTCTGAACCGTGGTAAGTGATTTCCTTGAAGTCATCTGACATTGAGGAGTTGAACTGGGGGAACTGCTGCAGAGCCTCGGTCACTGCCTTTGCGAAGAAGGGCAGGAAGGTGAGCTTTGCGCCCTCGCGAGCTGCGAAGTCGTCCTTAGCCTTGTTGCGCAGTGCAACCAGGCGGGTCAGGTCAATTTCCTGAACGGTGGTCAGCTGTGCTGAGGTAGCAAGTGACTCAACCATGCGCTTAGCAACGGTCTGGCGAATGCGGGGAGCCTTCTCGGTGGTGCCACGCTTTGATGACTTCTCAACCTTGGGAGCTTCCTTCTTAGCAGCTGCGGGAGCTGACTCTGAAGCTGCAGGAGCTGAAGCTGCAGGTGCTGATGAGCCCTTAGCCTCAACTGCTGCCTGAACGTCCTGCTTGCGGATGCGGCCACCAACACCGGTGCCCTTAATGGTGGAGAGGTCGATGCCTTCCTGCTTAGCGAGCTTGCGAACCAGCGGGGTTACGTAAACTTCGCCGTTTGATGATGCAGGTGCTGAAGCCTCTTCTGAGGTCTCTTCCTTCTTAACCTCAGCCTGGGGAGCTTCCTTCTTCTCCTCAGCTGAAGGAGCAGGTGTTGCTTCTTCCTTCTTCTCTTCAGCTGCGGGAGCTGATGAAGCTGCTGATGCGTCACCGATGATAGCCAGAACCTGACCAACTTCAGCGTCCTCGTCTTCCTGGATGCGGATTTCAAGGAGAGTACCAGCTACGGGTGAGGGAACCTCGGTGTCTACCTTGTCGGTTGAGATTTCAACGAGGGGCTCGTCAACTGCAACTTCTTCGCCGATTTCTTTGAGCCAGCGAGTGATGGTGCCTTCGGTAACTGATTCACCGAGTGCGGGAAGGGTAACTTCCTGACCTTCTGATGAGCCTGATGAAGCGGGAGCAGCGGGTGCTTCCTCTTCCTTCTTCTCTTCAGCTGCGGGAGCTTCTTCCTTCTTTTCTTCAGCGGGTGCTGCGGGAGCTTCTTCTGAAGCGCCTGAGCCGTCGCCGATAACTACGAGGGGAGCACCAACTTCGATGTCTTCGTCTTCTTCAACGAGGATCTTTTCGATGGTACCTGCAACGGGTGAGGGAACCTCGGTGTCTACCTTGTCGGTTGAGATTTCAACGATGGGATCGTCAACTGAAACGGTATCGCCAACCTCTACCAACCAGCGGGTAACGGTGCCCTCGGTTACGGATTCGCCCAGTGCGGGCAGTTCAACAGTAGTCGACATAATGTCTCTTTCCGTCCTTCTATAGTGATGCTACGAAAATCTATGAGAGGGTGGCACGCTCGGTCTTCAAACGTGCCACCCTAAAAGCTTTATTAGCCGTGCAGGGGTGCGCCAGCAAGTGCCATCGCTGCTTCACCCAGTGACTCGTTCTGAGTGGGGTGTGCGTGGATGAACTGTGCAACGTCCTCGGGGAATGCTTCCCAGACAACCCACATCTGAGCCTCACCGATCTGCTCGCCCATGCGCTTACCTACAGCGTGAACGCCAACGATGGGGCCGTTCTTCTCGCGGACAACCTTAACCAGGCCGCCGGTGCCGAGAATAGATGACTTGCCGTTACCTGCAAGGTTGTACTCTGCAACCTCAACGTTTTCCCTGCCGAACTTCTCTTCAGCCTTGGGCTGTGAGTAGCCAACGGAAGCGATTTCGGGGTCGCAGAAGGTGACCTTGGGGATGTTGATGTCTTCAACAACCTGGGGGTTCAGACCAGCGATTTCTTCTGCAACGAAGCGACCCTGCTGGTAGCCGCGGTGTGCAAGCTGTACGCCGGGAACAATGTCGCCGATTGCGTAGATGTTGCCAACGCCGGTGTGCAGACGCTCGTTAGGAATAACGAAGCCGCGATCAAGGGTGATGCCCTGTTCTTCGTAGCCCAGGCCATCGGTGTTAGGGCCACGGCCAACAGCTACAAGAACGATGTCAGCTTCAAATACCTTGCCGTCGGTCAGGGTAACCTTTGCACCGTTTTCGTCCTGCTCTACCTTCTCGAAGAAAGTACCGAGGTTGGTCTTGATGCCGCGCTTCTTGAATTCACGCTCAACAACCTTGATGATTGCGGGGTCCTCGTTGGGTACAAGGTGAGGCAGACCTTCGATGATGGTTACGTCTACGCCGTATGAGCTCCACAGTGATGCGAACTCTGAGCCGATAACGCCACCACCGAGCACGATTGCGCTCTTGGGGGTGTAATCCATCTGCAGTGCCTCGGTTGAGGTCAGCACGCGGTCGCGAATCTCGATGCCGAAGGTCTTTGAGTATGAGCCTGATGCAAGGATGATGTGCTTACCCTTGTATTCGGTGCCATCTACGGTGATGGTGTCTTTGCCGGTGAGCTTACCGTCGCCTTCGATGACGGTAACCTTCTTCATCTTCAAGAGACCGGTCAGGCCCTTGTGCTTACCTGCAACAATGCCGTCCTTGTATTCGCGAACCTTAGCCATGTCGACTGAATCAAGGGTTGCGTTAACACCGAACTTTGCGGATTCGCGGGTTTCTGCTGCAACTTCTGCTGCGTGGAGGTAAGCCTTGGTCGGGATGCAACCGGTGTGCAAACAGGTGCCACCGAGCTTTGCCTTTTCGATCATGCCTACGGTAAAGCCAAGCTGCACTGCGCGAAGTGCTGCTGAGTAGCCTGCGCTACCGCCACCGAGAATCAGAACGTCAAATTCTTGAGCTGCTGCCGTATCGGCCACGTTGATGCTCCCTTTTGTTGAAAGTCGGGGCTAAAAACCCCGCGGTTTAACTATGTAGTTCGATTCCTAGCTTATCGCGTGTTTGGGTGTTGCTCTACTTTGTTTCGTTTCAACACTAAGTCGTGTTGGTGAACATAGTCACAGGTGAACGTAAACACTTGTACACTCAGCCAAGAAAACTGGGTACCGGGTAAGGGGGGACTTTTAAACGCATAGCCCCGCTATAGCCCCTATGCTCTCAGCTTGCGACTGTAGCTGAAAGCAAGAAAGCGATAGCGGGGCGCGTACCTAGCTCACGAGGGGTAACCGCGACCTATGGTCTAGTTACCAGCACGAGTTTCCAAGAACTTCACCAGTGTGGGCACGGACTGGCCAGTCCCTTCCTTGGGAGTGAAGCCAAACGCGGATTCTTCGTTGAACGCAGGGGATGCAATATCAAGGTGCGCCCAAGGAATCTGACCTTCATCGGTAGAGCCCACGAATTCCTTGAGGAAGATACCCGCTGAGAGCATTCCGCCAAAACGGCTACCGATATTTTTGAGGTCTGCCACCTGTGAATCCAAGGCAGGACGCAGATGAGCAGGAAGCGGCATCGGCCAGAAGTCTTCGCCGGCAGCCTCAGCCGCGTCCACAATCTGCTGACGGATGGCGTCATCACCCATCACCGCAGAAGTGCGAGTACCAAGAGCAATCATCTGGGCGCCGGTAAGGGTTGCCACATCCAAAATTACATCGAAGTTCTGTTCCGATGCGTACGCCAAGCCATCAGCCATGACGAGGCGACCTTCAGCATCAGTATTCAGCACCTCAACTGTGGTGCCGCCACGCATCGTCAAAACGTCTTCGGGGCGAGTTGCGGTGCCTGAAGGCATGTTTTCAGCCAGGCACAGATAAGCCGTTGCGCCAATGGGTAGGCCAAGCTCAGCTACTGCAGCTACAGCATTGAGTACGGATGCGGCACCCGCCATATCGCACTTCATCGTCATCATGGCAGCGCCAGGCTTAATGGAAAGACCGCCCGAATCAAAGGTGATGCCCTTGCCTACCAAAGCCACGGAAGTTGGCGCATCCTGAGGTGCATACTTGACCTCTACAAAACGAGGGCCGCGTGATGAACCTTTACCAACGCCCATGATGCCGCCAAAACCCTCAGCTTCAAGCTCTTCGGGCTCAAAAACGCGAACACTGACATCATCTAAGTCTTTAACGCGCTCGATTGCTTGCTGAGCAAACGTTTCGGGGTAAAGATGCGACGGGGGAGTATTCACCAATACACGAGTATGGTGAACAGCCTCGCCAAGAATGAGCGCGCGTTCTAATGCTGAAGAAGCAGCGTCAGCTTCCACATCGGTGATAATAACTGCAGAAGAAACAGGAGCCTTGACCTTCTCCGCGCTTTTCTCTTTCAGCTGTGAGTCGGTAAAAGCACCAAAAGCTATACCTTCAGCAACCGCTGCAACATCATCCACGTCCTCGGTGGGAACAGCCACAACAATATTCTCGCAACCTGCTAGCTGACGTGCAGCCGAGCCAACGCCGTAACGCAAAGCGTTAGCGCGTGTAGCAGCATCCTCGCTGCGTTCGCCCAGACCAGTAAGAACAACAATCTTTGCGGCTGAATCCTCAACACCGGGCAGGCGGTAGACCTGATCTGCGGCGCCCGAGATACCGAGATCTTCAAGAACAGCCTCAAGACCCTCTACCGTCTGAGCAGACAAAAAAGAAGGTGCAAGAGAAGCACCCTCAGACGATGAATAAACACCGAGAACCAAAGCATCAGCATCGATAGCATCGGCTCCAGAAGAAGCAACAGATAATGTGATCTCTGAAGTCATCAAAACATCCTTACATTTTCAACGAAACACACAGCCAAAAAGGACTATGTATAGGTGACTTCTTTTTAGAATACTCAGCGGAAACTGTACCCACAACCACACAGAAAGTGGACACCCCTAGAAGTACACAGTGCAGCGGTGTACAGTTGACCACTCCTGAGCGAAATTAAGCAGTATTTATCAAGTGCAGGGTATAAAATTCCTATTCGACGATAAAAACTTGTAGATGTTGTAAAGATAAGAGGAGGAAGCCGCCGTGTTAAACCCCGATAGCCTGTACTTAGCTAAGGCTGGCGTGTTCGAGAACGAGAACCTACGCGGACTTCCCCTCGTTGTTTCACTCTCGCATCCGCAGGATGCCGGGGGTACCGCGGGTCACCTCGGCGAAGTTCTTCTCAAAGAGCTAGAAAACGCATCCATCCTTGAATTTGATATGGATCAGTTGCACGACTATCGAGTGCGCCGTCCCCGTGTGAAGTTCAAAGAAGATCATTTTGAAAAAGCAGTGATGCCTGAGCTCAAGCTCTACCTGATGGAAGACCGCTTAGAGACTCCTTTCTTGCTGCTCACCGGTGCTGAGCCTGATTTGCAATGGCAGCG
The DNA here is from genome assembly GCF_012396615.1 of Rothia terrae. Classification (GTDB taxonomy): domain Bacteria; phylum Actinomycetota; class Actinomycetes; order Actinomycetales; family Micrococcaceae; genus Rothia; species Rothia terrae. Next base: position 66,490 of record NZ_JAAXPV010000011.1, on the reverse strand, counting down.
CTTTGTCACCGCGTTATCTGATATTGCAGAGCGGCTAGAAGTCTCTCTCACCATTTTTGTCTCGGGCTTTCCGATGCCTGTTCCGCACACGCGTCCTATGCTTGTCACCGCTCACGGTTCTCGCAAAGACCTCACCCACGGAATCTCTGCATGGCACCCCATCGCCGAGGTGCAAGGTTCTATCTCGCATCTGCTAGAAATCGGATTGGGCGAGCGCAACATCGATACTGTGGGCTTTGCCATCAATGTTCCGCAGTACCTCTCAGAAGCAGATTTGCCCCAATCAACATTGCTAGCCATGGAACACGTCTCGATGGCTGCTAAGTTGAGCCTGCCCTCAGATAAGCTTCGCGATTCTACGGAAAGCGTGCAAGAGCAAATCAACGAGCAGGTTCAGGCAAACCCAGAAATCGGCATGATGATTGAGCGTTTAGAAGAGAACTACGACTACAACGTCAAGGCTTCAGATATGCAGTTGCTTTCTTTAGCTGAACGCGAGGGCGACAAAGTTCCCGACCGCGATGAAATTGGCGCTCAAATTGAAGAATTTCTTGCTCACCTTGATGAGAAGTCTGAAGACGAATAAACCTTCACTAGATACCCGAAGGCGCTGGCAATTTCTTTGATGAAGTTGCCAGCGCCTTTGATGTTTCTCAAGGTTTTAATTGTGGACACAGCCCAATGTTGACATCTTTTACTGTTGATAGGTGTATTAGCCCTAGTCGGCTGTAGTGATTATCCACAGATTTTATAGAACGCTGGCGAGCTGCCGGACAGCTGTGGTCAAGTAAAACCATGAACACTAAGAACCACAAATCTTCGCACTCTGCTGAAGAATCAGAATTCACGCCGCTACGATCACCTGCAGACATTGCAGCCTACACCATTCACGCATTGGGGTACTGGCCCGAAAACTCCATCGTTGTTCTAGGAATCTCAGACGGAGGAGTCGGACCTTGCATGCGAGCTGATCTCATCGACCTAGAAGAACGCGAGCATATGCAATCGTATATTTCGCACCTGATGGAAATGATGCCGGAATTCGATGAGCAAGGGCATCGTTTTGAAACTTTCTTCACTCTCTACTTCGGTGAAACCAGCACAGAAGAAGCTCGAAAAATCCAGGCGGGGGAGAGCTGGCAACCACACCTTGAACTGATTCAACAGGATGCTCAAAGTGTTGCCCGCATCCAGCCATGGGCTAAAAGTTCATTCACAGCGGCTCGAGAACACAATGTTCACTTGGTGGAATCTTTTTACGTCAGCACCTACACCCGCTGGCGTTTGGATAACCCCGATGAGCTCATGTTCTTTGACGGCATGGTCGATGAAATCGTAATGAGCCCGCATTACGCTCAAATGATTGCACACGGCTCCAGCGTTGCCCATGCTTCGCAGGACAACCTCCCCACTCCCGCGTGGGATGTACTTGCCACCTCGCGTCCTGACGACAAAGACCAATGGCTGTCAGATGCTAACTTTTGGTTTACCTCTTACCGAGCCACTATTACCGCCCCTCATAGTTCTTATGCACAGAACTACAGTCAGCAAAAAACCGCAGAATTTACACTGTGGAACCACTATATTCAACGCATTATGGAAAGTTGTGAAACTGACGAGTTCAGCTCAGCGGCATCCGGCACCTGGGCTGATCAGCTCCGCGATGCCCTTGCGCCAGAAAGTGCCGGTTTTCTCGCCTCCACTCTTACCACAATGGGTACAGGACAACTTGTTTTGGCACTGGCATGTGCCGACCTTGAAACTGTTGTAGGTGCGCTGGCCGAACTCGATGAACTTGATGATACTGAGAAAACCGCCCGAGGGCAGGTGCTCTTTCCAGTAGCAGAACGAAAAACTTTAGAGTCCGCCTCGTTCAGCGATGACGCCGCGCTTCCGGCGCACTCCCTCGATACCATCGCAGGCTACCTTATGGGCACTTCACCCACCGCACCACACTGGGAACGTCTCGAAGCGCTCGACCTGCTATTGGATTTGGTGAGTTACAGTGCTGAAAGCGGTTGCCTGGGCCGTATCTACATCATGCAAGCGTGGATTCACTGGCTCAAAGGACGCACGAGTGCCGCCTGCGCCGTCCTGGAGCACAGCAAACAGTACCGGGAAGAGACAGAGTTCATAGCTTTTGAAGAAGCTATCAATCGCAACTTTATTCCCTTGTGGTGCCAAGATTCCCGGCAAACATGGCGAGGAACTTACCTCCAAGTACCCAATTTTTACCCGCCACGCAAGAGTTAGAAGTATATTTTCTTTACTTCTTCTGGAATAATTGAGCCTCGACCCCGTCATTATCTGATGAGAAAATATCCCGCACTCGGGAATAATTGAAAAACTTCGTGCGTTGAACACAACCGAAGACCCTTCAAAGATGTTTCTCAACCGGTTAAAACCGCAACAGATTTGACAGGGTCATAGGTGTTTTGACTGCGTGCCGCTGAACCGACACGTGGTTTTCAAAAAGAAAGGTTCTGTGTGTCACCTGCTGCAAGCAAGAAGACCGCTACGAGCGATGCTCCCAAGCGTAAGACCGCTACCAAAAAGGCGAATACTCGCTCAAAGGCAACCAAGCCAGAGACCGAGAACGAAGAAGTAAAAGCAGAGCTGACCGAAGCTTCTGCTAAAAAGACCACCCGCAAAACTAAGGCTGGCGCTTCAACCCGCAAGACTAAGAAGAGCGCGGATATCGAAGAAAACGAAGATATTGATGCTGATGATATTGATATCGACGACAAAGACATCGAAGATCCCGACGCCGTAGATCTCGAAGACGGTGATGAGGACGAAGAAGAGACCGAAAAAGAAGTCGAAAAGAAAGAGTCCGAAGCTGTAGCGGCCAAGGGCAACGGCTTCGTTCTGACCACTAACGACGATGACGACGCACCTGCAATTCGCGTCGTTACCCCCGGTGCAACCGCTGACCCTGTCAAGGACTACCTCAAGCAAATCGGTAAGGTTTCACTGCTGAACGCTGAGCAGGAGGTCGACCTTGCGCAGCGTATCGAAGCTGGTCTCTACGCTGAGCACAAGCTTGCAGAAAATCCTGACATGGACCGCGAGCTGAAGAAGGAACTTCGCTGGGTCATTCACGACGGCAAGCGTGCAAAGAACCACTTGCTCGAAGCTAACCTTCGTCTTGTTGTCTCTCTCGCTAAGCGCTACACCGGTCGTGGCATGCTCTTCTTGGACCTCATCCAGGAAGGTAACCTCGGTCTTATTCGCGCAGTTGAGAAGTTCGACTACTCAAAGGGCTTCAAGTTCTCAACCTACGCAACCTGGTGGATCCGTCAGGCTATCACCCGTGCGATGGCAGACCAGGCACGAACCATTCGTATTCCCGTGCACATGGTTGAAGTTATCAACAAGCTTGCGCGCGTCCAGCGTCAGATGCTTCAGGATTTGGGTCGCGAACCCACCCCTGAAGAGCTGGCAAAAGAACTCGACATGACCCCCGAAAAGGTCATCGAGGTTCAGAAGTACGGCCGCGAACCGATCTCACTGCACACCCCGCTGGGCGAAGACGGCGACTCCGAATTTGGTGATCTTATTGAGGACTCAGAGGCAGTTGTACCTGCCGATGCTGTCTCATTCACCCTTTTGCAGGAGCAGTTGCACTCAGTCCTCGACACCCTGTCAGAACGTGAAGCAGGCGTTGTTGCAATGCGCTTCGGTATGACTGACGGCCAGGCTAAAACTCTTGACGAAATCGGTAAGGTGTACGGCGTTACCCGTGAGCGCATCCGCCAGATTGAGTCAAAGACCATGTCTAAGCTGCGTCACCCGTCACGTTCGCAGGTTCTGCGCGACTACTTGGACTAATCCGATAAGAATGCGAGCAAAGGATAGTTCAGGCGGTCTGGCTATCTGACGCGGGAAAAAATTGATTCCTCGCTTGCTCGGATTTTTCCCGGTCAGCAGGTTCTGCGCGACTACCTAGCCCAAACCGCTAGTTAACGCTAAAAGCCCGTTCTCTCCCTTGACACCTAGGGGAGCGAACGGGCTTTTTTGCTTTCGTCTTTCCCCGTCAAAATCAATCCAAAAAAGGACGCCCCACCGAAATTAATATCCGGTAAAGCGCCCCAATAAGTTAGCAAAGAATAACCTACTTGATGCGGTCAGTCTGGTCATCCCAGTCAACTGCGACCTCGCGCAGGGCTGATTCGTTAGCGCGCGCGTGGTGACCGCAGAACAGCAACTCACCTGATTCCATAGTGGCGCGTACGTACGCCTGGGCTCCGCAAGCATCACAACGATCGGTTGCCTTCAATTCTTGAGTTTCTACAGCTGTTACGCTCACCATTGCCTCCTCATGTCTGAAAATGTGTTGTACCCATACAACCACGTGTGCCGGTGGAATTATTCCGCGTTCGCTGTTGGCAATGCGCTGTTCACTTCCCACGAACACCCTCGTACCCGGCAGATACTGTGGGCAAACTTGCGCCGTATTCGAATGCTAGCGAGCCGCAAACCAACTAAACTATAAAGGTTCACTACTCTAATCTCGGGAGCAACATTTTGGCTGCATCGAATTACACGGCACGCAACCTCTCCGTCCTTGAAGGTCTTGAGGCTGTCCGCAAGCGTCCGGGTATGTACATCGGTTCTACAGACTCGCGCGGTCTCATGCACTGCCTGTGGGAAATCATCGACAACTCTGTCGACGAGGCGCTCGCTGGTTTCGGTCAGTCCATCAACATTATTCTGCACAAGGACGGCTCCGTTGAGGTTCAAGACGATGGACGCGGTATTCCCACTGATATCGAACCCCGCACCGGCCTCAGCGGTGTTGAAGTGGTCTTCACCAAGTTGCACGCCGGCGGTAAGTTCGGTGGTGGCTCCTACAACGCATCCGGTGGTTTGCACGGCGTAGGCGCATCGGTAGTGAATGCGCTGTCTGCGCGTCTTGACGTTCAGGTGGACCGCGGTGGTAAGACCTATCAGATGTCCTTCCGTCATGGCATTCCCGGAACTTTCGCGTCCTCACGTACACCCAAGCCAGATGCCGAATTTACGCCTTTCTCTGCACCCAATGACGCCTTGCAAATTGTGGGCAAGGCTAAGCGTGGCGTCACCGGTACTCGCGTGCGTTATTGGGCTGACCCGCAGATTTTTACTCCTGACGCTAAGTTCAGCTACGAGGATTTGACGGCACGAGCGCGTCAAACATCCTTCTTGATCCCCGGTTTGCGCATTGCTATTCGCGATGAGCGCCGTATGCCCGGAACCCCCGGTGAGTTTGAGAGCCACGAAGAAGTGTTCCAGCACGACGGCGGTATCTCGGAGTTCGTTGACTTCTTAGCACCCGACTCATCAGTTACCGATATTTGGCGTTTTACCGGACGCGATACTTTTACCGAAACTGTGCCTGTGCTTGACTCTAACGGCAACTCTAAGTTGCAGGATGTAGAGCGCGAGTGCGAGGTCGATATTGCCTTGCGCTGGGGCATCGGCTATGAAACCAAGGTCAATACCTTTGTTAATATCATCGCTACTCCCAAAGGCGGTAGCCATTTGGCCGGTTTTGAGCAGGGCTTGCTGAAGACTTTCCGCAAGCACTTGGCTGATAACGCCCGTAAGTACAAGATGGGCAATGACAAAATCGAGAAAGACGACGTTCTTGCCGGTCTAACTGCCGTTCTTACCGTACGTTTGGCTGAGCCTCAGTTCGAGGGCCAGACGAAAGAGATTCTGGGTACACCGGCAGTCCGCGCCATTGTCTCAAAGGTTGTTTCAAGGGAACTTGCCGCAAAGCTCAAGTCAACTGCTCGCGCCGAGAAAACTCAGGCTAACGCTTTGAGCGAGAAGGTTGCTGCCGAGATGAAATCGCGTATTTCTGCGCGAGTTCACAAAGAGACCCAGCGTCGTAAGACCGCGCTTGAGACCTCATCTATGCCGGCTAAACTCGTTGACTGTCGCTCTAATGACGTTGAGAAATCAGAACTCTTTATTGTCGAGGGCGACTCAGCGTTGGGCACTGCGCGATTGGCACGTTCATCGGCGTATCAGGCCTTGCTACCCATCCGAGGCAAGATTCTCAACGTGCAAAAAGCGTCACTGACCGACATGCTAGCGAACGCTGAATGTGCCGCTATTATTCAGGTGATTGGCGCGGGGTCAGGTCGCACTTTTGACGTTGGCGCGGTACGCTACGGCAAGATCATTATGATGACGGATGCGGACGTCGATGGTGCCCATATTCGTACGCTGTTGCTCACCCTCTTCTACCGCTACATGAAGCCTTTGGTGGAGGCCGGTAAGGTTTATGCCGCTGTTCCGCCGCTTCATCGTGTGGAGATTGTTAACCGCGGTAAAGCTAACGAGATGGTTTACACCTATTCAGAACGCGAGCTCAATCAGTTGCTCAAGAAACTTGAGGACGAGGGGCGCAGCTATAAAGAGCCTATTCAGCGTTACAAGGGCTTGGGCGAGATGGATGCTGACCAGCTGGCAGAAACCACCATGGATCCGCGTCACCGCCTGCTGCGTCGCGTCCGCATTGAGGATGCTGAGGCTGCAGAACGCGCGTTCTCACTGCTGATGGGCTCCGAAGTTGCTCCGCGTAAGGAGTTTATTATCAACGGCGCTCACCAGCTTGATCAGTCACAAATTGATATGTAGATCTGCCGAATAGGCATGTGGATGGTCTGCGCTCGGCGGATATTCCACGAAATATTCCGACAATAACCTCATTGGGGTGATTCAGTTCACTACAATGAGGTTATGTCATATAGAAAGAACCATAGCCCTGTCACCATTACCGTCACCGGCGCCGGTGGGCAGATTGGCTATGCCACTTTATTTAGGGTGGCAGCGGGAGAAATGCTGGGGTCTGATACTCCCGTTCGTCTCCGTCTGCTTGAGATTCCGCAGGGCGTGAAGGCAGCAGAAGGCGCCGCGATGGAGCTTGATGATTGCGCTTTCGACCTTTTAGAATCCGTTGATGTATTTGATGATCCCCATCAAGCATTTGAAGGCGCAAATATCGGGATGCTGATTGGCTCGCGTCCTCGTACAGCTGGTATGGAGCGCGGCGACCTTCTTGAAGCTAATGGCGCTATTTTTTCAACGCAAGGTCAGGCTATTAATGCGCATGCCGCTGACGACATCAAGGTGGTTGTCGTGGGCAATCCAGCAAATACAAACGCATTGATTTGTGCATCTCATGCCCCGGACATTCCTGCTGAACGCTTTACGGCGCTAACCCGGCTTGATCATCATCGCGCGCTCGCTCAACTTGCACTCGCAACAGGTGCGCGCGTGAGTGATATTGAAGGGCTGGCCATTTGGGGCAACCACTCTGCCACCCAGTACCCGGATGTTTTCAATGCAACGATTGCTGGGCGTCCTGCGATAGAAGTTCTAGGTGAAAACGGCAAGGATGCAAGCTGGATTGAAAGCATCTTCATTCCGAAGGTTGCTCAACGCGGTGCTGAAATTATTGACGTTCGTGGTGGCTCATCCGTTGCATCGGCGGCTCACGGAGCTATTTCTCATATCAAATCATGGGTTCACGGAACAAATGGTCAGACCACATCAATGGCAGTTGTTTCAGATGGTTCTTACGGGGTTGAGAAAGGTCTGGTTTGCTCCTTCCCTGTAGTTTGTGAGAATGGTCATTATGAAATAGAGCACAGTTATGATATCTCAGAATTTTCACGAAAATTCATTGAACGCTCAGTTAACGAGCTGAAAAGTGAGCGAGATGCTGTTGCATCCTTGGGATTGCTGGGAAACGCGAGGTAAAATCACACTGTTTTTTGAAGCTATTCAAAGCTAAATATCAGAAAAGCGAATTAACGCCTGAGTAATTGCTGTTAAAAGCAATGATCGGGCGTTAACGTTTTAATAACCTTTTCTCTACCGTCAAGTGAGCATCACGTCAACGCCAACCGCTCAGGTTTTGTTTTCATATTGACTCAGTATCCTAGAACAAATCTTTTGATCGAAATTCTCTGCGCTGTTGCGCGGGGCATCTCACTACTCACCACTAAAGGACTGTTCGTGGATCCTCTTGAAATAGCGCGGTGGCAGTTTGGTATTACCACTGTCTACCACTTCATGATGGTGCCCCTCACCCTGGGGTTGGGCGCTGTTGTTGTCTTTTTCAACCTGATGTACGTCAAAACACGTAGCGACCAGTGGAAGCGCATGACGAAGTTCTGGGGAAAGCTGTACCTCATCAACTTCATCATGGGCGTTGCCACCGGCCTGGTGCAGGAGTTCCAGTTCGGCATGGCGTGGAGCGAGTACTCGCGTTTTGTGGGCGATGTATTCGGCGCACCGCTGGCGATGGAAGGCTTGCTCGCGTTCTTTGTCGAATCAACGTTTATCGGCCTATGGATTTTTGGTTGGGATAAACTCAAGCCCAAAATTCATGCTCTGTGCCTGCTCGGCGCAGTATGCGCGTCGTGGTTCTCCGCCTACTTCATCATTGTGGCGAACTCGTGGATGCAGCATCCTGTTGGCGTCGAGATGGTAGATGGCCGCCCTGTAATGACGGATGCGTGGGCTGTGTTTACCAATAACACGGCGTTGGTAGCTGTGCCGCATACCTTGTTCGGTGCTGTGCAGGTGGCAGGCTCATTCCTCGTGGGTATTGCTTGGTACAAGCTGTACAAACGTCGCGCGGACGGCGTTGACACCGTGGGCGAAAACGGCAAGGTTATTGTCGGCGATGCCGGTGTGGGTGGACGCGATCGCGCGGACTTCAAAGTCTGGTTCAACTCCCTGCGCATTGGTGCTGTGGTAGGTCTGATTGGCTTCTTTGGTACAGCATTCACCGGCCATATGCAGGCGCAGCTGATGATCCAGCAACAGCCCATGAAAATGGCGGCAGCAGAAGCAGCCTGCCACGATGGCACTGCCTTTTCGCTGTTCTCTATTTCGAATCCCGGTGCACAAAACTGTGATGATGTACAGGCTGTCGTAGAGATTCCCGGTCTGCTTTCATTCTTGGCGCACGATAACTTCACTACGGACGTCCCCGGTATTGTCAGTCTGATGCCGCAGTACCAGGAACAGTACGGAACACATCTGCCCGATGACCCCATGTACGGTGAGCGTGCCGGTCAAGAAATTAACTACCTGCCGCTGATGGAAGTAACTTACTACGGATTCCGCGGAATGTTTACGCTGGGCGGTATCGCTATGCTGTCGTACTTCTACGTGCTGTGGGTGACCCGTAAGAAGGGACAGGGGACCGTTCCTGAGATTAAATGGCTGTCTAACTTGGCGATTGTGGGAATCCTTGCTCCCTTTGGCGCTAACGTTGCAGGCTGGGTATTTACCGAAATGGGACGTCAGCCATTCGTTGTTGCACCGAACCCCGACGGTAATCCCGCTATCAAGATGTTCACCGCGGCAGCTGTTTCACCAGGTGTGAGCGGCGGGGAAATCCTGTTTTCACTGATTGCGCTTACTGCTGTGTACGGCGTGCTCATGGTGGCAGAACTCTATCTGCTGGCTAAATATGTCAAGGCTGGTGTGCCGGCTGCAATGGCTGAACTCGTGGAGAACCCGCACAATCATACCCACGATGAAGACCACACTGACCGCGACGTTCTCGCGTTCGCCTACTAAGGGGTAAGAGACATGGAATTTTTTGGTTCTGCACCGACCTTACCCACCGTCTGGTTTGTGGTGGTTGGTTTCTTCTGGATTGGCTACATTGCTCTCGACGGCTTTGACTTAGGCGTCGGTATGCTCATGAGTGGCCTCTTTGCGCGTAACGAAAAAGAGCGCAGGCTTCTGCTCAACACCATCGGCCCGGTCTGGGACGGTAATGAAGTCTGGCTGGTGACTGCCGGCGCGTCAATGTTTGCAGCATTCCCGATGTGGTACGCGGGACTGTTCTCCGGCATCTACCTGCCTTTGGTGTTCACCTTGTTAGCACTGATCTTTCGTGCTGTTGCCATTGAATACCGCGGCAAGAAAAATACTGAGCGCTGGGTCAAAGGGTGGACGCTTGCCATGAATATTGGCTCGTTCTTGATTGCCTTTTTCATTGGCGCTGCCTTGGCGATTACAGCCACTGGCCTGCCGCTGAACGCAAACGGCGACCGCGTGGGTGGTGCCTTCTCCTGGCTTTCGCTTCCTGCCATCATCGGTGGTTTAGCGTTCGTAGGTTTTGCAATCGTTCATGCACTGGCATTCGTGGCGCTAAAAACTGACGGTGAAATTCGCGTGCGCGCTCGCAAGGCGCTGGTGCGTCTGTTGCCTGTTGGTGTTCTGCCCTTGCTCGTTGCCATTATCTACATGCAGATAACAAGTGCGTCCGTGCTCTCGCTGGTGGCTAGCGTTATCTCGGTTGTCGCAGTCGTAGTTGCCTGGGTGTTTGCTCGAGCAGCCCGCGAAGGCAAGACATTCGCATCCATGATGGTGTTCATCATCTTCGGCATGCTGAGCATCTTTTTAGCACTGTTCCCGAACGTGCTGCCCTCAACGCTTGATGCGGCCAACAACCTGACTGTCGCTAACGCGTCCAGCTCACCCTACACCCTGGGTCTGATGAGCGTCGTTGCGTGCTTCGGCATCCCGGTTCTGTTGATTTATCAGAGCTGGACCTACTGGGTCTTCCGCAAGCGTCTGAGCGTGCATAGCATTCCCGAAGCGCACGACGCGGCTGACCTGGCAACATTACCTAACGCGCGCTAATCAAACATCCGCTCAACATCTCAGTTCAAGGAGTCGCCGTGAGCAACCGCCCGCCGCTAGGGCCAGCTGCACGTCGCAATCTGCCAATTTTGGGCGTCATCGCCTGTGTAAAAGTTGCTGCGACCGTGATATTCGCTGGAGCACTCGGCACGGCTGTTGCTCACCTGGCGCGGTTTACCTACTCGCACTTTTTTGAAGGCACCACGTACGCCACTGAGTACGAGCGGCAACAAGCAGAGTTCGCGGGGTTCGGTCAGGCTCAGATCTCCGGGATCGTACCCGGTGCTGAGAACCTGACAACCCCCGGGATCTTGCTTGCTATCGGTATAGTGGCGGTGTTGATGCGAGCGCTCGTCGACTGGGCCACTACCGCGTTCGCCGCGCGGGCGGCGGTCGGCGCGAAAGCTACCTTGCGCTCACAACTGTTAGAACGCATCCTGATCACCGGCGGACGCGACACACCGGCTGGTGCCGGTGCAACCGGCGTGCTGCTCGCTAGGGGGCTAGGTGCGCTGGATAGCTACTACACCAAGACGCTGACTGCTGTGGTGTCTACGGCGGTTATTCCTGTGACGGTCTGGCTAGTGGTGCTGGTGTACGACCGCCTTTCAGCGCTGATTATTGCACTCACCCTTCCGCTGATTCCGCTGTTTATGGTGCTTATCGGTAAAACCACCAAGCGTGACACCGCCGATGCCCAACGGGATTTACACCGGCTGTCTGACCATATTGTTGAGCTGGCAAAGGGACTACCTGTTCTCATCGGTTTGGGTAGGGCAGAGGCTCAGCGCAAGGCACTGACTGACCTTGGCGTTCGGTATCGCGATAAAACCATGCAGACGTTGCGTAGCGCTTTTATGTCATCGCTGGCGCTGGAACTGATTACCACTATTTCAGTGGCGATTGTCGCAGTTTTTATCGGTTTGCGTCTGGTGCGCGGTGAGATGGGACTCGACGTCGCGCTGATGATTTTGTTGCTGGCACCGGAATGCTATCAACCACTGCGGGATGTTGGTTCGGCTTACCATCAAAGCGAAGACGGCATTGCGGCGCTGAGGAGCGCTCAAGAAATTATTGATGCACCGTTGCCCGTAGCGTCCTCTGAGGCTGATAAACAGAAAATTTCCGGTGCCCCGGGTTCTGCGCTGACAATTTCTGATCTCACTGTGAGGTATCCGGGACGTTCAGCATCCATTGGGCCGGTCAACTTTAAAGTGTCACGCGGTTCTACCCTTTCCGTCACCGGCGAGTCAGGATGCGGTAAATCAACTATTCTCGCTGCGATTGCAGGACTACTCCCAGACGGCTTGGTTTCGACAGGGTCTCATCACCCCGTCCAGGTGACTGGAACTATTACCGGCGTCGGGGAGATTGTATGGGTTCCTCAGAATCCGCGCTTTGTCGCATCCACCGCTATCGGCGAGGTCGCTCTCTATGGAGGTGCTGGTGCTGATGCTTTGTTGGATGACGCCGACCTTGATTACCGACCCTTTACACAGTTTTTGGACGCGGTGGGGCTAACCGATGTGGCGCATCTTGCCCCCGAATCATTGAGCATGGGCCAACAGCGACGTCTAGCTATCGCGCGTGCTCTAGCCCGGCTGAATGCCGCGGGCGGACAACCTGCAACGGTTTTAGTGGACGAGCCCACCGCCCATCTCGATGCTGAAGCAGCCCTGCTGATGGATGCCGCCTTGAGCCATCTCGCACAGCCACAGGTGTGCCTGATAATGGTTACTCACGATGAAAACCTGGCCCAACGAGCCGATGGGTGTTTGAACGCTGTGAGCTCCGCCCAGTGGATGTTCACTGAAAATCAGGGAGTACGTAACCGTGCAGAAGAGCCAGCGTTCATGCTGGCGGATAGGAAAAACTCGGTAGCTGAGCAGACACCGATAAAAGCGGATAAAAGTCCGTCTCCCGACAGCGCGCAGCGGTTCTCTATGCGACAGAGCCTGCGCGACTTTTTATCGCTGGCAGAACTTCACACCGGCAGAGCTGCTCTTTCGGTGCTCCTCTCTGTTCTGACTGCAATTTTTGGTATCGCCTTGACCGCGCTGTCGGGTTGGCTAATCGTGCGCGCTGCCGAGCAGCCAGCGATGATGTACCTAACCCTTGCCGTAGTGGGTGTGCGCTTCTTTGGCATAGGACGCGCTACCTGGCGTTACCTTGAACGCTTGGTAACACACAGGCTGGTGCTCGATGCCTCGGTAAATGTCCGCTCTAAAACCTGGCGGGCACTGAGCACCGTAGCCCTGAGCGCTCGTTCGCTGTTACGCGGTGAAAAGGTCATCGACTCGCTGATTACAGATGCCGACGAACTACGCGATGCCGCCCCGCGCGTCCTGTTGCCTGTTGCAACTCAGGTGGTTGTCATGGTTCTGGCAGTAACAACTACGGCGGTGCTGACACCTGGCGTATGGTGGGTTGTCGCAGTGGCTGCGGTGTGCTCTACCTTGCTTGTTCCGTGGGTAGTGGTGACGGCTGATGCTCGCGCTGAATCAGCTGAACGCCAGACAACAGCCCGGATGCTGCGTTTCGGAGTATCTGCCATCCTGGCTGCTACCGATCTCAAGGCTAATGCGCTGAGCTCTACCGCAGTAAAAACGCAAGCGGAGTTAGACGCACGTGCCAGCACTCTTGCCGGACGCGGCGCTTTAGCATCCGGACTTGGCGCGGCCCTGAACACTGCCATCTGGTGGGGCAGCGCGGTGGCTGTGACCGCGCTGGTCTGGGAGCCTGTTCGCGCCGGTGAGCTGCGTACACCCATTGCTGCCATCGTGATTTTGATGTGTACCGCCATGATAGAAGTTTCTAATGCGCACGTTGAGGCTGCCCGCGGATGGCGTGGGTTCGCCACCACCGTTGCGGCGCTGAAAGCAACCGGAGCAACGTACTCTGCCTCCGAGCTGCTGGAATCTCCCGCGACAGCAGAGCTTCCCGCATCCGGCCCGGTGGACCTTGAGATTGATCAGATTTCTACCCGCTGGCAGGGGATGCACCAGCCTGTATTCGAGAACGTCAGCGGACGCGTGCAATCAGGACAGTGGTTGGGCATTACGGGTGAATCCGGTGCCGGCAAGACGACGGCTCTTGCCACGCTTCTAGGATTTTTGCCGGTGGAATCCGGTGCTATTCGCATCAACGGCACCCCCGCTTTTTCTGCAGATCTACGTGGATACGCGGCATGGTGCCCGCAAGAAGCGCACATCTTTGAGTCAACGATTGCCGGCAACCTGGCCCTAGCGCGTTCAAAAGATGAAGCACCTACCGAAGCCGAGATGAGGCGCGCCCTCACCCGCGTCGGTTTGGGGGAGTTCGTCGCGTCCTTGCCTGAGGGTTTGGCGACGCAGGTGGGTGCCAGCGGTGGCTACCTGTCAGGCGGGCAACGTCAGCGTCTTGCGATTGCCCGGACTCTGCTAGTGCGCTCGCCCCTACTTCTGTTGGATGAGCCGACCGCTCACTTGGATGCTCCGTCCGCCACGGCGCTCATGGACGAGGTTTCTGCGGGTACGCGGGGCGCATCTCATCGGGACGAAACCGCGCCGGCGGTTGTGGTGGTCTCTCACCGTGCCGAGGACATCGCCCGATGCGACGCGGTGATAAAACTGTAGCCCTCCCACTTTCCCTGGATTTAAGCTGTAGTTTCGGCGTTTTACAGCGCAAATCCACGGAAAGTTGTGGGCACTGCCGGGAAGCTTACCGATCACAGAAATATCAGTTTCTGTTCAGCCCGAACTTCTGTGTCAGAAGTGCCTGCTTTGTAGTGAGTCTCAGCCTCATTGATGAGATATTGCGGGGTTGTGGGGTCAAAAACCTGCAAGATTGAAAACCTGAAAGTGGCAGGGTTTCGGCGTCGCAGCTCGACGTTTCCACCGTGACCTGTGGGAGCATAGGACGCCCAACGTTGCAACAGACCTTCACCTCCATCAGCTTTGCCTACGTAAAGTTTCCCGTCGCGAGTATCGGCAATCAGGTAAATAGCCCTGATAGCGCTCAGTGCAGTGCGCCATTGCTCATAGCGTGGCTCGCTCACTACGGCTTGCAACATCGGAAAATCTAAAACACAGTTATAAAACCCGGGGAATGCAACCTGGCGTTGTTGGGCAATTTCTTGGATACGGTATTTTACGACGCTGGCTCCGGATACTTGCCACCTAATAGGCGCAGCCCAAGAAATAACTAATTTGTCTTTATACTCGGCCAATAATTCCACCGGGCGAAGATCAAAATGCCGTCGGTTGCCGTCATCTGATAGAACTCCGTGATTCTCATACACGGTATGCAAGCGAGCGTTGGAGCCTCCATCTTTGATAAACACAACCCAATAACGAGGGGGATTGCGGGGGAAAAGCTGAGCCTGAGAAGACTGTTCGGCGGTGTAATCTAAAATCTCTGCGTTGGTAGAGTTGCGGTTCAAACCGGCATGCCCATCCGCATGGAGCTCCACAAACGTATGTCGAATAGCTAGGATTTCGCTTGGGTCAATACCTTCTGCACGAAGGACATCGCCAAATGTAAGCATAATTTTGCTCCGTTCTTTTGAGGTCAATGGGCAACCGGGTGCGGATTACTGAACTACCGTCAGACCGCCGGGGTTCTCATCACCGGTTTCTCCGCGCAGACGTTCGTAAAGTCCCATATCCAGCATGAACTCCATGAACTTGTCATCGGGCATGCGCCGTACAAAGTCCAGCAGCTCGTTGGTATCAGAGTTATAGTTCCAAATCATCGTCGCTAGACCATTGCGTGCGGCACGCGAGTAGGCGAAATCAACCTTAGAGTTGGCTTGTGCAGTATTGCGTAGTCTCTCGTCCTTGGCGGCTTCGGCAACAAACGTTGTTGCGAAACCCACTTGGTACTCATCTGAAAGGTTCAGACTGTGAAAATACTCGTTGACCTTCTCAACAAGTAGTGACCTAGCTTTGCGCTCGCGCTCCTGAATGCTTGCCATACCGGCTTCTGTCATGCCGCGCAGACCTGCGGTTTCCGCGGATGCCAGCGCCAGGTTTTCTTCGTCCTGTAGCTTTTTCAGGCGGTAGTGGGTGAGCACGATGTCATCGGTATCTACTACCTCGGGGTTTGCTTCATCTTTGGTGAATTTACGCAGTTTGCGACCCAATAGGTCTGCAAATGATGAGAGCTTCTCATAGTAGGGATTACCAAAATTGAAGATTTGAGAGAAGAACGCGTATGACTTCACGTACTGCGCCAGGGTGGAGCGGAACTCGAGAAGGGCTTCAATCTCTGCAACGTTATCATCTTCTTGGGCTGCGTACCAGCGGTTCTTGAAACGCTCCACGGGAATGCTGAGCAGAGAGTCGTAGGATGCTTGTCGCGCGTTGGGCGCACTCCACTTTTCCCAGAACTGTTCTACATCGGCATGATTATAGATGCGTGAGCCATCGAGTTTATCGACCTGTTTGGTTACCAAATCTAGATCTGATTCTGTTTCAATGTGCGCGTCTTCGTAGTAGGTACTGAAGGCATCCAGAATAGTCTGGGGGTCGTTGACGAAGTCTAGAACATAGGTGTTCTCTTTGCCTTCTGCACGTCGGTTAAGACGCGAGAGAGTCTGCACCGCGGTGATACCAGAGAGCTTTTTATCGACGTACATAGCAACAAGTAGCGGCTGGTCAAAACCGGTTTGGTACTTATTGGCGACAATCAAGAGGTGCTGTCCATCTTGGGCAAACGCATCTGCAAGGTTTTGGCCTCTGATACCGGGGTTCATGGACGCTTCGGTGACGGTGGGGACGTCGGCACCCGGTAGTGCCGTGACGTCTGGGTCGGGTACTTCCCCCGAGAAAGCCACCAGTGTTTTCAGCGGTAGTTGGCGCTCTGCAATGGCTTTTTCGAAGGCACGCTGGTAGCGCACGGCGGCTGCACGTGAGCTGGTGACTACCATAGCTTTTGCCTTACCGCCGAGCTCGTGCTTGACCTTGCCGTCGAAGTGCTCAAGGATAACACCGACTTTAGAAGCCACGTTGGTGGGGTGCAGCTCCACGAAATCAATGAAAGCGCGGGTACCTTTACGAACGTCGATTTCGGTTTCTTCACCGGAATCTTGGTTGCGCTCAGCAATTTTAGCGGCGAGTTCATAGGTGGTGTAGTTCTTCAGCACATCGAGAATGAAGCCCTCTTCGATGGCTTGCTTCATGGGGTAAAGGTCGAAAGGTTGCGGCGCGCCACCGGCTTCAGGGCGTCGCCCGAATATCTGTAGCGTCTTTTCTTTAGGCGTTGCGGTGAAAGCAAAGAAGCTCACATGGTTACCGGCGCCGACGACGCGCTGGGCCATACGCACCAAGGCTTCTTGATCAGCGTCAGAATCACCGTCTTCGATGTTTGCATCAACGTCAGAAGACAACATTGCCTTAATAGAATCCGTTGCCTTACCAGATTGAGAGGAGTGTGCCTCATCAGCAATAATCGCAAAATTCTTACCGGCAAGCACACCGCCCTCTTTGGTCATTTTCTCTAACGCGTAGGGGAAGGTCTGCAGCGTCACACCAATAATAGGTACACCCGTTGCCAGTGCCTCTACCAGCTGAGCCGCTTTAGAATCGTTTGCCCCGCGGGTAATGGGCTGGAACACCCCAGCGGTATCAACCAGCTGCTCAATCGCGTCCTGCAACTGCTTATCAAGCACCTGGCGGTCTGCAATAACAATCACGGAATCAAAAACGCGTTCGCCAGCGGGAGTATGAAGGTTGGAGAGGCAGTGGGCAGTCCAGGCAATGGAGTCAGTTTTACCGGAGCCCGCTGAATGCTGAATAAGGTACTTGTTCCCAGCGCCCTCTGTTCTTGCTGCTTCTACAAGTTTGGTGACGGCGCGCCACTGGTGGTAGCGCGGAAAACGTACCTGCGCTATGTGTTTGGTTTTGCCGGTGAGCGGGTCAACGCTCTTTTGGTGGTTGGTGTAGATGAATTTGGTGAGAATAGTGATGAAGGTGTCAGGGTTTAGGATTTCTTCCCAGAAGTAGCTGGTGGCTAGTTTGCCTTCGATGACCGGGTTGCCTGCACTACCGTTGGCGCCTTTGTTGAAGGGGAGGAAAACAGTACTTTTGCCGCCGAGTTTGGTGGTCATGGCGATTTCGTCTTGCGTCATTGCAAAGTGGACGAGAGCACCGCGGTGTTCCCGTAGTAGCGGCGAGGTTTTGGGGTTGCGTTCGTTGCGGTATTGGCGGATTGCGTCTTGTAGCGTCTGGGAGTATTCGCTTTTGAGTTCAACGGTGGCTACGGGTATGCCGTTGAGAAAGAGTACGAGGTCTAGGCGTAGTTTGTGGTCTTTGGTGTCAAAGTGGACTTCTTCGACGACGCGCAGAATGTTGCTCTGATAGAGGGCTGTGAGGTCTGGGTTGCGGTTGTCTTGGGGTGGGTAGGCGAGCATGGGGAAGGTGCGTCGTGCACCGGGAATGCTGAAACCTTTGCGGAGCAGGTTGAGGGTGCCGCCACCGTTGCCTTCTTCAGTGTCGAGTCTGCTGGCAATGCGGTTGAGCAGACGCTCTTTGGCAGCCGCTTGGGTGGACGCGGATGCGTCTGGGGTAACGAGTGAGCGGTAGTTGGCGGGGTCTATAGTTTCTAGCCAAGTGAAGATATCTTCTGGGTAGAGCGAACGGGCACGGTCGTAACTGGCGTCGTTGGGGGAGTGTTGCCACCCGTGTTCGACAAGGTAGACGCAAATGTCCTGCTGGAGGGGACGTTCAAGGTGGCTACGGGACATAAGAGAAGCTCCTGCGGGGGTATGGGCTATGGGTCTTACAGTCAAGTCTAGTGAGACCTAGAAAGAGAATGTAAGTTTGCGAAGCCCGGTTTAATGGTGAGAACGGGGAAAATGTCCTGAAACAGGTCTATGTATTGTGGGAAGACGAGATTTGGAATGATGGGGTGTAGACCAAAACATCTTTACTTCTGAATATATTCAGAACTGCTATTAGGTTATGACTGTTCTTTCAACACAATTCGCATCATCTGACCTTAGCCGTTCTGCGTCGAAAGTTTTTGCTGCGGCTACTAATGAGCCTGTGCGCATTACCCGCCGAGATGGTGAAAATTTGGTTCTGATGACTGAGGAAGAACTGAACCGACAGCAAACTTTGCTGGGCGTCGCCGCGCAGATCGTTGCGGTTTCAACGTTTACTGCTCATGATTCTGAGCTTGTAGCTGAGATGACCCGTCATTTTTCGTGGATGCTGGCATTGACCGAAGAATACCAGGTGAGCTGTGCGCATGAGATTATTAACGATGCACGGGCCGTTTTTTCTCTTGGACAGCCAAACCTCATTGTTGGCACTATCAATGCTTGGCGAGACACAGCAGAGGCTGTTGCTGCTGGTTATGCAGCTGGTGAGTATGTTGTGGATGAAGATGGCCTAGCTTTGGAACGACCGATTGCATGAGCAAGCAGAGAGGATTTGGTTTTGCGTTGATGAGAAGCAAAAGCGGGTGTATCTAACTCAGGTTTTTACCCGGCACCCGAACGAAACAAAGTAACTAAGCCAGCGGGCAAAGCCCTGTTGAAGAGGCCTTGGAAGGCTGGTTGCTGTTGTTTAGTGATTTCCAGTATGCGGTATTCTGAGGCCTTTTCACCTGAGATATTCCAGCGGTTGGGCGCTGCCCAGTCAATGACGAGCCGGTTTTTGTAGTCGGCGAGTAGTTCGGTGGGTGTAGGCTGAAGTGGCGCAGGGCTCCATTATCGATGAGGACGGCGTGGCTTTGGTAGATCGCATGAAAGCGGGCTGCTCTGCCTTAGTTTTTGATGAAGACTGCCCAGAAGCGGAGCAGGTTGCGCGGAAACTTCTGGGCGTCTGAGGACTGGCCTGCAGTGTAGTTCAGAATGTCTTCATCGGTGGAGTGCGGAGACAGACCGGGGTTACCGTCGTCGTGGAGTTCGACGAAGGTATGCCGAATGGCCAGGACGTCGCGGGGCGAGATATTTGCGGCCGTTAGTAGGGCATTGAGGGTGAGCATTGAATTGACCCACTAAAAATTGTGGGGCAACTAAGGAATCTGTATCTGACTTATGTGCAATATCTTTGGCCTGTGAATTCTCAGCAGAAATCATGAGTGATGTACAACTAGCGGTGTACCTTGGCTTCATCCTTAAACAATGCTGGCATAATCTGGTGTATGGGTATTGAACGACCAATTGACTTCTCGAAGCCTCGGGTACTCCGATGCAGATGTTGCGGACACAGGGCTACATTTAAGCATACCTGGATTGAACGCTGGAAACAGGGTAAAGAGGGTTGCCCCCAATGTGGAATTACATCGGACAACCCAGAAAGTGCTGTCTATGACTGGGACTTTTCGGACCTTGTCTCAGATGATCAGACTGTTTTAAAACTGAATTGGTACCACACAACAACACACTCCGTATGGCCTAACCCAAATTTTGATCCAGAAGCTGGCCTGAGCACTGTGGCTAAAGAGGGTATGAGAAAAAGCGGTAACCCTAACGCCGTCGAGAATTGGGTAGCAAAACAAAAATCCAAGGCACTTCACATTGGTACTTACGAAGCAGCCATTGAGAATATGCTTCGACAGCTAGATACTCAAAGACAAGTGGAAACACAGTACTATCTTTACCGTGTAAATTTACATCAAACCAGCATCGTTACTCCGGGTGTTAACCAGGAGCCCAAGAGCATTTTGGGTGATATGACCCTTCCGGAACTTGGCCTAACGCCAGAGGGAATATACCGCTATATCAACCAATTTGAAGATGAAGGTAGCATTTCTTTGGCAATTGGAAAAGAAGCTATCGCAAGTGTCCAACGAATAACAATACCCCTGCTACCAGATACTTCCTCCTTATCAAAGAAAATAGAGAGAGAACTAGACGCCGCTGAAACGCGCAAGCCACAATCGCAACAAGATGTTCTGGAAACAATCCGGAAGCGACCTCTCATGACCAACCCGTATGAAGAAACAGCCCAAAATCTCTGGGATGAGCTGTCTCAATCATTGCCAGAAAGGCTTCGACCTAAATTTTGCCGCGCTCGTGACCCTAGAATCCGCGATGAAGGTAATGAGGCTTATTCAAAAGTCCTCCCAGCCGCATAAAACACCAAACCCCGCACCAGAAGAAAACACCCGCCGATACAAACTCAACGGCCGCCTAAACCCCGAATAAAGAACCCGCCAGGTCTTCACTTGAGCGATAACCCGCTCCACCACAGCCCGTAATCTATTGATAATGCGATTATTATCCTTGACACCCTGAGGCACTTTCACACCAGGCTTACGCCTGGTCGGGGTTGCTAACCCCAGGCCTATATAGCCCTTATCGGCCAGAGTCGAGGAATCCAGTAGCTGATCTAGCCCGTGAGCTGTGAAAGCATGAGCATCATGCCTTGCCCCGGGTAGCGGGTCAGTGATGACTAGGAGCCTGCCATCGAGGGTGCAGATAACTTGGTGGTTGAAACCGGTTCGTTTATGTTTGCCCGAAAAATTTGTTTTTCCTACTGAACGCCAGTTCCAGGTGGGTACAAGAGTTCCATCGACAACCAAAGAACCTGGTACATCCAGGCTCATTTTCAAAGGCTGTTCTAGAGGTTTGAAGACCTTTGCAAGCGCCTTTTCGATAGTGTTGATGGTCCGTGAGATGGTAGGTTGCGAGACGGTGAAGATTTCAGCAAGTAGCTCTTCGGTGAGATTGTGTCGGTGGTAGAGCAGAGTGGTTTTGAGTGCCTGAGCTGGAGTGAGGGCTGGTGGTCTTCCTCCTGGTTTACCCCAGATGAGTTGGTTGGTCAGGGCTGTCAGTAGAGTGGCAAATTGCGTGGCGGTAAGGCCGGTTGTACGCTGGTGGTGCAACGGTTCTTCCTGGTGCGGTTTGAGAATATTTGTGGTTATTTATCCTCAAGGTTGCCGCTATGGTGGGGCCGTTGTCTAGTTGGTGGGTGTGAGGTGTGTGCATACTTTTGAATAAGCCTCAATAACTATCTCAGCCGACACATGCTGGGAATGCAAGGACTAATCTTGGACTCAGCAAGCCTTATTAAGGCGTTGGATGCGGCTCCTGTCAAGAAAATTAATTGATTGAGTTAATGATATTCGAATATCTCGTACGATTCGTGAATTTTGGATGCAAACTAAGCCCTCGGTATTGCTCGTTTGACCCGAGGCTGTAGAAATCTCACCGACTCTAACCCAACTAACTCCGTCGTGGTTCGACAAACTCGAAGAGCCTTGAAGCAGAAGAACAACAGGGTGGCTCAATCCCTTATAGAGTGCATACGGTTGCATTGATGCTGTAGTTAGCAAGCTTAGAGTTCTTCCTTGGGGCAATGAATCACCATCACAGTAATCTGCCGCAAGTAGTAGTGAGTTTGCGCAAGGCAAAAACTTACCTCATCGATCTACAGCTATCCTCAAAGGGTAGAACGTCACCGATTTCCAAAGCCAATGTAATACGGTCGCTCTTCTGGTACTGCTCATATAAATGGGTGGTCTGTAATATAACGGTTGCGGGTCTTTCGTCATCGACGGCTATGGCGCTAATCGGTTTAGATCCATGCAGTGAAAGAATCCAAGCCACCGTATTCGAATCTTAGTCATACGGGGTGTGGCACAATAGTAAACGGTGATTAGTGATTTCATGCATGCTTTATATTGACTTTAGAGCGTACTTCTATTGGCGGTGGCTTGTGAGCCATTCCCGTCTACCGTGACGACATCCCGGCCATTTTTGTCTTAAGGATATAACGGGGCGAGTTGGTTATTTATGCCTAAGGTTCCACCTATTTTTGGGTACTCGTAAATATAGCGCGAGTAAGGGCGAGCGTTTTGAATAATGTGATTTATATTCCTTATACTACTGATAGTAATTTATATATTTTCCGAAAATCTTGCAAATGTGGCAAATAAAAAACTATATCGCCATATTTAAAAATTTCGATATATATTCATATATTAATTATTGAAAATAATCTAGTTAGTTGCCCAATTTATTATGATATTAAAAAACTTTTCCGCAAATCCGGAGATTAAAAGGTAGGAGGTTGCAATAGATATAGACGTTATCAGGGTGTCAATCCAAAATATCCTTGGAGTGGCTAAAGCGGCATTGTCGATAGTTTTTTGGCTAGGATTTAATTTTAAACTTGCTGAAATTAGGGAATTGATTGAACGTATATTACGAGCAGCTATCGGTACTGGCAAAATGGCAAACAGCATGCTAACTAAGGTGATGGTGAAGATGGGGGTAAATTCTATATAGTTATCCCTTAGGAAATTAAATTTATCAACAAAGGTGTTTAGAGTTACTGAAAAGGATGTAAAATTCCATTCGGTATTTTCGTTTACTTCTTTAGAGATGTCGAGGATGGTTACGCCATTCTTGCTGACGGACTTGAATTCTGCTAAGAAATAAACTAAAGAAAAAACCGGCAAAACTGCAGATATTATAAACGAAAAAAATGTAAATCCCATACTGTAATTTGAGAAATTTTTCTTGGTCCTCATATACCTTATTATGGTAAACAGTGTAAGGAAAATGGATGTGCCGATAATCCAGTACAAGATGGTTATTATGCTACCAATGAAGGAGACATAAAGAACGATGAATGCAATTATGGGAAAGAGTAGTAGGAATACATATGCAAGTGCGTCGTCGTTCGATGTGGGGCTGGTGTAAGAACTTTTTTTGGTTATTTCAATTTTTGAGGAGTAGGAATATGAGGATTGAAAATAAGAATAGGGTGCTGGTTGGACGCCGCTTTTCTGAATTTTTTCTATATTTTTTGAATCTTTGAATAGTCCAATAATTGTCTGCTTATCTATGAAAAGCATAATTATAGAACTTATTAACCCAGATATGGTTCCTGTTATTATATCAGTCATTTCTTCTCTTTGTCTGTTGTTTTTTATTTTGTTATTAAATATTATTACTTCAATTTAATAAATCATGGAATCTTGAAATTTGCATGTTAAATTTTAATTCTTTCAAAAGGAATATGGATTTATCAATTTCAATTTTGATGCTCTGCCATAATTGATTGGAATTAAGGATGAAATCCGAAATATTTTTTTGTTGACTGGCCTCGAGTAACGGGATTCTAGTTATCTCGAGCTTTTCTGTCGTTAAGTGGGGAATCGTTGACTGATTCGTCAGATTATTGAGGTCGCCAAACAGCAACTGCGATCTGATGCAGAAATCTATAAAATGCGGGTCTGCTAGACCTGGGCGCACCCGTACTCTGTTAATCGAGTTCTGAAAACCCCAGCCCGGTAAGTCCTCTTCGAGCACAGCACTCCGGCCAAAACCAGCGCCACCCTCAACTACCAAGACATCATCCTTGCGAAGTTCTAGATATGACAGCTCAGAAGACGAGAACCACATCTCTTTCTTATCTGTTTCATAAGTTAATACTCCACCCGGTTGAACATTAGCTGCCCGGATATAAGGTGCAAGCTTCATCCCACCCCTATCAGCAGGAGTAATCATCTTGCCCAGCGTAATATCAGCAAAACGTTTCAACGGTACAGTTTCAACGCCGGGGGGATAGGTCAAATTTCGTAGTTCGGCGTTAAATTTTTCAGTTGTCAGCTCAAGCAAGCGGGTCTGGTCATCAATAAACTCATCAATCTCCGCCAACTCACGATCCAACTCGTCCGCAATACGAACCTGCTCATTGAGTTCTGGGAGAGGGAACCTGAGGTTCTTGACATATTCCTCTGAAACTCTCTTCAAACCTCCTGCACCAGTCATCGAAGAAATAGCGGGTTGCATAAATTCGGGTGTTCGTAGCAGATAGGACAAGTATCTTTGATCTACGCCTGGCTTAGGTCGAAGAACGGTCAGCTCCGTAGTTGCGAAACTGGGGCCATCGAGTGAAGAACCTAAAATTCCCTTACCATTTTCGAAGCATGGAGTTACCTTCGCATACGCAACATCTGTAGGTTCAAGATAGGTATATCCAGTGGTGAGCTCAGATGCATTTCTAAACTCCACATCTTTATTGAGAACTCCGAAGGAAATAATTTTGTCCATCGGATAGATAGGAAATTTTTCCTTCGAAAACTTCACAGAATCGGGAACAGGAGGATTGAAATCAGCTAGATACTTTAGTTTTACTAATGGCGCGCTCATTACCCCATCCCCTCTTCCAGCCTCTTCTTGATGCGGCCCAGTACTTCGTTCAGGTCGCGGTCAATCTCCTCTAGCGGGCGGGGCGGCACATACTCATAAAAATGACGGGTGAAAGGAATTTCTGCACCCTCCTTGGTCTTGGACTCATCCACCCAAGCATCCGGCACAAACGGCTTCACCTCGCGCTCCATATACTCATGAATATCCGCGTCCCACGGAACATTCTCGGTATCACGCAACGTAGCGTCAGCCACCGGCTTCTTATTCTTCTCGACAACCGGTGCAGACTCATCACGCTCAGCCAACTCATCCACCAACTTGGTCAAAGCTACAGGCTTCACCGCAACACCGGCGTCCGCAAAAACCTTCAACAAATCAGCCTTAGGCTCAGCCGCAGAAGTAGACAGCACACCAGCCTTAGCTTCAACCAAAGCATCTAAACCAGCACGAACAGCCGCAACTTGCTCATCAGAGAGCTTCAGCTTGCCAAACTCCTTAGAAGTCAAGAGCCGCTCAACACGCTCAGCCGTAAAACCCCAGGTCAAACGCAACGGGCGCTCCACAGTAATCGTGCGATACAAAAAATCCTCACGCTTAAACACTTTCGACCGCTTATCATCCGCCTCATCAAATGCCTCAAACAGACGCACAATCTCAGCAATATGCTCAGCGCTCAAACGTTTACGCTTAGAACCCACCGACTTGCGCATCTTCTCAAACATCTCAGTCGCATCAATCAACTGAACTTTGCCACGGCGCTCCGACTTCTTCTGCTTGTTCAACACCCACACATAGGTTGAAATGCCGGTGTTATAGAACATGTCAGTCGGCAAACCAATGATTGCCTCAAGATAATCGTTGTCCAGTACCCACTTACGAATATTGGACTCACCCGAACCCGCACCACCGGTAAACAGGGGAGAACCATTGAGAACAATAGCGCCACGGCCACCCACCTGAGCCACACCGTCATGAGAAACACCGGGCTCACGCAACTTAGAAATCAAGTGCTGCAAAAAGAGTAGCGAGCCGTCTGAAACACGGGGTAGACCCGCACCAAATCGCCCGTTGAAGCCCTGGTTCTTGTGTTCAGCTTCGACAACCGCTTTGGCTCCCTTCCAATCAACCCCAAAGGGTGGATTGCTCAAACCATAGTGGAAAGTGCGGTTCTCAAAAGCCGGGTTAGTTAGGGTATTGCCCAGAGCAATATTCTCAACATCCTGCCCCTTCACCACCATGTCAGCCTTACAAATCGCATACGACTCGGGGTTCAGTTCTTGACCCAGCAGGTTTACATCAATCGTAGGGTTCAGGTTCTTGATCTTCTCATCAGCCACAGAGAGCATGCCGCCGGTGCCCGCCGTCGGATCATAAACCTCACGCACAATATGCTTGGTGTTCAAATCTTCGTCATCAGCTAGTAGCAGACTCACCATTAGCTCAATCACCTCACGCGGCGTAAAGTGCTCACCGGCAGTCTCATTAGAAGCCTCCGCAAACTTACGGATCAGCTCCTCAAAGATATTGCCCATCTGCTCGTTGCTGACGTTATCAGGGTGCAAATTCACCTTATTGAAGTGCTGCATTACCTGAAAGAGCAGATTCTGCGAGGCGAGGTCAGCAATCGTGTCTTCGAACTTATACTTCTCAAAAATATCGCGCACGTTCTCAGAGAAACGGTTGATATAACTTCGCAGATTCTGCTCGAGGGTATCCGGGTCACCCAGCATTGTGCTCAGCGTGTGGTGCGACAGGTTATAAAAGCTGTACTCATGGCCCGCTTTAGCTCGCAACATTGCAGTCGGAATCTCATCCAACTCAAAGCCTTCAGCAGCTTTCAAAACTTCCTGCTTAGTAGGCGCTAGCGTCGCGTCCAAACGGAAGAGCACCGTCAGCGGCAAAATCACTTCACCATACTGATGCTGCTTATAGGTACCGCGCAAAATATCGGCAGCAGACCAAATGAACTGCGAATAATTCAAAGAAGACACAAAATCCCTTCAGAAACCTCTACATGCCGGCGTGCGCAGACACACTACAAGTCTAGGTGAATTCGTATGTCGCTGAGTGAAGTTTCACCCGGTCAGTTCAAAAGAAGACATAGATGACGCACTAGCAAAGGCAACGAATGATACCCCTAGGCTTTTTGTGACGCATTCCATATAATCACTATGAAATGGAACCAATCGTAGGAGAACCGGTGAGTACCCCGATTTTTAGCTCCACCGCAAGACTAGCTCGACCTTTTCAGTTTCTGATGGGCGGCATTGTCATCATGCAAATTGGCATCGCGGTTTTAGTTCGTTTATTTCCTGGTGCCGATGACGGCGGCGTTTTGCTATCTCTGATAGTGCCCGGTCTGATTCTGCTGATGTGCTTCTCCATCCTTGCCGCCACCACGAGACTAACCATTACCGAGGATCATGTCGCAGTAAAAACTTTCGGGATCTTCTCCACAACCATTAATCGTGAAGATATTCAGGACGCGTGGGTGGGCAAACCCACCCGTCTTGGCACCGGTGCAGGGTTACGCATCATGGGTAATAACACCACCGGCTATCTAACGGGTGGTCCCAACGTGGTTATCGAAACACGCGATGGCGCTAGAACCGCGGTTTCTACGCCAAATCCTGAACACGCCGTAGCAACATTGAAAACTTCTGCGCGCACCCCATAGAAAGCAGTGCTTCGAAACCAGCGAGCCGTAGTATCTTGTGAATACTCATCAAAGCAGCACTTCAAGGAGACCGCATGGCTATTACGTATAGTGTCGTCCAGGAGCTAGATTGTGAAAAGTTGCTTTCTCTCTACGACGCCGTGGGGTGGACTGCCTATACTCAGAGACCAGAAAACCTTGCACCCATGGTGGCTAACAGTTGGTATGTATGTGCTGCTCTCGACGGAACTCAACTGGTAGGGATGGTGCGCGTTGTGAGCGACGGACTGACGATTGCCTATATTCAAGACCTACTCGTACTGCCTAGCCATCAACGTCAAGGCATCGCCAGCGAGTTGATGCGCCGACTCCTCGTAGTTATCGAAAACGCTAAAATACGCCAAACATACCTCACCACCGATGCTTTCTCCGCCAACCAGCACGTCATCGACTTCTACACATCACTCGGTTTCATTCCTATTGGCGATTACGAGTGCACCACCTTGGCGCGATTTAAATAAAAGAACCGGGGCACATCCACTGTGTGTCCCCGGTTCTTCACGAACCGAAATTAGAAGAGAGCGTCCTCGCTGGGTTCAAGAGCAACGGGCGTCTCAACCTCAGCCGAGCCGGATGCGGGACCCGCCGCGTCCTCAACGGTTGATGAAGCCGCCGCCGCAGCAGCCGGGGCTACGCGCGGTTCAGTGACCGCATAGGCAGGACCGATCGCCGCAACAGCCTGAGTCAGGGGAACACCGGAACCATCGCGTGCGCCGAACTCACTGGGCAGCTTACGCGAAACACCGGCAGGAGAGACTGCCTTGGCAGGACCCACACCAACCCAGGCAAGCTCTAACTTGCTTTCGCCAGTGACAAAACGATGGGCGCGCACGCCAGCTGTCGCGCGTCCCTTCGCGGGGAACTCAGACAACTCGGTGACCTTAGCCGAAGGATCAAAATCACTACTCGAATCGGTAATTGTGACCACCTGAGCGTCAGTACCGGGAGCCGTCACACCAAAGGCAATCACCCTGTCATCATCGGCAACCTTAATACCAGCCATGCCGCCACCAGCGCGTCCTTGCGGACGAACCTTAGACGCATCGAAAGTCAGCAGTTTTGCCTGCTCAGTCACGAATGTCAGGTTCTCATCGCCAGCGTCAGCCACGGCAACACCGATCACACGGTCGCCCTTCTTCAGCTTAATCACTTCCCAATCATCACGGTTGAGCGGGTACTCGGGGTTGACGCGCTTTACTACACCGCGCTCAGTCGCCAGTGCCAGAACCTTATTGATGGGTGCTAAGCCAATCAGAGTCTCACCCTTAGCCAGCGAAACAACCTCGGCAGCCTTTACGCCGGAAGAGAGCAGGGGCGTGCCCGCTGAATCTTCAAGCTGAGCCAAATCCATAACGTTGACACGAATCATGCGACCGGCAGATGTCACGGCACCAATCTCACCGCGCGCCGTCGTTGCAACAGCAGACACCAGCGCATCGTGCTTAATGCGCTTGCCCGGTTCCTTCAACGGAGTCAGCTCACCCTTGGACGCGACGGTACGACCAATCAAACCTGAAGTAGACAGCAGAACCCAGCTCGGATCGTCAGCGATTTCAAGCGCCAGCCCCAAGCCCTTCTTCTTAGAAGGCTCAGCACCGGCAGCCGCAGCAACCTCAGCCAAATCGTCCTTATTCGTGATCTTGGTGCGACGATCCGTACCGTAGAGATCAGCGACGTCCTGCAACTCAGAAGACACCAGATCACGTAGCTTAGTTTCTGAAGCAAGAATTGACTCGAGCTCAGCAATATCAGCCTGCAGCTCATCACGCTCAGCCTCAAGCTCAATGCGCGAATACTTGGTGAGCTGACGCAAACGCAACTCAAGAATATGGTTAGCCTGTACCTCGGTCAGATCATAAATCTGCATCAGGCGCTCGCGAGCCTGTGCAGTTTCATCAGAAGTGCGAATAATCTGAATAACCTCGTCGATATCGACGATAGCCACCAGCAAGCCTTTCACCAGGTGCAGGCGATCTTTGCGCTTGCCCAGACGGTGCTCAGTACGGCGACGCACTACCTCAATGCGGTGGTTCGCGTAGACGCGCAACAAATCCAGCAAGCCAAGTGTCTGCGGCTGACCATCGACCAGCGCCACATTATTGATGCCGAAAGAATCTTCAAGCGGAGTGTACTTATACAAAGAAGCCAGCACCGCGTGGGGATCAAAACCGTTCTTTACCTCAATAACAAGGCGCAACCCGTGCTTGCGATCCGTGAAATCCTGAACATCAGAGATACCCACGAGCTTCTTATTATTAACGCCGTCTTTAATCTTCTCGATGACCTTTTCAGGGCCAACCATGTACGGCAATTCGGTCACCACAATGCCACGCTTGCGAGCGGTCACTTGTTCAATGCTGACCTTCGCGCGCGTCTTGAAAATACCGCGTCCGGAGGCATACGCATCCTTAATACCCTTGGTGCCCACAATGACGCCGCCCGACGGTAAATCAGGGCCGGGAATAAACTTCATAATCTCAGGCAGAGTTGCCTCGGGATTTTCCAGCAAATGACGCGTGCCAGCAATAACCTCGCGCAGGTTATGCGGTGCCATATTAGTAGCCATACCAACCGCAATACCGGTTGCACCGTTGACCAAAAGATTAGGGAACGCGGCGGGCAGAACAGCGGGCTGCATGAACTGGTTGTCGTAGTTGGGCACAAAATCTACGACGTTCTCGTCCAAGTTGTTGGTGAGCGCAAGAGCTGCGGAATCCATGCGAGCTTCGGTGTAGCGCGATGCCGCCGGGCCGTCATCCAACGAACCAAAGTTGCCATGACCATCGACGAGAGGCAGACGCATCGCAAAGGGCTGCGCCAGGCGCACCATCGCATCGTAAATAGCGGCATCACCGTGCGGGTGCAGTTTACCCATGACCTCGCCCACCACGCGAGCAGATTTCACATGGCCTTTATCGGGGCGCAAACCCATCTGCTGCATCATATATAGGATGCGACGCTGCACGGGTTTGAGGCCGTCGCGGGCATCGGGCAGTGCGCGCGAGTAAATCACCGAGTAGGAGTACTCCAGGAAGCTGGATTCCATCTCGGTTGAAACGTCGATATCAACGATGTTCTCAACGATGTCCTCGGGGTAATTGTCAACAACGTTTTTAGATGAGCGCCGTGCCATGAACGTCCTTCAGCTTGCGTGGATAGAAAACATGGATAGAAAAAGTGCTCTTATGGGTAGAGAACGCTTGATTCTAGTTTACAGGGTAGAGGTGACTAGCTGTGCTTGCGTGAGTGGAATGCCATACATGAGATATATGACCTAGTGAGGCATTAGTTTTTTAAAAAATGGCACGAAAGCCACCTTTATCGTCGAGTATGAAAAATAAAGTCCCATTGAAGTGTTTGGTCGCTGTAGGTGGTCTAGAAATATATTTACCGGTGCGTAACTAGTGGAGGAAAAAGAGTATGAAATATTGGTTTTTGGAGAGGTTGCTGATTTAAATTATAGGTGGCGAAAGGGGACAAGAATTGCCAACAGGTCTACAAATGTCCCCTAAAAAACCCTCAAAAATCCTTGTTATCTCGCGGATTTTTAGTAATAAATCGCATTTTTAAACAATCCAATAAACACTTCTGTGGTTTTCTTTATTTTGCGGTAGATATAAATGTATTCTTTTAAATGTGCTGTTTGAGTTTTGGGAAGAAAGCTCAAAATGTCCCCCGCATATATCCCCCACATCACGCGATGACAACCTGTCGCGGATTAAAAGGGAAAATTTCATCGTCAGTAACACCTGGAAGAAAACGCTGACGGTTAGATTCAAGGATCTACATGCCCCGATGTTAATCCGAATTCGCACCGCGAACATACAACAAGGAGAGACATGCGTAAGCAGACAGCTGCCCTCATTGCAGCAACCACAGCACTCGGTGGCGTAGCATTCGTAGGAATGCCCGCTGGAGCAGAAGAAATCACCAACGCCGTACTGAACGTGAACGTTCAGGGTCAGAACATTAAGGTTGGCGACGTCCTTACCTTGGACGCAACCTGGCATGTACCCGATAACTCACAGCCTGGCGATACCTTCACCCTCGATTTGCCTGCCGAGCTGATCCCCATGGCAACCACCTTCAACCTTTACAACGAAACCGGCGACGTCGTTGCTGTAGCAAACGTTGCAAACGGTCAAATCGTTGTCACCCTTTCAGATTTTGTTGCTACCCACCCTGTTAACATTCACGGCACCCTGACTCTTCAGGCACGTGTTTCACAGGCAGCAACCCCCGGTCAGCCCATCATTCTCAACTGGACCGGTCAGGCAACCGCGATCACCCCCAGTGCAGGCACCGTTGTTGGTGCAAAGACTCAGTCCGAAAAGTACGGCTGGAACACCGCTACCGGTTCTGCAAAGTGGGCTATTGAAGTTCCCGGTGAAAAGAACAACGCTGTTCTCACCGATACTCCCGAAAATGTTGCCCTCAAGTGCGATACCCTGAACATTCGCATCGGTTCACAGGAAAACGGCTACCCCAAGTCATGGCAGCCTTTCTCACCCGTATCAACCGACTGCACCACCGGTCAGCTAGTTGTAAACCTGGGTAACGTTCCCGCGGGTCAGCTGGTACACGTTGAAATCGACTCAACCCCTAATGCGGGTGTCGCGGAGGCGCTCAACGACTGGTCACTGACTTCACTTGAAGGCATCACCGGCGGCACTGCAGCTGTGAAGACCTACCAGGGTAGTGGCACCGGCGACGGCGAGGCTCTTCCTCCCGTGCCTTCAGAGTCTCCTACTGATTCCTCAGTGACTCCGCCTACCCCTTCAGAAACTCCTGTGCCTTCAGAGACCCCGGTAGAAACTCCTACTCCTTCTGAGACTCCGGTAGAGCCTCCTACTCCTTTGGAAACTCCTGCGCCCTCAGAGACTCCTTCTGAGACCCCGGTAGAAACTCCTGAACCCTCCGATACTCCTTCGGCAACCCCTTCAGAGACTCCCGCAACTGTAACCGCAGTTGAGAGCCCCAAGCCTTCTGAGACTCCTTCAGAGACTTCAGTTGAGACTCCGGCACAGACCCCTGCGCCCTCAGAGACTCCTTCTGAGACCCCGGTAGAAACTCCTGAACCCTCCGATACTCCTTCGGCAACCCCTTCAGAGACTCCCGCAACTGTAACCGCAGTTGAGAGCCCCAAGCCTTCTGAGACTCCTTCAGAGACTTCAGTTGAGACTCCGGCACAGACCCCTGCGCCCTCAGAGACTCCCGCGACTGTGACCTCTGTTGAAGAAACTCCTGAGGCACCCGTGGCAGAGACCACCTCACCTGCAACCTCCATGGTTGTCACTGATGGCGGTAACACCGGTAACGGCTCAAGCACCGGTTACTCAGTTCAGGGCCACACCTCAAACAGTGCGGCTCAGGCACCTGCAACTTCATCACGCGGTGCACTTGCTTACACCGGCTTTAGCTCAACTCAGGTTGCTGTAGCTGGCGTTGGCATCCTTGCTCTCGGCGCGATCGCGGTAGCGGCTTCACGTCGCCGTCGTAACTCCTAATTTTTAGGATTTTCAGAGCCCCTTCTCGAATTCGAGAGGGGGCTCTTTCGTATTCCGGGGCTCGAGCGGCAAAAAGTATGTGGTATGCGCCACAGCTTGCTAGGATGGTGGTTATTACTATTAGCCTGAGTAAAGGTCCTAACGTGAGCACCTCTAAGCCCTCGAGCCCCAAGAACCCAACAACGGCAGAGATTCCTTTCATTTACCCAGCGCATTGGGAAGCTGATGTAGTTTTGCGCGATGGCGCCACGGCTCATTTGCGCCCGGTGGTGCCCACAGACCGCGAGGCGCTAGAAACCATGTATGCCGGGCAGTCTGAGAAAACGATTTACCTGCGTTTCTTTGGGTACAAGCCGAAACTCAGCGATAAAGAACTTACCCGTTTTACGACGGTTGACCACAATGACCGTGTGGCATTCGTGCTTTTTCTAGGCGACGAAATGATTGGTATTGGAAGATACGATCGCAGTCATGTGCCAGAGGAAGCTGAGGTAGCCTTCATGATTTCCGATGCGCATCAGGGGCGCGGGATCGGATCAATTTTGTTGGAGCACTTAGCGGCGGCTGCTAAGGAACGGGGGATTGTCCGTTTCTCAGCTGAAGTTTTGCCTCAAAACCGTAAGATGCTCAACGTGTTCAAAGACGCCGGGTACGAGGTTAAACGTGAGCTCGATGACGGGTTTGTCAACGTTCAGTTTGAAATTGATCCTACGGAGAGGTCTCGACAGGTGATGGAGGCTCGTGAACACCGTGCTGAGGCTCGCTCCATTGCTGAGCTATTGGCACCGCAAACGGTAGTGGTTATGGGGGATCCCAGCACGTGGGAGTCCGGGGCCGGGAAACTGATGGACAACATCGCGAGCGAAGGTTTTACCGGTGATCTATTTGCGGTGTGCCCGGGAGATATTAGAGAACAGAAATATCCGGTACACGCGTCCTTCGAAACTATAGAAGATACCGTGGATATCGCTGTCATCGATGCGCCGATTGACCGGGTTCAAGGTCTAGTTGAACAGTGCGGACGCGCCGGGGTGCGCGGTGCCGTCGTGATGACTACAGGTTACGCCGACGATGGTGCGCGCGGACGTACTCGCCAAAAAACACTGGTCCGTGTAGCGCGTACCTATGGGATGCGGCTGATTGGCCCGGCGTCGTTTGGTGTTATCAATACGGCGACCGACATTAAACTTGACCTGACGCTTACCGAGCATGACCCGGTATCCGGTAGTCTCGGAATTTTCACCCAGTCGTCAGCCCTGGGGCTCTTGCTGTCTAACTCGGCGGTGCGTCGTGGCATTGGTGTGTCTACTCTGGTATCTGCTGGTAACCGTGCAGATGTTTCGGGCAACGATCTGATGCAGTATTGGGAGGACGATAACGCTACCGAGGTCTGCGGACTTTATCTAGAATCTATAGGTAACCCACGTAAATTTAGCCGAATTGCCCGCAGGCTTGCACGCATTAAACCAGTAGTGGTTGCGACTAATGAGGTGACAGGTAGCCAGCTGCCACCGGGGCATTCAGGTCGTACTTCTATTGCTCCTGCAAAAGCGCTGGACTCTATGTTCGCGCAATCCGGTGTTATACGCGCTGACACCGTAGACCAGATGCTTGATATCTGTCAGATTCTTGTGACTCAGCCATTACCTCAAGGTAACCGAGTCGCTGTGGTGTCTAACGCTCATGCGTTGGGACAACTCATTGCAGAGCGCGCTACCCGTTACGGGGTGGAAGTCAAGAATTCGGAAGCAAAAATTGACCTGGCACACGATGGTTTGGACGTGCTGTATGACATTGTTATGAGTTCGCTAGAAGGCGCAGATATCGACGCGGCTTTCGCGGCATTTATGCCCTCTCACACCGTATCAGCCGAGGAGATTGCAACGGTTTTGCTCAAATGCTCTCAAGACAGCGGCAAACCTGTGGTGGCTTCGTTCCCTGGAATCGCTGAGCAACACAAGGTGCTACGCGGAATCTTTAAGGACGCATCTGTTGCAACTGACACCGATGAATTAGTTGCAGATAATGAAGAAGACCCTGACAATACAGCTAACGATACAACGAGTATCCTAGGGTTGCCCTGTTTCGAATCCGCAGGGCAGGCTGTTCACGCTATGGCATCGGTCATGAACTACGTCCAATGGCGCACCAGCGAATCAGGAACTCCAGAGCTTCCCGACGGTGCATCGCCCGCAACCGCTCAACGACTCATCAATGAGCTAATGCCGTCCGTAGCTGGTGAAGAACTTCTCGACATTGACCAAGAAGCTACTGCCCGCATCCTTGAAAGCTACGGAATAAGCCTGCTAAGGTCTATCGCATTTGAAACTGTTGAAGAAGCTCAGCTGGCCGTGCAAGAGCTCGGAGGTTACCCCGTCGTCCTCAAAACAACAGATATTGAAATGGCGCGGCGCATCGACCTCGGAGGCGTACGTCTGGGCATCGAATCAGACCAAGAGCTTGAGCGCGAAATTGAGCAGATGCATCGCTCGCTCAGCCCTTTTGGCACCTTCGATTTGATGGTGCAACGACAGGCACCCGGCGGTCAAACTGCGGTGCTGAGAGCACTCGAAGACCCTCTGCTGGGTCCCGTTGTTTCCTTCGGCATGGCAGGGGATGCGACCGTCCTTCTGGATGACTGGGCACACGGTATTCCGCCACTGACGTCTAACGACATCGACACCATGATGCGCACCCCCAAGGCGGCCATCAAACTGTGGGGGAGCAGCGGAGTACCTGCCGTGCGAGTCGATAAACTTCAAGACCTCATCGCCAAGGTAGCATCCCTCAAAGATAATCACCCTGAAATCGCTCACCTCGAACTCAACCCCATTATG
Organism: Rothia terrae; assembly: GCF_012396615.1. Lineage (GTDB taxonomy): Bacteria > Actinomycetota > Actinomycetes > Actinomycetales > Micrococcaceae > Rothia > Rothia terrae. The sequence goes on along the minus strand of NZ_JAAXPV010000011.1, from coordinate 30,673 downwards.
GTTGCCGCAGAAGAACTCACCGTTGTCGCGTGCCACATGAAACTAGGAAACCCGCAACAGCGCACCGATTCAGCCCGACGTACAATGAGCAGCTAACCCAAAACGGCAGGTGCTTGCGCCACCGCGTAAAATAAGGTGAGATTACCACGTCATCAGCAACTGAAAGAGACCGATGAGTCAGAATGTTCCGCCCATCCGAGAACTGGTACAAGATATCAAGCGAGCTGGATTCTACCCAGAATTGGTGCTGGACGAGGTGGCTACAGTATTCGAGCCAGATGAAATCATCTCGCATCTGGTGCAGCTTGAAACCCACATTGACAGGGAAGAAGTTCACCGCCACATCACTGTTTTAGTTCTCACCGATACCCATCTTTTGGTGGCGCATCTCGATGATCAGCAACTGGATGAAGAGGGCTCTATCGTAGCTGCCCATATCAACTCAGAAATCGTTCCCTTGCGTCGACTGGGTACCGTCACCTCAAACCTGACCTACCTGCAACCTCAGCACTACGCACCCGGTATGCGCGCCAGCGAGCTACAACTTTCGATTGCATGGACAGGCTCCCAACGCATCGATGCTGGTCCAGCTGATTGCCCAGACCCACACTGCGCTGCAGAACACGGGTACACCGGATCAGCCGTCAGAGAAGACATCATGGTGCGTGTTTCTGCCAGTGCAGACGGCGCCGCAGCAATTATAAGCGCCCAGAAATTCGCCTCCGCCCTTCGCAAAGCTCACATGAAAGCAACAAAATAATGACGCTCACAGACTTTCGCGGAACTCCCGTCCCTACTGCGCCGCATTACGCAGCTAATAATGTGGCTGACCTCTTTGAATCTGCCGCAACACTCGTTGCCCAGCGCTCCCTGACCCCGCAAGACCACCCAACTCTCGGTGCAGGTCAGCACGATACCCTCGAGCTTTACCAGCGCTTGAAGGATGCAGGGCTGAACCCGGATTCTTATCGAAGCGTATGCGTTGTGATGGTCGACGGTTTTGGCGAAAACCTGCTCAGACGCTACGGATCTTATGCACCCTACCTGAAGAAAGTTCCCTCGTTAGGCCCGCTTCATTCAGCAATCCCTTCAACCACTGCAGCGTCCTTAACCTCCTTCGGCACCTCACTCGCGCCGGGAACTCATGGCGTTGCAGGCTATGAGGTTCGCAACCCGGATAATAACCAGGTCATGAACCAGCTCTCTGGCTGGGATAAAAACGTTGACCCGCACAGCTGGCAACCCTACCCAACAGTTTTTGAGCGCTATGAAAATCAGTGCGACGTCGCCACCGTATCGCTTTCAAAATATCAGGGGACAGGTTTGAGCGAAGCCGGACTGCGCGGCGGACGCTTTATCCATGCACAAACAGCCAGTGCACGCGTCACTATGGCACACAGTATTCTTTCAGCCCGCAAGCCCTCGCTTGTATACATGTACTGGGGTGAAATTGACCAAGCTGGCCACCGATACGGTGTGGACTCTCAGGAATGGATCGAACAGGTTGAAGAACTCAACCTGCATATGCGCCGGCTTGCAGAACGCTTACCAGCCCACGTCTTGCTGGTGTTGACCGCAGACCACGGCATGGTTGATATCCCAGAACCGCAACGTATTGACTACTCAGATCGCACCGAACTGTTGGAAAACGTTGAGCTCACGGCAGGTGAACCTCGAATGGTTCAGCTTTACCTCAAAGACTCATCAACCCAAGCGAAACAAGCAACGCTTAAAGCATGGGACGCCGCCTACGGCGATATCGCGTGGGTCATCGATACTGAGGACGCCTACCGTGAAGGTCTCTTCGGAGAGCACCTGAGCGATCAGGCGCGCGCTCGCATCGGCGATATTCTCATCGCTTGCCGTGAAGATTACGCTCTGTACGATATGCGACATTTCAAACCGCACGCTTTGAAAATGGTGGGCCAACACGGATCACTCACCGAGAACGAAACGCAGGTTCCCCTATTGGTGTTGCCGACTGGGGCATAAAAAAATAGCCTTGAAAAGCGAGATAGCTTTTCAAGGCTATTTTTTATGCTCTTATTGAGCGGGAGTTTGAACTGCCTGAGTAGCAGCGGCAGGCGCGTTCTGGGTAGCCGCGGGTGCTTCTTGCTGAGTTGCTGCAGGAGCGCTGGGGGCTTGTTGGGCAGGCTGAGTCTGAGCCGGAGCTTCAGCAGTGGTGGGCGCTGGCGCCTGTGTGGTGGCGGGTGCAGGTGCCTCACTGGGTTCTGCAGAAGCGGGAGCTGAGGATTCAGCCGGAGCTTCGGTGGTAGGCACCGGCGCGGCGGTTGTCGGTGCCGGAGCAACCGTTTGTACCGGGGCAGGTGTCTGTTGAACAGGAGCTTGTTCTACGGGAGCTCCCTGCACTGGAGCCGGTTGCTCTTCAACGGGCGCTACGGGTTCCTCAACAACCGGAGGTACATACGTCTCAGTCACCTCAGGCACAAAGCTACTGGTTGATGCGGGCTGAGGTGTTCGCGTGGGCGAAGACTTTTGCGAGGGCGATGCTGAGTTGCTCGAAGCAGGTGCCGCCACGGAGCGATCATTGGAATCTTGCGACAGCATCATGCCTATAGCCGCACCGGCACCTACTACAAGAACACCGAGAGCTCCCAGCAGAGCATATTTTCTATTGGAGCGAGAGCTCTCATACTCACTGGATGAAGGTCCCTGCGGCAAACCAGGAGCAGGACGCGAGGCAGCCACCGAGGACGCGGCGACAGGTGCTGCGGGTGCAGCAATAGCAGCCCGTCGCTTCCGTTCTTCTTTATCTCGCTCCTTGGCTTCTTGGGCAGCGGCTCGAGCCTCTACCTGATCGGCTAACTTCTCGCGGAGTGAGCGTTTTTCATACGTCTCACCGCGCGCCAGCAACGCCATTCCTAACGACGCATCCTCGGCGGTTGCAAAATCAGCTTCTTCAGCGGTGCCGTCCTCCGAAACATACTCGTAGCCATCTGCCAGCGGGGCAAGGGGCTGAGTTGCTTCAGAATCCTCAAGACCTGCTGCCGGTGATTCGAAAGGAACCGTGGGGTCAGCAGGTTCATCGAAGTGGTGATCACCCGATGTAGCGTTGCGTGAAGAATTCATAGAGTTAGTGTGCCTGACTGTGTATGAAACTGTTGTAAGCGCCGTATGTTAGCGGCGCTGGTTGCCGAAAATAATGTCGTCCCAGCTCGGTACTGAGGTACGCTTTGAGCGGTTTGGACGCGCGCTGAGCTTCGGCTCTGCCTCTTCTTCGGCAGACTTATTTACCAAGTCTACGTCCTTTTTTGTTTCTTCGACACTGTTCTGTGATGCGTCACCTAATGAATTTGTTGCCTCAGATTCCTCAGTGTTTGCGCCGGAATCAGTGCTTTCGGCATCATCTGAATCATGTGAAGTAAACGAGTCGGTAACAGAAGAGTCTAATGAATTGTGGGTATTAGTGTTCTGACCAGAGGTTTCTTCTTCCGCAGCGGGTGCTGAAGTTTCTGATTGCTGATTCTGTGATGACTCTTCTGTTGATTCGCTCTTGTCTGTAGCTTCACTGGCCGCGTCATGAGAAGTGTCAAGGTGTTCTACATCCACCGATTCAGTACTGAGGGCCTGTTCTTCTGCAGGTGCTGACTGGTTTTCCCCCTGTTCATCGCTTGAGGACAAGGCGGCATCGTCAGTTGCTGAAGCGTTCTTGTTCTGGTTAAGTACCGCGGGAACAGGCTGAATCTCGTGGTGAGGTGCGGACTCTGCTTGAGCAGGTGCGGTGCGTGTTGAGGAATGGCGGGCGCGTTCGAGCAGCTCAGCCAATTTACGTTCGTTGGGGGTGCCGCGCTTAGGTGAAGATGACGAGAAGAAGGTGGAGGAGGTTTTCTGAGTCTCTGACTCGTCGGTATTCGGGCGAGCGACGGTGTTAGCGTGAGGAGTGCCGCGTCGGGCAGCTAGCTCGTCCAACAGCTCATTGTGGGCGGGGTTGTGAGGTACTCGCACCTCTGAAATTTTTGGCTCGTCGACCTGAACCGGAGCGTCCTTGTCATCATGTGCGCCAATGCCGGGCAGAGGGCCATCGCCGGTGTTGTCGCGTCCCATGAGGAAGTACGCTGCTTCGTTGGAGGCGTAGATACTCTGGTTGGCGGGGTTGTACGTCCAACGGGCAGGGAATTCTGCGTTGCGCGGTAGAGCGTCGCGAACCTCTGAGGCAAACTCAAAATCGACACTGACAGTCCACTGACCTGATTCCTGCTGCCAGGTGGTCCACTGCGCGTCGTCCGGGGAGAAACCATAGTTTTCAGCTACGTGGGCAATGTGTTCGCGCAAGGGACGAGCGGTGTGATCGGCTGATCGACGTCCGGCAGTGGCTGCCGAAATTACCACGTTCTGAGCAGACTGGATGATGTTGGAGCGCTCCGCAAGAATGGGCCACTCATAGCGGCGGACGCGGTTGGCTTCCCAACCTGATTCTGCAACGATTTCTTCGACCGAAGCACCCTGTCGAAAACGAATCTGAATATCGCGCGGACCAAAAACTCCGTTGGAACCCAGTGCGCGTGCGGGCTGAGCGCGACGAGCCTTGGTGATGCTGGTGCGCAGGTTTTGGTCGATGGGTAGGCGATATGAAGTGCCGTCTTGTGCTTCAAGAACAAGACTTTCTCCGTCATCGTGGATTCCCACCAGGCGCAGGTTGAGCATGAAGACTCCTTTGAAGTGTTTGTGGTCGCGAGATATATCTTTACAAAAGATTACCGGGGGCAAGGGTACTTTTATTTGTACGGCGCATAGTTCAGCCAAACATTAATGTTAAATCTTTCGTTGAAGCCCTCAAAATAATAAATCTGAAGTGAAGGTTCAAAGATTTGACTAAGGGGCACCGGCGCGTGCATTTATATTGCTCTCTTGCGCTGTTCTTAGTTCCACCGCATCCTGAGCCATGTCGACACCCGGAATCCCCGACCCGCCACTGTTTGTGAGGGAGTCCCTAGTCTGTAGGAGAGAAAAAACATAAAAGTAACCCATGCTTAGTAGGCGGGCGGACAATCCGTCTACGAGCCCAAGAACCTCAGTCTCAACACGCAATGTTCGCTGTGTGAAGAAACAATCAGATCAACAAGAATCTCAACTAGACAAAACTAATTTAATAGTGAAAAATGCTACGCGTTACCCCAACACTTTTCAGTGGTTTGCACCGCTGAAAAGGGGCATCGCACAGATTACAAAGATCCGCCCTGGAATTTGCCGGTTGGCACATTCAGGCCTCACACTGAAGAAAGCGTGAAACACCTTGGCAACAGATTACGATGCGCCTCGTAAGCAGGACGAAAACAGTGAAGAGTCCATCGAAGAACTGAATGCGCACCGCTCAGAAATGCAGTCCGGCGCGGTTGATGAAGACGAAAACGCAGCGGCAGAAAGCTTTGAGCTTCCGGGTGCAGATCTCTCTAACGAAGAGCTGAACGTCGTTGTTCTTCCTGCTCAGGAAGATGAGTTCACTTGCGCGTCTTGCTTCCTTGTACGCCACCGTTCACAGATTGCACGTGAAGAAGGCGCACTGAAGTACTGCGTTGAGTGTGAGGGCTAATTGATAGCCTGAGATATAAAAAATGCCGGTAGTTAGCTACCGGCATTTATTTTTTAATAATTATGATTCTTGAGCCTGCGAGCGAGCTTCGTGGGTGAGTAGCATGCGCTGTTCGTGCTCGCGTTGCATCTCTTGCTGATACCGCTCTAGCTCGCTGTTGCCGATGTTCTCATTGAGAATTTCAACGATGCGTTCGGGATGGCGGGTTGATGCAATCCAGTAGGGCGTGGGGTCGGCCTTATCGGTAATTTGGATCCTCACTTTGGGCTCAATCCATCCGCGGAAACACATAAATGCGCGGCCATCGAGTTCAGGGCCTGAGATAACTCGAGAAGCTTCACCGCGGAAGCCCTCGGCAACACCCACGTGCTCGCGTTCAATAGCGGCGCGTCCTACCCGCAAAATATCATCGGTAATGGTGATGGTGGGGGAGGAACTATAGAGAATAAACCCGAGCAGTACAGCTACAATCACACCAGCGATGACGCCGGCCATAATGTTGATGGGTGCACCTACTAAAAAGCTCGCGACTCCAGCTCCGAGAACACCTACCCATAGCCCTGTGCTGGGCGTGAGGCGTTCTTGGTAAAGAACCGATGACGTCGAAGTGCTCATGTACTACACCAATCATTACTTGAAACTTACAGAATGTGCCTTCAGTCGGCATCTTGAGCGTGTAGTTCAATTCTAACCTGTTGAACATAGCACCGCTGAGACTGATAAAAAGATGCGAGTATGGCTGTGGTTGGTGCCTCATTCCTCAGGTTCACTACTAACACATGGTGTTTCTTCATGAACGTTTAGTACAGTGGCTGGTGTGAATAAACAGCTGACAGTACACATCAAAATGTTAGACCCCGAGTTGGCAGCACCTGCCTACGCACAGCACGGGGATGCGGGCGCTGACTTACGATCCCGCGTGGATATTACCCTCAAGCCCGGCGAACGAGCCTTGATTCCCACCGGTGTCGCTATTGCTCTGCCTGAGGGATACGTGGGGTTGGTGCACCCGCGTTCGGGGCTTGCTGCAAAGCACGGCATTACCATCGTCAATGCACCCGGAACAGTTGATAGTGGTTACCGCGGCGAGTTGATGGTGACTCTCTTGAATACTGACCTCACCGAACCTTTCGAGGTTAAACGAGGCGACCGCATCGCTCAGCTCGTGGTTCAAAAATATGAATATGTGCTTTTTGAGCCGGTAGATGAACTTGATGAAACACCGCGAGGAGCCACCGGTTTTGGCTCAACCGGTGTAGCTTAGAGCCAGAATAAAGATAAAGTCTCTGACCGACCCTTTAGGAGTTGTATGTTTGGGTTTGGACGCAAGAAGAAAAACGAGGACGCTGAGGTTCAAGAAACTGCAGTAGAGCAAGCACAGGCGCAGATCAACGATGATCCCGATATGCGCGCTGATGATACTGCCGCCCCTACAGCTGTAGCTGAAGAGCGCACCGAATTTGACCGTGCCAATGGCCCGTACGATACCGATGAAAAGTCGGGCACCGATAGTTACCTTGACCTTGGATCTTTGCTCATTAAGCCGCATCCTGAAGTCGCTTTGCGATTGGAAGTTGAAGATAAAACCCAAAATGTTATTGCAGTAACTTTGCAAAAGGATAAAGCTGTTTTGCAGGTGCAGGCTTTTGCAGCTCCCAAGAGCCGCGGCATTTGGGATGAGATTCGTTCGGAAATTGCAGAATCTGTTCGTGCGCAGGGCGGCAACATCGAAGAAGTTGACGGTTCCTTGGGCAAAGAACTGAAGTCTCAGATTCCAGTAACCACTCCGGATGGCCGTAAGGGCGCACGTGTGGCAACCTTTGTCGGCGTTGATGGCCCCCGATGGTTCCTACGCGGTGTTTTCACCGGTACCGCCCACACCGATACATCAGCGCGCGCCGAGATGGAAAAGATTTTCAAGACCATGGTGGTACACCGCGGTGAAGATCCCATGCCCCCGCGAGATTTGTTGCCACTGTCCATGCCTGCCCAAGCGCAACCAGAAGCTGCAACGCCTCAGAACGCTGATTTAGAGATGCCCGAGCGCGGCCCCGAGATTGCTGAAGTACGCTAAATAATGGTTCATACACAGCCTCAGGCGCTGGATAAATACCCTGAACGTTTTCGCGCTCGCGTTGCCGGACGCGTTAGCCAGGTACGATTTTCAGCGCCGGGAGAACCGCTGAGGTATGAAGCCGAGCTTATCGTGACAAAGTCGCGTCCTGTCTCGCTGTCTAAAACTCGTACCCTCATGACGGGGCTTCCCGCGATTGAGACCAGCGGTGATTTCTCGGAAGAACCGGATGCCGATGAAGACCAAACTGCTGTAGCTCACGAGCGTGCGCCGCATCCTGAGTCTTCCAAGTCCGCCCTCAAACTTCCTGAGTACTCTCCCTTAAAGCAGGGAAGCAGGTTATTGCTGATTTGGCATGGTCAACGCAGTGTTCCCGGTATTGCTGCTGGCACAGAGATTAGGTGTAATGGCCTGCTCTCCACCCGTATGCGTCCCGCCACTATGTACAACCCGCGGTATGAGATTATTCCCTCGCGTCGATAAACGAGAAAGTGAATTCGCTAGATGAGTGAAACCGAGAAGCCCAGTTTCAAGGCCCCCTCCAACATTCGTCGTACACAAAGCGGCGACGTGGATGTTCTGTACGCGGTAGGAGGCGTGCGCGGCATCGTTGAGGCTATTGCACCGGGACTGCTGTTTCTATCGGCATTTTTGATCTCCAAAGATTTGATGCTGTCGGTGCTTATCGCGGGTGCTGTTGCATTGGTCTTTTCTGTGGTGAGATTGATGCAGAAAGGCTCGCTCATGCAGTCGGTTTCCGGTCTGCTGGGTGTGGCAATTTGTGCTTTTGTTGCTTTGCGCAGCGGCGAGGCGGCCGACTTTTACGTCACCGGACTGTGGATTAACCTCGCCTACGCTGTTGGCCTGATTCTGCTTTTGCTTTTCAAACTACCCGTCGTTGGGTATGTTTACAGCTTTATCCGTGGTGAGCAGGACACCTGGCGTTCTAACCCAGCGCGCGTTAAAGCGTATACCCTAGCAACTCTCGTTCTCATCGCAATGTTTGTTGCCCGTTTGCTGGTACAGGTTCCGCTGTACTGGGCAGATCATGTGGGTGCTCTCGGTGCTGCGCGTTTGGTGATGGGCACGCCACTTTACGCTGCGGTGCTATGGCTGACGTGGGTTATGACTTCCCCCAAGAGTAAGCGGTAAAAAGCAGCCGCCCACAACAAGACCCCGTGAAGGTTTGAAGTCCTCACGGGGTCTTGTCGTTATTCATTAGCTAAAGAGCAACCTGATATCTTCTTCGCCCTCCGGGGTTGTGATGAAGAAGAGCTCGTCCTCTCCTTCAATCACGTCATCGCCAGTGGGAGTGATGGGAGTACCATCACGCAAAATCGCGGTGAGTGTGGTTTCTGCCGGCCACTGAACGTTATCAACGGTGTGTCCAATAATCGGGTGATCCATGGGAACGGTGTACTCCACCAGCATGGCACCGCCGGTCTGCAGGGTGAGAAGGCGAACCACATCGCCCACTTCAACAGCTTCTTCGACTAGGGCTGTCATAAGTCGCGGGGTAGATACCGCAACATCAACACCCCACGAGTCATCAAATAACCACTCATTCTTGGGGTTATTGACGCGCGCTACGGTGCGAGGAACACCGAACTCGCTGCGCGCCATCAGAGAAACCACAAGGTTTGATTTGTCATCACCGGTCGCAGCAACAATAACGTCACAGGTTTCTGGGTGTGACTGTTTGAGCACTGAAAGCTCGCACGCATCGCCAATCAGCCAGTGAGCATTTTTAATATCGGGGGAGCGCCCAATGACCTCGGGCTTTTCATCGATAATAGTGACCTGGTGTCCGTGCGACAGTAATTCGCGGGCGATAGAAGAGCCAACGGAGCCAGAGCCGATAATAATAACCTGCATGGATAAAGCTCCTATCGTACGTTTTCTTCTTCGTCATCCGGCGCGGTTGCTAGGATGCGAGAGACTTCATTGACATCGTCGGTGCGGAGCATTGCGTGGATGATATCGCCCTGCTGGTAGCTGGTATCTGAGGTGGGCAAAATACCTTCGCCGAATCTGGTGATATAGGCGATGCGGACGCCCGCAGCTTCTTCGATATCGGTCAGCGCGTGGCCAGTCCAGTCTTCGTGTAACTGTAGCTCCGCTAGCATGAGGCGTCCGGATGCTTCGCGGAAGTCGCCTGTCATTGCCTGTTCGGGGAGGATGCGTCGCAGTACTTGGTCGGTACTCCAACGCACTGCTGCCACGGTGGGAATGCCGAGTCGTTGAAAGAACTCCGCGCGGTTGGGGTCGTAGATACGGGCAACAACGTGGGGCACCCGGAAGGTTTCGCGGGCTACACGTGAGGACAGAATGTTTGAGTTGTCTCCAGAAGAAACCGCTGCAAAAGCGTAGGCGTCTTCGATGCCGGCTCTTTTGAGGGTTTCACGGTCAAACCCGATGCCTGTTACCTTCTTGCCGCTGAAATCGCTTCGCAGACGTCGAAAAGCGCGTTCGTCGCGGTCAATGATAGCGACGGTGTGTCCGGAATCTTCTAGCGTGTGTGCAAGCATGACGCCCACGCGTCCGGCGCCCATGATCACGAAGTGTGGCAAAACGGTATCCCCTTGCAAACGAAAATGTTCTGTGCAGTACCTAGTGTACTTACCTTAACGCCGTCCTTGAGACCGTGCTGGTATATCTGAGGCGATTGCTACCCGGTGGAAGGCGATGCGTGTTCCTGAGCGTGCTAGTTTCATCACCGCTGAGCATTGAGTCGGCGTGGTCTTAGCCAACTTTCTGAAAACCGGCTACCTTTGTATCTGTGGCACGAGTTCAAGAGCGTTTAAGACGGGTTTTTCTGGGCACCCCTGTAGACAATCGTCAGGTGGCTTCCGTTGCGCTACCCAAACGTCGTGCCCTGCCGCTCTTCGGGTCTGACGGGGTTTCATCGGTATCTTATGCCCCCGATGAAATTGTGATGACGCTTGCTGTTGCGGGCAGTGCATCGCTGGTGACATCTCCGTGGGTGGGGTTCGCTATCGCGTTGGTGCTTCTGATTGTTGTTGGAACCTACCGTTACAACCTGAAAACCATTGCTACCGGCGGTGACTATGAGCTGGTGCAGCAGCGATTGGGGAAAGTTGCCGGTGTTGCAACTGGCGCGTCGTTGATGGTCGATTTTATGCTCACCGTGGCGGTATCAGCATCGGCGGCATCGGGCTATGTGCTCTCGGTGGTGCCCGATTTACGCGGGCATGAGCGTGCGCTGACCATCGCAATGATTGCTGTCATGATGCTTCTGTGTTTGCGCGGCTTACGGTTTTTAGGGCGCATTGCTTTTGTGCCGCTCTATGCGTTTTTGCTGATCATCAGCATCACGCTGGTGTACGGATATTTTCAGGATTTGAACGGAACACTTGAAAAAGCGGCGACTAGCTCGTGGGAGGTCGTGCCGGCTGATGGCGTTAGTTCAGCGATGAATGGTATTGCGCTGTTTGTTCTGATGATGCGTACTTTTTCCTCGGGTGCAGTAGCGCTGACCGGTGTGAGTACCGTGAGTAATTCTGTTCGTTTTTTCAAAAAACCTAAAGCTTCTAATGCTGCTGCCACCATGATGATGATGGGCGGTATCTCAGCGTTACTCCTCATCGGCGTGCTGTATATGGTGCGTGCTACAGGTGCGGTGGCGGTACTCGATACCTCTCAATTGAGAATTCACGGTATGAGCGTGGGCGACGGTCTCTACCAGGTACCTGTTCTTATTCAGATGGCTGAGGCTGTTTACGCCTCAGCAGTCATGCCGGTGATTTTAGTGGCTGTCACCGTAGCTATGCTTTTGGTTGCTATCATCACCGCTTTTACAGGCTTTCCACAGCTCACCAACGCTATTGCCGAAAAAGGATACCTGCCGGTTCACCTGCGTACTAAAACATCACCGCACCTTCATGCCAACAGCGTCCTGATACTCGGTGTCAGCTCGATGGTGTTGGTGGCGCTTTTAGGTGCAGACCTGAACACGCTGATTCAGCTGTACATTGTGGGTGTGTTTCTCTCGATGACGCTCACACAGGCAGCGATTATCAAGTATCGTTGGCGAGATTTTAAATTCACCGTCGACCGCTACAAACGACGCCCGCTCATTAGGCAACTCGCCATCACTTTAGTGGGCTTTGTTGCAACGTTCATCGTGTTTTGGGTGGTTCTACTGACCAAGCTCACGCACGGTGCGTGGATTACACTCATTGTGATTGCGGTGCTTTCGAAGGGAATGCTTGCAGTGCGTAAACATTACAACGACATCAACCGGGAACTTGAGCTTTCTGCCAACGCGCCGGAGCTTGCACAGCAACGTGCTTTGCCCTCTCGCGTCCACGCGGTGGTTTACGTGCCGCGCGTTCGAAAGCCGCTGATGCGCGCTATTTCGTATGCGCGAGCCACGCGTCCTTCGACCATTGAAGCTGTGCTCATTAACCAGGATCCCAAGCGCGCTAAAGAAGCTCAGAAGCAGTGGCGTTCATTGGAGATTCCGGTACCGCTTGTAGTGCTGGATGCTCCATTTCGCGATGCTGTTCAACCGTTTATCGAGTATGTTCAGCGTCGACGGGAAGAAACTCCACGCGATGTAATCGTGGTTTACCTGCCCGAGTATGTTGTACCGCACTGGTGGGAGAGACTGTTGCACCGTCGTATTGTGCATCGACTGAAAGCCAAGCTCCGCTATGAACAGGGTATCGTCATTGCCTCGGTTCCCTGGCAACTTGAAGGAACCAGTGCGCCGGGTCAGCACACCGTTGAGGCACACGTTGAAACTTCTACGTACACCGCTGAACACTAAGGATTGTTGAAATGACTGAAACTCACGAAGTAACCGAGTTTGAGGTGGGCGATACCCTCGAGCTAACACCGGATGCGGTCGCGCACGGTGGATCGTTTGTGGCTCGAGCCGGTGGGCGAGTATTTTTTGTCCGTCATACGGCAATTGGTGAGACTGTTTTAGCTAAAATCACCGGTACCGGACCTAAGAAACGTTTCTTTTTTGCAGATGCTATCGGGGTAAAAACCCCGAGTGAACACCGTCGAGAGCATCCGTGGCCGTTAGCGGATGCTGGTCTGCACGAAAATCCGGTGGGCGGTATGGAATTTGGCCACCTCACCCCTCAGTATCAGCGGGAGCTTAAAGCACAGGTTATCCGGGAACAGCTGGTTCGCTTGGGTAAAGTCTCTGAAAACTCAGCTTTGCTCAAGTTGCTTCGCGTTGAAGCGCTAGAGCCTTCGGATCTTGGCTGGCGTACTCGGGTTTACTTCAATGTTGCCGATGGAAAAATTAGTATGTTCCGTCATTCTTCGTCGGAGCGCGTACAGGTTCAGGATTTTCCTCTTGCTGATTCCCGCATTAATAGCTTGCAGCTTCACCGTCTCAACCTTGAAAACATCAAGCGTGTAGATGTGGCGGTATCGTCTACCGGGCAGGTGCTGGTGAGCTTTGCTGTTGTTGCACCTGCTACACCGCGTCAGGTTGCTGATGATGTTGAAAAGCAATGCGAACAGTTGTGGGGCAACCTGAAAAAGCAGAATATTTCGCTGGTTTTTGCTGCCGAACGTAAGGGCGGGCGCCGTCGTGGAGAACGCCCTGAATCTGCGGTTCGCGGTGCTGGGTTTACCGAACTCACCGAAGAACTTTCTGTGGGCGATGAGAGTCTGGAATGGAACGTTTCTGCCGGCGGTTTTTGGCAGATCCACCGTTCAGCACCGGAAGCGCTGACAGCAGCTGTCGCTGAGATGGCTGATCTCAACGCGGGGGAGACCGTGTACGATCTCTACGCTGGTACTGGATTGTTCACGGCTGTTGCGGCTGCTGAGGTTGGCGGTAAAGGACGCGTACTATCGGTAGAAGGCTCACCTTTGACCAGTGCGAATGCTCGCGATAATTTTGTGTCCGGACGCGCCCGCCTAGCTGATAGCAAAGATACGGTTATCGATGTTGTGAAATCTGATGTTGGCGCGCATCTTCACAAGCTAGTATCTCAGGTGCAAGCGGGAAAGTCCCCTGCCCCGGATGCCGTCATTATGGATCCTTCCCGCGAGGGTGTAGGTAAGAAAGTTATCGAAAGTCTTACCGCGTTAGCACCGAAGCGCATAGTGTACGTTGCGTGTGACCCCGCAGCTTTGGGACGCGATACCGGTTATTTGCGCGAACACGGCTGGGAGCTCAAAGATGTCCAAGCCTTCGACATGTACCCCAACACCCACCATGTTGAAACGGTGGCACTCTTCGCTCACCCGGAGTAACTTAGGTCCTAGAGCGTCATGTAGTGTTTCACAGCGATACATTTCTGGCGGATCCTATAACTACACGCGAAAGAACTGCCATGAAATACGCAAAACTGGGAACGAGTGAACTTGAAGTCTCAAAACTCTGTGTAGGGTGCATGAGTTTCGGTGAAGCCGGAACAATGCACGATTGGACGCTGGATGAGTCAGCCAGTGATGAGCTGATAAAGTACGCCTTAGATTTGGGTATCAATTTCTTTGATACCGCAAACGTGTACTCAGCCGGAACGAGCGAGGAGTACCTAGGGCGCTCGCTGAAAAGCATGCTAGACGTGAGGATCTCGTGATTGCGTTCAAGGTGTATTTCAACGAAGGTGGGCTGAGCAAGAAAGCTATCAATCGTGAGATTGAGGGAACCTTGAATCGTCTGGGAACTGACTACCTGGATTTATATATCATTCACCGTTTTGATTACAACACGCCCGTTGAAGAGACCATGGAAGCCTTGGACGGTCTGGTCAAGGCGGGCAAGGTTCGTGCTTTGGGTGCGTCCGCCATGTACGGCTATCAGTTCCACAATATGCAGATTGCGGCTCGTGATAACGGTTGGACTGCGTTTAGCGCCATGGAGAATCACTACAATCTGCCCAATAGAGAAGATGAACGCGATCTCATTCCCGTGTGCCAGTAGTTTGATGTCTCATTGATGCCTTATAGTCCTTTGACAGCCGGACGCTTGAGCCGCCTTGAATGGAGCACTGATACTTTGCGGAGCAAGACCGATAAGGTCGCGCAAGCAAAGTACGACAGCACCCAAGAGGCTGATTCAAAGGTGGTCGCTCGAGTGCATGAGCTTGCGACTAAATACGGTGTTTCAATGTCACAAATTGCACTGGCCTGGCAGTGGGCTGTCGGAGTTACTTCGCCGATTATTGGTGCAACTAAAGCTAAATACTTTGATGACGCGGTTGCCGCGCTAAACGTTTCCCTCACCGAAGAAGATATCCAGTATCTGCAGGAGCTGTACGTACCGCATCCCGTTGTTGGCGCTGTCTAAAGAATGTTACGAATAACCCGATGCCGTATCGACTATCAGGTGCAGCATCGGGTTGTTTGATATGAGGAAGAGACGCGTCAATTAAGACGCTTTGTTTCACGCATCAAACATTCAAGAATGCTTTCTTGTGGTGACTCAGAGTACACTGGATAGGAAAGCTTAGTGTCAGGGTGTCTCTAAGTAGGATTTAGCATCACACCGCTGTGTCCGTATAAAACGCACGGCGTCCCCATGAGAACACCGGGCACTGCTTGGCAAATAACAGTGTCGAGAGGAGTCCCACGCAAATGAGCACTGTGGACAGCTTCGGTTCAAAGGGCGTCTTGGACGTCAACGGTACCGAATATGAAATTTACCGACTTAAGTCAGTTAAGGGCTACGACAAGCTTCCTTACTCACTGAAGGTTCTTCTGGAGAACCTGCTTCGCACCGAAGATGGCGCGAACATTACCGAAGAGCACATTAATGCTCTTGCAAGCTGGGATCCCAAAGCTGAACCCAGCACTGAAATTCAGTTCACCCCTGCACGCGTTATCATGCAGGACTTCACCGGCGTTCCCTGTGTTGTTGACTTGGCAACCATGCGTGAGGCTGTGAAGGAACTCGGTGGCGATCCTTCAAAGATTAACCCCTTGGCACCGGCTGAGCTGGTTATTGACCACTCTGTTCAGATTGATGCTTTCGGTACTTCAGATGCGATTGCTCGCAATATGGATATCGAATACCAGCGCAACGGTGAACGCTACAAGTTCCTGCGTTGGGGTCAGACCGCATTCAACGACTTCAAGGTTGTCCCCCCGGGCATGGGTATCGTGCACCAGGTCAACATTGAGTACTTGGCACGTACCATTATGGCGCGTGAGGTAGACGGCGTACTGCGTGCTTACCCCGATACCGTTGTTGGTACTGACTCACACACCACCATGGTGAACGGTCTTGGCGTTCTCGGCTGGGGCGTCGGCGGTATTGAGGCAGAGGCAGCAATGCTCGGCCAGCCCGTCTCAATGCTGATTCCTAAGGTTGTCGGCTTCAAGCTCACCGGCTCAATTCCCGCAGGCGCTACCGCAACCGACGTTGTTCTGACCATCACCGAGATGCTGCGTAAGCAGGGCGTGGTTGGCAAGTTCGTTGAGTTCTACGGCGAAGGTGTTGGTGAGGTTCCCCTGGCTAACCGTGCAACCATTGGTAACATGAGCCCCGAGTTCGGTTCCACCGCCGCAATCTTCCCGATTGACGAGAAGACCCTTGAATACCTGCGCCTGACCGGTCGTTCAGAAGAGCAGGTTGCACTGGTTGAGGCTTACACCAAGGAACAGGGCCTGTGGCACGATCCTTCGAAGGAAGTTAAGTACTCAGAGTACCTCGAACTCGATCTCTCAACCGTTGTGCCTTCAATCGCTGGCCCCAAGCGTCCTCAGGACCGCATTGAGCTTACCGATGCAAAGAAGCAGTTCAGCTCGGACATCAAGAACTACGCAGCTAAGGGTGAAGACGACAAGTCAGCACACGTTTCAATGGCTGATGGACGCGAGTTTGAACTCAAGAACGGTGCGGTTTCAATCGCATCAATCACCTCATGCACCAATACCTCAAACCCCTCAGTAATGCTCGCAGCTGGCGTCCTCGCACGTAACGCAGCGGCTAAGGGTCTCACCGCTAAGCCTTGGGTTAAGACCTCAATCGCGCCGGGTTCAAAGGTAGTTACTGACTACTACGAGAAGGCAGGACTGCTGCCCGATCTCGAGAAGCTCGGTTTCTACGTGGTGGGTTACGGTTGCGCAACCTGCATCGGTAACTCAGGTCCGCTTGAAGAAGAGATTTCAGAGGCAATTCAGGACAACGATTTGTCTGTTACCGCTGTTCTCTCAGGTAACCGTAACTTCGAGGGTCGTATTTCACCCGACGTCAAGATGAACTACTTGGCTTCACCGCCCTTGGTTATTGCCTACTCACTGGCGGGCACCATGGACTTCGACTTCGAGAAGGACGCGCTGGGTCAGGATGCAGACGGCAACGACGTCTACCTGAAGGACATCTGGCCTGATCCCGCTGAAGTTCAGAACATCATCGATACCGCTGTCGATACCGCAATGTACGACAAGGAATACGGCTCCATCTTCGATGGTGACGAGCGCTGGCGTTCACTTGATACCCCCACCGGTGAAACCTTCGAGTGGGATTCAGAATCAACCTACGTACGCAAGCCCCCGTACTTCGAGGGCATGACCATGGATATTACTCCTGTTGAGGATATCCAGGGCGCACGCGTACTGCTCAAGCTGGGCGATTCAATCACCACCGACCACATTTCACCCGCTGGTTCATTCAAGTCAGATACCCCTGCCGGTAAGTACCTGATTGCTAACGGTGTAGAGCGCAAGGACTTCAACTCCTACGGCTCACGTCGTGGTAACCACGAGGTTATGATCCGCGGTACCTTCGCTAACATCCGCATCAAGAACGAGCTTCTTGACGGTGTTGAGGGTGGCTTTACTCGTGACTTCACCAACGGTGGCGAGCAGGCAACCGTATACGATGCGGCTCAGAACTACAAGGCAGCTGGCGTTCCGCTGGTTGTGCTGGGCGGTAAGGAATATGGTTCAGGTTCATCACGTGACTGGGCGGCTAAGGGCACCACTTTGCTGGGTGTTAAGGCAGTTATCGCTGAGTCATTCGAGCGTATTCACCGTTCAAACCTGATCGGTATGGGTGTTCTGCCCTTGCAGTTCCCCGCAGGCGAATCACGTGATTCGTTGAAGCTGACCGGCACCGAAACCTTTGACATCAAGGGCGTGACCGAGCTGAATAACGGTACTACCCCCAAGACTCTGAAGGTTACTGCAACCTCAGAGGATGGCAAGGTTACCGAGTTCGACGCGGTTCTGCGCATCGATACACCTGGTGAAGCTGACTACTACCGTAACGGTGGTATTCTGCAGTACGTTCTGCGAAACCTGGTTCGCGGTTCATAATTGCGATATATGAGCTAGCTAGTTAGCGAAAAGCCGTGGCATTCAACGAAATGTTGGACGCCACGGCTTTTTTATGTTTGTTATTGCTGATGCACTGGGCTTGTTGTATTCCATACAGCCAACCACTTATCTGCCAACGTATCTATGTTTTCGTGTGCATTGAGCCCGCTGGGCTGCGGGACAACCCAGAGCGATGTTGCTGGGTTCCAGTCTTCAATGTCTGAGGTGTCTTGTTGGCCAAGCTTAGCTTTTTTATCGCCAAACGCTGTGCGGTAGGCCGTAATTCCGGCGATAGCCACTGCCTGTGGCTGGTAAATATGGGTTAGCTCAATAATTCTCGGGACGCTGTTCTTGAGCTCTTCGGCGCTGAGCTCGTCAGCACGGGCGGTGGCGCGGTCCACTAGATTAGTGATGCCAATGCCCAGGTTCTCCAACTGTTCTTCGACCTCATCGCTTAGCCCGCGCGAAGCATCCACCTTGGGCGAGACAATGCCGGCTCGGTCAAGTGAGGGCCAAAAACGGTTGCCGGGAAAGGCAAACGGTGCATTGACCGCTGCGGTCCAAAGTCCCGGGTTGATGCCGACGATCAGCATTCGTAGGGGAGTGCCGGGGCTTGGTAGCCGGTCATCAATAGTCCCGTTGATAAAGTCGCTGAGATCTTCACGGGTGGGGCGGGAATCTCCAAAAGGGGAAGGATGCTTAGTGCTCATGTTCTTAACACTAACACCGTCACCACAATGTGAATGTGGAACAAAAAGGACGCTGTCACCTCTACCTGAAGTAACAGCGTCCTTATTTCAGCTACGCGTAATTATTCGTGGCGTTGAGCAGGCGGTACCCGGCTCATGACGCCAGTATCATGACGCACCTGTCAGTAATCCGCGTTTTCAATACCTAGCTCGCGAGGATTGAACGTGGGGTCAATACCCTGCTTTTGCTGGCGTTCGTAGTCTTTCAGTGCTTTGAGTGCAGGTTTTTGGATGACCAGAATACCTACGATGTTCAACCAAGCCATGAGTCCCACACCGATATCACCGAGTGTCCATGCTGCACCTGCCGAGCTAACGCAACCCATGACGGTCGCAATCAAAATAAGTAACTGCAGAGCTCGCAATGAACCGCTCACTACTAGGAGATTACGTACATTGCGGGTGAGATAACGCAGATTGGTTTCTGCCATGTAGTAGTAGGCAACGATGGTGGTAAAAGCGAAGAAAGTCAGCGAAATTGCGATGAAGGCGGTGCCTCAGCCGGTGAAGACAGTATCGAATCCTGACTGCGTATAGACAGGTCCTACGGTAGCGTCAGCCGGTAGGCCTCCCGGCCCTTCGGCAAGCACAGGGCTGCTTTCACTGCCGTCCTGATAGACGCGGTACATGCCGGTTGAAAGAATCAAAAATGCTGTTGCAGTGCAGACAAAGAGTGTATCGATGTAAACCGCCATTGCCTGAACAAAACCCTGCGATGCAGGATGCTTGACCTCGGCAGCTGTAGCTGCGTGCGGGCCTGTGCCCTACCGGCTTCGGTCGAATAGATACCGCGCTTAACACCCCATTCCACCGCTGTTCCAACGATGGCACCAAAGGTGGCGTTCAGACCAAAGGCTGAGGAGAAAATCAGCGAAAGGACATCGAAGAACTGATCAGCATTGACAAAGCCAACAACGATGGCGCCCAAAATATAAACGATTGTCATCACGGGAACTACTACCGATGCAAAGTTAGCGATGCGCTTGACGCCACCGACCACAATGAAAGCAAGCAAAATGGTGACGCCCGTAGCGGCTGCCCACGGGTGGACCGCTGGCCATGCGCCCCGCAGACCGCTTGCAATACCGTTAGCCTGTACACCTGGAAGGAAGAAACCGCAGGCTGCTACGGTGGCGAAGGCAAAGAGCGATGCATAGATTTTGAACGCACCCGCATACTTGGTGTGACGGTACGCTTTTCGAAATAGTAGGCGGGGCCACTCGATCAAGAAAAATATCTGTATAGCTGCCACCGCCGCGCATATTTCCCGACTAATTTGCCTCACCGTGAGGGCAGAGCCATCTCACTGGAGCGCATCGTGAAGAAGAGAAAAATGGAACCTTCTGAAAAGTCAGAAAAGATGTTGAATCATCACAACGTTAAAACGTGAAAACAAGCGCAAAACCGGTAAGGTTAGTTAACTGCAATAGTTGTCTAAGTCAGCGTCGTCTTACCGTCAACTCTGAGAACGAACGCCGGTTTATCGCAATGACAAGATCATCGAAGGGAAAAGCACAGTGGGGCTTCTAGAAAGCATCAATCAACCAAACGATCTCGCCCATCTGACTGCTAATCAGCTTGAAGAGCTGGCTCGTGAAATTCGTGAATTTCTCGTCAGTAACGTCGCTAAAACCGGTGGTCACCTTGGGCCTAACCTTGGTGTTGTCGAGCTGACTCTGGGAATCCATCGGGTGTTTGATTCGCCGCGAGATTCCGTTATTTTTGACACCGGGCATCAGTCCTATGTGCATAAGCTGCTCACTGGGCGCCGTAATTTTGACTCTTTGCGCCAGCGCGGTGGACTCTCAGGCTACCCGGAGCGCGCTGAATCTGAACACGATATCGTGGAGTCGTCGCACGCGTCCTCATCTCTGTCATGGGCTGACGGTATTTCTCGTGCTCACCAAATCAACGGTGAAGGCGATCGCTACACCGTTGTTGTTATTGGCGACGGCGCTTTGACCGGTGGCATGACCTGGGAGGCGCTCAACAATATTGCAGCTGATAAAAACCGACGCGTGGTGATTGTCGTCAACGATAATGGTCGTTCCTACGCGCCGACGATTGGTGGTTTCGCTAACCACCTCGCTGATCTCAAAGTCGATTTGCAGAACCAGCTGGATAAGGTTCGTCTTGATCGCCGCTACGACAAGGCATTAGACGCGATTCGTCGACGCCTGCAGTCCGGCGGCAAGGCTGGCAATGCGTTCTATCGCGGTTTGCACGGCATGAAGGTCGGTATCAAAGATGTCATGGTACCGCACGGCCTGTTTGAAGACTTAGGTATGAAGTACGTAGGCCCCATTGATGGTCACGATCAAGAGGCAGTGGAGTCTGCGCTGACAGCCGCCAAGAATTTTGCTGGCCCTGTGATCGTCCATGCGATTACTGAAAAGGGCCATGGATACGCACCGGCTGTTGCCGATGCTGATGATATGTTCCACGCGGTGGGCGTGATTGACCCCGAGACCGGTAAGGGCGTTTCAACGTCTACATCCACGTCGTGGACGTCTGTATTTGCCGATGAGATTAAGAAAATTTCTGATGAGCGCCAAGACATCGTGGGTATCACGGGAGCTATGCTGATCCCCGTTGGTCTTAAGCCCATGGCAGAGGCTCACCCTGAACGCGTGATTGACGTGGGCATTGCAGAACAGCACGCCATCGCAATGAGCGCTGGTCTAGCTTATGGTGGTCAGCATCCCGTTGTTGCGCTGTATGCAACCTTTTTGAACCGTGGCTTTGATCAGCTGCTGATGGACGTTGCTCTGCACAAAGCGGGAGTAACCATTGTGCTGGATCGCTCAGGCGTGACTGGTCCCGATGGCGCTTCACACCACGGTATGTGGGATTTAGCGCTCTTGCAGTTCATCCCCGGCTTGCATATGGCAGCCCCTCGCGACGCTAAAACTTTGCGTGAGGAACTTCGCGAAGCCGTTGCTATCAATGACGCGCCCACCGTGGTTCGTTACCCCAAAGGCTCCGTAGGAGAGGAAATTCCTGCACTGACCCGCTACGCCGACGGCGTGGACGTACTCGCGCAGACCGGGGAACCCAATCCGGAGTCAGGTCAACGCGATGTGCTGATTGTTACTGTCGGTGCTTTTGCCCAGCTTGGACTTGACGTAGCTGCTCGATTAGAACGCGAAGACGTTAGCGTCACAGTCGTTGATCCCCGGTGGGTGATGCCGGTACCCAGCAGCATCGTAGATAGTGCAGCCCAGCACCGCATCGTGGTGTCCCTCGAAGACGGCGTACGTGCAGGTGGCGTGGGCTCTCGCATCCGCCAGGAAATGCGCGCCTCAGGTGTAGACACTGCCTTGAACGAGCTTGGCTTGCCCGCAGAATTTATCAAGCACGCCTCACGCAACGAAATCCTCGAAGAGGTAGGTCTTACTGCAGAGCGCATTACTGAAGATCTGCTGGCGCAGCTCTCAGGCCGGAAAGTTCCCTATGCTCGTGGCAAGGGTGAAAAGCCAAAGCAGACTCGAAACTCTAATCCCGAGGCTCAGTAAACACGTCACATGCCGGTGCGCAATCATGATGCGCGCCGGCATCATTTACACACACCATTTACACCCAAAGCGATTCTATGCCTCAGCTAGCCCCAAAAATTATTGACCGGGCAGACTGCGTCATTGAAAAGGAACCTCGAAGGTTTCCTAGTCAATACGCGGCTGCAAAATTTGTGCTTGAAATGATTATCGTGGTTTCTTTCGCGGTCAATCTTTTATTGTTCGTGTGGAAAGTGCCCACAGATATTGCGACCATCATCTTCATGACCCCGTTTTTATGCGGTGTATTGCTCTTGCTTTTATGGATTCTCGCTTCGGAGCGAACCGTACTGAAGGTCAACGTCACTGAACAAAACATCGGGTATGTACCGCAGGATGCGTTAGGAGCAGAGCAGTATCTGCAGCCAACTCAAGCCACCCAACCTCACAATCTGAGCGGCGCTACCTCGTATTTTCTGCGCATTCGTAACTGGGCTGTGGCGGATTTATCGATGCCCGCAGAATTTGTGGAGCGCATCGAGCAGTATCCGGCACGTCTTGTGTTTGGCTTGTCGCAGATTCCCGGGGTTTCACCTGAAAAAGGCCTTTACGCTGAGCCTTTGCGCGTCGAGTATTGGGGTATCGTAAAGGGTGCGGGCATTCCTCCGGCATCAACCCCCGGTTATCGAGTAGAACTCCCCAAACATTTTGGGCGATTCCTCAAAGGCATCGCGGCGCTGATGGCACTACTGGTAGCTTCGACAGTAGCTATCAGTTCATACGTTGGCGCCCGTTATCACCATGAAAAGTACTGTGAAATCACTGACGTGTGGGCGGATGAAGAAGATAACGAGCTTCACTTTGAATCCCCGGAATGTGGCAACTTCACGATGAAAGAGAAGTACGTGCCGAACAAAGACATGTTCACCCTGATTGATCAGCTAGAGAGACTTCAAGGTGTACACATCAAATTCCAGTTCGGAATTTCACCCGTCTTTGGTGATTCAGAGGCCTACGGAGTAGAAGACCTCAAAGCCTTAGAAGAATCTAATCCATAAAAAGATGAAGGCTCCCCACCACAAGATGTGGTGGGGAGCCTTTGTCTTAGAACTCGTAGAGTTAGCCCACGATGATGCGTCCGCCGTCAACCTTCACCGGGTATTGGGGGAGCGGTTCTTCGGCAGGGCCGCCGGTCACACTACCGTCCTCAATAGTGAAATTAGAAGAGTGGCAGGGGCACACGATGTTATTGTTCTGCGCGTTAACGGTGCATCCTTGATGCGTGCACGCTGAAGAAAATGCTTTGAAAGTACCTTCGGCTGGCTGAGAAATCATCACCGTTACATCGCCAGAGTTAGCCTTGATAACACCACCGACAGGTACATCTTGTGTTGCTGCCATATCGATGGGGCTAGAGATTTCGGGTTGCTTGACGTTGCCACCGGCACCCGCTTCAGAAGAGCCGCATCCGCTCATGACGGCTGCTGAGGCTGCTCCCGTTACGCCAAGGGCAACGCGGCGAGTCATCGGGGACTCAGAAATATCGGACATAGTTTCTTCCTTTCACGTACTGTCAACTGTAACCCTCAACCCGCTATCGAAGGACGTTTATCCCAGAATATCCTCGAAAATAGGGAGAATTACCGGCACAACAGCTTCAATCTGCCATTGCCGCGCACCTAGTTGGCGCAAGGCATCAGCGATTGTTTCTGCATCTGCCTCAGCCGGCGGCTCCCAGCAGAGCTTGCGCAAGGTATCAGGCACCATCAGATTCTCTGCGGGAATATTCATTTCAGCGCCGAGGGCGTTAACCGCTTCACGGCAGGGACCGATGAGCGCAGCCGACTGGGGACGCTTATTTTCCCAAGCTTTGAGCGGAGGAGGGCCCTCTGCCGGAGTGGTGTAGGGAACGGGATGCTCTTCGTTGCGAGCAGCTGAAATAGCGCGAACCCAGCGTGGAGCTTCGCGCTTGAGCGCACGCGTCTGAAAACCTGGTACCTGCAAAATGGCAGGTACGCTGCGAGGCATCGAGGAGGCTGCTTGGATCAGTGACGCATCGGGTAGCAGTCTTTTAGGAGCAACGTCTTTAGCGCGCGCTAAATGATCGCGTTCAGTCCATAGATTGCGTAAAGCGGTGAGCTGGCGGCGGTTGCGTAGCGTCTGAATCCCTTTTGTCTTACGCCAAGGATCTTTTTTAGGTTCGCGGGTAGGGTTCGCAACAATATAGGCGAATTCTTGACGAGCATACTCCAGCTTGTTCTGAGACTCGAGTAAATCTTCTAGCGCATCTCGCAAGTCTACGAGTATTTCAACGTCCAAAGCTGCGTAGTTCAACCATTCAGCGGGAAGCGGGCGTTTTGACCAATCAGCTGCTGAATGTTCTTTAGCAAGTTTGTAGCCGAGCAGCTGTTCGACGACTGGACCTAACCCGACGCGTTCTAACCCAGCTAGGCGAGCGGCTAGTTCGGTGTCGAAAAGGAAATCTGGTCGCATCCCGAGCTCTACCAAGGCAGGTAAATCTTGGGTTGAAGCGTGAAGCACCCATTCAACGCCAGCAAGCGCAGAGTTGATAATGGATAAATCGTCAAAGCATTCGGGGTCAATCAGAATAATTCCGGTATCTCCGCGTTTGATTTGCACGAGAAATGCTCGTTGACCGTATCTGATGCCGGACGCGCGTTCTGTATCTATTGCGGCAGGACCGTGAGCGGCAGAGATTTTCTGAGCGGCTCGTTTGAGCCCGCCTTCAGTGGTGATGATGGAGGGAAGCCCCTCAAATGGCTCGTTCAGTGTCACTAGTTCAGGGATCGCGAGATGTGCTGGCAGACCAAAATCGGCACTTTGCGTGCCGACTGTATCGCGCGGTGTTTCAGCTGGTGAAGTACCGTGTGCCGTCACTCGTAAAACCTTCTCTCGTGCTCCGACCCGTGTGCATTTTGAGATAAAAGCGCACACAAACATTTAATATTACGCTTTGATGCTGGCGCGGTAGGGAATATCAGCAAGGTTAAGAGGGTGATTATGAGCAATCTATGCACAAGTGGCTGTTGTTCACTTCGTTGCGTCCGTAGTGTAGCGGGCGTTGAGAGTATGTAGTCTGCGATGTAAGAGTCCCGCAAAACATCACAGGATTGATGAGGTACATAAAAAGCGCCTGTTGCGATGATGAGGCAACAGGCAGCTACGTGATTACTGTTCTTTTTCTTCCAGTCGAAGGCTGATTGAGTTAATGCAATAACGTAAATCAGTGGGCGTTGAGTAGCCCTCACCTTCGAAAACGTGTCCAAGATGCGAGTCGCACGCTGCGCAACGGACTTCGGTGCGAACCATGCCCAGTGAGCGATCCTGAATGTAGCGCACTGAATCTTCTGCTAACGGCGCGAAGAACGATGGCCAACCGCAATGTGAATCAAATTTTTCGTCCGAACGGAACAGCTCTGTTCCACAGGCACGACATGAATACACACCCTCGGTGGTGGTGTTGGTATATTCTCCAACGTGAGGACGCTCGGTGCCACCTTTTCGGAGGACATGGAACTCTTCGGGAGAAAGGACGTCCTCCCACTTTTTCACGATTTTGCCCACACCGGGTTTGAAGTCGCTCATAGATAAACCTTTCATTGTGTTTGGGGCGTAGAACTAGGATACTAACTAGAACTTAGTAATGGTGTCTGTTATTCCTTGATTCCGGTTTTAATCTTCAATTCGCTCTGTGCCCGATAACAGATGGAGAACCGGTATCCCCAAAGAATCCTGGGCTTTATTGGTCCAGTTGAGATTGAGTGAATCTTGAACCGGGTGCGGGTTCGTGATGATGATTGCCTGCACGGAATCGTCGGCCTCAACGATAGAGCGCATTACTGCGACAGGGTCTCCGTTGGCAATAGTGATCTCCACCTGAAAACCAGCGTCTTTGAGGAGCAGGTGCGAGGTGCGTGAAATTTCCTGAGCTTCTTGCCGATGCGTGAGCGCACCTTTTTCTGCCGAGAAAGCTGTTCGAGAGGCAGCATTGAAATCTAAAAGAGCTAGCTGATCCAGCACTTTGAGAAGTAGCGGTTCATGAACTTCTGTGGGAATCAGCAGGTGGATGGCTTCAACGGGTGGCGTAGAGAACTGCGCGACGTGTTGAATATTGCGAATATCTTGTTCGTTAAGAATTTGCTCTGTAGCAACCAGCATCGATTTCATGTTCTCACTGTACGCCTGGTCGTGGCGAATGTGACCCTAAATGGGGAATAAAGAATGCTGATAATTTATTTACTGAGTAGTAACATTTGGTAGAAGTCGTGGGGAGGAACAAAAAGATGAGCATTAAACTGCCGATAACAACCGCAAAAGATTGGCGCAAAGGACTAGCAACCGGCGCCGTGGCTGGGGCAGGTATGGTCACTACAGTGGCTGTAGGAACAGCCGCTGTGGCAACCTATTTTGTGCGTCAAATGGTTGTACCGCCCAAACACATGGTCGAAGAACTCAAAATCTTAGGCGTTGGATACCCATCCTTTAACCCCGCATCGGGTGATGAACCCAATTCCATTACGCTACCGGCCACCGAGCAAACCAGCGTCCCAGGAACCTACGGATTATTTTTTAACGGAGGAAAGTCGCACGCGGTCATTGGAGACATCATCGCCTTCACACCGGTGGACCAGAGCGTTATCCGCGAAGTTCTAGAAATCCATAACGGTGATTTGTCGCGGGCAGACCGAGGCCATTGGAGCGGTGTCATCGCAACTAGCCCCGAAGACGCAGGGTACAAAGCCGAACACATCACCCTGCCGCTTACAGTGGGCGATGCCCCAGCATGGATTGTGCGACCCCAAAATCCAGAAACCATCTATGAAGACCACTCAGATACCTGGGCAGTGATGGTGCACGGAATGGGTGTACAAAGAAGCGAAACCCTACGAGCCTTAGCCACCACTCAAGAGCTTAACCTCACGAGTTTGCACATTAGCTACCGCAACGACAAAGAGGCACCACCGTCCAGCGACGGCAGATACGGCTTAGGTTTTACGGAGTGGAAAGATGTCGAAACCGCAATCGACTACGCGCTACAACACGGTGCTCGGAAAGTAGTGCTTTTCGGATGGTCAATGGGCGGTTCAATTTGCTTGCAGGCCGCCGATAAAGCGCGCAACAAGGACGCTATTGCAGCCCTCGTGCTGGACGGTCCGGCTGTTGATTGGCTGAAGCTCATTGAATATCACACCGAGCTCAATAAGTTGCCGTTAGGCATCGGTAAGCTGGGTATCCACATGATCTCATCGGCGTCACTGGGGCTATTTACCGGCCTTGATGAACCGATCGAACTTGAAAGCTTGTCATGGACGCGTCGAGTGGACGAGATGCAGGTGCCCACCTTAATCCTTCACAGCGTGAAAGATGATTTTGTGCCTGTTGCCCCCGCCCTAGAACTTGCTCGTAAGAGCAACACCGTTGATATCGTGACATTCGCTGACGGTGCGCACACTAAAGAGTGGAACGTCGACAGCGACAAATGGCATTCAGCTGTCACGGAATGGTTGCCCGGAAAACTTCAGCAATTTCACGCTGAAACCTCCGCAACGTAAAGTCCGCTTAAACTGCAAAGTGCCGGTGAACTGACCAGCTCACCGGCACTTTGCACACAAGGGGAAATCTTACTAAGCCTCAGCAGCTATATCTGCGTAGCTACCGTTGGTTAGAGCAAGCAAATCATTGGGCGAAAGTTCAACGTCGCATCCGCGCTTACCGCCAGAAACTAACACGGTGTCAAAATTCTGAGCACCTGCATCTAAAAGCGTGGGGTGTGCTGTCTTTTGACCCAGCGGCGAGATTCCACCAACGACGTAACCGGTGCGCTTTTGAGCTACCGCAGGGTCAGCGAGCTTAGCGGACTTCCAGCCAAGAGCCGCTGCCGCAGCCTTCACATTGAGCTTTCCGCCCACCGGCACAATCGCCACCGCATAATCTTTTTCGTGGTTCACCATGAGAGTCTTATACACCTGCTCAGGACTGCGACCCAACTTTTCAGCCGCTTCTACACCAAAATTCTTATTGCCTTCTTCATGCTCATACTCGAGAACTTCAAAAGGAACCCCTTTTTCAGTCAGCAAAGCGATAGCTGCTGTAGACGCTGTTGCCTTCTTCTTTTTACCCACGAAAAACTCCTTGAAGTAGCGTGTATTCTCTGTTCAAGACT
The DNA here is from genome assembly GCF_012396615.1 of Rothia terrae. Lineage (GTDB taxonomy): Bacteria > Actinomycetota > Actinomycetes > Actinomycetales > Micrococcaceae > Rothia > Rothia terrae. The sequence continues at coordinate 2,364 of NZ_JAAXPV010000011.1, read as the reverse complement.
AAAAAACTTGTACACGCATAGCGAGTCTATGCGGCTGTGAGATTGCCAAAAGCATTCTGGTCATCTTTACACTATGACGGGTTCTCACCCCTGCTTCATATTCGCTGTCAAGTTACTCACGGGATAAACTGGATAAGAAATAATCGCCGTGGATTACGCTTCAACGGCGAAGCACACCAGCGAAAGAATACAGACCTTTGGTTGCCTACGAACACTTAGTTGATCGACGTCCCAACGTTTCAGCGGATGAGTTACTGGCGGGTTTCCGCCCCTCCGAGCGCTTTGGCGAGGTGTCATTCGATACTTACCGCCCAGACCCCTCACAGCCTTCACAGCAGCAGGCTGTAGATGCTCTCAAAAATTTCGGTACCGCTATCAATAGCGGCTCAGGACGCAGCTCAGGTGGCGGGTTCTTTTCCAAACTCTTTGGCGGGGGAGCGTCAGCTCCAGCTGTAAAGAACGGCATCTACCTCGACGGGGGCTTTGGCGTGGGCAAAACCCACTTGCTCGCATCCCTGTGGCACATGGTAGAAGGTCCCAAAGCCTTTGGAACCTTCGTGGAATACACCAATTTCGTGGGCGCCATGAGCTTCCATAAAACAGTCGAGGCTCTTAGCTCCTACAAGCTGGTGTGCATCGACGAATTCGAACTAGATGACCCCGGTGATACCGTCCTCATGTCGCGTCTGATGCGTGAGCTATCGGACGCCGGCGTCAAGCTAGCCGCAACATCAAACACCTTGCCCGGCTCGCTCGGTGAGGGGCGCTTTGCTGCAGCAGACTTCAAACGAGAAATCCAGGTACTTGCAGACCAGTTTGAAGTACTTCGCGTCGACGGTGAGGACTTCCGTCACCGCGGACTACCCGCTGCACCGGCTCCCGTAGATAATGCTCAACTTGAGGCCGCTGTTGAATCCCGCTTCGGCGGTTTAGGCACTGTCTCAGTTGATAATTTCTCAGACCTCATCAACCACCTCTCACAGGTGCATCCATCTCGTTACCGTCAGCTAGTGCAGGGCCTTGACGCCATCGCGTGGAAAGACGTCACCACCATTACCGAACAGTCTGTTGCCCTGCGTTTTGTGGTGCTTGCAGACCGTCTTTACGACAAAGATCTACCTATTATTTCCTCCGGCGTACCCTTCGATCAGGTCTTCACCGAAGAGATGATGGCAGGCGGGTACCAAAAGAAATACTTCCGAGCGGTCTCTCGCCTCACCGCGCTCGCACGCGAAGGACTTGGCGAGTAGCCCCGGCGAACAGCCGAGCCAACTGATGTGGGTCGCGCCAGAGAAATCGTGACCCACATCTATCAAAAGATCTAAAAAATTTTATTCCTCGAAAAGCTCCGTTCTCTGCTTGAAACCCTGAACTTACAAGGAAAAACAGGTCATTGGCGTCGATTTGGCAATGCCTGTAAACCTGTGTATAGTATTTACCTGTCAGCCCGACGAAGTGAAAAACTTCTTCGAGTCACTGATATGCGGTTGTAGCTCAGTTGGTAGAGCACCACCTTGCCAAGGTGGATGTCGCGAGTTCAAGTCTCGTCAACCGCTCGCAACACTTCTTGAAAAAGCCAAGTGTATGCGCGATTGGCGCAGCGGTAGCGCGCCACCTTGACACGGTGGAGGTCACTGGTTCGATCCCAGTATCGCGCACAAAGTAATTAGTCCCATGTGGGGCTGATTTTTTGTTTAACCGGATGCTGATGGTGGGGTTTGCCTGGGCGGCGGCGGGGTAACGCCGCACTTCACTGTGCCGAGATCCTGATTAATCGACGAAATCCTGATTTATAACAGGATTTCGTCGATTAATCAGGATCTCGGCGGCTTGCGTTCAGATAAAAGGGTAGTCGGTAAAACGAGTCCGGGTCCGTGGGCGGTTCTGATACGTAACTTTGTAGGCGGCTCTGATGTATAACGCGGACGCTGCGAACCGGGCGCACCTGGCTGAAACGGCCCGCGTCCTGTTGTCTCACTCTGTAGTAAAAACGACTAAGACCCCAGCTGTTACCAGTTTTATTTCGATGTGACCAGAAAACTCTCACAAACGATGCAGAACCGGGGTGAATGAGAGAGTTTCCTGGCCACTATGAGAGTTCTGTGGTCACTGTCGAGAAAAACGTGGTCATCTGCGAGAGGGTGTGAGAAATATGAAGAATAAATATTGAGGATTATTCATAAGGGGTGACCAGCAGCCAAAAACACCAACCCCCGCACCACCGAAAACACCCGCGAATACGAGCCCAACGGTCGCCGGAAACCCGTGTGCAAAATACGCCAGGCCTTCACCTGAGCAATCACCCGCTCCACCACCGCCCGGCGTGAATTAATGAACCTGTTCACCGCCTTCACATCTGCAGGT
>NZ_JAAXPV010000010.1 GCF_012396615.1 Rothia terrae | reverse complement strand
GAGCAACGGTTCTTCCGGTATGGTTTGAGGTTATTTGTAGTGATTTAATCCTCTTATTTTTGCCGCTGGTGGGGCCGTTGTCTAGTTGGTGGGGTGTGGGTGTGTTCCTACTTTTGAATAAGCCTCAAAGTTAGAAGATAGGATAACAAATCTGAAATCTATCCAGGCAATCAAAAAACGTCCGTTATTGGAAAATAATATTGCCGACATAGTCTCAATCGATAAAAGATTTTCAGATATAACTGATTTAATATCTACAACAGTTGATGATTTTCATGTAAGAGCCAGCGAAAATGTTGCTCTCCACATTCAAAAGCATGGTGTATCGCCCTCATGGATTCAACAGGGACTGCGTTCATCAGAAAATGAGGATTGCCCATTTTGCGACCAAAATCTAACCGATTCCACTATTTACCAGCAATACCAAGTGTATTTTAATGAAGAAATCAACGAATTTCTACAAAAATTAGATTCATTAGATATTTCTTTCAAGCCCGATCAGATTTCCTTATTGTCAGGCAAAATAAAGGACTGGAACCGTAATCAAATAGCAAATAGATCCCACTGGGTGGAGGATGGCTTTGAGGAATTAGCAGTACCAGAAGTTGACAGATTAGTTCTACTAACCGAATCATTTTATATAATAGCCCGCGACCTTATTGTTGCTAAAAAAGAAAAATTTCATGAATCCATGGTAGATTCTTCAAATTACAAAGAACTTTTCGACAAGTACAATGCTATCAATGATAATATCAGCTCATTAGAAGAACGAATTAATAATATAAATAAAACATATGAAACATACAAACAATCTTTAGACTCTTCAGATATTAATTCAGTCCAGCGAGAACTATATCAATATCAAGTCAAGCATCTGCGTTCGACCTCTGAAGTATCAAAAATTATTGATAAAATTGAAATCGGATTGCGACGTGAAGCAGGTATAAATAAAATTAAAAAAGATTTACGTAAGGAGTATACCGATGAAGTCGATTTAGTTCTCTCAACGTATAAAGATTCAATCAACCGTGAGCTGGGAAACCTTTATGCAAATTTTGATTTATCAGCCTTCAAAACCAATTTCAGAGGAGGAGAGAGAACTGAATTTTATATAAAGCTAAGAGGAAATGAGATAACTACTAGCGGGAATGATAATAGATTTGGTACAGCCTTAAGTGAAGGGGACAAAAGAACTCTTAGCTTCGCATTTTTTATTTCGGCTCTAAAAAGGAGTCGCTCACTAAGCAACTCAATAGTTTTTTTTGATGACCCTTTTACAAGTCTCGATTCTGTCCGACGCAGAAAAACCATTGAGGAAATTATAAAAATATCAAAGGACGCATTACAGGTTTTTATTCTAACTCATGATGAATTCTTTGCTAAGGATATTTTTCAAAAATGTACTGCAAGCGATGAATCAGTACACTCTGTTGAGATATCATCAACAAGTGACAGATACTCAAGTTTTATTGAAATTGATCTTTTCCAAAAATGTCAGAGTGATTACTACAAACGATACGACAATATTTGCCAATTTATAGAAAATCCATCGGTCTTTGCGGACAAGAAAATAATTGTTGCTCAATCGATTAGACCTTTACTGGAAGGTTATTTGCATAGAAAGTTTCCCAGAAGTCTATCTAGAAGTAGCATGTTGGGCACCGTAATAACTACGATGAGCAACGATAATACAAATTTATTTCCATATGACAGCCTTCAAATTGATATTTTGCGAGATATAAATGGATATGCTTCACAGTTTCATCATGACACCAACCCAGAGTGCAATAACGTAGAAATTTATGATGATGAGTTAAGGAATTATTGTGAAAAAACCCTAGGTATGCTTCATTCTTAATTTGAAACAAAATATACTCATTATATTTTTTAATTTCTATATAACAACGGTTGGCTATTATATTAGGTAGCCAGCCATTTTATTCATGTTTAGAATATGCTTCGGGCGGAACCAAGACGACTGTGAGGAACTGCTAGTCTTTCGCGTCAACTGGGACATGGTGACGCGTCGTCCCAACGAATTCAAAAGGCAGCTGACGCGGTTGCTACGACAATGAGTTCCCACTTTTTGACCGAATTCCCGCTCAATGAGTGGGAGTTGGTACAAAAGATGGGAACTCGGCGCGCGCAAAACTTACTGGCTCAGTTTCCCGCCCGATTCCTCCAGGTAGCAGGTCGCACACAACGACTCGTAGCCCACGTGTACGCCGTCAATGGCTACCTGGTCGCCCTCAAACACGAACTTGCCGTCCACCGTACGCGGATTGAACAGAGCCTTGCGTCCGCATCGGCAAATAGTCTTCAGCTCTTCCAACGTATGCGCGATTTCCAGCAGACGCGAAGAACCGGGGAACGCAATCGTCTTGAAGTCCGTGCGGATACCGTACGCCATCACCGGGATATCTTCCACCACGGCAATACGCATCAGATCATCAATCTGATCGGCAGTGAGAAACTGAGCCTCATCCACGAGCAGGCACGAAACCGGCAGGTGCCAGTGCATGCGTCCGTCATTCTCATCCTGAGCTGCAGCCGCATGGAAGAGCTCCAGCGCGCTATCGGTGGGGCCAATCAGAAAATCCGCCTGACGCGTCACGCCCAGGCGCGACACAATCTCGGTATCGCCCTTCGTATCAACACGAGGCTTAGCCAGCAGTACGCGCTGGCCATGCTCCTCATAGTTATAAGCAGCCTGCAACAGCGCAGTCGACTTACCCGAGTTCATCGCGCCATAACGGAAATAAAGCTTAGCCACGAGACAGACCACCTTCGCACAAATAACCAAAACTGCAGATAATTCTAGCCCACTGCCCTGCCCGCAAACCGCCTAACGGTGTTAGACATCAGTCTCAGTGCGAGGGTTCTTATCGGCTATGAACGTCGACATACCTCTTCCCTCGTCCACCCGTCACAAACGTCCCTCAGTTACGTTCACAACCGTGCGACCGGTTAGTGTTAAGTAAAAGCATTTTCGTGCGTAAAACCGATGTGAGGAAGGCTCCCACCGTGCTCTCTAAATCCGATATCGCTGCTCTTTCTGAACCGATTAAGCGAGAGCGCAAGCCGCTGGACATCCTCATGGAGCAAAACCAGACGCGTCTGGCGCACCTGGTGCCGGTGCGTATGGGGCGTATGCTGGAGTCGCCGTTCGCGTACTACCGCGGCACAGCGGGCATCATGGCGGCTGACCTAGCAACTGTGCCTAACTCATCCGTGCACATGCTGATCTGCGGTGACGCGCACATCTCCAACTTCGGTTTCTACGCCTCCCCCGAGCGCAAGCTCCTGTTCGATCTCAATGACTTTGATGAGTCAGGTTACGGCCCCTGGGAATGGGATCTCAAACGTCTGATGGCATCCGTCTATCTGGCTGCCCTCGACAACAAAGAATCTGAAGACACCGCCTTCGAGATCACCCGCAAGACCTCCAAGTACTACCGCGAGACCCTGCTCGAGATGCTGGAGCTCGATACCCTGGAGCGCTTCTACTACTCCGTGGACGCCGACAATATTCTGCCCACGCTCACCCACGGCAAGATGCGCAAGCAGTTCGAAAAGATCACCAACAAGGCACGCACACGCAACTCAGCGCAAGCACTCGCCAAATTCGCCGTGCGCGAGGAAAACGGTAGCCACCGCATCGTTGACCAGCCGCCGCTGACCATGCACTCCGATGCTCTGCCCAAGGACGTCCAAGAGACGCTGTGGGGCAAGTACATCAATAGCGCATCCAGCGAAATCCGCTACCTTTTGCAGAGTTTTGAGGTCGTTGACCAGGTGCTTCGCGTGGTCGGTGTAGGTTCTGTGGGCACTCGCTGCTATATTTCGCTACTTGAGGACGTCAACCGCGCGCCGCTTTTCCTGCAAATCAAGGAAGCGCAGACCTCCGTTCTCTACCAGTACGGCAAAATGGGCTCCCAAGCGCACATTCCCGGTGGTAACGAGATTCGCGGCAACGGCTACCGCGTGGTCGCATCGCAGAAGGTCCTGCAGGCACAGTCAGATATGTTCCTCGGCTGGGTTGACCGCATCCCCGGCCACGACGGACTCCCCCGCGACTACTACGTGCGTCAGTTCCGCGATATGAAGGGGTCCATCAACCTCGCCGCGCTCGACGCCAACAGCCTCAAAGGCACCGCTAAACTCTGCGCGTCCCTGCTGGCTCGCGCGCACGCGCAATCACACCGCATCGGCGATATCGCGATCTTCGCTGAAGGCGGCAAACCGCTAGATATCGCGCTGGCACAGTGGTCAAAAGGCTACGCGCAACAGTGCATGAAAGACTTCGAAAACCTCAAATACGTAGCAGAAAAGGGTGTCGTACCCGTCCAGTACGGTCTCTAACCCCGTAGCACAGCAAAGGAGCCAGATGTCGCACTATATCCCCTATCTCGTTGTTCCGGTGCTGTGCGGTTTATTCGCCAAGAAAATTAACCTGCCACCGCTGATCGGCTTTCTGGTCAGCGGCCTCATACTGAATTTCATGGGCTACGAAGAGCTCGGGATCATCACCGAACTCGGCGACCTCGGCGTCACGCTCATGCTCTTCACCATCGGGTTGAAAATCAACGTTCGCCTGCTTACCCGCAAAGAAGTCTGGCTGACTAAGGCATACACGTGGTGCTCACATCATTCCTGGGTACCGGTCTGATTCTTCTGCTCACGATGCTGGGGCTCGGCGGCAGCGGCATCGTCCCGCTCGGTGAGGCTGCACTCCTCGGCTTTGCCCTGTCGTTCTCGTCCACAGTACTCGTTGTAAAAACCCTCGAAGAACGCGGCGAAACACGTTCCCTCTACGGACGCACAGCCATCGGCATCCTCGTGATTCAAGATATCTTCGCCGTCATCTTCATGGCTCTCACCGGCGAACATCTGCCCAGCCCGTGGGCGTTACTGCTAGTACTCTTGATTCCCGCCCGCTGGCTCCTCGGCAAGGGTCTGACGCGCGTTGGCCACAGCGAGCTACTCGTGCTCTACGGCGTGGTACTGGCTTTTGTTCCCGGCTACTGGCTCTTCGACCTCGTCGGCATCAAGGGTGATCTCGGCGCGCTCATCATCGGTATGCTCATCGCCACGCATCCCAAATCCAACGAGCTCTCTCGCGTTCTCTTCTCCCTCAAAGAATTCATGCTCATCGGATTCTTTGTATCCATCGGCCTGAGCGCCACGCCCACGCTAGCGCAGGTCGGCTTTGCCATCGTGCTATTGATCCTACTACCCATTAATACCGTCATTTACGCTGGCGTTCTGCGCCTCACCGGACTATCCCCGCGAACCTCGACACTCGCGTCCTTTACCCTCACCAACTTCTCAGAATTCTGCATTATCATCTGCGTTATTGGTGCCAGCACAGGCCTCGTCAGCGAAACCTGGGTTGTACCGTTCTCCATCGCCGTCTCGCTGAGCTTTGTGGTCTCAACCGTACTCAATATGCGTGGCTCCAAGCCCCCGCGATGGTTCGGTTCATTTATCCCACAGGTTCCAGAAGATCGTATGCACCCTGAAGAACGCCCCATCGACCTCGGCACCGCACAAGCCGTCGTACTCGGCATGGGACGCATCGGACGCCGTGCCTACGACCAGCTCGCAGGCGACTATCAGTTCAATGTCGTCGGCGTAGACAACTCAGAATTCCGCGTCGAAAACCTACAATCCCGCGGGTACAACGTGCTGGAGGCAGACGCATCCGACGCCGAATTCTGGAAGCGCCTCAAAGACGACCAAGACGTCGAACTCGTAGTGCTCGCCATGCCCTCGCACGGTGTGAACGTTGAGGCATACCATTACGCACTCGAAGCTAAATCAGAATGTGCCTTTGCCGCCGTTGCCCAATATGTCGATGAGTACCGAGAGCTCAAAGCGCTGGGTATCGACAAGGTCATCAACGTGTACGATGGCGCGGGTGAGACACTCGCGGAGCACGCTTACGACGCCTTCATCGAGATGAAACGTAAGGACGCGGCGCGGTAGACGGGGCAAACACCTAGGTGGGTATGTACAACAGCTTAGGTAGGACGCTTGTAGTCAACTTCCCATAAACGCCAGCCCCGAGCCAGTTACGCGTAGTCGCCAGCTGGCATCGGGTCTGACGTGAATCGCTTCCGAGCGCCCTGCGCGAGTCAAGCGAGAGGGACTGCTGGCGACTAGGCGTAGCTGGCTCGCCGCGCCCATACTTTTATTGAACAGTGTGAACATAAAAATTCCCGAGCTACATATCAAAAGCATATGTAGCTCGGGAATTTTGTATGTAGTAGCCGCCTAGGCGGATTTAGCGCTGCTGCACGTCCAAACCTGACACGTCCATGGTCTCCAGCGGGACGGTCTTCGACTTGGTAACAGCCTTGTGGATCAGCCATACAGCGATGAATACGGGCAAGCCGATGTAGGCGCTGAGAACTTCCATGCCGCGTCCTGCGAATACCGCCTCATAGTTCTGGCCGAGAATCACAATGCTGCACATGACGAATGCGAGAATCGGGCCGACAGGGAACAGCGGTGCACGGTAGGGCAACGCTTTCAGGTCGTGACCCTGCTTGACGTAGGCACGGCGGAAGCGGAAGTGACACAGTGCCACGCCAACCCACACGATGAAGCCGGACAGACCGGAGATGTTAATCAGCCAAGTGTACGCGGTGCCCTGACCGACGATGGCGGTGATGAAGCCGACCATGCCAACAGCTGCGGTCATGAGTAGCGCCGGTACGGGTACGCCACCTGAGTTCACGCGGGTGAAAATCTTTGGCGCCTGACCTTCTTTCGCCAAACCGTAGAGCATACGTGAGGACACGTAGAGACCGGAGTTACCGGCTGAAAGAATCGCGGTCAGGATAACGGTGTTCATCAGTCCAGCTGCGAATGCCAGACCCGCGCGTTCAAAAACCATGGTGAACGGCGAATACGCAATGTCGGTTGCATCCGAGCGCAGCAGGTTGGGGTCGGTGTACACCACCAGGGTGCCGATGATGAAGATAGCGCCCACGTAGAAAAGCATGATGCGCCAGAACACGGTCTTGATTGCCTTGGGGACGTCACGACGCGGGTTCTCAGCTTCGCCGGCTGCGGTACCGATCATTTCGGTGCCCTGGAAGGAGAAGCCTGCGACCATGAAGATAGAGACGACGGATAGCCAGCCGCCGACGAAGGGCGCATCGCCTTCGGTCCAGTACTTGAGGCCGCCGGTGTGTCCACCGAAGATGCCGAAGATCATAGCAATGCCAGCGATGAGGAAGACGATAACGGTGACAACCTTGATGGTTGCCAGCCAGAATTCGCCTTCACCGTAGGCGCGAGCGCTGACCGCGTTGAGACCGGTGAGGGCTACGAGAAAGACTGCTGCCCAGATCCATCCGGGGACACTGGGGAACCAGTAAGCCATGATGATGCCTGCTGCGACGAGCTCGGCAGCGAGAGTGATTGCCCAGTTGAACCAGTAGTTCCAGCCCATTGCGAAGCCGAATGAGGGTGAGACGTAGCGGGATGCGTAGGCTTGGAAGGAGCCTGCGATGGGCAGGTGCGCTGCCATTTCGCCCAGTGACTGCATGAGCAGGAGCACCATGATGCCGATGAGGCCGTAGGCGAGAAGTGCGCCGCCGGGGCCTGCTGTTGCGATGGATGAGCCTGATGCCACGAACAGACCGGTACCGATTGCACCGCCGATTGCGATCATTTGCAGGTGGCGGTTAGCCAGCCCGCGCTGAAGCTTGGAGTCGTCGGCGGTGGTGTTGACCTGCTCGATATCCGACCCGGCTGAGTGTGAAGCCATAGGAGTGTTTTTCCGTAACGTTGGTGAACGGGCATCTTAATGTTTTCTTATGCCCCTTAAGACTTTCTTTAGATTACCACCGCGCGGCGTTCTTTCTAAGTCTGCTCATCACTTTATCTCTCAGTCCTTGCCCACTGCAGGCAAGTGTCGGGGCTTTTCTTGAGGCGCATCTACCAGCAAGGTGTGCACAAGGGCATCTGCTGTGAGTACAGATGCCCTTGTAATGCTGGGTTTTTCGTAGACGTAGCTTACGCGTTTTCGTTGATGAAATTGACGGATGCGCCGTGTTCGACAGTGCGCGAAACGGTGCAGTCTTTTTCTGCTGAAAGTTTGATGAGGCGATCGACCATTCCCTGTGCCTTTTCACCATCAGCGTCGGCCGGGAATTTCACATTGAAACTGACCTCGATATCGTCCAGGCTGACGGCACCGTTATCGTCTTTGCGAATGCCCGAGGACAGTACCTCGAACGTTTCGGGTTCGCTACGGCGAGAGGTGACGACGTCAACGTCAACAGACGAGCATCCTGCAATAGCTGCCAGCAGGAGCTCGACCGGAGTGAGCATCCCCTCGCCTTGCCCGAAATCGAGAGTGTCGCCGTTTTTATTGGTGGCGCGGTAGTGCTTTTGTCCAACGCGTTCCACTTTAACTGCGCGGTAGTTGGGGTCTTGCGCGCGCTCGTTGTTTTCGCTCATGTCAGACGTCCTTTCAGAAGATTTTTCTTACCCCAGTATAAGGACGCGAGTACTCGAAATATTCCTGAGTGGTGCCCGCATTTGCGAAGACGGACACCGCATACACACTACAACGGCCCCGCCGCTACATAGCGACGAGGCCGAACAAAGTTAAAAGCTGTAACGCGTTACTTCTTGAGCGCGTCCAAAGCTGCCTGGTAGTTAGGCTCTTCGGTGATTTCGGGAACGAGCTCGGTGTAGATAACTTCGCCCTCGGTGTTGATGATGACAACTGCGCGCGCCAGCAGACCTGCCAGAGGGCCGTCTTCCATCTTCACGCCGTAGTCTTCACCGAATGATGAGCGGAATGCTGAGGTTGCTTCAACGTTTTCGATGCCCTCAGCAGCGCAGAAGCGTCCCAGTGCGAAGGGAAGGTCCTGTGAAACACCTACAACAACGGTGTTTTCGAGCTTGGTAGCGTCCTGGTTGAACTGGCGGACTGACTGTGCGCAGACGCCGGTGTCGATGGACGGGAAGATATTGAGAACGATGTTCTTACCTGAGTACTTATCAGCGCTGACGTCTTCGAGGTCGGTGTTGACGGTCAAAAACGCCGGTGCGAGCGCGCCTACTGCGGGCAGCTCGCCAACGGTGTGTACTTCAGTTCCTTGGAATTTAGTTTCAGCCATATCTTTATTGTGGGTCACATATCAGCACTTTGTACAGGTAGAAAACGTAATTAAGCTGATTGCCAAGTCTGCCTGCGGGTAAAGATTGGCTGGTTGCGAACTTCCTATACAAGCTGCTGGGCCGGGCATAGACTCTGCTGCATGAACACGAATTCCTTCCATTTTGAGTACAAGGTTCCCGGCGGAAAACTGCTCGTTGCAGATGTAACCGTTGAGGACACCATCATTACCTCAACGCTTATTTCAGGGGACTATTTTCTAGAGCCTGAAGAGGCTTTCGACGATATGACGCAGGCGTTGGTCGATGCGTCCACCAAAGATTCTGCCGATGAGCTGAAGAACCGCCTGGACGCGTCACTCGCTAAATACGGTGAGTCGCTTGCGCTCCATGGATTCTCTACCGCTGATGTGGCTCTCGTGGTTAAACGAGCTGTATCCGGCGCCAAGGATTTCACCGATTACGAGTGGGAGGTTCTTAATCCCGGCCCGCTCCCCTCACCTTTGAATGTTGGTCTTGACCAGTACCTGCTTGAAGAAGTGCAGGCAGGACGCCGCGGCCCCACCATGCGCATCTGGGACTGGGAAGATCGCGCGGTAGTCTTTGGCTCATACCAGTCGTACCAAAACGAAATTAACCAAGAAGGCGTTGAGAAGCACGGTATACAGGCAGTTCGACGCATCTCTGGCGGCGGTGCCATGTTCATGGAAGCCGGCAACTGCGTAACCTACTCGCTGTACCTCCCTGAAGAACTCGTTGCTGGTCTGAGCTACGAGCAGTCTTACGAGTACCTGGATCAGTGGGTTTTGGCGGCATTGAAAAAACTGGGCGTCAATGCCTGGTACCAGCCGATCAATGACATCACATCGGATAACGGCAAGATTGGTGGTGCCGCACAAAAGCGTATTAACGGTGCAGTTCTACACCACGTCACTATGTCCTACGATATCGATGCCAATAAGATGATGGACGTTTTGCGCATCGGTAAGGTCAAAATCGTTGACAAGGGAATCCGCTCAGCGAAGAAGCGAGTAGACCCGCTACGCCGTCAAACCGGTGCGACCCGCGAAGAAGTGGTGCAGACCCTCATCGACACTTTCACCTCCCGCTACGCCTCTCACATGGGCAAACTCAGCGAAGCTGATTTGGCAGCCGGTCAAAAGCTCGTTGATGAGAAGTTCTCCACCGAGCAGTGGCGTCATCGCGTGCCATAAAGCGCAGCTTACCCGCCGTACAAACATGAAAGGACGCGTCCCTTGACTCAGGGGCGCGTCCTGTCGCGTGAGATGCCTTTACGTCAGGCGCACCAGCGCAATGCCGATGACCATGACGCCCAGACTGAGCACCTGCGTCAGCGTTACTGCCCGCTGCGGAGCCTGCAGAAGCCCAAATTTGTCGACCATGAGCGAGCCGGTAATCATGCCGGTCAAAGCCGCCATAATCGTCAGCCCGGTGCCGAGAACGGGCACAAGAAGCGCGTTACCGGCAACAAACAGCGCACCAAGCACGCCGCCAAAGTACATCCACCAGGGGTTCTTCGTCTTGCCTTGAGGCACGCGGATGCGAATCTTCAGCTTGAGCACGCAAGCAATCAGGGCTAAAACGATGGTACCAACGGTGAAAGATACAAATGCTGACTTAGCGCTTGAACCGAGAACTACACCGAGGTGACCGTTGATAGCTGACTGCGCGGCCATCAAGAAGCCTGTTCCCAGTGCGAGCGCGCGCCAGCCCCACAGCCCTGCGTCCTGTCCATCAGAGGGCGAAGAATCTGAAGGCAGGTTTTTATGCGAGCGCTTTTGCCCCAGAACTACGGCACCAACCACGCCGGCGATTACCAGCAAGATACCGAGTAGCCGGGTGATATTGAGTGTTTGCTGGGCTGAGTAGAACAGCCCGAAAGTATCGATAATCAGCCCCATAATAATCTGTCCGGTAATCGGCAGAATCGCGGTTTGAACTCCACCGATTTTGGGAAAGATAAAGATGTTAGTGGTGAGACCAATAACGCCGAATAAACCGCCGAGCCACAGCCACGCGGGGTTCTGCGCGAAGGTGCTGAGCGGAAAGAGCACGGAGCCATTCACACATAAGGTAACGATGAACAAAAACACCGTACCGCCAATGAACGAAATCAAGGACGAGAGAAAGGGCGATCCTACAGATTCACGCAGCCGCGAGTTCAGGCAGGTCTGGATAGGCAACAGCAAGCCTGCCAGCACGCCAATACCTACACCGAATGTTTCAAGCCCCTGCATATCTAATGTCCTTTCACCCGCCTCTGTTCATTTTTATTGTAGGTGAAAGTATCTGCGAACCGTCATCTCGCGCGTTCTCACTTAGGACGCTATGTTCAGAAGTAGTAACTGTTGGGCAGTAGTGCCTGCTGCCAGTTAGCCTCTGTGCGAGGGCGGGTATTTTGAGAGCAAATATTTTTTGGCTTTGGGGTACTCACGCAGAATCATGCAGATTCCCAGTACTCCGACTACCAGCTGGGACGCCATTGCCCACTTGAACGGTTGCATGGCGTAGGTGTCGGGTGAGCCAGCGCCCTGCGCATCCAGCAGAAGGCCAACGATCAGCATCATCGAAAAAGCACCAACGTAACCGCCCATGTTGGCGATGCCGGTGGCTACGCCGCGTTGCGACAGTGGTGCGTGAGCACGAACGAGCTCGAAGGCGACCATCGAAATGGGACTACTCATTCCAAGCACAATGACCAGCGTAAAGAGTAGCCACAGCGGAGGTTGACCGGGCATCAAGACGATGATTGCCCACAAAATTTGTGAGCAGATGACCAGTCCTAGCACCATGTGTACGCGGTAGCTGGCAAAACGGGTGAGCAAGCCGCCCGCAAAAACACCGAAGACGAGTGTGGTGATAATGATGGTGGTAATCAGCATCGCTGCAACACCTTGCGAATAGCCTAGACCGCCAGTCACAAACGGGGTGCCCCACAGCAGGGTGAAGTTGAAAATCGTGAAAGATGTTGACAGGTGCACCCAAAACGCCATACGTATACCCGGGCGTTTGAGCAGTGCCTTGAGTGCCGGAAAAATACCGCTGGAGTTTGGCCCGGTAATCGGTAGCGCCTCGGTAATCGGCGATGCCTGATGAGCTTGTTCGAGGTTAGCCTGTTCAAAGTGTTGCTGGGCTTTCTTGCCGCGCAAACGTTGCAGAACGGTGTTCTGGCGCGGGTTATCGCGCAGAATAACAGCGGATGCGAGCGCCACGATCAGGCAGAGTATGGCGAGGACGCTAAAGCCTCCTTGCCATCCGGCGGCGGCAACCAGCATCACCAGCGGGGTGACGGCAATAATCTGCCCGATTTGTCCGATGTTGCCGCTGAGCTGGTTCATCACGGGAATCTGTTTGAAACCGAACCATTCAGAGATGAGCCGGACCATTGAGGTGAAGATGCACGCGTCCCCCGCACCAACGAGGATGCGGGCGATAATCGCAACGGGAATGGAGTCTGAGGCTCCTAGCAGGAACTGGCCAGCTGCCATTGCGCTGAGGCCGCTGGTAATCAGGGTTGGTGCGCCCCAGCGATCAAGCGCAATGCCTACGGGAATCTGCGCACCGGCGTACACTACCAGTTGCACGGTGACGAAGGTAGACAGCGCGGTTGCTTCGGCGCCAAAGTGCTCCTGGGCAACGGGGCCGAGGGCAGAAAACGAGCTTCGGTTGATGACAGCTAGCACGTAGGCAAGTACGCTCACCGCCCAAATGAGCCATTTCATGAGTGCTTTACCTCCTATCGGCGTGAGCGCTGGTCAAGGTTGAGTGGAGCGAGCGCCGCTTGCATGGTGGTTTTGCCGATGTCCACCGCGCGTTTGAGTGTTTGAGTGTTGCTGTTGACCATGGAGATTTTCGGCGCGTCTGCAGGCGGTGCTACCTGCAGTACGCGGTCAGAAGATTCGTGCATCAGAATCTCAATCTCCTGCTTGCGCCGGTTGCGAAGCTCCCAGGTGTGCGCTGAACCAGGCGTGTGTTTTTCCATCCAACGGGTGACAACGCGCTGCTTGTATTTGTTGGTAGCCGGTAGCTCAATGTTCGGGGCTTTGGTGCGGATGACCAGTACATGCGTAGCGCCGTCAGCAAGAGCAGTTTCAACGGGTACGTTCTCCGTCATACCGCCGTCAATAAACCGGCGTCCGGCAAGCTCCACCGGCTGTCCGGAAAGCACGGGGATGCGCGCGGTCGCCTTCATCGCTTTTTTCAGGCTGGGAACATCGGTGATGAAGGGGTGAAGGTCAACGTTTTCACCGGTGTCAGCGTCGGTTGCGATAGCGTGATACTCCACGTCTGATGCGATGATGTCGTCAAAACCCATGTGCGTGATGTTCTGGTACACGTAATCAATCAGGTAGTCGCCATCAACGATAGGCTTACGCGCCAGCACGTTGCAAAAATTGATGATTGATTTCATCGATTCCGGCTCCCACCAGCCGAACATATTAGCGTTGGCGCGCTGGCAGACAAACCAGGCGGCGTTCAGCGCACCGGCTGAGGTGCCGTAGACCGCGTCAAAAACATCCACAAGTCCGTAGTCTTCGAGCACGCCCACCATGCCACCGCCGTAGGCAGCGCGTGAACTTCCGCCTTCCAGCACAAGGGCTAACCGCGCATCGTCAGTACGATGCAGGGGAAGAGAGTTTGATTCATAGCGTTGCTGAATAAGTTCTAAGGTGGGGTGCATAAAGCCTAACTTTACTGCACACTTTTTGTACTTAGCGCATACGGCTAGCCTGGTCGAAAAATTCACGCTCCCAGAGGCTTGCTTCGATAAACGCGCGCATGGCTTGTTCACGTTCGGGTGCAGAAGCAGCCGCTAACAGACTTTCAACGATAGCAATCGCCTGTTGAGTAGAACGGGTAAAAGCTTCGTCCTGATAGGTGGTCAGCCACGCATGGTAAGGGTGATCTTCAGTGTTGATTTCGCTGAGTCGAAGGCCTATTTCTGCGTACATCCAATAACAGGGCAGAACGGCGGCTGCACCTACAACGTAGCTTTCTAATGCAGTGTTTGCTAACAGGTGGTTGGTGTACCCGGCAGTAATGGGCGTGATAGCCATCGAGACTACCTGGGTCAGCTCCTCACCGGTAACCTCAGCCAACCACGTATGGTGAAGAACCTGTTCCACAGAGATAGCTGAGGCGCTACCGGAACTCCAAAACACAGTGTGCACCGGGTCTGATGCTCGCGCCGCCAACGCCGCTAAGGCACGCGCGTAGCGGTTGAGGTAGTGCGCGTCCTGACGCTGATAAGCGGTGAACTCCCAGGTTTCAAGAGTTCCTTCCCGCAAACCGGTGAGAAAGTCATCGAACAGGGTTTGCTCTAAGATATCGTGCGTTAGCTGCGCCAGCAGACGCGTCCACTGACCGGCAGGTTGGATGCGGTAACGTGCCACGGCGTCAGCGTGCGGCAATAAGTCGGAGGAAGGATCTGAGGCGAACGCCTGCAGATCCACAGTTTGCGATAACCACGGTGTGCTGAGCGCATGAGCGGCGAGAGTACGCGCCCGATGCGAGTGGTCAATGGGACCGTGCCCCGTGCCAACCTGCAGTCCATCGGCCGCCCTAATGGAATCGTGTAGCCAACGCGTCACCCAGCCTAAAGCATCCTGGGGGTTCTCCCCTGCCGCGAGCCGGGTAGCCAGCGCCGACGACTGTGAGCAACCGGTGCCGTGAGTTGATTTTGTTTGAATGCGAGGTTGCATGGTGGTCGCAACAATACCGTGCGCTGCCACCAGATGATTGATAATGCGCTCTCCGTCAAGATGCCCGCCCTTCACCGCCACCAGCACGTCGTACTGCTGCGCCAGTGTACGCGCCGCATCAATCGCGCCCTCATCACTGAGAATGCTCCCGCTTTCGCATCCTGCCAGAATTTCAAGCTCTGGAGTATTGGGAGTTAGCACCGTTGCACGGTGAAAAAGCTGACGCAGATGCTGCTCGGCGTCCTCATCGATGAGTCTGTCGCCTGAGGTTGCAACCATCACCGGATCAATGACCACAATCGGCGGTTTTGTTTTCTCTAGCCACTGGTTGACAGCATCAATATAGGCAGTTTGTCCGAGCATACCAATCTTCACAGCATCGACAATCACGTCTGCTGATACCGCTTCCAACTGGATGGTAAGCACTGAGGCGTCGGGGTAATGTACGTCAGTTACCCCGTGGGTGTTCTGCGAAACCAGTGCGGTCACCGCTCCCATAGCGTAGCCGCCGGCAGCAGTAATAGATTTAATATCGGCGTGGATCCCGGCGCCACCGGTGGGGTCTGTTCCCGCAATGGAAAGTACGCGAGGAATAGCCATCTCTATGCTCCTTGAGCGTTTGCAGTGAAAGTTTCACCCGGTTGACGGGCATGGTTGAACAGGCGCACCATCTCGCGGGCTTCTTGACCAGGGGCGGGTGAAGCCACCAGCGCTGAAACCACCGCGATGTTATGGACGCTCGGCGCCAGATGCGCAATATCGGCTGTTTTAATGCCACCGATGGCTGTGGTAGGTACTTTAAGTTCGTCCGCAAGGCGAGCAATTCCGTCGAATCCAAGCGGTGGTGGAGCATCCGTTTTAGTGGCGGTCGTCCGCAAAACACCAACACCTGCCGAGTCAATCACGTCAGCTAGCCGGTTAGCCTCAGCGATCTCTGCCGGTTGCGAGACCGACCAGCCAATCTGTGCGTCTTGGCCTATCAGTTTTCGGACGCTACTCGGGTGAAGGTCGGTTTGGCCGATGTGCACCCCCGCAAGCTGAGCGCCAGCTTCGCGTGCTGCTAAATAAACATCGACCCTGTCATTGATGATTAAATCCGCTGTGCCAGCGGTGACGTCTGAGACTGCTAACGAAAGGTCATAAAAATACCTGGCGTCTACGTTCTTCCAGCGCAGTTGAACGGTTGAGACTCCCGCCGCAACGACAGTCTCTACCAGCTGAGTCGTCAAATCGATAGCCGCGCTGTGACGCTCTGCCTCACTTCTAAAGTGCCGCTCGGGGGTATGAGTCGCCAGGGAAAGCGGCGGATCCGTCACCAAGTAAATTCCAGGCCGCGGTGAGTTCTGTTGCACGGTCACCACCTACTCTTTATCGGTGGCGAGCTGTCGTACAGCGAGAAGTCGTTCCACGTCATCTTCGCTCACGTTCGCAAGAGCATCCAGGAAATTCGCGGCAAAAGTACCGGGACCGGCTGACACCTCTTGGGCCTGTTGAGCGGCAATCCCGTACACTGCATGTGCCGCAACCGTGCCCCACAAGGTATCCTCGGTGACAGAAACACAGGCACCAATCCCCGCACCCAATGCACACCCCGAGCCGGTTACTTTGGTCTGAATGGCATGGCCGTTAGCGCATTGGTAGTGGCGTTCGCCGTCCGTAATAAAGTCTGCGCTTCCCGATACCGCGACCACGGTCTTGTGCTTTTTCGCCAGTTCTATGGCGCTCCCGTGTGCGTCCTGCACCTGAGCTGTGCTGTCTGCGCCTCGGGCGGCTGCACCACCGCACAGGGCAATAATTTCGGAGGCATTACCGCGAATCACTGTGGGCCGGTAGTTCAATAGCTCATGGGCTAGACGGGTGCGAACCTTCAACGCACCAACAGCCACAGGGTCTAGTACCCAGGGAGTCTGAGAATGGTGAGCGGACTGTGCCGCTTCTGGAATCGCCAACTGCTGGCTAGTGCCGATAGTGCCTAAATTGATCAGCGTTGCAGATGAGATAGCCGCAAAATCTCCGGCCTCACCGGGCACATCCACCATCGCAGGCGATGCCCCAGCCGCCAATAAAACATTGGCGCTAAACCCCTGAACCACTGTGTTCGTGAGGCACTGCACCAGTGGGTTATGGGTGGGTAATGCTTTCCATACGTCGTAAATACGGCGCACAAGAGCTACTTCGCTCATTGTCCATTCCTCCGCTCGAATTACCGAGATCAGGTTCAAACGGGTATTTTCTCAGCCTCCCTGCATAGAGGCACCCCGTGGCAATACGCAACACACTACACCTGTTAACCCTAGTCAGAGAAGAGTAAACAGATATTTGACAGTATTTTTTACGAAAATATGTGAAAAGTTAATTCTTTGGTTGCACAGAGTTCTTTTATCAGAGCACTCACCCACTAAGCTATCTATATGTTGTTTCATCTCGCTCTGCCCGAAGATTTTGCCGTAGCTCAAGACACCGGCGTTTACACCGTTTCAACCCGCGGTCGCACTATTGACGAGGTTGGCTTTATTCACTGCTCAGCGTCCGTCGAACAGGTGCGCGAAGTGTGGCAGGCTTTTTACAGCGACCGTGAAGACATTCTTCTGCTCGCCATCAACGAGGACGCGGTTGAAGCAGAAGGTCTTACTATCAAGTTTGAAAACAGCGATCCCAACGATGCTGAATCCGAGATTTTCCCGCATATTTACGGCGGTCCGCTCCCCCTGTCTACCCTGAAAATTCAGTCATCTGGACTTCCACTGAACTAGCATCGGAACACCCCAATACTTATATAAAAGAAGCCGGCACCTTATGAAAAGGTGCCGGCTTCTTTGTTCTAAATGAAATTAGTTGACCTCGTGTGAGAGGTGGTCGTATGAGTTTTTAGCCTGCTCGAAAGCTACGCTTTCTGCCAGCAGATAGATGTCACCGGAGTTACGGTCGAACGCAACTACAGGCCATGAACCTGACGGTGTCTCTTCGAATTCGACGGCTTTCTTCGGTGCGCAGAACGTCACCACCCAGCGAGGGTCGTCTTCAGGGCTACCATCAAAGAGGTCAATCCCGAGAGGGCTTTTGCCGGGGTATTCCTGCAGGTTCCAGCCTTTACCGGCTTCGGGGAAGCTCTTGTAGAAGGACTGCTTATCTTCGTAGACTTCGAGAGTCTTGCCAAAAGGTGTTTCCATGTAAGCCATACTACAACCCGCTCGCAGTAAATAAGTAGTATGAGCAATGGTGTTTCAAGTGGCTATCCCAGACTGCAGGACGCCCGCTACCAGTAACGCTTTTTCTCTGGCTCACCTACAGGAACAAGAAGGCTATTTAGCCTTCTTCACGACAAAGGACTTGAAGTACATCTGGCCTGCGCCGGGAACCTTCGCTTCAATATCGTGACCGTTGACAGGTGACTCCAGTAGGCGAATACCGCGAACCTTAGTGCCGGCCTTGATATCAGCACCGCCCTTGGCTTTCAGACCCTTAGCAATAGTAACGGTGTCACCGTCTACTAATTCATTACCCACCGCGTCCTTCACGACCGCCACTGCAACCTCGGAGGTTTCAGCATCAGCAGCATCCGCGGACCACTCATGACCGCACATAGGGCACACCAAAAAGCGCACCGTTTTCGTAGGTGTAGTCTTCTGAACATTCGGGGCAAGCGGGCAAAGTATCAGCCATGAGGATCCCTTGTCTGTGTGAGTCGCATTAACGCGCATCGTGCTTTAAAAATACTAAACGGTAGATATCACCCAGCTGACCTGTTAGCGGCGGAAAGCTTCGAGCTTTCTATCACCATTGATAGCGAAAAGAGCGCCAATAGTTATATAAAAGAATTTTGCCCAACTTCACTATCCAAGACAGGACAGATGCGTACACCTATCCCCGATTATTTGACGGAAATCCTCGACTCGGTTCGCGATATTAAAGACGGCGAAGTTGCCGACTACATTCCAGCACTGAAGGACGCTGACCCTAACCTGCTGGGTATCGCCATGACCACCGCTGAGGGACACACCTATTCTGCCGGTGATGTTGAGGCTGAGTTCTCTATCCAGTCCATGTCTAAGCCCTTTGCCTACGCTGCGACCTTGACTGACCGCGGCATCGATTTCGTGGAGACCAAAATCGATGTTGAGCCCTCGGGTGATGCTTTCAACGACCTTTCAATTGAAGAAGGCACCAAGCGTCCCAAGAACGCGATGATTAATGCCGGTGCCATTTTGGCCCACCAGATGCTCATCGGTGAGGACGCGACAATGCAAGAACGCGTTGACCGCGTGACTGATTTCTTCTCGGCACTGGCTGGCCGCAAGCTGACCATGGATAAAGAAGTGTTCCAGTCAGAAATGGATCATTCCCACCGCAACCTTGCTTTTGCGCATATGCTGACCAGCTACGGCATGATGGAAGGCAAGGCTCACGAGGCAGTTGCGGGCTATACCGCCCAGTGCTCCATTTTGGTCAATGTTCAGGATATTGCAATGATGAGCGCAACCCTCGCAACCGGTGGTGTACACCCGGTAACCGGTGAACGCATGATTAAGCGCAGCGTGGTGCGTCATGTGCTGTCCGTGATGGCGTCCTCGGGTATGTACGATTCTGCCGGTGAGTGGTTTACAGACGTTGGAATTCCGGCGAAATCAGGTGTTGCCGGCGGTATTCTCGGCGCGATTCCTGGGCAGCTGGGTGTAGGTGTGTTTTCTCCTCCCCTGGATTCTCACGGCAACAGTGTGCGCGGCGTTGAGGTTTTCAAGCGCATGTCATCGGATATGTCCATGCACATGATGGAAGTTGACGGTGTGGTGTCGCGCTCCGTTCGCACCGTCAATACGGGTGATGACACCAGCATCGTGACGTTGCAGGGCAGCTTTACCTTCAACGCAGCGGAAAGCCTGCTCTACCGTTTGGAGAATGAGAAGCTCAGCTCTAAGGTCGTTTTCGATGTGAGCCGTGTTGAACGTTTTACCGGTGTGGGCCGCCGTATGACGCTTGAGGCGATGCGCCGACTGTGTGCAGAAGGCAAGCAGGTAGGCCTGGCAGACCCCGAGGGCGTACTGCCCAAGCCCGACATGGGCGACGGCACGTACCCGTTCGAGTACTGCAGCTAACTACAAAGGTGACCACGAAAGCGTCATTTTCCCCGGTTTTATCGGGCGAAAATGACGCTTTCGTGGTAACATCTGTCACGGCGCAAGCTGAGTTTCTTCACCCAGCTGAGGCCGCCAGTAAACTGCCCGCTCAGCCGTCAGTTCTCTGACATAAGGAGACGTTAGTTCATCCAGCGCCCGAATATAATCGGGCACTATCTCGCGTGGAAGTCGCAGACCCAAGGTCAGATGCGGAACCCAACGCGAACCGCGTCCTTCCGGATTGAGGGCGCTGAGCTGGCGAGCAGCGTCCTCGAGATCATCAGATGCCTCTAGTAGCCACGCCACTGTTTGCTTACGTTTCACGCCAAAGGTGACAATGCCAGCTCGTCGCAAGAACGAAGGTACGCACCCCGGCAGAACCTCCTGCGCCCGGTGCACCACTGCAGCGTCCATCTCTGGTGCAAATGTAAGAGAAATATGCGGACTTTGATGCTGCCTGGGAAAACCCAGAGCTTCGAGTTTGTCGAAAAGCTCGCGCACATACGCATCATCACGAGCAGACAGCCTCAACAAAATGTTCTCAGGCGATGGCACTAATGATTCCCTTCCTCACCGCGTAAGAGACCGTTAGATCACCAATTCGCCCTCACGCACGACGACTTGCCCGCCGGCTACCACCAGCTCACGACGGGGAGCGCGAACCAACGCATCCATCGGGTGCAAAGCATCAACCAGCACAATGTCAGCACGAGACCCAATAGTGAAATCATTGCGATCATTTCCCACAAACCAGGTGGCACCTTTCGTAATCATATCTACGGCGTCGGAGAGTTCTTCATCGCGTTTGAATCCGTGCAAACGAGCGAACTGCTGAGCCACACGCAACATATCACCATCACCGTACGGCGACCACAAATCCCGAATGCCATCCGTACCAAGCCTAAACGCACGCTGTTGTTCTTCATCAGATGCAGCGGCAGACGGGCAGACCCCACAGGAGCGACAGTTGACCACGATACACCGGCCTCGCCCAGCTCTTTCAGCAAAGACTCCTGGCGCGATGCAGGAACAGTGCTCAACGCAAATCCGTGAGCAATGTTGACCTTGCCCTGGCGACCAAACGCGTGGATGCGCTCCAGAATCATCTCGTATTCAAAATGACCCAGTGTCCCCGCATCGTGCAAGTGAATATCCAAACCGCAGTCGTATTTTGAAGCGATTTCAAAAAGCTGATCGAGCTGCCCCGCAGGATCACGATCAATCAGGCAAGGATCGAGACCACCGATATGAGCGACGCCAGTGCTCGCGGCTTTTTCGAGTAAGTCGCGGACGCCAGGACGACGGATCACGCCGTCTTGAGGGAAGGCTACGACCTCAACTTCTACGGCGTTTTGCAGGTTCTCTACAGCTTCAGCAACAGTTTCAAGCCCGCGAAGACCAACTCCCAAATCAACATCGATATGAGAGCGGATGCGCGTGGTGCCGGAGGCCAGCATCTGGCGCAAAACGGTTTCAGTCACTTGGGTACTAGGAATGTTGAGCTCATCCCGCTTTTCTCGCTCGAAAGAGATGCACCCCTGAGTGCTGGGCTCAGCACGATTAGACACCCAGTCGCGGTGCAACCAGCTTTTATCGATATGCGCGTGAGCATTCACAAAACCCGGCAGAGCCAGAAGCCCTTTTCCGTCGATAATCGTTGCATCTTGCGGCGCGGTTATTTCGGGTTCTTTGCGAGAAATCTGCCCGTCTTCAATCAGAAAATCTGTGGTCTCAGCACCGTTGCTTGCAGACCACTCACGAACGTTTTTGAGTACAAGAGTCATGGTTTTAGCCTATCAATTTTGGGGTGTGCAAGACCTTTTCTCCGGCAAGAATATGCCTTGCCATGGCATCTTTTACTCTCGCACTACGGCGGCAGATTCGCATCCGAAACCGCACACAAATCCTGTGAGAGGTACCCGTTATTACTTGATTATTAAATCTATTTACACTAGCCAGAGCATTATTTATCAGATTTTTTGCAGTTTTTTCAACAAAACAGTTACTTTCACTTACAAGTATTTACTAGGCTAGAAATTGTTCAAACCAAAAGATCCACAAGAAAAGCTTGTGGGCAACCCAGAGGAGATGAACACCATGAAGAAGCTGACTACTACCCTTGCTGGTACAACTCTTGCAACCGCTGCACTGTTTGGCGTAGTTGCTCCTGCAAATGCTGCTGACACTAACCTGTCAGACGCAGAGTACAACAAGCAGGTTCAGGAAGACTGGGGTCTCATGATTAATGAGTACTTCCCCGGCGGCTACATCCTCAACCTTGGCTACTAAGATTGGGCTAGCCTGACTGGAAAAAGACTTCCAGTCGACTTTCTTCAAGAAACCCACCCCTAGCAGGTGGGTTTCTTTATTTAAGATTTCTTTTTAACGGCCCAGGTTAACAATGCTTTCGGCACATAGCCAGCGCCCATTTTCCTGCACAAACTTCTGTTCTACATGCAGCGGCCATGCTTGGCCCGTGCCGTCGGCTCTATACCCGGTGATGATATCGCCGACCACCTTAGCCTCGGAATGAGATAGAACAGAAATGCTCACTTCCTTCTCGATGACTTGGTGGTAAACAAACTCCTCCGACTCGATGCCGCGCATCCACTCATCCAGCGGTTGTCTATAGCCAATCATATGCACCAGCACAGCATCATCCGTGAAGCACTCTCTCAACGCAATGATGTCAGCAGCATCCATTGCGGCCAGCTGCGCTTTCCAATTATCTGCGATTCCTTCTTTAGCCTGGTGGGACATTTACTTTCCTTAACAAAAAATGAGTTGCCAGATGGTTGGATTATCTGGCAACTCACTTGCACATGAGGCACTACACCTTATGCGGTTGCAGGACCTTCATCGTTGGGGTCAACTGCAGGGTCTGAAACGACATCTGCGGGAGCCTTGTCAGCGATCTTCTGAGCCTTCTTGTCAGCCTGCTTCTCTGCCTTCTTTTCCACCTTAGCCGCATCCTTTTTTGCCTGAGCAAGCTCCTTGTCAGCCTGCTTCTCTGCCTTAGCGAGGTCCTTTTCTACCTGCTTTTCAGCCTTAGTTTCAGCACGGTTTTCCTTAACCTCTTCAGTCTTAGCCTTAGCTTTTTCAGCACCGGTTGCAGCGGCTTCCTTAGCCTTGTCAGCAACAATGGGAGCCTTTTCGCTGATGGTCTCCTGTGCTGTCTTTACGGTTTCCTGAACCTTGGGGTCATTCCACACGTTGTTAGCCTGGGTCTTGAGCTTTTCGTAGCTGCCACGGCCTGCACGTGCACCGAGTACGTAGCCAACGCCTGCGCCAGCTACAAATGCCAAACGAGTCTTCATAGTAAATACCTCTTGTTTGAAGTGAGCGGTTACTGTTTGTCATTATGCCAAACAACCCAAAGTGGTCCGCCTCATAACACACCAAGTTCACCGAACTTTTATCAAGTGGGCTGATTATTTTTCACAGGGTACGCAAAACCCCTAGCGTTCCGCTCATCCACTGGGACTTTAAGTCCTTCTGGTGAGCGGAACGCTAGGGGTTACGATGCATCAGCCGGGGTTAGACGTTGAAGCGGAACTCTACAACATCGCCGTCAGCCATGATGTAGTCCTTACCTTCCATACGGACCTTGCCTTTTGCCTTCGCTTCCTGCATGGAGCCAGCGGCATCAAGGTCTTCGAATGAGACAACCTCAGACTTAATGAAGCCGCGCTCGAAGTCGGTGTGAATAACACCAGCAGCCTGCGGAGCGGTGTCGCCCTTTGAGATGGTCCACGCGCGTGATTCCTTAGGACCTGCGGTGAGGTAGGTCTGTAGCCCCAAGGTGGAGAAGCCAACGCGTGCAAGCTTGTCTAGGCCTGACTCGTCCTGACCTGACATTTCGAGCATCTCGCGCGCTTCTTCTTCGTCGAGTTCAACCATGTCAGCTTCGAGCTTGGCGTCCAAGAAGACAGCCTCAGCAGGCGCAACGAGGTCGCGCAGCTCTTTCTGCTTTTCTTCAGATGCCAGGACGCCTTCGTCTGAGTTGAAGACGTAGATAAAAGGCTTGGTGGTGAGCAAGTTCAGCTCGCGTAAAAGTGCGAAGTCCAGCTTCGCCTCGTCCTTCTTAGAGATCAGGGTGTCGCCTGCTTCAAGGACGGTCTGAGCCTTCTTGTATTCTTCAAGCTGGGCGGCGTCGCCCTTCTTGATTTTTACAGCCTTCTCAAGGCGCGGAATAGCATTTTCGAGGGTCTGCAGGTCGGCAAGAACCAGCTCGGTGTTGATGGTTTCCATGTCGGACGCGGGATCAACCTTGCCGTCAACGTGGATTACGTCGGGATCATCGAAGGCACGAACAACCTGCGCGATAGCGTGTGCTTCGCGGATGTTTGCCAGGAACTGGTTGCCCAGGCCTTCGCCCTCGGACGCACCGCGAACGATACCCGCAATATCAACGAAGGAGACAGTTGCGGGCAGGATTCGCTCGGAACCGAAGATTTCAGCTAGACGATTCAGACGCTCGTCGGGAAGGTTCACAACACCAATATTGGGTTCGATGGTTGCGAAGGGGTAGTTTGCTGCCAGGATGTTGTTCTTGGTCAGCGCGTTGAAGAGGGTTGACTTGCCAACGTTGGGCAGACCAACAATGCCGATAGTAAGAGCCACGGAAAATAAACCTTTGTTTGTGGACGTTCTTTTGCCTCTAGTCTACTAGGCACAGCAAGGCGCGCGCTTGTTCCGATGCGAACGAGGCAGGTGAGTTTGGTTGTGTTTTTCAGGACTCACCGGTTGACCCGGCGTTTTGGGGCTGAACCGGCTATAACCAACCGCCGGTTCAAGGAAAAAACGCCGGGTCAATTTTTCAAGATTCCAGAGTTGCCGGTGCCCCGCGCCTAAACCTCATGCTCGGGTATATCGATAATATCGATAACACCGGTCATGGGGCCGACGGCTTCGTGCGCTCCCCCGCCGAGGTTGATGATGACGACGCCGGCGATAATGAGCGCCACGCCTACAACCTTTACAAGGCTCAGCGGCTCGCCCAAAAAGGCTACACCGATCGCGACAATCGCTGCAGTGCCCAGCCCGGACCACATCGCGTACGCTACGCCCACGGGGATTACCTTGACTGCCTGGGCAAGGCCGAAGAACGATACAGCGTAAAGTGTCAAGCAACCTAGCGTCGGTAGCAAACGGGTAAAACCCTCAGTGGTTTTCAGCAGGGACGTTGCTAGAAGTTCTGCGCCGATGGCTAGCGTCAAAAAGAGGTAGGGCATGTGGTATTCCTGAATGCTGTGGTCAATGTGTGCATAATTTCTCTACAAATAAATGAGGTACCGTACGTTCAGCCTTGAACCTACGGTACCTCTTACGCTCAGGCGAAAGCCTAGCGAGTTGGCTTCGAGCCGCGTCCGCCTAGCTGGCGTCCTTCGGCTTCAGTACCCTTTAGCGCAGACCGCAGTTCCTTAGGCAGGGAGAAGAGAATGTCTTCTTTAGCGGTCTCAACTTCTTCAACGCTTGAGTACCCGTAATCTGACAGCAGACGCAACACGTCCTGCACGAGAACATCGGGCACAGAGGCGCCGGAAGTTACACCAACCGTTGCTACGCCTTCAAACCATGCCTCATCTACCTCGTGGGCGAAGTCGACCAGGTATGCCTGCTTTGCACCGTACTCCAGGGCGACCTCTTTCAAACGCACTGAGTTTGATGAGTTGGTGGATCCCACAACAATCACCAAATCGGCGTTGGGAGCGATCTCCTTGATAGCGCCCTGACGGTTTGAGGTCGCGTAGCAGATGTCGTCTGACGGCGGGTTCTGCAACGAGGGAAAACGCTCTTTGAGACGCTCAACGGTTTCAAGGGTCTCATCGACAGACAAAGTGGTCTGCGACAGCCACACAACCTTCTCAGGATCGCGTACTGTTACCTGGTCAACTTCATCAGGTGAATTCACAATCTGGATGTGTTCGGGAGCCTCACCAGCGGTGCCTTCAACTTCTTCGTGACCGGTGTGACCAATCAGCAGAATGTCGTAGTCCTGCTTTGCAAAACGCACAGCTTCGCGGTGAACCTTATTCACCAGCGGGCAGGTCGCGTCAATAGTGTTGAGCTGGCGTTCAGCAGCCGAGTTCACCACAGCGGGTGAGACACCGTGCGCTGAGAACACGGTGACTGAGCCCTCGGGAACCTCATCAACATCGTCCACAAAAATTGCGCCCTGCGCCTCTAATGTCTCAACCACGTGGCGGTTGTGCACAATCTGCTTGCGCACGTACACAGGAGCGCCGTAGTGTTCCAAAGCCTTTTCAACTGCAATCACCGCGCGGTCAACGCCAGCGCAGTAACCGCGAGGGGCAGCAAGAAGAACCTTCTTCTCACCGAGTACAGGGGCTGCCACCTCAACTTCTTCGCGAGTACGACGGACGCGCGGTACATGGGGCAGACCGAGAGAAACAGAATTGTTTTCGACTGAAAGTGCAGACATAGTCTCTATCCTAATAGGAATTTTTAGCGGGTGCGTGCCGATGTGGTGGCTCTGACACCGTAAGATACAACGCTTATTGCAATGGCAAGAAGCAGGCATACCGCTGAAACAAGAGCGACGTTAGTAGCCAGCATTTTGGCGAATTCGGCAACTGAGCCTGAGAGGGTTTGCACCAGCTGGTTCATGAATGTTTTACCGGTGTCGGTGGGTATGTTCAGTGACCCCAATCCCCATGTCGCGCCGGATGCGAGCATCGAAAAAATCCAGAGGATAGCAGCGCCGATAAATCCAACAATCGCGGTGAACAAGAAGCGATTTTTCGGCCACAGAGCAAACATCGCCAGCCCAAGAGCCGCTGTAATTCCTGTCAGTATTTTCCAACTTGCTGCAAAGTTTGTCAGACGCTGAGCAAACGAGTTAATGGGGTACCCGCCGTCCGATCCATCCAGCAGAACCAATTTTTGATCGGCGTCAGCATTGATATCGATGCCAAGCGGTTGCCCGATAGTCTGATCCACCTGGTCATACAGGTAGTTCAGATCCAGCGCTGCAGGTTTTACTTCGCCGTTAAATAAGTAGTTATGGGTATCGTTCATGACGGTTTCCCAGGTCTGCGGATAGTTGTCGTTCGTCACCACAGCTTGAGCTGAATCATGAACGGTCGTATTCACTTGATCGTGCAACCAGTTCTGCGCGCTACCGTACCAGGCCGTTGAGTTACCATCGCCTAGCACGCTCTGAACGCTCGATGAGTTCATGACGTCATCTGCCACAGAGTTCGCCAGTGAACTTTGAAAATCAGCGTTGTGAGCCATCGACGAGCTAATCTGGCTGAAACCTTGCGGATCGATGATAGTCTGCTGTGTCCAGTAGGCCAGTGCGCTGGCTACACCAGACAGTAAGAAAAATGGGGCCAATATTATGCACAGGGCACGACGCGTCTTGGCAAGAATGGGAGCGCGGCGCGTCCTTCTTTCAGGCGAGTAAGCCGCTACTTCTTGTACTTCTTCGTTGCGTATATAACTGTGAAGTTGCTCGGCATAGTTATGAGACACCTGATGATGCGCAGGATAAAAAGCCTGAGGACTCGGCTTGACTGGCTGAGCTACCGGCGCAGAGTATGCCGCAACGCTTTGATGATGTTGTGCGTAATCGCTGTCCTGTGTGTAGGCAGGTACTTCAGGGTTCTCCCAGTTGCCATCACCGTAGTCGTCGTTGAGCGGAGTTACCTTGGGCAAGGATTGTTCAGTGGTGTTCATAGGACGCGTGTGGTCATCGACCGCGGCAGAAAAAATTTCTGTAGCGTCCGGATCTTCGAATCGGTTTTGCTGTGATGGCATGTTTTTAAAGTACAGGGTGTTTCTGTGCGCAGGCTAGGGATGCGCGGTGAGCTGATTTTTTGCGAGAATTTTCGCGCTATTTTCGCGAAGGCTCTTATATTGTCAGGGGTTGCCTTTAAGGTTGTAGACATGCCCCAATCTTTTGAACCAGCTCCCGGCGAGGTGCCAGTACCCGATGCTCAGCGTATTTTGGCGCCGACCGCCGGTTCTACTACGCCCGAGAACCCGTGGCCGTTGCGTGTGCTTTCGACCAAGTTGCATGAGTATATTGCCCGCTCTTCACCGACCTGGGTTGAGGGTCAGATTATTGAGCTCAATAAGCGTGCCCGCGTCACCTATCTAACCTTGCGAGATGTCGATGAAGAAATCTCGGTGTCCGTTACCTTGTTCGGCCAGGAAATGGCTAAGGTGCAGGGAAATCTTGAGCGCGGTCAGCGTGTGGTCATTCAGCTTAAGCCTGATTTTTGGGTTAAGACCGGCCGTTTATCGATGTTAGGACGCGACGTCCGCCCTGTGGGTACAGGTTCGATGTTAGAGCGTATTGAGAAGCTCAAACAGGCTCTAGCGCAAGAGGGACTTTTTGCCGATCATCTGAAAAAACCGCTCCCGCTCTTACCTCACCGCATTGGTTTGATTACCGGTAGAGATTCCGATGCGATGAAGGACGTTATTCGCAACGCCTCTTTGCGGTGGCCAGCAGTCAATTTTGAGGTGCGAGAGGTAGCTGTGCAAGGTGTTCACGCTGTGCGTGAGGTAACGGCGGCTCTTGCAGAATTAGATGCTCACCCCGAGGTTGACGTGATTGTGATTGCTCGTGGCGGTGGCTCACTCGAAGATCTTCTGCCTTTCAGCGAAGAAGCAATGGTTCGGGCTGTTGCTACTGCTCGCACGCCCGTGGTTTCAGCTATCGGACATGAGGCAGATAACCCCATCCTCGATCTTGTTGCCGATGTTCGCGCGTCCACTCCCACGGACGCGGGTAAACGCATCGTGCCCGATGTTGCTGATGAGAAACAACGCATCGTTCAGGCACGTGACTATATCGAACGCTCCGTGCAGCAGTTCATTGAAAATGAACGGTACGCACTGGTACAGATTCGATCGCGCCCTGTACTGGCCACCCCGGATTCAACGCTACTAGCTCGCGAAGAAGATCTCGAACGTCTGCGGTCGCGCCTGCACATGGCGGCACAAACTCAGGTGCTGCGAGGTCGCGAGAATATCATGCAGTTGCGAGCGCGCGTCACCGCTCTTTCACCGCAGCGAACACTTGAACGCGGGTACGCGGTGGTGCAGACGGATGCTGGCGAGCTTGTACGTGACGCCGCCGCTTTGGCTGAGGGCACTGAGGTTATGATTCGTGCGGCTCAGGGTTCCGCGAAGGCTAATATCACCACTGTTTTTGAATCGAATATCTAATTTTTAGGAAAGGCACATTATGAGCGAGAACAACATTACTTTCAATGATTCCACCGGCGGCACCCCGGCAGAGGAACTTACCTACGAGCAGGCACGTACAGAACTGATGCAGGTTGTTACCCGCATGGAATCCAGTACGTCGTCTCTTGAAGAATCCATTGCGTTGTGGGAGCGCGGCGAGGCCTTGGCAGCCCGCTGTGAAGCGTGGTTGGACGGTGCGCAGGCTCGTCTTGCCGCGGCAAGGGCTGAGCCCAATCACGCTGAAAACCACGGCTCATAGCTTTCGGATATAAAAATGGGGCGAACGCATCGAGTGTTCGCCCCATGATGTAGATACAGTATTTAGTTCTGTTTATATTCAGACAGGAAGTTTCCTAGTCGTTCAAGTGCCGAGTGCAGAGTCTGCGTATCGGGCAGGAAGACCAGTCTGAAGTGGTCGGGAGCGTCCCAGTTGAAAGCGCTACCGGTGCTAATGAGAATCTTCTGATCGTGCAACAGGTCCAGGGCAAACTGATCGTCCGAGGTGATATTGAACTTGTCAGTATCTAACTTGGGGAACAGGTAGAGCGCGCCGTCAGCTTGGTTAACGGTCACGCCGTCCATCTCGCTGAGCATCTTGTAACTCAAATCGCGCTGTTCTTTCAGACGTCCGCCAGGTACCAGAAGCTCATTGATGGACTGGTATCCACCCAAGGCGGTCTGTATAGCGTGCTGTGCGGGTACGTTGGCGCACAGGCGCATAGATGCGAGCAGCTGAATACCTTCGAGGTAGTCGGTTGCCTGCCACTTGGGACCGGTAATAGCTACCCAGCCTGCGCGGTAGCCACACACGCGATACGCCTTAGATAGGCCTGAGAAGGTCAAGCACAGCACGTCATCGTCGCACACTGTTGCGGCGTGAACCATCTCAGCGCCATCATAGGTAATTTTCTCGTAAATCTCGTCAGCGAAAACAATGAGGTTGTACTCGCGGGCCACATCAATAATCTCCTGCAGAATCTCCTTGGAGTAGACTGCGCCGGTGGGGTTGTTGGGGTTGATGATAACGATGCCCTTGGTTTTAGACGTAATCTTCGACTTGATGTCTTCAACGTCCGGGAACCAGTTATTTTCTTCATCGCAACGGTAGTGCACAGGAGTGCCGCCAGCGAGCGCGGTGGATGCCGTCCACAGCGGGTAGTCGGGCATGGGCACGAGAATTTCATCGCCCTGATCGCACAGTGCCTGCAGGGTCATGGGGATAAGTTCTGAGACGCCGTTGCCGAGGTAGACATCGGTGGGTTCGATGTCCATGATTCCCTTGTTCTGGTAGTACTGAATGATGGCAGTACGCGCTGTATAGAGACCGCGAGAGTCTGAGTACCCCTGGGTTTCGGGTAGGTGACGGATAATGTCCATCATGATGGCGTCCGGGGCTTCAAAGCCGAAGGGCGCGGGGTTACCGATATTCAGCTTGAGGATGCGTTGACCGCGGGATTCCATGCGCTCTGCTTCTTCAAGGAGCGGACCGCGGATATCGTACAGAACGTTCTGGAGCTTTTTCGACTGCTTATATACTGCCATGAGATTTAGGTTACTCCGTTAGGTGGTCTAACCAGAATTTTGCCGCTTCTTGTGTCGTAATAGAGTGCTCACCGGTGGTGAGTCTATTGAGCTGAACGAGGTCGGTTGTTTTCAGGTTCGCTGAGACGGTGTTGATGGTGTCTTTTGCGGTACTGGGCAACTCGTTTTCTCGGACAACGGGCACAATGTTTTGGGCAATAAAGTTGTTTTGAGTATCTTCGAGCACAATGAACTTGTTGTCAACGATGTCGGGTGAGCTCGTGTAGATATCTGCTACTTGAACGGTGTCGTCGGCGAGGTTGTCGGCGAGTTTTTGTTGAGAGCCTTCGCCGATGAACTTTGCGGGTTTGCAACTGTAGTTCTCTGCGAGGCCGGGTAGACCGTAGCTTCTGGTGCTAAAGCTTTCTGGGCCGCCGAAAGTAAGCTTTCCGCAGTATTGTGCAAGATCGTTGATGGTGCTGATGTCGTATCTAGCCGCTGTCACACGGGTTACGACGAGGGCGTCCTTGTTTTCAGCGCTTGCGGCGTCGAGTAGGCTCAGTCCGGTGGGTAGCACGCGGTCGAGAGTTGAGGTGATGTCGTTACCGTTCATCCCGCGGATGTTGAGGGGGCTACCTGTGGGAGATGGAGTGGGTGACTGAGTCAGACCGGGCAGGGTTTCAGTGGGCTCCGGCGTAGGGCTTTCCGTTTCTTCTTGACGCTCTTTTTCAATATCGGAGGGGCTGATTTCACCGTCGTTGGTGAGTTTGAGTAGCAGGTTACCGCTGTAGTCAGGAGTGATATCAACGGTGGTTGGGTCATTGACCACGGTCTCATCAGATGCCGATGCACTATCAGTGCTTTCTTCAGCGCCGGAAGAATCTCGGGGGCTTTCCATTGCCGTCAGGTAGTCATCGCGACTATCGCCGGTGTCAGTAACTTCAACCGTGTACCCCGCTCGCTCAAGCGCTTGGGCATAAATATTGGCAACGATCTCAGTTTCAGAAGAGATGCCAGAAGAAATAGTAATGGTGCCAAGGTCCGAACCCTTGGGGTCGGTAGGAATGGTAGGCGATGCCTGGCTACACCCGCTCAACACCAATAAACCGGCAAGTGCGCTACCGGTTAGAACACGCGCTCGACGCATTTTCTTCACTGCAATATCCCTTGAATTCCCGCGCTATTTAGCGAGTTTACGTTCTCTAAAACGACGCGCCCAGTCGGTGCTGTTCGCATACCCCATCATGGTTGCCGCTGCATCTACCAGATGTACTTTTTGGATTTTGTCGAGGTCTGAAATAGGCACCCATTTGGCTTGATCTGATGAGCCACCAATTTCATGGCGCAAAGTACCACCCTCGATATGGGCGCGATACACAATACGCAGGGCACAAAAGATGCGATCAGAGCCAGCGTTGGGATCGAAGTAGCCGGCATCCACACCGAGCAAATCCTCAGGGGCCGCGTCGTACCCGGTCTCTTCAAAAACCTCACGAACCACGGTGTCATAAGGTTGCTCCCCCGGGTCTATACCGCCACCGGGCAGACTCCATGCAGGAGTTTTACCGTCAGAAGGCACCCAACGAGTGAGCAGAATTTTGCCTTGTTCGATAATGACGGCGTAAGCAGAGGGGCGTGTATCCATAGAAAGCGGCATAGTTTCAATACTAAAGCTTTACGCACGCTGATGCATTCTTGAAAGTAACCATAGAATCTAGTAATTCACCGTGAATTATTTGGGATGAGCCCGCAATAACCGGTTAGCCTCGTAACTATGATTGTGGCAGAATCTCCGTTTATGACGTCTTCACTAACTGTTGCAGCCGATAAAGTATTGCAATCCATCAGCTCTCTTGATTTTTGGGTTAATAAGCCCTTGCGAATTGTGCTGATCTTAGTACTTGCGCTGGTGACAAGTGCTCTCATGCAGATCGCGATCAAACACATTACCAACTCGATTGCTCGTGGCACTCGAGCACGCGTTATTCCGGCATCCAGCAAATCTCATGGAGGGCGCTGGACGCAAGACACCAAAACGGCAAACGCGCATCAGGCTCAACGCGCTAAAACGGTGGGTTCGGTTCTACGTTCTGTGGCGTCCATTGTGATCTGGGCGGTTGCAATTGTCATGATCATCGCTGATTTGGGCTTCAATATTGCACCGGTGCTAGCGTCAGCAGGCGTTGTCGGCGTGGCGCTATCTTTTGGCGCTCAGTCGCTAGTTAAGGACTACTTGACCGGTATTTTTATTGTCGCCGAAGACCAGCTAGGCATTGGCGACTGGGTAGATGTAGGTGAGGCATCGGGTGAAGTTGAGGCAGTGAGCCTGCGCACCACACAAATTCGAGACACGAACGGCACACTGTGGCACGTGCCCAACGGTGAGATCCTGCGGGTGGGCAACTCATCTCAGGGCTGGGCGCGCACCAACATCGATATGCCTGTGCCCTACGATGCCGATATTGAGCACGTCAATTCTGTGCTTATGGACGCCGCGAAAGAAGCAATCGCAACAGACGCCATTCGCGACCGTGTAGTGAGCGAACCAGAAATTTGGGGCGTTGAGAAAGTCAGCGGTGAGGCTCTCACCATTCGCCTCTCCGTCAAAACTGCGCCGAGTGAGCAGTGGGCGGTTGCACGCGTCCTGCGTCTTGCTCTCAAGCAGGCGCTGGATAACAACGGCTACCATATCCCGCTCATCAATCAGTCTGTTGTGCGCTCAGTGCCGGATCACACGGCATCACAACAAGCTGGAGCAACGAGCACCATGCCGCAAGATACCGGAGCTACCGAAGGCTAACTTACTTCTGACACTGTCAAAATAGCTGTGGGATTTAGCATTTTTCACCAAATCCCACAGCTATCTTTTCCGAATCTTTTTAGCGGCGCTTTTTACCGCCGGACTTGCTCTTAGCCTTTTGCGCCGCATGTTGACGCGCATTCCCGTTTTTGCGCGCGTTCCGAGCCTTTTTATCGGCAAGCTCACGACGGGCATTAGCCGCACGACGCTTGCGCTGGGCAATTTCTTTTTCTTTGCGTTTTTTCTCTAGCGCTGTCTGCTTACTGTCACTACCGCGATCAGAGGATGCGGTGCGTCCTCGGCAGATACCCACGAAGTCCTGCACCATGGCTTCTTCAACATCCTCACGCACCTGACGCTTCCACACCAGCGCCACAGACGTTTCTGCCGCATCGGGCACCACACGGTGGGTGAGGTCTTTACGGTGATAGATGCGAGCAACCGACAGCGGAACAATCAGCAGGCCGATTCCGGCGGCAACCAGCTCAATAGCGTCCTTGGTATGACGCATCTGCGGGAGTTTCTGTGGATTCTGCTGTCGATATTCCGCTGAGGCTTCGGCCCATTCCGGTGCGGTCTGCGGCTCTTGCAGGAGAAATTCCTCGGCGAGCTCTGCCACCGGCACTTCATTAAGTACTGTGAGCACGTGGTCCGTGGGCATCACGACCACCTGTTTCTCGCGGTAAAGCTCAATCCGGTGGTAGCGATCCTTATCGGCAGATTCCGGTTCATGTTCCGGTCGCAGAAGAACCATCGTGGCAAACTCATCGAGAGCACGAAGACCGTTTTTCTCGCTCAACGGCATTTCAACCAGCGAGCGAATCTGCCCAAATCTCTCGTGCCAGCGTCCAAACCATTTACCGGGCATCATGCCGGGAACGAAGCCCACCACCAGCTGATTTTCTTGTTGCCGGTAGGCAGATAGGCGCTCAAAAACTTGGAGGTCGGCTAATAGTTCCTCGTGTTTCGGGTGCAAAAGAGGACGCGTTGCATCGGCTTGTTCTGTCATACAAAGTTCTTTCTGAAGGCTGGAATGGTGCGGTCAGACAGGGGGAATTAGATGGTGTCGTGCGCTTGCACGTTGCCGGTTCTCCGAGCTTTTTTGCGGTAAAAATGGCGTACCGTCACAAGAATTACAGCAATAAGAATAATCGGTGTTGCAATCCAAGGACGCTCAAGCCAGGCCCAGACAACTGCCATGCCTACAGTTCCGTAGATAACACCCCAGACAAAGGTGCCCACCAGCATCGCTGGAATCCATCGCGACAGTGGCATTTTAGTAAAGCCTGTGGTGACGATAACCGCTGTTTGAAAGCCCACGGTGAAAAAGCAGGCAGGCACTGCCAGCGCGCCCCAGCGGTTAACGAAGGCTTGAGCTTTGCGGTAAATCGGGTGTTCAAGAGCTGACCGGATGCGTTGAAAACGTGCACCGCCTGCCGCGGCCAAGTGTCCCAAGCTAAACATAATGCTCGTTCGTAGAATCCCTACTGCCCATAAGACAGTTATGGCAGCCCACAGGTCTAAGCTCTCAATCCATTCCTTCATCGCCCTTTAGTTTACTCAGGGTGAGTGAAAGTGCGGGTCGACTGTGCCATAAA
The DNA here is from genome assembly GCF_012396615.1 of Rothia terrae. Lineage (GTDB taxonomy): Bacteria > Actinomycetota > Actinomycetes > Actinomycetales > Micrococcaceae > Rothia > Rothia terrae. Next base: position 70,233 of record NZ_JAAXPV010000010.1, on the reverse strand, counting down.
GCACCGAAATTCCGCTGATTTTCCGCACCGTTCAGTTACTTATTAAGGCAAACCTAAGTTCTGGGGAAGGTTTTTCAAAATTTTTTGAGAAAGAGGGTAGAAATCGCACCAATAATTAGGTTATATTTTTATTACCAAATACTTCAGGGCTTGTGGGAAGTCCCGAAACTTGGTGTGAAGACTTTTCTTCCTGTGTGTGATGCTAGGGGCTGGATCATCTCAAGATGATCCAGCCCCTAACTTTTATTCAGGTTCTATCTCTCAGCACCCCAGTATGAGACGTGCTACACAGAACGAACGCTTTATTTAATCTTGTTGTCCTTAATTTTCTGTAGCTGGTCGGGCACATAGCTGTGAGCCTCATAGGCAACGGTATAGCGCTTCTGTTCTGCAATACCTAGCAAGTACCCCACCGCTAAACGGTCGCTACCTGCACGCCCCACTTTACGGGTGGCAGCATCCAGCCACTGATGAATTTCCTGAAGCTGCCGTTGCTCAATCAATCCTTCTTGCAGCTGATCCGTCAGCTTAGCTAAACGCTTGATTTTCTTAGGAAGTTTAAGCCCGGCGCTACGGCAGGTGCCCAGTGCGTACGCCACACTTTTAGCGTCCAGGGCAATCATGCGCAACGTATTTTCGCACTCGGGTACATCAATAAAGTCAGCGCGTTTTGCCTTCCACAGCGCCTTTGAGTCTTTCAGATGCATTTTCAGCATCGACCGTCCGTGCTGCGCAACCGCGCTCAGAAACTCTTTTTCCTCACGCGGCAGTTCAATGTGGTCTTGCACGTGCAACACTAGCGAGCGCAAGAAAAGAACCAGCTCGATGTATTCTGCTGAATCCAGACGGCGGCGAACAGCGCGATGGCTTGCCTCTTCGTCTTTTTGAATCATAGCTTCTAACTCGTTTTCGGCAGACTGCGAGATAACACCGTAGTCATTGTGCCCGGCCATAAAACGACGCACCGCTACCAGCTCACGGACGCTAGCGGTATCAGCTGCGAGCTCGCTGAGTTCTGTAATCACCTCGTTGAGCTCAATTTCTGCCTGCTCATCGCTCACAAAAGGCAGCACTGCGAGTTCGATAAAACCTGCAAGCTTGCGGGCGCTGACGCGCAGCTGCTGGGTAGCATCGTCAATCTCTGCTCTGACTTTCAGATCGCTTATTGCTAAATCGGAGACCAGATGGTCAAGGCCTGACCGCACACGATACTCGACGGTTTGAGCGGGACGCCACTGATGCTGGTCGTCTTCGGCAGTGCCTTCAGGGGCTTCTGTGAGTGCGCCGCGTCGCTGTTCGAAGGCAACATCCTGCCCCATAGCGCGGGCAATTTTAGCGATTGACTGAGATTCTTGGGCTCCGGCTTCGGTGATGATCGCATCCACTGCGCTGAAGGCTTCATCAGCTTTCTCGTGTCCCGGGTCAATAAGTTCAACTTCCCACTCATGCCATGAACGCTCTACCTGAGTGGTGAAGTCAAAGGCCTGTACGGTGTCATCACAGATTTCAAGAATCTGATGCTGCGCCCCGTCGGTGACAACGGTTCGAATACGCGTTGTTTTGAGAGAGACAACTTCTTGTAAGGGTTGCCCCGCTGTTACACCTTGCAGAATGTGTTCAACGGCAGCGGGCATTTTTTCGCGGTTTTTCAGCAGTTCAAAAGTTACTTCGTGACGCCCGCCATTATGCCCATTGAATTTAATGTGCCAGCCTTCGTCGTAACCGCCCAGCCGACGGCGCAACGCTACCCGCGCCGAAGACAAGTCACGGTTGGCGGTATCCATGTATGCGGCGTCCATCTCTTCGGTCACCGGCGACTGAATTGAGAAGCCCTTGAGCGATGAGAAATCAATAGTCAGCTCTGCCCCATCGGGACTCTCGTATTTGCGTTCAATTTCTAGGTGATGAGCAGGCATTGATATCCCCTTAGTCTGGCTCATAATCAGCGCATCATTTGTGCGTTTGTCCACTTTCAAAGATAACAAATACCCATCGTTCTCAGCAGTCGCATCTTTAAGACGTAACGCCCTCTCTCACCGTTCTCGGCGAGGGAGGGCGCAAACGACTGTATCTTAGGCGCGTCGACGGTTCAGTACATCGTCAAGGTCAATGCGGACGCTACCCGATGCGGCTTCTTTGAGCGTCTTGGAGCGAGCATAAGGCTCTTCTGGCAGTTCCATCAGTTCGATGTGTTGAAAGCGCTCTTCAGCATCTAGATAGAGCGGACGCGGTACCTGCACCGGTGCCCAGGAGTTATCTTCAACCTGCAAGGCGCGGTGGTCAATCGTTGAAGATGTAGCGACCTTGCGCTGGGGCGTCGCTGTGCGCTGAAGGTCATTAGCTTTATTTTCGTAGCGATCAAAATCTCGGTGCGTGCGAGCGTATCGTAGCGACTTGACGGACGCAGCAACAGGCTTTGCTTTCACGACGCGGGCACCTGCCGAATGCGCATCCGAAACCGGGTTTTCAGAGTGAGTCGACGCGTCCTGGCGTTTTACGGTTTCACCCGATTCATGGTCGCTAGGAATACCTGCCGAATAAGCTACTGAACGCTCTTGCTGAGCACGTTGATCTCGCACTGCCCAAAAACGTAGCAAGGCAAGAGACCCAAAACCTACAAGTACAAAACACACGGGCACAGACCAAGAAACATTGGTGAAAGCAGCAACCGCCACAAAGAGCAGACCGAGCACCAGTGAAAGAGAACCCGCACCGAAAATAGCTAGACGCCCACTTCGAGAAGGTCCACGTTCATCGTTGCTGAATGATGAATCAATATCCGTGCTTTCGGACGAGCGTGCCTCTTGCGCCAGAACATCACATGCCATCTTTTCAGCACCAATGGGTTCAAATCGCGAGCGGTTGAGACGGATCATGGCTATATAGGTCACAACTGCGGCAATAACCAGCAAAAAACTAGATGCGCCCAGCCAACCCCAAGCCATACAATCCACCCCAGTCTACTGAAAAACAGCGTCAAGCCCACACTTACAAAAATTTAGTCTATCTAAATTACAACAGTGTCACTCATTAAAAGCAAAAAGTGAGACAGAAAATATTTTCTGTCTCACTTTTAGATAAATTATTAAGCTATTAGTCGAGCTCTGATGCGAATTCCTTGATCCATGAACGCAGTTCTGAACCGAGGTCATCACGCTCAGCAGCGAGAATAACGTTAGCCTTTAGGTAGCTGAGCTTATCGCCGGTATCGAAACGACGACCCTTGAAGACAACGCCGTATACGCCGTCGCCTTCCTCATTACCCTTAGCAAGAGTCTGCAGTGCGTCGGTCAGCTGAATTTCATTGCCGCGACCGGGCGCAGTGTTCTCAAGAACCTCGAATACCTTAGGTGAGAGAACGTAGCGTCCAATCACCGCGTAGTTTGAAGGCGCCTCTTCAACTGCGGGCTTTTCAACAAGCTCAGAAACCTTGAAGAAATCTTCACCGTCAACCGTTTCAATCGCTGCACAGCCGTATGCTGAAATCTGGCTTTCAGGAACCTCCATCAACGCAATAACGGAGCCGCCGGTCTTCTGCTGCACGCGCACCATCTCTGACAAAAGGTCATCCTTTTCGTCAATGAGGTCGTCACCGAGCAACACAGCGAAAGGCTCGTTACCAACGTGAATCTTAGCGCGTAGCACCGCGTGACCCAGACCCTTAGGGTCGCCCTGGCGAACGTAGTGAATTTCGCCCATATCGTTGGTGTCCAAAACAGACTTGAGAAGCTTGTCTTTGCCCTGCTCTTCGAGGGAGTCCTCAAGAGTGGGAACGCGGTCAAAATGATCTTCAAGAGCGCGCTTGTTACGACCAGTAATCATCAGAACGTCGTTCAGACCTGCTGAAACAGCCTCTTCAACAACATACTGAATTGCAGGACGGTCAACTACCGGCAGCATTTCCTTGGGAGTAGCCTTGGTAGCAGGAAGAAAACGGGTGCCCAAACCAGCTGCAGGAATTACTGCCTTGGTAACAGGACGAGGTGAATTAGTATCAGTCATAGAGTCAACAATAGCCGATAAAATAGAGCAAACCTGCTTATTAGTAAGTAATGTTCAGCAAATTACGGACGCTAAATACCCCCTTTTTCGTCGCACTTGTAGACTAAACAGCCCCTACGCCAAAACAAATTCATAAATATTCATTTCATACTCTGATTTACGTGTGATGTGTTTTATTCATAGAGGTCGGGGCAACCACCGAGCCTTTACAGCAGTATTCGCTTGCCGGCGGTGTACGAGTGCCGGGTGAAACAGAGATGTTTTGTAGTTGCAATACATGACAAGGACGCAGAAAAACAATGATGCTAGGTATAAAGAGCCATAAAGCTTTCCTTCGGGCTTCTATCCGTAGACGCCGCAGTCAATTACGGTCTAATCCTGATTACCGCTCTTTTCTTGCCCAAGAATTTGAGAAAAACTCAAAGGATTTATTCTCCTTCCTAAAAGAAGGAGATGCGGTAGTAGCTTTTTTGCCTTTGGTACACGAGCCGCCCATTGAAAAGATTCTTTTGAACCTTATAAATCGCAAAATTAATATTTTTGTACCCGTGGTAAAACTGTCGCGACAACTTGCCTGGGTGCGTTGGGTTCCGGATGCGCCGAGCGTCCACAATGTTCTAGGAATTGATGAGCCGGTAGGCGAAGAATATGGTTCCGAGATTTTCTTGGACGCTGATATCAGGCTCATGCCCGCCTTGGCAGTCGATGTCGAAGGCCATCGACTGGGCCAGGGAGGCGGCTTTTACGATACGCTCTGCGCTGCGATGACAGAACAACATCTTCAAAGCACCTACACCGTTATTTTCGATGAAGACTTGCTCGACGGACTGCCCTACGAGGAGCATGATTTCATAACACCTGCTGTTCTTACGCCCAGCGGACCTCGTCGACTACGCTCCTAGAAAGCATGGCATAACCGTCTTATTTTTCGCGGTAGTATGGTGTGCAGATTATCAGCACAGACGTCTAAGGAATACCCATGCCAGTTTATGCTTACCAGTGTAAGAACTGCGGACATGCTTTTGAAGAACACCAGTCGTTCTCAGATGCACCACTGAAAACTTGCCCCAGCTGCGGCGAAGATCAGCTTCGTAAGAAGTTCGGCAACGTGGGAGTCGTCTTTAAAGGCTCAGGTTTTTACTCCAACGATAAGTAAAAAGTTACACTCGTTATCTCAAAGCGGTGGGCGCATCAAAAGATGCGTCCACCGCTTTTTAAGTTGGTCTACTAGTTACCACCGTAATGCGGTGGTCGTTGCTCTTTCATCCACTCATCGCGGGAGTTATTCTCAGCTCGTTCCTCAGGTTCAACGGGGGCGCTGAGACCGGCAAGCTGAGGTTCGGGTCCGCCAATGGAGCTTCCGCCTGTTGCCCGACGCGGGCCGCGTCGTTTCTGAGGAGTCGCCGAGTAACCCACCGACGGTGCTTGTTCCTGCGATTTAGACATGCTCAGGCTCGCTGATTCCCAAGTAGGTGCTCATACGGTTTACCACCGCTTCGGGGTCAGAGAACACCTCAATCGTCCACAGAGTGAGGTAGTTCCAGCCTGTTCTGCCCAAACGCTCGGGCAGAAGACGCGTGCGTTCGCGTACCGATAGCTCTGCCCAATTATCAGCACCGTCTGAAGACAGCGCCAATGGCAGACGAAGCGTCTTCTGGTTCTGGGAAGTCGCACGAGCACGCGGTGACTGCACAGCACCAGCTGAGAGAGACTCACTGTCGGCGGTAGCAATCAAAGAGATTTCACCGTTATATGAGGTGTGCACAGTGGCTCCGCGTTCTTTGAGCCTTCGCACAAGATCGTTGAGCAACCAGTCGCCCATATCGGTTGCTTCAATGTCTCCATTGAGCAGAAATTCGTTGGCGGGTAGCTTATCGGTGATCTGCGCGTTGAGCTGCATTTCAGTATCGACAGCCTGCTGACGTTCGTATTCCTGAAGCAGCTTATACATATCCAGTGCACCGTGCTGCATGAGCGCCGGATCCATATCGTCAAGTTCTAGGCACGTCATAATGCGCGTCTCGTGGCGAGCACGTGTCATGGCCAGTACAAAACGGTTGCGTCCGTTGGGTTCAGAGAGCTGCCCGAGCTGGTGCACGGGTGCTTTATGGCGGGCGTGCCCCACTCCCAGAGAGAACATAATAACGTCGCGCTCAATACCGTCTGCACGGCTAATATCAACCACGCGGAAAGGTTCTTTACCGGGTTTGAAAAAGTCCGCCGCTTGCGGGTACTGGGCAAGAGCACGGCGCACAAAATCAGCGATACGCTGTGCATGTCGAACACTTGCTGCTACAACGGCAAGAGATTGTTGCGGTCGTTTAATGGCGTGTTCAATAACGCGCCACCCCACGTGCTCAACCTCCAAAGAAGGGGAATCTAGCGATGCGTTATCGCTGACGCGTCCTTCTAAACTAATGCGGTCTACGCTAAAGCCGCTGACGTTATCCGTCAGTTCTTCGCCCCAGGGGTAGTTCTTCAGCTGGTTGTTGTAGAAGTTCTCGTTCAGGTAATTGAATACAGAACGGTCAAGAGCCCGGTTGATAACAGCCAACGAGCGTGTGGGCAAAATCTTTGCTAATACTTCGATGGTTGAATCGAGTTTTTCGTCGTTCTCTAGAACTGCCGGGTTAGCAATAGCCGAGACCATGAAGGGCTCGGGTACACCGCTGACGGGGTCGCCAATTGCGATGACCTGATCAGCGCGAGTAATCGCCGGCAGGTTGGCAGCAAGCGGGGTGGAGTCCGCATCCAGCAAAATCACCGCATCAAAACGCATATCAACCGGTAGCTTACGCGAGATCGCGAAGGGGCTGGTGGTCCACAGCGGGTAGAGGGTAGTAGTGATATGGGCGGCGTTGCACAGCATTGCATTCATACTGAATTCGTGGCCGCGTAGCTGAGATTTCAGATAGGCGGCTTGGTGAGAATTCTCTGAAATTGCCTGCTTCCAGTGCGCAGCTGCCTGAGACATCAGACGGGCGCCTCCGGACGCGAGGTGGCGGTAGTCAGCGCGGCGGAACCTTGCTTCGAGGTCGCGCAGGGCATCGCCGTCTAAGATCTCGATTTCTTGTGAAGCCAGCATCATTTCAAGTGCAGTCTGCCACCATGCGAGCTCGAGCTCGGCTGCAACATTCGAAGCTTCAACTTCACGCTCGTGCAAGTCCTCAATGAGATCGTGTAAGCCCTGTTGGCGTAGGCGCTCTAGCAGACGGTCGCGCTCAGGCAGAGTGTGTAGCAAGTACTCATCTTCTGCTAGCTGAGTTAGACGGTCCGCAATCTGAGTCACGGGAGTGTTGAAGAAGTCGTTGCCGTATGGGCTCTCTTCAAGCACCAGCGCAAGACCGGAAAATTCGTTACGCAGTACCTCGAGTTCGTTTTTCAACTCGTCAAGGTTGGCTGGTGGAACGGGTTTGTGGCCCTTGGTAGCCCACTGTAGCCATTCTTCTCGCTCGGACTGTACGACTGTCAGAGCCTCGTGCACGTTAGAGATATGTACGCCGTTGCGAATGTACTCTTTAGCCGCTTTACGCAAACGAGAACGCTGCATGGTGCTCATGTCGATGCCGTTTTCTCGACGCCACGAACCGCTTGCAGTTGCGGCAATCAGATCGGTCACCGGCCGGTCGTAGATATCGCCGGTAAAGCTCTTGAGCGTTTCGCGGATGCGAGTGAGCAGGTTAAGCTGTTCTTCCCACTCGTTGAGGCAGTTGCCTTCGCGCATACCGGTTTCAGCGGCCATACGGCTCATCGCTGCGTTCATGGACGTCAGCGATTTTTGAAGGCTCTTGACGAGTTCGTGTGCAACCGAACTTTCTTCTTCGCTAATGAGCTTGGCATTATGCCACGGTGACTGACGGGTGGATTTCTTGAAAGCAGCTAGCTCGCCTAAACGCACCAGGTCTTTGGTGGTCTGTGCTCGTTCGGTGAGAGCATCCATGACTGGACGATCAAAACGAACGTGAGAGGCAGGTGCTGGGTTCTGTGCGGTGAGCGCTGCAAGAGTCTGCATCGCATCGAACGGTGAGCATCCCCAACGTGATTCCGTAAACTTCAGTGCGTTAATGTGGCCGGCCAGTTTATTGCGGGTTTCAACCAGTTCTTCTTGAACATCGCGGTAGTTAGGAGTAATCGCTTTTTCGTTGCGTACAATACCGCGGATCAGTTGCTGACGCTGTTCTTCAGGTTCGGTATCAGCCAGCAGGTCGTACTGAAGTTCCTGCACGCCGGTTTTAGCGAGCAAGGACGAAAAATCGCGCAGAGTTGAGCTTTTCTCGCCCACTACCAAAACAGACTTGTTCTGTGCAATCAGCGTGGTGGATAGGTTTACCGCGGTGCGTAAAGAGTCGGTGCCGGGTGCGGCGGTGACAGCCAGAGAATATCCCTCATAGGCGAGGTCGATAATTTCTTGCTGAGCGGCGTCGGCATCCAACACCAGCATCTCGTCTTCGGGATTACGCGCATCAAGCGGAGGACGGGTAGTTGAGACTTCGGCAATATTGCCTGAGCCCTCAACACCGGATTTCAGTTGCGCTAAGTCACGCACAACCTTAGTGTGGGCGGTATGGGGTAGCTCCCCCATGCTTTCCTTCAGATCAGCGAAGGTCGAGACGAGATACTTCGCTTCAATCATCATGCCCGGTATAGATGCGGTCGATGCGCGCATACGATCAATCACAGGCTCTGGATCAAGACGCGACATGGAGTTGGCAAGAGCGGCAACATCCATCGTTCCTAAATCGATGCCGTATTCCTTACGCAACTGGCGCACTAGAGCCGGATTCAGCTTAGCTGAACCCGCTAAACGAAGCTCAAAATCATCACTCGAGGCATGAGGAGTAATGGCTAATGGAGCCAGCAAAATTGGCGCAATAAAGCGCTTTTCACTCGCCATTCCTCGCTCGCGCACATCGTGCGACAGCCAGGACGCGGTACCAGCAACAAAGTAACCGGCGTCCAATCCGTGCCCGGTTTCAAGCTCAAAAATCTTAGCGCGCAAGCCTCGGGCAGCCCGCATACCCGATTCGAGCTGTTGTTTATCGCGCAAAATAGTTGAAAGACGAGTCTTACGTCCCATCATCAGCTGCGCGATACCTGAAGGATTGGCATGGGTGAAATCAATATGGACATAGTCCACCTGATTAAAATCAAGCAGGGCGTCAGGACCTGTATACAGGTCCATCTGCTCAGCCCATTTCTCTAGGCCTGCCGCGCTTTCCTCATTGAAACCAGTGTTCTCAACGTCGTCGTTCTGTTCAGCGGCATCAGAGGTCTGCCCCAAGTGCATCGATTCGTTAGAAATTTTTCTCACCCTCACAAAGTGTTACGCCACTATTTTACGTGCTGACAGCATCAATCAATGACCGGTTCTCATAAACCCGTCTGTTTCTTATGCGCCAAAGAACTGGTTATAGCGTGCAAGTAGCGTCAAAAATGTCAAGAAACTCAAAAGAATACACACGCCGATCAGTACCCAACGCCAGGTAGGAGCGAACGGCTCACGCGGAGCATCATGCAAAGACCGGGCTAGAAAATACGATAAAAGCGCAGCAGGAATATTGCCTACCAGCACCTGCTGAACACCGCTAAAAATCGAAAAAATTCGCACCGTATTTTCATTTTCACTATGCGCCATCTTCAGCATGACCGCTTGAATGATAGACATGCACGAAATCAAAAATGACAGGGCAATCGAAGGTTGCTGAAGCGTCTGCTCAAACGATGTACTCGTAGAACTAGCCTGCGTAAACGCAAACAGCACAAAAGCACCGGCGCTCAACAACCAGTACCAAAACAGAATTTTAGTCAGCTTGGCTGAGTCGCTCAGCAAAAGTAAAAGGGCCCTCATGGTGTATCTTTCGGGTCAATAAAATCGATGTAGCTACGCACTAAATAGTCAAGCAAAATATTGAGGCCAACAAAGGAATGGTAAGGCGCACGCTGATTATTGATAGTAGCTGGAGTGGCCGCATAGTGCAGGCTATGAACGGCGATGGATGACAGATAATTCATTCCAAAATCAGTCACGGCAACGACCGGGATTTTACGCAGTGACAGCATTTTGAGCGTCTCGCGAATCTGATCCGTATTACCCGATAGCGACACCACAATCACAAGGTCCTCGCTGGTCATCGCGTCCACGCTACCGGAAAACTCGTTATGTGCCGGAATAACGTGCATAAATTTGCCGCACGCTAACATCGATTTCGCAAATTCTTGAACTGCATTTCGCTGGGCATAACCGGTGCCATAGCAGTAGACACTGCGCGCGTTCTGAATCTTCGCTAACACCGGTTTGAGATTATAATACTCGACAAATTCCAGAGTTTTCACGATGTCATCTTTACCGGCTTGGATAAAGTCAACCGCAGAATCTGTGGGTTTGTTGATAGAAGATTTAATGAAGTATTTCAGCTCAGCAAAACCCGAGAAATCGAGTTTCTTTGTCAGTCGAATGATGCTGGACGTCGACGTAAAAGTGCGGTGAGCAAGGGAAGAAATAGTTGCCTCTGCAACGAATTCCTCGTTCTCTAGCATGAAGGCAAGAATATCTCGCTCGGTCTCACTAAATCGATGCTGATTCGCGTTGACAACGTCTTGCAGATCCAACAAAAACTCCCGGTGAATACTTACTTACTATCAAAAACGATAGTACAGCATCGTAAACACCGGGAGCTAACGTATCCGCTCAGAGACCTGAACGGTTACTTGTTGGAATTAACCATATCTTCGAAACGATCGCGAACCTGGGGAACGTCCATACCAACGATGACCTGGTATGCCTTGCCCTTGCGAACAACACCGAGTGCACCGGCGTTCTTGAAGTTCGCATCCGAGGTATCAACCTTGTTCTCATCTGCAACAGAAACGCGAAGGCGTGTTGCGCAGTTATTCACGTTAGTGATGTTCTCAGCGCCACCGAGCAGAGCCAAGAAATCGTGAGCGCGCTGTGAATAAGGATCGTTGGATGCGGTTGCTTCGGCAGGAGCATAGTCAGCTGCGTTGACCATATCCTCGAAACGGTCACGAACCTGAGGAACGTCCATACCAACAATGACCTGCAGCGCCTTGCCCTTGTTGACCAGGCCCATAGCACCTGCGCTCTTGAAGTCTGACTCGTTACCAACGAGTTCAGGATCCTTCACCGAAACGCGGAGGCGGGTTGCGCAGTTGTTAACATCGGTGATGTTTGACGGGCCACCCAGCAGTCCCAGGAAGTCGCGTGCACGCTGGCTGTAGGTGTCATCAGCATCCGCAGTAACAGCACCGGTCGCAGCACCAGCTGCGCTTGCTGCAGCTACTGAACCCACACCAATCTTGCCGTTCTTCTTTGCTGCACGATACTCAGCCTTTGAGTACAGCTTGGTTTCGCCACCGTCGACCTCACGACCGGGAGTCTTGAAATCGAACTTCAAAATCATGAAACGGAAGACAACAAAGTAAATCAGGGTGAAGATCAGACCGATAATGATCTGAGCGATGTAGGTGCCTGAGTGGTTGCTCCACAGCGGAATCCAGTTCTGGAACAGGAAGTCAATCAGACCGCCACCCATGTTGCCGCGAACACCGAAGAGCCACATCACTGATGTCATGGTTGCAGCCAATACTGCATGAACAGCAAACAGCGGCGGAGCCAAGAAGAGGAAGGTGAATTCAAGAGGCTCGGTAATACCGATGAGGATTGCGGTCAAGCAAACGGGAATGAGAAGTGCCAGGGTTTCCTTCTTCTTCTCAGGACGCGCGGTGGTGTAGAACGCTGCAGCAATGCCCAGCGGCGCAAAGACCTTTGAGTTACCGTGCAGACCAAAGCCACCAGCGGGGAACTGCTCTGATAGGGGTGCAGATGACTGTGCAATCTGCGGCAGTGCAGCAACCCAGTCCTTGGTAACACCGTTAGGAGTAACAGCGGGACCAAAGACAAAGGGGGTGTAGATAAAGTGGTGCAGACCGGTGGGAATCAGGATGCGCTCTAAGAAGACGTACAGCCAGATGCCGAAGACGCCTGAGCCCATGAAAACACCCTGCAACGAGCCGATGCCTGCCTGGATAGTGGGCCAAACAGCGCAGAACAAAAGTGCTACGGGCATCATCAAGAAGAAGCCAACACCGTATACAAACTGAGTGCCCTGGAAGATACCGAGGAAGTCCGGAAGCTTGGTGTTAAAGAAGCGGTTGTGCAACCACACAACGATTGCAGAGATGATGATCGCACCGAAAATACCGGTGTCCATGGTTTTAATACCAGCGATCATCTTCAAACCGGTACCGGCAGCGGTCTCGGTGATGTCCTGCTCGTAGTTGATACCGAAGTTGTTGCCCCAAATGCTGAGGATGGTAGCTACAAAGTAGTTGAAGGTCAGGTAAACCATTGCTGCTTCAAGAACAGCGCGTGCCTGTGCGTGCTTTGCCAGTGCAATGGGCAAACCAAGAACAAACAACAATTCCATCTGGTTGAAGACAGTCCAAGCGCCTGCCTCCCACACTGACCAGAAGTTAAACCAGCCAGTACCCTCAGCCGCGATCGGGCCAAGGAGTTGCTCGTTCTTGCAGATAATAGCGATACCTACTGCAAGACCAGCAAAAGCAAAGAGGAGGACGGGGGCAAGCATTGCCGAGCCGAACCTCTGGATTTTCTCCATCATCGGATCAAACCTCGTTTTCAAAAGTACAAGTAACGAATAGAAGAATACCCCGAAGTAACGTATTTCACCGCACTAAATCTCTATCTTGAACAAGAGTTTCACAACGTGGCATTAGTGTTTCAAGACTTGGTAAAAGTTCTGGGCATCGCGGTCGCCCTTTCCCTCGCATTCGCGGTGCAAACGTCCATAGGATAAAACTGATTTTTCTACTATCACCACACCCCTTTATTAGCGTTAGAAGTTCCTTCCGGTCATGAAAATTTTGACTCTCAACACCCATAGCTGGCTAGAGATTAACCAGATTGATAAGCTCACCGATTTAGCGCATTACATCGTCAACGAAGACATTGATGTCATTACCCTGCAAGAAGTCAACCAACACCAACAGTTCTTCGAGGCCACCTCTACCCCATGTTTTGTATCGACCTCAGTCGAACATCCCATCCGCGAAGATAACTACGCGTTACTCCTGGTCCGTTTGTTGAAAAAGATGGGCTACACCTACCATTGGAGCTGGATTGCAACCCACCTTGGCTTTGAGATGTACGAAGAAGGACTCGCGATACTTTCTAAGGCTCCGCTTCAACGCACTCAAGCCCTCGATTTAGCGCCGAACTATGGCTTCTATGACATCCAAAAACGCTTCGCTTTAGCTGCGAAAATTGAAGTTCAAGGCCAGCCGCTATGGTTTGCAACCTGCCACCTGTCGTGGTGGAATAACGACGGGCAGTCCCTCTTTGAACACGAGTTTGCGCTTCTTGACCGCCAATTACGTGAGATTGCGGATGCTCCTGCCGTGATGATGGGCGACTTCAACAATGACAGTGCCCTGCGGGAACAGGGGTACGATCTGGTACTCTCCCGCGGATGGCATGATGCCCGAGCATCGGCAACCCAGGTTTCAGGCGAAGCCACCGTTCACAAAGCAATCCACGGCTGGGACGAAGTCCTATCAGCCATGACGTTGGATCACATCTTCACCTCTGAACCCATTGAATTCAAGACTCACAAGGTCGTATTTGCCGACAACACCGCACAAGCAATTTCAGATCACAGTGGCGTGCTCGCATCCTTCGACCCGCTTCAACTCTCGCACCCGTCACAAGCGTTCTTCGCCCGTACCGCCTAAACCCCACATTTAAGGAAAGAACCATGAGCACAACTCAGTGGTGGCAAGAACCCGTCATCTACCAGATCTACCCCCGCAGTTTTCAAGACTCTAACGGCGATGGTGTCGGAGATATCCCGGGCATTACCTCTCGCATCCCCTACCTCGCTAACCTAGGCATTCAAGCAATCTGGCTCTCCCCCGTCTATCAGTCCCCCAACGACGATAACGGCTACGACATCTCTGATTACCGAGCCATCATGGATGAGTTCGGCACCATGGCAGATTTCGATGAGCTCCTTGCCGAGGCGACCAAGCACAACATCAAAATCATCATGGACCTCGTGGTCAACCACACCTCAGATGAACACGAGTGGTTTAAGCAAGCGCGGTCCTCAAAAGACAATCCCTACCGCGATTACTACATTTGGAAGGACGCACAGGGCTTCGAGGACGACGGCACCCCGATTCCGCCCACCAACTGGATTGCAGCGTTCTCACCGTCTACGTGGGAGTGGGATGAAACTACCCAGCAGTTCTACCTTCATATGTTCTCCATCAAACAACCTGATTTGAACTGGGAGAATCCCAAGGTACGCGAAGAAGTCTACGATGTCATGCGGTTCTGGCTCGACAAAGGTGTTGCCGGTTTCCGTATGGACGTCATCAACCTGATTTCTAAAGATCAGTCATACCCCGATGATTTAGCTGTCACCGCAGGTTCAAAAGATAATTCTTTGATTATGGCCGCTAATGGTCCTCGGGTTCATGAGTTCCTCCATGAGATGTACACAGAGGTCCTGAGCAAGTACCCCGTATTGACGGTGGGTGAAACACCTTGCGTGACAACTGCAGACGGCTTGCTCTACACCGGCTTTGACCGTGAAGAACTACAAACTCTCTTCCAGTTCGAGCACATGGGAGTGGACTCTAACCCAGACCCGATGATCGGTAAATGGAACGATACTCGGTTCCAGCTCGTGGACCTCAAACGCATTTTGACTAAATGGCAGGATGATCTCTCAGGCAAGGCTTGGAACGCTCTGTATTGGAACAACCATGACCAGCCGCGCGCTGTTTCTCGCTTTGGCAATGACAGCCCGGAGCACCGCGTCCGATCAGCCAAAATGCTGGGCACAACCCTGCACATGATGCAGGGAACCCCCTACATTTATCAAGGTGAAGAGCTGGGCATGACCAACGTCTTCTTTGAGGACATCAACGATTACAACGACATCGAAATTCACGATAACTACCGCAAACTCGTGGATTCTGGCACCGTATCGCATGAGAACATGATGCGCTATATTTCAGCGTCAGGACGCGACAACGCACGCACCCCCATGCAATGGGACAACAGCAAGCACGCAGGCTTCACCGACGGTACTCCCTGGCTCAAGCTCAATCCGCGCTACACAGAAATCAACGCTGACCAGGCACTGAGTGACAAAGACTCCGTCTTCTATCACTATAAGAAGCTCATTGAATTACGGCAGAACCACCCGATTATTATCAACGGAATCTACAAGCTGCTAGATTCCGATGATGCAGCGGTTTACGCCTACCTGCGCAGAGGCACCGGAGAGTCTGAGGGCGAGACCCTGCTAGTCATTAGTAACTTCACCGATCAGCTTGTTGAACGTGATTACGGCTACGACACCGCATCCGCCGAGCTGCTGATCAGCAACTACGAGGATGCACCCACAGACAACGTCTTGCGCCCCTACGAGTCAGTTGTGTACAGGTTCACCGCATAACGGGCAACGGCAATATTTTAGTTTTTGAAGGAGAAATTTTATGTCTAACGCAGGTAAACAGTGGTGGAAAGAAGCCGTTGTATATCAGGTATGGCCGCGTTCATTCCAAGATTCTGACGGCGATGGCATCGGCGATATCCCCGGTATCACCTCGCGTATTCCCTACCTCTCGCAGCTAGGCATCAACGTTATCTGGCTCTCCCCCGTTTTTGGATCTCCCAACGACGACATGGGCTATGACATCAGCGATTACTACAGCATCATGGACGAGTTCGGCACCATGGCTGACTTTGATGAGCTTCTAGAAACCGCTCACAACCACGGCATCAAAATTCTGATGGATATGGTCGCCAATCATACCTCTGATGAGCACGAATGGTTTGTGCAGTCGCGTGCCTCCACAGACAATCCCTACCGCGACTTCTACTACTGGCGAGATTCTTCCGGCGTCGATGATCAGGGCAATCCACTCCCGCCGAATAACTGGGGCTCGGAATTTGGCGGACGCGCGTGGGAATACGACGAAAACACCGATCAGTGGTACATGCACATCTTCTCGAAGAAGCAACCCGACCTGAATTGGGAAAACCCCAAGGTGCGTGAGGCTATCTACGAGATGACCCGCTGGTGGTTAGATAAAGGAATCGATGGCTTCCGCCTGGACGCAATCAACATCATCTCCAAACCCGAGGGATTGCCTGACGATCCTTCAGTGGATCCTGACAAACACAGTTCGTCCATTCCCTTCGTCATTCACAATGGCACTAAGGTTCATGAATGGATGCACGAGATGAATGCGCAGGCATTCTCGCGCTACGACTGCATGACGGTTGGAGAGATGTCTGCAACTCCCCCGTCCGAAGCTTTAGGGTTCGCCGGTTTTGAAACCGATGAGCTCAATATGATCTTCCATTTTGAACACATGGGTGTGGACTCAGACCCGGGCGCTGGCATGGGCAAATGGTCCTTACAAAAATACGATCTTCGCGAGCTCAAAAAGGTTTTGAATGCCTGGCAGACGGAGTTGGACGGCAAGGCGTGGGGCTCACTCTACTGGAACAACCATGATCAGCCGCGCGTGGTATCGCGCTTTGGCAATGACTCTGCTGAGTACCGCGAAGTCAGCGCGAAAATGCTTGCCACCGTCCTTCACTTTATGCAGGGAACCCCCTACATTTACCAGGGCGAAGAGTTCGGCATGACCAACGTGAAGTTCCCGAGCATTTCGGACTATCGCGATCTCGATTCCCTCAACATGTACGACGATTTTGTGACCGATCGCGGTTCTCTAACTCCTGTTGAGGGCATGGAACTGATCTACGCCAAAGGACGCGACAACGCACGCACCCCCGTTCAGTGGGACAGCAGCGCTCACGGCGGGTTCTCCACCGGAACTCCGTGGATTGACGTTAACCCCAACTTCACCGAAATCAACGCCCAGGCAGCACTGGATAACCCAGACTCACTGTTCTACTACTACCAGCGTCTCATCTCCCTACGACGCGGCGAACTGCAAGACCACATGGTGTACGCGTCCTTCAAGCCCTTGGACGCCGAAGACTCAGAAGTATACGCCTACGAACGTCACGCATCGAACGGCGAGAAACTTCTTGTCATCGCGAACTTCACCGACCACGACGTAGAACGTAGCTACGAGCTAGCAGACGGCCGCCAGCAGCTCGTCATCTCTAACTACTCCGATGACGCCGGTGACACCTTGCGACCGTACGAAGCCAAGGTATACAAAATTTCCGACTAATACGTCCTACCGAAACAGGGGCTTAGCATGCACACGCAGCTAAGCCCCTTTTCGGCCTATTCAAGGTGGTTACTTACACCACGAAAATCTATATCTAGGACAACGGTTTGACCGACAAAGTAAATTAATTTGTACGCTCTTCTATCGCGCACAACGCGCCATGCCTCCTAAAAAATCCACCGCATACTAGAATAAAAACGTTCGCACACTCGAGGTTTTCCCTACTCGAATGCGAACCTCTTTGCGGCAGATTCCCCAAAAAGCGCCGCAAAGCAAAGCATCCACATGTGAATGAATAGAGAGCACCTCATTTATTTTTTAGGATGCAAAAGCCTCGCCGAGTAGTGTACGGCGAGGCTTTTCTTTTAACAAAAACACCCCGCCTCCACCGGAGACAGGGCATCAAAAAATACTTACTTATTGCGCTTACGCAACAGCTCCTGCACCTTAGGCTGAACCTTCGCAGCAAACTCCCGAATCTTCTGCTGATTCTTAGGATCACGAGCGATCTCAGTCAACTTAGCCACAACAGTACGAAGTACGTTATTCATCTTTCCTCCACCGGAACAGGCACAGACGCTCACACGCCCGCACTAATTACTATAACCACCACAGCATACAGGAAATAAGCATGGTTACCACTTAGTTGAAGGCAAAACCCACCCAAACAACAAAAAGAGCAACAGAAAAGGGACAGATCCGCGAAGACCTGTCCCCTTCCTCAGACGTTTACATCAACGCCTTATTAATCTGAATTTCTTTTCCGCCTGCGAGCGAAACCAGACAAAAGGGACAGACCCTTGAGAATCTGTCCCCTTTGAGAAACGCCTACGTCGGCGTTTTAATAAAAGCAATTTTTATTTCGGCGAAGCCGAAAATTGCTTTTATTCCCATTCAATTGTTCCCGGCGGCTTAGAAGTCACATCCAGCACAACTCGGTTAACCTCACGCACCTCATTCGTAATACGATTCGAAATCTTAGCCAACACATCGTACGGCATACGAGTCCAATCCGCAGTCATCGCATCCTCAGAAGAAACCGGACGCAACACAATCGGATGACCATACGTACGACCATCACCCTGCACACCAACAGAACGAACACCAGCCAACAACACTACCGGGCACTGCCAGATCTCTTCGTCCATGCCAGCAGCAGTCAGCTCCTCACGAGCAATCGCATCAGCCGCACGCAAAACATCCAAATTGTGCTTATTGACCTCGCCAATTACACGAATGCCCAAGCCAGGACCCGGGAAGGGCTGACGAGCAACAATCTTCTCAGGAACGCCAAGCTCACGACCAATAGCGCGAACCTCATCCTTAAAGAGAGCGCGCAACGGCTCTACAAGCTCAAACTTCAAATCCTCAGGCAAACCGCCCACATTGTGGTGAGACTTAATATTAGCCGCGCCCTCGCCGCCGCCGGACTCAACAACGTCCGGGTATAAAGTGCCCTGTACCAAGAACTTAATATCCGCTCCCTCAACGCCAGCCTCAGCAATCAACTTACGCTGAGCGTCCTCAAACGAACGGATAAATTCACGACCAATAGCCTTACGCTTAGCCTCAGGCTCAGTAATGCCCTCCAGAGCGCCCAAGAAACGCTCTGACTCATCGATAGTCACAACCTTGATGCCCATAGTTGACGCGTAATCCTGCTCAACCTGCTCGCGCTCACCTTCACGCAACAAACCGTGATCGATAAAGAAACACGTTAGCTGATCGCCAACAGCCTTGTGGACCAAAGCCGCAGCAACAGAAGAATCAACGCCGCCGGACAGTGCACAGATTACGAGGTCATCGCCAACCTGCTCACGAATCTTAGCAACCTGCTCGTCGATGATATTGCCCGTTGACCATGTCTTCTCAAGGCCCGCAACGTTGAACAAGAAGTTCTCCAGAGCTACCTGACCGTAATCAGAGTGCTTAACCTCGGGGTGCCACTGCACGCCGCCGAATTTACGCTTGGTATCAACGAAAGCAGCCACCTCAGCGCCGGGGGTCTTCGCCAAAACATCGAACCCCTCAGGTGCCTGCGACACGGAATCACCATGGCTCATCCAAACATTCTGGCTGTCGGGGGTGCCGGTTAAGAATGATGAGTCTTCAGCACACACGGTCGCGGTAGTAGCGCCGAACTCACTCAAACCTGTCTGAGCAACAGTACCGCCCAGAGTATGAGCCATCAGCTGGAAGCCATAGCAAATACCAAAAACAGGTACGCCAGCTTCGAACAAAGCGATATCACCTGCAGGCGCACCATCTGCATAAACAGATGAAGGACCGCCCGAAAGAATGATTGCGGCAGGATCTTTCGCCAAAATCTTCTCGGTGGACATGCTGTGAGGAACGATTTCTGAGTAAACACCGGCCTCACGTACGCGACGAGCAATCAGCTGCGCGTACTGAGCACCGTAGTCTACAACCAGTACCGGGCGCTCTTCGAGCTGCTCTACGGTATTTTCTGCGTTGGTCACTTATTACCTTAAAGGTCGGTGGTTTTGTGCCTCAACAGGTGTTGAGACCTGGTCTATGGTTCATTCTAAGCTACAGAGCGGACTTTATGCATCACTGCCCTGTGCCCACATGTGCTTAGTAGCGCTTTAAAGCCTGCGGGTTAGCCTCAACCAGCGACAGAGTCTCACGGTGAATCTTCTTCTCAACAATAAATGAGAGGAAAGGCACGACGCCGCCAAGAGCCATCACAATCAACTGAGCAATACCCCAGCGCATCAGCAACCACAGGCGCAGGCATGACAGCAGGTAAATGACATAGAACCAACCGTGGACAATCAAAATCCAAGTTGAGATGTTAATACCGCCGGTCAGGTTGCCCGTTTCTCGGTTGAGCCAGCCTAGAGCAACGTTTTCACCGGTTGCCGCATTGGTAGCTCCTGCCATGAGGTCGTAACCAAAAATATAGCGAGAAATCATCTCGGCTACTAGCAGTAGCAAAAACGTACCTGAAATCCAGGCGCACCATTTGTAGAGCGTCAGAGCTGAGCGAATCTGCGACTCAGTACCGCCAAATTTTTTGCGAACGGTAAAACCACCGCGCGCATTGGCATCCTGCGATGCTGATGATGATGCGAGGGTCACTTTCTTACCGTCGGTTCTTTCAACAGGACGCGGGGTCTTATCAGAAGCCATACATTAATCTCTTTTCTAGCTATTGCGCAGTAGGTCGGGAAGTAGTTGTGGACGACGGCATATCAGGGACCGTATCAAAGAAGTAGTACTGCTGATCGGCGGGATCAAAGTAGTAGGCGCGTCCGGTTTCTTCATCGATAAAGTACTCACCGGTGTATTCAAAGTATTGAGCGGGATCACTTTCTTTGTCGAGAGAATCCTTGAGCATACGCCACCACAGGTACAGTGCAAAGCCTGCGAATACCAGCCATTCCAGCGAGTAGAAAATGTTGAGCCAGTTGATATCGTGGTCTTCAACCTGGGCAACTCTTACGGGGGTGAGATCCTGGTTCTGCCCTATGATGGTGGAGCTTTCATCGATAGTTTTCTCCGCTGTGACCGGAAGGCTCTGCGAGGCGGGAACTTCTGCGGCAACCGTCAGGATAGATGAATAGAGCGGACGTTCCCACAGGTTGGTGAGCTGGGCAGTGCTGGTGGATGCGAGTGTGCGGGGGTTTGCGGCATCCTCATCGTGACGAGATTGGCTGGCAACGGCGGGTTCGTTAGAAACCACGCGTCCTGCAATCTTGACCGTCCCTTGCGGCTCTTGAGGAATCTCAGTGGTGCGAGACCACGCACGGGCAACTGCTATAGCGCGCTGGGTCTGTTTGCCGTCGATAGACACTTTTTGAGCGTCTTTGGGCACAAATTCACTAACAATCCAATACCCGTGTGCACCGTTTTCCAGGCGGTTCTCGATCAGATACGAAGACCCCTGAACGTATGTGCCCTCAGCTTCAACCACAGTATCAACCTGAGTTTGTATCAGCGGCTCATTAGCCTTGAGAACCTCTGTGTAAGGACGCACCCGATCTTTAGCAGGATCAGCGTTCACACGCCCCAGCGTCGAAGAATTAAGTTGCCACATCGAAAGCATGACAAAGCCACTGACCAGCGCGAGCGCCACCAGTAGCAAACCAATCCACCGAGGTTTAAGAGCCTGTTTTAACACCCTTCTACCCTATCTGTTTTAAAGTAAAAATTCCCCGCATCATCGTGGGATATCTACCGATGTGCGGGGAATTTTCAGCTTAAGCGTTCACCGGTTATTAGCCGCCGTACGGAATAAGCGTTACTTCTGAGCGCTGGAAGGATTTGAGATCGGTGTAACCGCAGGTTGCCATGGCGCGCTTGATGCCGCCGACAATGTTGGAGGTACCGTCAACGTGGTGTGAGGGGCCGTAGAGAACTTCCTCTAGCGGTCCTACAACTTCAAGCGGGGTGCGGACGCCGCGGGGATACTCGGGGCTGTGTGCCTCGTTGCCCCAGTAGAGACCGCGTCCGGGGGCTTCTTCAGCACGCGCCAAAGGAGCACCGATCATAGCTGCGTCTGCGCCAAGTGCCAGTGATTTTACGATGTCGCCGGAACGTCCCTGGCCACCGTCAGCAATCACGTGCACGTAGCGTCCGCCTGATTCATCCAGGTAGTCGCTACGAGCCTGAACAACATCAGAGATAGCGGTTGCCATGGCCGCGTGAATGCCCAGACCGCGACGGGTGGTCATTGCTGAGCCGCCGCCGAAGCCAACGAGCACACCGGCTGCACCGGTACGCATCAGGTGCAGCGCCGGAGTGTAACCAGCCACGCCACCAACGATGACAGGAACATCGAGCTCATAAATGAACTTTTTGAGGTCCAGCGGCTCACGGTTCTGCGAAACGTGCTGCGCAGAGACGGTGGTACCGCGAATTACAAAGATATCGACGCCGGCTTTGACGACGGTCTCGTAGTGCTCCTGAATGTTCTGCGGGGTCAATGAACCTGCAACGATGACGCCTGACTCGCGGATCTCCGAAAGTCGTGCAGTAATAAGCTCGGGCTTGATGGGTTCCGCGTAGATTTCCTGCATACGACAGGTAGCCGCAATGGGGTTGTCTACCGGCATAGCGGTGATTTCGTTCAGGTAGGGCTGGGGATCCTCGTAGCGGGTCCACAGACCTTCCAAGTTGAGCACGCCCAGACCGCCCAGCTTACCGAGGGCAATAGCTGTAGCGGGTGAGGTGACCGAATCCATCGGTGCACCAATCAAGGGAGTATCAAACTTGAACGCGTCAATCTGCCACGATGTATCAACATCTGATGCATCGCGAGTACGGCGGGTGGGAACGAGCGCAATGTCGTCCAAGGAATATGTGCGTCGGGCACGTTTTGACATGCCAATTTGAATATCGCTCACGCGGTGTTTTCCTTTCACAAGCGCGGTAACGCCGAATAATTCTCGGTGGTACCGACTTTGAGGGTTAGCGGCGGTAGTTCGGTGCCTCAACGGTCATCATGATGTCGTGAGGATGCGATTCTTTCAAACCTGCAGGAGTGATACGAACGAACTTGCCGTTGTTCTTGAGGTCTTCAACAGTGCGAGCACCGGTGTAGAACATGGTCTGACGCAAGCCGCCTTCAAGCTGATGCAAAACGGATGATAGCGGGCCGCGGAAAGGCACCTGGCCCTCAATGCCCTCGGGGATGAGCTTGTCTTCGCCCTTAACATCTGCCTGGAAGTAGCGGTCTTTAGAGTATGACTTGTGGCGGCCACGGGTAACCATCGCACCCAGTGATCCCATACCACGGTAGGCCTTAAACTGCTTACCGTTGACAAAGATGAGGTCGCCGGGAGCCTCGGCAGTACCTGCCAGCATGGAGCCCATCATCACGGAGTCAGCGCCAGCAACCAGTGCCTTGCCGATTTCGCCGGAGTGCTGCATACCGCCGTCCGCAATGAGCGGAACGCCCGCAGGAATTGCGGCCTTAGCTGCCTCGTTGATTGCGGTAATCTGAGGTACACCAACGCCCGCGATGATACGGGTGGTGCAGATAGAACCGGGGCCAACGCCCACCTTCACGCCGTCCGCACCGGCATCGATGATTGCCTGGGCGCCTTCGCGGGTAGCAGCCTGTCCACCGATAATATCAACGTGGTTTGCGGCAGAATCCTTCTTCAGGCGAGCGATCATGTCGAGCACGCCCTGGGAATGGCCGTTAGCAGTGTCGATGAATAGAGCATCAACGCCAGCTTCAATGAGAGACATTGCGCGCTCGTAGCCATCGCCAAAGAAGCCAACAGCTGCACCAACGCGCAGGCGACCTTCGTCGTCCTTAGTAGCGTTGGGGTACTGCTCAGTCTTGATGAAGTCCTTGATGGTAATCAGACCGGTCAACTTACCAGCATCATCCACCAAAGGCAGCTTCTCAATCTTGTTATCGGAAAGCAGCTTGAAAGCCTCGTCCTTGTCCATGCCTTCGCGACCGGTAATCAGAGGCATGGGGGTCATGATTTCGCGGACGGTACGCTCTGCGTAGTCAGCCTCGGGCAGGTAACGGATGTCGCGGTTGGTGATGATACCAACCAGAACCTCGTTCTCATCTACAACAGGCAGACCAGAGACCTTGAAATGACCGCAAACCTGGTCCAGCTCTTCAATGGTCGCGTCGGGGGTAATGGTCACCGGGTTGGTAATCATACCTGATTCGCTACGCTTGACGCGGTCTACGTGAGAAGCCTGATCTTCGATGGAAAGATTACGGTGCAGGACGCCCATGCCGCCCAGTCGAGCCATGGCGATAGCCAGCTCAGACTCGGTCACGGTATCCATTGCGGCGGAGATAATGGGGGTGTTCAGATGGATACGCTTAGACAGCTTGGTTGAAGTATCTGCATCTGCAGGATTTACGTCGGTGTTGCCCGGCAGAAGCAGCACATCATCGTAGGTGAGGCCGGTAAAGCCAAAGGGATCATCGGATAGAGCGGTAGGAGTGGTCATAGAACCTTTGTATCTTTCGGGACTAAGCTGCGTTGGACACTAACGCATTGCACATGTGTTTTTTCAATAGTAAACCGGCAGGTTGATTCGTTCGACCCATTGCACCTCAAGCGTGTTGAGTACCACAGCTCAAGCTACCGGTTTGGAATATAAGACTGTAACCAGTCTCCGGCAGTTTTCATTCCCCGTGTGAGCTCGCGAGCGCGCGTTGCAGTCTGTCGTCGAAGAATCCCTGCGCTGAATCGGTGAAGGTTTTGGTCAGATGCGAGTGGTCACGGTAGGTGTACACGTTTCCAACAGCTGACGGGCAGGCACCATTGGGGCAGATGATATCGGTCATGTCCATCGCCGAAAAGTTGGGGTACTTTTTCTCAAGATCCACCAGCGGGTCAGGGTTCTGCGCTATCTCTGATTGCAGTGTGCAGTCGGCGTTGGTTCGAGTCTCGCAGTCAGAATGCGGCACCTGAAAACGCGGATTATCACGCAGAGCTATCAGTTGAGTCCCTTCAGATTGCAGGCGTTGGATATAGGGTTCAAGACCGCTCGGTACGTATTCCCCCGCGTTCTCCCATACCGAGACCGTGCCGATTGTAAAGACGAAGTCGGGACGAGCGTCCTTGATGTATTCAAAGGCCTGCTGGGTCCACTCGTTGCAGGGCTGCTTGTTCACGCTGGCATCAAAAACCTGGCAATCGTTATACTGCAAGAATTTAACGTCCCAGTTGTTTTCTTCACCGGTCTGCTCTAGGTTTGCCATCCACTGCTCAACGTGAGAGTTACCAAAAGCGATCACCGTTTTAGAGGGATTTTCGTTTTTCACAATATGGTGGCAGGTGTAGGTGGGCATGCCAAAACTGTCAGTTTTTGCGACATCGCACAGATCGTTGAAAATAGGGCGGTCACTGTAGCGTTCTACCGACAGCGGCAGGTATCCGGCATCTGCGCTCCCCTGATAGGTAAAGTTCGGATCAAGAATTTTCGCGCCGGGATTATCCACGGATGCGCGCGCCAATAAACGTTCGGTTTCGTGTTGGTTGTACGCAGTCCATGCATTGGTGGCTCCGACTACGGCAATCATGCACAGCGCCACTAATGCCACGCCACGGTAGCGAGCAGCATCCAGCCACGCCCACGAACGCAGAGGATTCTCAACTAAACGAGTCAGTACATACGATAGGGCTAAGGACGCGGCGAAAAGCACCAGCCCTGCCAAAAATCCAGCTTTTTCGCGATTGACCATGTACAGGTAGAACACCAACATGGGCCAGTGCAAAAGGTATAGCCCGTATGAGTACTTAGCCAGCCAGAGAAGAGAAGGATGCGAGAGAATACGGTCAGCGCCCCAGGAAGTACCGGTTGAACCGGCAAGAATGATGAAGGATGCAGAAAGCGTAGGCCACAGGGCATAAAAGCCCGGGAAGTTTCCCTCGACATCCAACAACAGACCGCAGGTGACGATACCAAAAATTCCAACCCACCCCATGAGCGCACGAAGCACCGCAGGAAGCTTGAGATACGGCAGGACTAATGCCACCAAGGTACCTAGAGCGAACTCCCACAATCGAGCCCAGGTATTGAAGTAAGCACTTTGTTGATCGGCGGCAGTGACGTGAACAGAATAGTTTAAAGACCAGATAAATACGGAGCCAAAAACAACAGCAAGAATCAGTCTCGCCTTGATTTTAGTGATTCGGTACAGCAACCAGCACAGGGCAAAGAGCAGGGGCCAGATGATAAAAATCTGCCCTTGAACTGACAACGACCAAAAATGTCTCAGCGGTGAAGATTCTGAAGAATCAGCGGCGTAGTAATCCACCAGATTCTTGATGCTCCACCAGTTATCGCGGTAGAAGATAACAGCGCGAGCCTCATTCATAATCCCTGCCCAGCGAGGCTCAGGCAGAAAACGCCAGGTTCCTAGCAGAACCAGTAACACCGTGACCGTTGCCAGCGGAACAATGCGCTTGAAAGTATGCACCCAGTATTTTGTGACCGTCCCCAGAAAAACCCTTTGTCCCGTCTCGATTTTGCGAGTGAACGAAAGAGTCATCAAGAACGCTGAAATCAGCAAAAAGACGTCGACGCCACCGGAGACCTTGCCAAACCAAAAATGATAAGCAGCCACCAAGAACAACGCGAGAGCGCGCAGTCCCTGAATTTCCGGACGAAACGCCAGCTTAGGTGCGGTCTCCGATGCGTTGGGGTCAGCAAAAATTCTCATGAAGGGTCTCTAGCCGCTGCACTGTCTCTTAGGGGAGTAAAAAGTGCACCGTCGATACTCAATCTGTGCACCGTCAAAACACTACCTAGATTTTTTGTAAAGTTTGGCTTAAAACGAGAAAACCCCGCTCACTGTGACTAACACAATGAACGGGGCTTACTATCGGCCGGTGAGAAGTTTACTCTTCTTCCTCAGCGGGCTTTTCTACCACGAGGGTTTCGGTGGTCAGAACCAGCGCTGCAATGGATGATGCGTTTTCCAAAGCTGAGCGGGTGACCTTGACCGGGTCGATAACGCCGGCACCGATGAGGTCGCCGTATTCGCCGGTCTTAGCGTTGAAACCGGAGCCAAGAGGAAGCTCAGCGACCTTTGAGGTCACGACGTAGCCATCTTCGCCAGCGTTTTCAGCAATCCAGCGCAAGGGCTGAACCAGGGCTCGGCGAACGATATCAACGCCGGTCTGCGCATCAGCGCTTTCCAGTTCAAGACCGTCCAGTGCCTTAAGCGCGTGTACTAGTGCGGTACCGCCGCCAGCCACAATGCCTTCTTCAAGAGCTGCACGGGTGGAGGAAACAGCGTCCTCGATGCGGTGCTTGCGTTCCTTAGCCTCGACCTCCGTTGCTGCACCCACCTTGATGACGCCTACGCCACCGGCGAGCTTAGCCAAGCGTTCTTTGAGCTTTTCGCGATCCCATTCAGAATCAACACGGTCGATTTCGGCGCGGAGCTGGTCAACGCGTTCTGCAACAGCTTCTGCGGTGCCAGCACCTTCAACGATGGTGGTGTTGTTCTTGGTAACGGTGATGCGGCGGGCAGAACCGAGCTGCTCGATAGTCACTGAATCCAGTGAGATACCGAGTTCACCGGTGATAACGGTGCCACCGGTCAAGATCGCAAGATCCTGCATGATGGCCTTGCGGCGATCACCAAAACCGGGTGCCTTCAGCGCTACAACGTCGAGGTTGCCGCGCATCTTGTTAACAACGAGGGTTGATAGAGCCTCGCCCTCGACGTCTTCAGCGATGATGGTCAGAGGCTTCTTAGCCTGAACAACCTTCTCAAGCAAAGGCATGATGTCTGCGATTGAAGAAATCTTGCCCTGATAGATCAGGATCAAAGAGTCTTCAAGAACTGCTTCAGCGCGCTCGGGATCAGTCACGAATGAGGGTGACAGGTAGCCCTTATCGAACTGCATACCTTCGGTGATATCGAGTTCGATATCGGTTGAAGAGCCATCTTCGATGGTGATAACGCCGTCCTTGCCGACCTTATCGAATGCCTCAGCCAGCAGTTCACCAATTTCAGGTGACTGAGCTGAAATAGCAGCTACGTGAGTAACTTCTTCGCCCTGAACCTCGCGTGCGTTTTCCAGCAAACGAGCTGAAACTGCCTGCACAGCGGTTTCGATGCCCCGCTTGATTTCACCGGGTGCCGCGCCGGATGCTACGTTGCGCAGACCTTCAGCTACGAGAGCCTGTGCGAGCACGGTAGCGGTGGTGGTGCCGTCACCAGCAACATCGTTTGTGCGGGTTGCTACTTCTTTAGCCAACTGTGCGCCCAAGTTTTCGTACGGGTTTTCCAGCTCAATTTCGCGAGCGATGGATACGCCGTCGTTGGTGATAATGGGGGCGCCCCACTGCTTATCAAGAACTACATTGCGGCCGCGAGGACCCAGGGTTACCTTGACTGCATCGGCAAGCTTATCGACGCCGGCCTGCAGGTGCTTACGTGCGTCATCATTGAATTCAAGCTGTTTTGCCATGAATCCGTCTCATCTCCTTCTAAAAATCAGGTGAAGGAATAAATTACTTAGTTACTACAGCAAGTACATCGCGTGCTGAGAGTACGAGGTATTCTACGCCGTCGTACTTAACTTCGGTTCCGCCGTACTTTGAGAAGATGACGATGTCGCCCTCAGCAACATCTACGGGGATGCGGTTGCCCTTGTCGTCTACACGACCGGGACCAACTGCAACGACCTTTGCTTCCTGGGGCTTTTCTTTTGCGGTGTCAGGAATAACCAGACCTGATGCGGTGGTCTGCTCAGCTTCTACAATCTGAACAACGATGCGGTCTTCCAAAGGCTTGATGTTTGCCATGATAGCTCCTTGTTAAAGAATGAATTCTTGTATTCATGGGTGGCTGTCAACGGGGCGCTAGCGTCCGGTGAGCACTGTCGTCGCGGTGCCAGTACTCAAAAAGACGTTAGCACTGTCTGTAGCCAAGTGCTAACTAAAACTTTAGAACCGGTGTGTGGAGAGGGTCAAGGTGAGCGGTTTTGTTTATGGCTGTGGGCATAACGAATGTATTGTCTGTGATCGTTCAAGAATCTAAGAACCGCCGATCTTTAGAGGGTAAGGTTCTGTTCTAAAATAGGGGCGTGACTTCTTCTACCGCGATTTTCTCGCCGCTTCAGCTCGAACTCATTGACTCCTGCGTCCCCTACACCGCCGATTCTGCGCTCACTGCAGCCACGCGGTTACGCAAGGCCGGTATCGACTCTGCCGACGCATCGGCCATGTTGACGCAGGCGAAGCTTCGCACTCAGGCTCAGGCTAAGTTCGGTCAGCGCGCTTTGACTATGCTCTTCACAGAAGCCGGGTATGAGCAGTCCACGCGCTTGGCTGTCGCTCGTTTACACGCACAGCGGTTTATCGATGCCAATCTCTTTTCTGTGGCAGATCTAGGATGCGGCATCGGGGCAGACTCAATGGCATTTGCCGATGCGGGGCTCAAGGTAGTTTCGGTCGAGCTAGATGAACAAACCGCCGCTTTTACGCAACACAATATGTCTGCCTATGAAAACTGCCAGGTTATCTGCGCCAACATGATGGAGCTGCCCTTCAGCCAACTGACGGACGCTACCGGTCAGCCCATTGGAGCGTTATGGCTTGATCCTGCCCGCCGCGAGGTGGAGGGCTCAGCGTCCAGACGTGTGTGGGACGCTGAAAGTTTCTCGCCGCCCTTCTTCTTCGTCAAGAAGCTCGCATCAACGGGCATACCCATGGGCGTCAAAATGGGGCCGGGAATTCCCCACGATGAAATTCCGGATAACTGCGAAGCCCAGTGGATTTCACATGGCGGCAGCGTGGTAGAAGTAGTGCTCTGGTTCAACGCTTTAGCCCGTCCCGGGGTAAAAAGATCCGCCATCGTCATGAGCAACAACGCGCTAGAACCGGAAGTTCTGGGCGAAATCACCAGTGATGTGTGGGATAAGAACTCCCCAGAGCCCGAAATCCGCGAACTACAGCAGTTCATCTACGAACCCGATGGCGCCGTCATCCGAGCCCACCTCGTCACTGAACTTGCCGAAGAAACAGGCCTCCACCTCATCGATGAAAACATTGCCTACCTCACCGGCGATAAATACGTTCCCACTCCCCTAGCGAGCGCATACGAAATCATCGACAAACTTCCCCTGCACGAAAAACACCTCAAAAAATGGGTTAAAGAACAGAGAATCACCGCACTCACCATCAAAAAACGCGGTGTGGACGTCGTGCCCGAAACCCTGCGCTCAAAACTACTTGCAGGCTCAAAAAAGAAAAAAGGACAGCCCGCTGTTACTGCTACCCTCATAGCAACCCGCATAGGTTCGGGGGCATTGTCAGAGCGATTCGCCCTTCACGTCAAACCGGTCGCGTAATACAGAGTCAAGTTCGCCCACCTACTGAACACCGTCCTAGTAACCTCACCTTATTGCTCTAGGATGATATGACCAGTACTTGCACGGAAGAGACCCCATGATTTCTTTTGCATCCTCCCCACAATCCACCCTCGGCGTGGAATGGGAACTCGCACTTGTCGACCTCTCCACAGGGGAACTCGCCTCACGCGCGCAAGAAGTATTTGCCGCGCTCGAAGCACAATCACCAGAAATCCTCAAAGAAAACAACGGTCCGCACATCACCGGCGAATTCCTCGACAACACCGTCGAACTGGTCACCGGCGTCTGCAAAACCCCGGCAGAAGCAACAGCACAGCTCAAAGAAGCTACAGACGCACTCAACGCAGTGCTCGAACCGCTCAACCTGGGCTTCTTCTCAGCAGGCACCCACCCCTTCTCACAATGGCGCGAACAGCCCGTCGCAGACAAAGAGCGCTACCAAAAAGTCATCGACCGCACCCAATACTGGGGCCGTCAAATGATTATCTACGGAGTACACGTCCACGTCGGCGTCAACGCCCGCGACAAAGCGTTCCCCGTCCTCAACGGACTCACCAACTTCTACCCGCACCTACTCGCGCTCTCCGCATCCTCCCCCTACTGGGAAGGCACCGACACCGGATTCGCCTCCCACCGCTCCCAGTTGTTCCAACAACTTCCCACTGCGGGGCTACCCTTCAACTTCGAAACATGGGAAGAATACGAGTCATACTTCAACGACATCAAAACCACCGGTGTCATCGACGAACCCGGCGAAAACCGCTGGGACATCCGCCCCGTCGCCCACTACGGCACCGTCGAAATGCGCGTCTGCGACGGACTCGCATCCCTCAACGACATCGCAGGCATCTCAGCCTTCACCCAATGCCTCGCGGAACACTTCTCACGCCAAGTAGACGCCGGCAAACACATCGAACCCCTCAAACCCTGGCACGTCCAAGAAAACAAATGGCGAGCAGCACGCTACGGCACCGACGCCATCGTCATTTTAGATAACCAAAACACCGAACAACTCGTCACCGAACACACCCTCGAGACCCTCAACATCCTCGAACCCATCGCGGCAGACCTCGGCTGCTCAGATGACCTCGCACAGATCGAACGCATCATCAACGACGGCCCCGGCTACAAACGCCAACGACGCATCGCCGAACAAAACAACGGCGACTTCACCGCAGTCGTCTTCGACCTCGTAAAACAAGGACGCGCATAGCTATTTAGGTATTGCGGTCGTGGGTGTTTTTTGAGTAATGCAGGCGTGGGTGTGCCCCTGCAAAATGTGAGAGGACGCTGGGCGTCCTGCACATTGTTGCAGGACGAAGCCCACGCCTTGCATCACTCGGAAGGTATAGCCGGAGCGAGTTCTAGAGGCAGCGCGCCTACCCCGGTAGAGCAGGTGATTTTACTGCCGTAGCTAGCGCTTGGCGCTCTGCCTACTGTAAGTAATTCGAGAAGTTTCTCCGAATTTTTCTCTTCGGTGCTGCAGGCAGTGGAGCTTATTGACGTATCTACTACTTGAACTTAATTCCTAAGTACCAGCTAATACTTAAGGCAACATAAGAAGCCGCTACGATTTTCCCTCGGGTGTTGCGGGGCGTGAGCTCCGTCTGTCTGCCGATGACAGGTCGCCCAGCGACCGCTTCATCGCAGACAGGGGCACACCCACGCCCGCGGCACCTACGCTAAGCACACCCACGCCTGCGTACTCAAAAAACTTCCGCCTGCGTACTCAAAAAACCTAAATTTGCACCGTCGTCACCGGCAACGACGAATCCGCCACAAAGTCAATGGCCGAGGGAGCACGCCCCTCACTCATCAATCGGGCACCGAGTGCCGCAACCATCGCGCCGTTATCGGTACACAGGCTCAACTTGGGAATGATGAGTTTGATACCGTGCTCCTGACAACGTTGCGCTGTGAGCTCGCGCAGGCGAGAATTTGCGGCAACGCCTCCACCAAGTAGCAGAGTTTTGATGCCCTGTTCGGTGCAGGCGAGCATCGCTTTGCGGGTGATGACATCTACCACTGCTTCTTGGAAGGACGCGGCGACATCTGCAACCGGCACTTCTTCGCCTCGCGCTTCGAAGCCTTCCACAACTCGCGCGACGGCTGTTTTAAGCCCGGAGAATGAGAAGTCGTAGCGGTGCGGGCCGTGTGCTTCGTCGGTTCCCATGTATTTACGGGCGGTCAGTCCGCGAGGAAAAGCGAAGGCTTTGGGGTTGCCGTTACGAGCTGCCTTATCGATAGCTGGGCCACCCGGGTAGTTGAGTCCGAGTAGACGCGCTACTTTGTCGTAGGCTTCGCCTGCAGCGTCGTCGAGGGTTGCGCCTAAGAGTTCTACGTCAGAGGTGATATCTCGTACCGCAAGGATTTCGGTGTGTCCACCTGAGACGAGCAGAGCACCCAGTCCTTCTTTCGGTAGGGAGTCCATGAAGTCAGCGTTGAAACCTTCAATGCCGCTGTCATCAAGCAGTCCAACGCCTACGTGAGCTACCAGGTGGTTGATGCCGTAGAGTGGTTTGTTGGCAGCTACAGCGAGCGCTTTTGCCGCTGAGACGCCTACCATGAGTGCGCCTGCCAAACCGGGCCCAGCGGTGACCGCAATGGCGTCCATTTCATCCAGGGTGACGTTGGCTTCCTCAAGCGCGGCGTGAAGGGCGGGGATCATAGCGTCGAGGTGAGCACGGGAGGCAATTTCGGGAATTACCCCGCCAAACCTTACGTGTTCGTCCATGGAAGATGAGACGGTGTTGGTGAGCAGGGTGCTCCCGCGAACAATACCGATGCCGGTTTCGTCGCATGATGATTCGATGCCGAGAATCAGGGGTTCGTGCGTCACGGTGTTATTCGCTTTCGGTTGTGGGGTGGGCGGTCAGCGGTGCTTGCATGATCAGCGCATCGACACCGTCGTTATAGTAGCCGGGGCGGGTGTGAATGTGGGCGTAACCGTTTTTGGTGTACAGATCTTGGGCGCGCGGATTGTCGGCGCGCACTTCAAGCAGTATGGTCTTAGCGCCGCGTGCGGCTGCCTCACGATGCAGGAAGTCGAGCATGGCGCGTCCTATCCCCCGTCCTTCGTAAGTTGGACGTACAGCGATAGTTTGCACATCAGCTGTTTCGGCGATGCTCATAACGCCTGCGTACCCCACTAAAAGATCCCGGTCAAAGGCGGCAATGTATCCGCGGGTAGGATGCTGGAGCTCGGCAAGAAACATCTCAAGAGACCAGGCATCGGCGGTAAAGAGATCGGTTTCAAGAATGTGCGCTGCTTCTAGATGATGCAGTATCATTTCGGTGAAGGTAATGGTGCCGATATCCGCAGGCAGTTTAGCGTTGAGCATGGGTCGCCTTCTTGCGGGCTTGCGGAACCTTAGCGTCTGATTCCCGAAGATACAGCGCCTGGGTGTCGGTGCTGAGGTTGGTAAGTCCGATGCGCGCGGCAGCCTTGAGGAGCCCACGAGAGTTTGCGTGAAGGCTATCGAACTCTTCGACAGCATCCACTTGTTCACGGTAAAGCCCAGCGCCAAAGCCATAGGCGGGTAGAGCAGGAGCATCTGCTGCTGCGCCTACGTTTGGGCCGTCTACAAGCTGGTAACCGGCCTCATGCTGCGCAAAAGTTGCACTGTAAATCTCTCGACGACGCGCGTCGGCAGCTACCAAAAATTCCGTGTAGTTGCGCTCGTTGGCGTCCTGCCAGGCGTTTTCGGCAATGCTGTACAGGCTCATCAGTCCGTACAGCGGCACACCCCATGCAAAGCTCAAGGTGCGGGCGGTGACAATGCCCGCGCGAAGGCCGGTAAAAGGCCCCGGTCCGGTACCGGTGATAATCGTGTCAATGTCCTGAGAAGAGACCTGGGTCTCTGCCAACACATCTCGGACGAAGACAGACATCACCTCTGCATGTGAACGGGTGTCTTGAGTTTCACGGTGCGCAATGACTTCTACTTCTGAGCCTGCTGCGGTGGAGCCGATTTTGCCCAGGGTAACGGATGCGGTTGCTGATGAGTCGATAGCTAATATAAGCACTCATCTATCTTAGCTTCTGTGCGAAATAACCGCTCAGTTTTGCCGCTCACACCCGCGCATAGCCTTAAGCCTGTTGTAGCGCTTGCTGCAAAGACGCCCAGGCGGAGCCTCGCCAACGAGGGCCGACGGCAATCACGCGCATCTCGCGAGATTCTGGCACATCTTCATCGTCCAAATCATCAAAAGCGTGGGGATCGCTCAGATCCAGTAAGTCCCCGGTAACCCGCGTCAGTTCAATTTCTAGGCGAGATTCGCTGAGGTGCTCTACTTTGTCTTTTCCCCATTCCACTACGGTCACTGACCGGTCTAGCGAATATTCAAGGTCTAGGTCATCGATTTCGTCGGGGCTGGTGAGTCGGTATGCATCAACGTGCACTAGGTCTGGGCCACCGGGACGTTTGCCGTCGGGTAGGTTCGGGTGCACGCGGGATAACACAAAAGTGGGTGAAATGACGCCCTCGCGTACGCCTAGGCCGTGACCAAGGCTGCGGGTGAAAGTGGTTTTACCCGCTCCCAGTTCGCCTGTCAAAATAAGCAGGTCGCCGGCACTCAAGTAATCGGCGAGCGCATGCGCTAGCCTGCGAGTATGGTCCGGGTCGCTAACGGTAATGTCGAGGTGTTCCATGCGGTTTAGGCGTCCTTGTCGGTTGTGTGCACGCGAGCTACGCGGGGTGAGATGCGGGTGACGATTTCGTAGTTGATGGTGCCGGCCGCGTCCGCCCATTCTTCGACGGGAGGGTTTTCGCCTTCACCAAAAAGAACTGCGCGTGCACCCAAGTAACCGTGCTCGTGTGCTGAAAGACCGGGTTCTCCCAAGTCAATAACCATCTGGTCCATGGCGATGCGCCCAACAACCGGGTACGTACGAGGTTCAGCTTTTCCGTTGGGATAGAGCCTAACCGGTGCACCTGTAGCAACACGCGGCACACCGTCTGCGTATCCCACGGGAATAAGCGCCAGTGTGGTGGCATGCGGGGTCGAGTAATTGAGACCGTACGAGACTCCCTGACCCGCAGGCACTTCTTTGACGGAGTTGACCCGCGTAGATACAGTCATGGCCGGACGCAGGTTCAGGTCACCAGAGGTTACCCCAGCCAAGGGCGATAGCCCGTACAGTCCTAGACCTACGCGCACTCCGTTACCCAAAAGGATCTCACCGGTTTCTTTATCTGCAGCGGTGAAGGTTCCCGGCGTATTAGCTGCATGAATCAGTTCAGGATTAAGCCCTGCCGCCCGAGCTTGCGACACCATATTTTCAAATACGTCCAGTTGCTGATCTGTTTCTTTACGGTCTGGCTCATCGGCTACTGCAAGGTGGGTGAAGATTCCTTCAACGGCAATCAGTCCCGCGTCCTGAAGTTCCTTGGCTCGTGCGGTGAAGCTCGGCCAGTCAGCCGGGGTGCAGCCGTTGCGTCCCAAGCCTGTATCAATTTTGAGGTGGACGCGTGCAACAGCTCCGACCTGCTGGGCGGCGTAGGCAATCGCTTCTAAATCCCAGCCTGACGCGCCAAGAATAATGCCCTCTTGCACTGCTAGCACAAAGTCAGTGGAAGGCGTATGCAACCACGCCATCAGCGTCGCGTCAATACCAACAGCGCGCAATGCCAATGCCTCACGCACATGCACCAACCCGAGCGCATCCGCACCGGCATCTAGCACGGTCTGAGCAATCCCCGCAGCGCCATGACCATACGCATCTGCCTTAATCACAGCGATCAGCGTTCGCTCACCAATCAACGATCTAATGGTGCGCACGTTGTGCGCGATAGCGTCTAAGTTGACCTCCGCAACACGTTCAGGGCCACTCGTGAGCATATTCAAAACGTTCGAGTCGAAAGTTACTGCCGGTTGCTGAGAACTCATGAACTAAACCTCATCTGTGTAGGGGCGGTGCGTCATGTACTTATTGTTTCACTCACTAGATATACACCCAAAATGTAACCGCAGGTGAGAGTTGTTAGAGTTAGAAACGTGAAAACTCGCACCCTTCATCTGATTTCAATGCATACCTCTCCCCTGTCCCAGCCTGGTAACGGGGATGCCGGCGGTATGAACGTCTATATCGCCAGCCTGGTGAAAGCTATGCTCGCAGCAGATAAGAATCTGCATATTGAAGTCTTTACTCTCTCAACTGAGTTCGGTGCACTCTATGAACGCACAGACCTTTCGAAACGCTGTAGTGTTCACACGCTGGCTTTTGAACGGGCTGAAGGCGCTGTGAAAGAGGATCTACCGCAACTTATCCCCGAGTTTGTGGAGCATATGCGCCGGTATGCGGTAAACACTCCAGATATCGTGCATTCGCACTACTGGCTTTCCGGCTTAGCGGCATTGCAGTATGCGCCGGAAGGTGTTCCGATTGTTCACACCATGCACACCACGGGCGCAGTCAAAAACGACAAAGCCGGCGCCGGTGAACCGCTTGAACCGCAGCAGCGTATCGATGGGGAACGACGCATCGTTGACGCGTGCGATGCTCTAGTCGTGAACACGATGCACGAACTAGAACAGATGGTTCGGTTTTATTCCGCCGAAGCATCGAAGCTGCATATCATCCGCCCCGGTGTCGATACTGAGATTTTCTATCCTGCAGTAAAAACTAATTTCAGTGACGCGTCAGGTGAGATTCTCTTTGCGGGGCGACCACAACCGCTTAAGGGACCGCATATCTTGGTCGAGGCCTTAGCCCTTCTGCCTCGCGAACTCAACGTTTCGCTCACCATGGTCGGTACTTCAGCTAATGATTACGAGCATCGGTTGGTGGCTCGCGCCAAGGCTCTCGGGCTCGGCAATAAAGTGCGCATTGTTCCAGCTCTCCCTGCACCCGAGCTTGCCCGCGCCATGCAACAAGCCGATATCGTAGCCTGTCCCTCGTCATCAGAAACCTTCGGGTTGGTTGCCTTAGAGGCTCAGGCCACCGGCACTGCGGTGATTGCAACCCGCGTCGACGGGTTACAGGACGCGGTGGCCGACGCCGAGAGCGGATTGCTGGTTGATTCCCGCGAACCCTCCGCCTGGGCAGCTGCACTCGAATATCTCATCCGCAACCCTGATATCCGCCAAAAGTTAGGACGCGCTGGAGCACAGCGCGCCCAAACGATGGACTGGGCGTCAGCAGCATCCACTACGCTAGAGCTTTATTCCTCTCTCACGAAAGAAAAGTAAATCCTCATGACCAATCTTTCTTCTCTTCTCGATAGCTATGCATTTTCAATGTCTGACAGCGAATTCGCGCAGTATCTCAACGACTCTAAAATTTGCGGTGAAGTAGCTACCTCACGCGAGGTCAACATCGCCCATATGCACGGTTTTGTTGAGGGTAACGAACACCTTGAGTTCGGCGTGAAGCTCACCCGTGAGTGGACGTACGAGGACATTTTTGAGTTGATGGCGCGCCGAGTAGGCACCAGCGCTGATCCTCACCACCTGTTTGGCCAAGACACTATTAGCGCCGAAGAATGCATCACGCAGCTTTACCGTTATACAGAAATCTTTGGTGAGGCAGTGAGAAATCGCGGAAAGATTCTTTTTGCTACCGGCCATCCGGCGGGACTGTTTCCAATTTATGTAGAACTGGCTCGTGTTGCTAGGGCGTTCGGTGCTGAGGTTCTCACTATTGATGAGGGCGATAAGTTTTTAGACGGTGATATTCGCCAGATTCTTGATGTTGTGATGTTTGAGCAGTACGGCAATTTGCAGCACACTCATTTTCCCGGCCCCATGGAATTGGCGCTGACTCAGCTGACGGAGCGCGGCATCACTCCGGATCTTATTGTTGCGGACCACGGTCTTGCCGGTGTTGCGGCCTCTCGAGGCATTTCGACTATTGGAATTGCTGACTGCAATGATCCCGGTCTATTTGTTTCCGCAGAGCAGAACCAAATCAAAGTCGCTGTGCCCATGGACGACAATGTAACCCCGCATCTTTACAAGCCAGTAACCAATTTTATTGTGACTCACGCCAACCTAAAATAGATTGTCGAGGCTCACATTTACCCTAGATAGAGCCAAATTCGTCCATTTTGTCCCCTAATGTACAGCGGAACTTACCTCCCATTTACACTGCTATAAATAAATTGTTCACGATATACTTTTAGAACAATTCTGCGACCAATAAATGGGGAAAATAAATTAAGGTCGGCAGATTTTTGCATTTTTGGGGGTAAGAATCACGTGCTAGATGGCATTGATTTAGAAGAGCGCTGGTCAGGTACGCGCATTAGAAAATCCTGGCATCCTAAAATTGTTGCGGCTCTCTACGCAGTAGATACCTTAGCAATTCTCATCACCTTGGTGGTTGCCCACTTTGTCAGCTTTGGTTTGCGCGACGCACCGGTGCTCGGCCGCAGTGAAACCGACTGGAACTATTTTATGGTCGGACCAGTCATTGGCATTTTGTGGTTTATTGCACTGCATATTTCAGATTCGCGAAATGTGCGCCACCTTGGTCAGGGTAACGATGAATACCGTTTGGTTACTAAGGCGACCACATATTTCTTCTGCCTTATCGTCATTTTTTCATATTTGACCACGGTTGATTTTGCGCGTAGCTACATCATTGTTGCCTACCCCATCGGCATTTTGCTTTTGCTGATCGGACGCTGGTGTCTGCGTCGCTTCCTTGTCGCTTTCCGCGACCGCGGTCGCGCGCTTACCCGCGTCATGATTCTCTCGGACGCTAGCTCCGGTGAGCACCTGTACACCACGCTCAAGGCAGGTCAGCAGTCAGGTTTGAGCCCAGCTGCTTTCTATCTGAGCGGTGAGGCACAGGGAACCACGATTTCTGAGGATCATGACCTTCCCATTTTGGGTTATTCGCACGATGCTGAAGATATTCTGGCGGCTGTTCGTCAGAACAACATTCATGCGGTTGCTTTGGGTTCCGGTCACGGTCTGACTCCGCAGGAGCTTCGTCGTCTGGGCTGGGAATTGGCAGCATGGCATATTTCGCTTATTCTGGCGCCTGCTACCACCGATATCGCCGGTCCACGTATCAAGACGCAGCCGCTCAACGGTGTGCCCTTGATTCACGTATCCACTCCTCGCCTTGAGGGCTTCCCTGCTTTCTTGAAGCGCACCTTGGACATCGTGGCATCGGGTTTGGGTCTCATCGTGCTTTCGCCGCTTCTTGTGGTCGTTGCTTTGATGGTGAAAAAAGATGGCGGACCGATTTTCTTCTTCCAGGAGCGTGTGGGCTACCGCGGCCGCCCGTTCCACATGATTAAGTTCCGTTCTATGGTGACTAATGCCGAGGAACTGAAGAAGGAACTGATGAGTCAGAACGAGGGTAACGGCATTCTCTTCAAGATGGCCGACGATCCTCGCATCACCAAGATTGGTAAGTTCATTCGCAAGTACTCCATTGATGAGCTTCCTCAGCTATGGAATGTTTTTGTGGGTGATATGTCATTGGTTGGCCCTCGTCCGCCGCTTCCTTCTGAAGTTGCGCAGTACGAAGAGGACGCCTACCGCCGCTTGCTCGTAAAGCCCGGTATTACCGGTCTGTGGCAGGTTTCAGGACGTTCTAACCTTTCGTGGGAAGAATCAATCCGTCTGGACCTCTACTACGTTGATAACTGGTCTGTTATTGGCGACTTCGTGATTCTTTTCCGTACTGTCCGCGCAGTGTTCGCGAAAGACGGCGCGTACTAAAAGACGTATGTAGCCGAAAAGACATATACAGCGGGCGGCAAACTGGGCTGGGTCTGGCATGAATCGCCTTGTGAACGAACCGAGCCGGTGAGAAGGATTGCTTCGTCGCTGTAGATGTACACGGAGCCAATAGCTTGACGAATAGAGCTCTACAGAAAATACTCAAGATGCAAAAGCTCGGGATCAGATGAGTTATCTGATCCCGAGCTTATTGTTTATTTGATTTTTATGAGTAATTGCCCGCGGTATATGGCGGCAGCGATCGTTAGCTGGGTGGCGCCCCAACGTGCTTTCTTTACCCCAGCTACCCCAGCAAATGCGCTATAGCGGTTGGAATATTGTCCACTATTGCCGATGCCGGTGTCGGGCCTTTGCCGCCGTTGTTTAAAAGTGCACTGTTACTGTGGATGACGCTAGCCAGGGCAGCGACATGAGCGGTGGGTGCGGGCTTTGTCTGCGCCTCGTTCTGTGCGATAAGCCCGCCTAGAATACCGGAAAGGACGTCCCCGCTTCCTGCTGTTGCGAGATAGTGGGCGTCGGAGCGGACGCTGAGTACCTTACCATCGGGGCTGGCGATGTGGGTGACCGCGCCTTTGAGAAGAACGGTTGCTCCGCTGAGAGAGCTGGCAACTTTTGCCCAACGAAGAGGGGCGTTTTCAATCTCGGCGCGGGTGGGAGCTTTTTCATCCCCCACAACTCGGTGCCATGTTGAATAGCTTAAGGCACTCATCCAGACCAGAAATTCTTCAAGTTCGCCAGCGTGCGGGGTCAGAATATTATTCGCCTCAAGGACTCTGTTATCGCTGACCCATTGAGCGGTTCTAGCGACCGCTGCCGCGTCAAGAATTGCTGGCTCAGAGGCGGCCAAAGCTACGTCAATATCTCGTTCACGGGCCTCTCCGGTAGCACCAGAGCCTGCTAGCCAGGCTTGCACGTGTTGTTCTTCAGGGCTGGATGTAAAGCAAACGACTTCCGGGGTTCGCAGATTTATCATACTGGCTAGTTGGCCCACTACCCCAAATCGCACCATTCCAACACCGGTATTGACACAGGCCTGGGTACTCAGGAGCGCGGCACCGGGGTACTCCTCACTTCCTGTGAGGATTCCGCAGACGCCCCGCGTGTATTTATGATCGTAAGGCCCAGGAACAACCATTTCTTGGCGGAGTTCATGAATTTCCAGCCGGGATACCGCAGGTTCATATTTCGCCAGATCCTCCTCGATACCGAGTTTCACTACCTCCACGCGTCCGCACAAATGTTCTGCTGTACTCAGGTGCGGTACCTTCCGAGCTATGAAAGTGACGGTTACGTCCGCCGGCAGAACGGGCTGATGAACGGCACCGGTATTTCCGTCGACGCCGGAGGGAACATCGCAGGCGATAACAAGAATATCGCGGTCGGTTTCAGTACGCAGCCGGTTAACAACGGTGGCAGCCTCATCTCTCAGGCCTCCGCGAGCGCCGGTCCCTAAAATCGCGTCAATTATCAGACCGTAAGCTGATGGGTCGAGCGAATCAGGGTCTATAAGGTTTCCCCCGGCATCTTTATATGCCTCCAGTCCCTCAGTATGGGCCCGCGACCCCAGCAAGACCGCATCCACTGCAAACCCGTCGGCAAGTAAGTGGGTAGCGGCATAGAGCCCATCGCCGCCGTTGTTTCCGCTACCAACGAGCACTAGGATGCGAGAGTCCGCCTGCTGCTCATGAAGTTTCGCGGCGTGTTTGTAGAGTCCGTAAGCGGCTTTGCGCATCAAAGAGCCGTCGTATGTTTCAGCGGTAACATATGGCTCTTCGAGTCGGCGAATATCTTCGGCGGTGTATGCGTTAATCATTGTTTTCACTCCTGACAGGTGAAAGTCCTCTGCCTTCGGGGTCTAGTTGTGCCAGCAGTAAGAGATCTTGATCGGTGAGGTGCTCGGCGACCACAGATGCGATGGCAACGGGATCGTCGTGGGTAATACTCAGGTGCCAGCGATTAATACCTAAGGACGCGGCCGTGGCGGCTACTGTCCCTTCCGTCACGATGTAGGGCGCGCCGTCTTGTGTGTTCTCAATCCAGCAGTGTTGCCAGACCATGCCGGCAGGGGCGCGCAGTGCTTTTGCGATAGCCTCCTTAGCGGCAAAACGGGCGGCCAGTGAACGCAGGTTGAGTTGACGTTCGTGCTCTACAAAAACTCTGTTGAGCAGGGCCGGGTTACGCTCAATAATTTTCTCAAAGCGTTCAATGTTCACCACGTCAATGCCTGTACCGATAATCATGTTTTGTTTTCTCCCCGCTTGTTCTCCAGCATCTGTGCGTTGAACTCGTTAATTCGCTGGTCTTTTAATACAAAAATGCCGCCCTTCTAGCTTACCTACTCTATGGAAGGTGCCAGGTCGGGCGGCATCTTTAGCTGTTCACTCTAGTCGCTCATCATTTACTGACTATCGTGAAATCACCAACCGAGGATTACTCAACGGTTACTGACTTAGCCAGGTTACGGGGCTGGTCAACGTCGTAGCCCTTAGCAGCTGCCAGCGCGCATGCGAAGACCTGCAAAGGAACGGTTGACAGCAAGGGCTGAAGCAGGCTCGGTGAAGCCGGAACGGTAATCAGGTGATCCGAGTATGCCTTTACAGCTTCGTCGCCTTCTTCAGCGATAACGATGGTTACTGCACCGCGTGCGCGGACTTCCTGGATGTTTGAGACAACCTTGGAGTGCAGTGAATCGCGACCGTTGGGTGAAGGTACAACGATGAAGACGGGCTGGCCCTCTTCGATCAAAGCGATAGGACCGTGCTTGAGCTCGCCTGCTGCGAAGCCTTCAGCGTGGATGTACGCAATTTCCTTGAGCTTCAGTGCGCCTTCGAGTGCTACAGGGAAGCCTACGTGACGGCCGAGGAAGAGTACGGAATCAGCGTCCTTCATGGAGGTGCCGAGGTCCTTTACCTGCTGCTCGTTGTCGATCAGCTTCTGAATCTTCTCGGGCATTTCCTGAAGTTCAGCAAGGATGGTCTTGATTTCGTCCTTGAACATGTTGCCGCGCAGCTGTGCGAGGTAGAGACCCAGCAGGTAAGCAGCGGTAATCTGTGACAGGAATGCCTTGGTGGATGCGACAGCGATCTCAGGGCCTGCGTGGGTGTACAGAACTGCGTCTGATTCACGGGGCAGGGTTGAGCCGTTGGTGTTACAGATTGAAACAACCTTTGCGCCCTGTTCCTGAGCGTGGCGTACTGCCATCAGGGTGTCCATGGTTTCACCGGACTGTGAGAGTGAAACAACCAAAGTCTTCTCGTTCACGATGGGATCGCGGTAACGGAACTCGTGTGCGAGCTCAACTTCGGTGGGAATACGGCACCAGTGCTCGA
Source organism: Rothia terrae (assembly GCF_012396615.1). Classification (GTDB taxonomy): domain Bacteria; phylum Actinomycetota; class Actinomycetes; order Actinomycetales; family Micrococcaceae; genus Rothia; species Rothia terrae. The sequence continues at coordinate 27,098 of NZ_JAAXPV010000010.1, read as the reverse complement.
TAGCGTAGCGCGCTACCTGCCCTGCGTATGCTGCGGTACCACATGCAACAACAATGATCTTGTCGATTGAACGCAAGATAGCGTCGTCAATCTTCATGTCGTCAAGAGTGAGGTTACCGTTTTCATCCAGACGGCCCATGAGGGTGTCGCGAACAGCTGCGGGCTGCTCGTGGATTTCCTTCTCCATGAAGGAGTCGTAGCCGCCCTTTTCAGCTGCGGTTGCGTCCCACTCAATGTGGAAGGGCTTGCCCTCTGCTGAGTTACCGTCGAAGTCGATGATTTCGTAGCCTTCGCCGGTGATAGTAACAATCTGGTCCTGGCCCATTTCAACAGCTTCCTTGGTGTAATCAATGAAGCCTGAAACGTCTGAGCCCAGGAAGTTTTCGTTTTCACCAAGACCGATAACCAGCGGTGAGTTACGGCGAGTTGCAACGACGCGATCAGGGTGGTCCTCGTGGATTGCAAGAATGGTGAATGCACCTTCGAGACGGTTTGACGCCAGGCGGATAGCCTCGGTCAGGTCCTTATTCTCGAGCTTGTTGTAGATGCCTGCAATCAGGTTTGCTGCAACTTCGGTATCGGTTTCTGACAGGAACTGTACGCCTTCGTCCAGAAGTTCTGAGCGCAGTTCTGCGAAGTTCTCGATGATGCCGTTGTGAACTACAGCGAGCTTGCCGCCGTCTACAACGTGGGGGTGAGCATTAGCGTCGGTGGGGCCACCGTGGGTTGCCCAACGGGTGTGGCCAATGCCGATTGATGACTCTGACAGGGGTGATGCTTCTACAGCTTCTGCCAAGTTGACGAGCTTACCGGCCTTCTTACGGAATTCAATTCCGTTATCGCCGATAACAGCAACGCCTGCTGAGTCGTAACCGCGGTATTCCTGACGGCGCAAGCCTTCAAGCACTACGTCGTACGCGGTATGGTCAAATTTCTTATTGTCCGGGGTAGTTCCCAGAGCTACGTATCCTACGATTCCACACATGGTTTTAGTTTACCCCACTGACTTTAGGAATAATGCGTGTTGAATGTACACACATTGATGATGCTCTTCATAGGAAAAGCGTCTTTAAAACTCTAAGAACCCCAAGAACAAATACGGCTTATTATCACTAATTTATAAGTATTTTTACGAACGTTGCACGCATTTCTTCAACAATTCGCTTTTGTGCCCTGCATCAGCGCTCATTTTTGCTTTCTCATGCGCTAAGAATCATGTACCGGCGTAATGAGCAAGTCGCAATGTGCGCGCACCTCGGTGTTTATTTAGACTGTATTGAATGAGCCCTCAACTTTCGATTGCTAAGCATTCGCCCTTTATTGAACTCGACAGGAACACCTGGTCACGTCTTGCGGAGACCATTTCTGTACCTCTTTCGGCATCAGAAATTGCAAATCTGCGCGGGTTCGGCGAAATATTGGATGTCGATGAGGTTCAGCAGGTGTATGTTCCGCTTTCACGACTCCTTAACCTGTATGTCAACGCGGCGAGTTCACTAAACCACATGACTAACGATTTCCTGGGAGCTTCCCAGCGTCGCGTCCCTTTTATTATTGGCGTTGCAGGCTCCGTTGCAGTGGGCAAGTCAACGACGGCTCGTATGTTGCAAGCGATGCTCAGCCGCTGGCCGTCAACCCCTAACGTTCAGCTCGTGACCACAGACGGCTTTCTCTACCCTAATGCGGAGTTAGAACGACGCGGCATCATGCACCGCAAGGGGTTTCCTGAGTCATACGATCGACGCGCGCTCCTTCGCTTTGTATCAGAGATTAAATCCGGCGCCCCACTCGTTGAAGCACCAAAATATTCTCACCTGTATTACGACATCATTCCCGATGAAAAAATTCAGGTCACTTCACCCGACGTGCTCATTATTGAGGGGCTCAATGTACTTGCTCCCGATAAATCCGGGGCTCTTTCGATCAGCGATTTCTTTGATTTCTCTATCTATGTGGATGCGCGTACCTCCGATATTGAACGGTGGTACATCAACCGCTTTCTATCACTTCAGCAATCTGCTTTTCAGAATCCAGAATCGTATTTTAAAAAGTACGCAAATCTCTCACACGATGAAACCGTAGCTCGTGCAACGTCAATCTGGAAGAGTATCAACGAGCCCAATTTGCTCGAAAATGTGCGGCCTACTCGTAGCCGAGCTCACTTGATTTTGTCTAAAGCCTCCGACCACTCGGCACATCGCGTTTTATTGCGAAAGAACTAAGAGTTTATAGACAAAACTGACAAGTTACCCTGTTATCACTTAGCGCCCCTCTTGTGGGGCCTTACGCCTGGCTAACGGGTGATTTTGTCCCTCAAACAGCCCAAAAAGTGACGGACGACTATAATGTTGCGGAGTTGTGATTAAACATACGTTTGGATGTAAACTTTTATCGCTGTAAACACTTTCCACCTGCATATATATCAGTCTATTGTTATCTCATGCTTAGTGGATTCAAAGAATTTATCACCCGCGGTAACGTTATCGATCTCGCAGTAGGTCTCATTGTAGGTACCGCTTTCACCGGTGTTGTTAACGCCCTCGTTAACTCCATCCTCATGCCCGCCATTGCGCGAGTATTTGGCTCACCCAACTTCGATAACTGGCTGGCATTTGGCGACATCAAAATTGGTGTTTTCATCACCGCAGTTATCAACTTCTTACTTATCGCAGCTGCTCTGTACTTCTGCATCGTTATGCCCATCAACAAGATGAACGAGCGTCGTAACGCAAAGCTCGCTGTTGAAGAAGAAGTTGAAGAAGAAGCAGCTGACGTTGCACTGCTCAAGGAAATCCGTGACGCTTTGGTTGCCGGTAAATAATTAAGTCGTATAACTTAGGGGCTGATCTTTTGATCAGCCCCTTTTTTCTTATCCTAATTCTTCTCTTAAAGCTCAGATAGCGTTCACTAGCTGATGGCTCGCCAGTATATCCAACGACCGCTAAGCTAGCTGAGTCTTGCACGGATTCACTGGAAAATAAAGCAGAGAATGAGAAAGGATCGTCGGTCGTCGCTGCCATTGAAGAGGGCTTTTAGCACCTATAAATATATTTCACAGTAAGGTATCACCCAACGAAAAAGCCGGATGCTCCGCCCCTCACGGGGACAAAGCATCCGGCTTTATTCTGTGCTTTATTGCTTATGCAAACTTAGCGAACACCTTCTCAAGGCCGCCGAAGAGCGGGTGACCTGATTCAATACCGGTGAGTTCGGTTGCCAGCACCGCAGGAGTTGTCTCCCCTGCCTTGAGCGATGCCAACTTAGCTTGAAGCTGCTGTGACTCTTCATCCTCAGCAACATCAAAGGCCAGCAGCACCTCGACCGTTGCTAGAAGTGCATCGGTGGGGCGGCCCATCTCAGCAAGCTCCGCTACCGGACCGATAAAACGCTCGTGGCGTGAAATCTTACGCAGAGGACCGCGACCTACACGTTCTACGGTGTCAGGCAGGTGCGGGTTCTCAAAGCGAGAGATAATCTTCTCGATGTATACCTGCTGAACCTCGGGCTCAAAACCGAACTTACGGACGATAAGGTCCTTGGTTTCTGCCAGCGTAGCTTCAACCTTGGCGCGGATATCATCGCTTTCAAGAACCTCAGAAATCTTTGAGATTCCAGCCGCACGACCAAAGTAAGCGGTGGTTGCGTGACCGGTATTCACGGTAAAGAGCTTACGGGTGATGTACGGGGCGAGGTCATCGACCCACGTTGCACCGGGGATATCCGGGTGGCTATCACCGAAGGGGCCAGTTTCAATGGCCCATTCGTAGTAGTTCTCTACGGTAACATCCAGGCCTTCACCGGGATCCTGTGCAGGGACGATGCGGTCAACTGCGGTGTTCGCAAAGACAGCTACGTTATCCGCTGTCGGGTAATGCTCACGAACAGCGGCAGCAAGAATATCAGTTGCGTTAATAGCGTTTTCACACGCCATGACAGCAACCTTGCCTGAAGCTCCAGCAGCAGCACGCTTTTCGAGGCCTTCAGCAATATTCTTAGCAACAAACTTAAGAATGGTGGGACCAACTGCAGTAGTCACAACATCTGAAGTTGCGATTTCTTCAGCCAAGGCCTCGGGTTTCTCAGCGGAGTTAATACCGCGGAATTTTTTAATCTCAATGTCTTTGGGGTCGTGTCCAACTTCGTGGACGGTGTATGATTTCAGGGAATTGAGCTTGTCGATAACAGGTGCTGCTACATCGGAGAAAACGAGTTCGTAGCCTGCTTCTTCAAGCTGAGTTACCGACGCCTTTGATGAGAAAATCTTTGCAATCTTCTGAAGCAGTTCGAGGTGTTCACCATCGGCACCAGCAATACCGATGACGAACTTTACGGGCTTACCGTTCCAGTCTACGGGCTCGTTGTAGCAAGTAAAGGACATCGCGGAGTCGTAGATTGCGCTCTTGGCTTCGTTAGTGCCGTGAGGAATTGCGAGTCCATTACCCATGAAGGTTGATACGGATGCTTCACGCTCGTGCATCGCTGCAACATATGACTGATCCACTGAACCGGTGTTAACCAGTAGGTGACCAGCCTGGTCGATAGCTTCTGCACGGGATGATGCTACGCCATCCATGACGATGGACTTCTTAGTCAGCACATAGTTTGAGTTATCTACCGCGCGAACTGCGCCGCCCTTGGTAGATGCAATGTGAGAGTTGGTAGCTGCAGCAGTACCTGCGGATGCGGGTGCTACAGTCTCAGCCGCAGGAGCGGTCTGCTGAGTTGCAGGGGCATCGGAGTACTGTTCCTGAAGCTTTTCAACAATTTCGTCGTAACGCGGTGATCCTATGAAGTTATCAACGGCAACGTGGATAGCTGAAGGAGTCGGCGCTGCTGCGCGGTCACCGAGATCCTGGTGAGAAACGAGCAGATCGTACTCGTCTTTCAGGTTGTTAATCGCTGAGTTGATAACAGTTACCTTGTCGCCAAGGCCCGCGTCCTTAATCTTGTTACGCAGAACAGGTGTGCCCATTGCAGATGAACCCATGCCAGCGTCGCAAGCAAATACAATCTTTTCAATCTTCTTGTTGCTGTTGTTATCTGAAGTTGCAAAAGCGCCAGCAACAGATGACTTCTTACCCTTCATGTCCTGCATCTTCTCTGCAGCAGCGGCGAGATCGCCCTGTTCCTGCCTAGAGAACTTGAGGATCAGTGCAGAGATAATGAATGACACAGCGGTTGCGGCAAGTACGCCAAGCGCCATACCCAAGTAGCTATCGCGTGAGGTCATAGCGGCAACAGCAAAGATTGAACCGGGAGCTGCGGGGCCAACCAAGCCAACCTTGAAGATGCTCTCAACAGTGATACCGCTCATACCACCTGCGATGGCAGCGATCATGAGCTGAGGCTTCATCAAGACGTAGGGGAAGTAAATCTCGTGAATACCACCCAAGAAGTGGATGACTGCCGCACCGGGCGCAGTTGCCTTAGCTGAACCGCGGCCAAAGAACATGTACGCAAGAAGAATACTGAAACCGGGGCCGGGGTTAGCTTCAAGCAGGTAGAGCAGTGACTTGCCCTGTTCGAGTGACTGCTGTACCGCTAGCGGGGTTAGCAAGCCGTGGTTAATGGCGTTATTCAGGAACAGAACCTTTGCGGGCTCAATCAGCAATGAGGTGAGCAGCAAGAGGTTGTGAGAAATCAACCAGTCAACGATTGCACCGGGAACTGACTGAACAAAATGCATAATGGGGCTGAGGAAGAACATCGACAGCATCGCGGCGATTGCAGCGAAAATACCGGCTGAGAAGTTGTTAACGAGCATCTCAAAGCCGGGCTTGATTTTACCGTCCCACAGGCCGTCAAGTTTCTTCATGCACCATGCGGCCAGAGGGCCCATGATCATTGCGCCGAGGAACATCGGTGGCTTAGCACCTTCAGGACCAACGAAGAGTTCTGATGAGGTACCGAGGATAACGCCCATAGTTGCAGTTGCGCCAACAACGCCACCGCGGTGTTCGTAAATCAGCTTACCGCCGGTGTAAGCAATCAGAATCGGCAAGAGGTAAAACACCATGGGGTCAACCATGAATGCAACCTTGGCGCTGAAGTCAGTTGCTGAGGGGAAAGTGCGGGAATAATGCCCTTTGGAATAAACAGAGCAGTAATAAGACCCCATGCAATGAATGCACCGATATTGGGCATAATCATTGAGGAGAGGAAAGTACCAAAGCGCTACACGCGAACGCGTACGCTGGCCTTTTCAGTAGTTGTCGTAGACATAGTTCTTTCAAAGAACATTGAGTATTTTTGCAGTGAAATGGGCAAGGCATTAGACAACCTGTCTAGACAGCTTAGCCCTTAGGGTCAAAACTACACCCCATTACCAGATTGAACGCGGTTTTCTGGGTTACCCGACACAGAAACTTTTGCCTGATTTTTATACCAAGTAGTCTTGTTTTCTCGCAGCTAGCTTTCCATACGAAAAATGAGGGTTCACCTTTCATTATCGAAAGGTGAACCCCCGTCATCAAAGACAATCGTGTCTAAAGCGCAAGTTCCTTAGCTACAACATCGGCAAGACGCTGAGCGTACGAGTCTGCTTCTTCCTGAGTAGCAGCCTCGACCATCACGCGTACCAAAGGCTCAGTGCCGGACGCTCGCAAAAGAACACGCCCGGTCTCCCCCAGCTCGGTTTCCACAGCTGAAATTTCAGACTGTAGCGCATCGCTGTTATCAATACCGTAACGATCAACGTTCTTGACGTTGATTAGCTTCTGAGGAGTTGCCTGCATACGGTTAGCAAGCTCAGAAAGCGGCAAACCGGTGCGCACAATTTCAGCCGCAAGGTGCAGACCGGTCAGCACACCGTCACCAGTGGTTGCGTGGTCACTCATAATGACGTGGCCAGACTGTTCACCACCTAAGTTGTACCCGGTGTCGCGCATAGCTTCGAGGACGTAGCGGTCACCCACAGCGGTACGCTCCAACTTAATGCCCTGTTCCTTGAGATACAGCTCAAGCCCCAGCGAAGACATAACGGTTGCAACCAGAGTGTTGTCCTTGAGCTTGCCCGCTTCTTTCATAGCAACTGCCAAGATCGACATAATCTGATCGCCGTCGACCAGGTTTCCCTGTTCGTCAACAGCCATGCAACGGTCAGCATCACCATCATGAGCAATACCGAAATCAGCCTGAATAAACTTCACAGCTTCCTGCAAAATTTCAGGGTGGGTTGAACCAAAGCCGTCATTGATGTTGGTGCCATTAGGCTCAGCACCAATAACGTGCACTTTTGCGCCCAAGGCACGGAAAGCGTCTGGCGAGACGCCAGATGAAGCACCGTTTGCGCAGTCCAAAACAACCGTGAGACCAGACAGGCCTCGGTGGTCAGGCATCGTTGAAATCAAGTGGGTCACGTAGCGATCTTCGCCATCGGCAAGAACCTTGATTCGTCCCACATCGCCGTGGGTCGGAAAATCAAATTTCTCTGAACGGTACAGAGCCTCAATCTCGTCTTCAATAGCGTCATCAAGCTTCTTACCACCGCGTGCCAAGAACTTAATGCCGTTATCTTCAGCGGGGTTATGCGATGCTGAAATCATTACGCCAAAGTCCGCTTCGGTTGAAGCAACGAGGTAAGCGCATGCAGGAGTCGGCACAAGACCGGCGTCGAATACATCAACACCTGAGCTTGCAAAACCCGCCATCATCGCTGCACCAATGAACTCACCGCTAATGCGAGAGTCATGGGCAATTACCGCGCGGGGACGTTGCCCCTCCGCCTTTGCTCTATGACCAAGAACTACTGAAGCCGCCTGAGCCAGCTTCAAAGCAAGCTCAGCGGTAATCTTTTCGTTAGCTAGACCGCGTACACCGTCGGTACCAAATAATCTTTGTGACATCACGCTTCATTCTACGCCGTGTTTACTTTGTGTCATCTTTTAGAACTGGAAAACCCGAAGGATTCTCAAGTTCGTCCTCCTCAAATACCGCGGACGCTGGTCCGACAACCAAAGGATCGGTGGTACCAACCACTGAATAGTCCTTGTTGGGGTATTCGAATTGAGCGAGTACATGACGCATTGCTTCTAGACGCGCGCGTTTTTTGTCATTGGATTTAATAACAGTCCAAGGCGCGTCTCCTGTATCAGTATAGAAGAACATTGCCTCTTTAGCCGCCGTATAGTCATCCCACTTATCAAGTGAGGCCAAATCTGTGGGCGAAAGCTTCCACTGGCGTACAGGATCGGTACGCCGCGAGTTGAACCTAGCCAGCTGCTCCGCTCGCGTTACAGAGAACCAGAATTTAATGAGTTTAGTTCCCGAATTCACCAGCATACGCTCAAGCTCTGGCACCTCTCGCATGAACTCATAGTACTGTTGCGAGGTGCAGTAGCCCATCACCCTCTCGACACCGGCACGGTTGTACCACGAGCGGTCCATCATCACGATTTCACCGCCTGAAGGCAGGTGCGCGATATAACGCTGAAAATACCACTGGGTCTGCTCAACTTCGGTAGGCTTTTCAAGTGCGACGACGCGTGATCCTCGAGGATTCAGGTGCTCGGTAAAACGCTTAATGGCCCCACCTTTACCTGCCGCGTCGCGTCCTTCAAAAATAATGAGTGCCTTCTGACCGGTCTCTTTAAACCAGAGCTGCAATTTCAGCAGTTCAATCTGCAGGGCACGCTTTGTCTTTTCGTACTCTTTGCGGCTCATCTTTTCATCGTAGGGGTAGCCCTTTTTCCAGGCATCGGAGCTATCGTTGTTCCCGTTGAGGCGGTGAGTTAATGACGCAATTTCATCAAGTTCAGCGGCGTAGTCACTCACCACTGAAGGACGCCTCGCCTCGCGCTTCAGGGCAGCTTTGACGGCGTCTTTACGCTCATCGCTCTCCGAGGTAGCAGGTGTAGTCTTATCCGCCTGGGTTTCAGACTTCGTAGTTTCCGATGTACGCGAAGCGCCCTTTGCTGAAGGGCGACGTGAGGGCTGCTGTGATGGCATTCTAGGTCTCCTTTGTCTCACATAGATGCCTTAATTGTATGTTCCCTCACGTATTCCCCGAAGTATTGCGTTAAAGTCATACAGCTATTTTGTCTTGGTTTTTTTAAAACCCAAAGGGCTCCTTCCCTTGAGGGAAGAAGCCCTTTGTACAAGATACGACACGAAGTCGAAACGTTGATTAACGCTTTGAGAACTGTGAAGCCTTGCGTGCCTTCTTAAGACCAGCCTTCTTACGTTCGATAACGCGTGCGTCACGGGTAAGGAAGCCTGCCTTCTTCAGTGCAGGACGGTTGTTCTCGGTATCGATTTCGTTCAGCGCGCGTGAAACACCGAGGCGAAGTGCACCAGCCTGACCTGAGGGGCCACCGCCGGAGATACGAGCGATAACGTCGTATGCGCCTTCGAGTTCAAGAAGCTTGAACGGATCGTTTACTTCCTGCTGGTGCAACTTGTTGGGGAAGTAGTTATCCAGGGTTCGACCGTTAACGGTCCACTGACCTGAGCCAGGCACAACGCGTACGCGTGCAATAGCTTCCTTACGGCGACCAACTGCCTGACCTGAAACGGTCAGTGCAGGACGGTTTGCCTTAGCTGCCTCTGCTACAGGAGCTGAGGATTCTGAGGTGTAGCTGGTGAGCTCTTCCTCGTTTACAATCTGCTCTTCGTTCTGAGCCACGATTTCTCCTTAAAGTTGTCTTCGTAGGCCCGAATTACTGGGCGACCTGGTTGAATTCGTAGGTCTTGGGCTGCTGTGCAGCGTGCGGGTGCTCTGCACCTGCGTAGACCTTGAGGTTCTTAAGCTGCTGAGCTGCAAGCTTATTCTTGGGGAGCATACCCTTAACAGCCTTCTCAACTGCGCGAACGGGGTTGGTTTCCAACAGTTCTGCGTAGTTAACTGACTGCAGACCACCGGGGTAGCCTGAGTGACGGTATGCACGCTTCTGCTCGAGCTTAGCGCCGGTCAGTGCAACCTTTTCAGCGTTGATGATGATAACTGAGTCACCGGTGTCAACGTGGGGTGCAAAAGTGGGCTTGTGCTTACCGCGAAGAAGAATAGCGGTCTGGCTTGCAAGACGACCCAGAACAACGTCAGTAGCGTCAATAACGTGCCACTGGCGCTCTACTTCGCCGGGTTTCGGAGTGTAAGTGCGCAAAATTTCGCCTTTGTCTCGTTTGTTCATGTCGGCGCTAGTTGGGTATCGCGCCTATTACCACGTGCGATAGCAGGATCTGGGTGAGGACCAGAAGCTAACTGCTCGTTCACATCCCCTGGGCACCTATCTGCGTGTCATCCTGCAACTGGACCGTCAGATGGTACGCGTGAATCAGGGTGGAACACGCACAACGTATGAAACTATACAGTAGATACAGCCCTTAATCCATATTTAATAAGGGATTAAGGACACTTAAACCGCAGTAAATGCCATCGTTGTTATTTAGGACGCTTTTCTACCGGTAATTTCCGAGTATTACGGGTACGTTCAGCTTGGGTTTTATAGTGAGCCGCTTCGGGATAAGAAATCTCCGCCAGGCTAAGCCCATTAGCCGGTGCTAACTTTACGGTGGCGTCCCGTTGAGGATTTTCAATGCGGTCTAGCAGCCACTCATACGAACGCTCCCCTGCTCCCAGCATCACCAAAGAGCCCACCAGTGATCGCACCATATTATGGCAAAATGCATCCGCAACAATGCGAGCGGCAATGACTGCATCGTCACGACGCTCAAATTCAAGCTCTCGTAGCTCCCTGATAGTCGTCGCACCAACACGTGGTTTACAAAACGATAAAAAGTCATGGAGCCCAAGAAGCTCTCGAGCCGCGTTGTTCATAGAATCAATGTCCAATGAACTTTCAACTTGCCAGCAGCTCAGACGCTGAACAGGAAGAGCTTGGTGTAGGGAGTTATCGGCAATAAGGTACTCGTATCTACGCGATAACGCCGAAAACCGAGCATCAAAATCAGCTGAAACCGCTGAGACATGATGAATTGAGATAGCCCCCTGCATGAAACCTCGCATAGTGCTAGGCAACCCCAGCTGAGCTTCAGCATCGGCAAGCACCCGCGTCATCGCCCCACGCAAACGAGTTTCCAGCGCAATTTTTGGTGCCCTCTTGCTTCTACCAGGAATTCTAGCCCAATTTTCACGAGGAATATCAACATGAACAGTCTGCGCCGATGCGTGAACACCGGCATCCGTTCGTCCCGCAACCGTTACCTGTAGGTCAACTCTGGTTATGAGCGCAAGCGCCTGTTCCAAGCATCCTTGAACAGTCACCAAACCGGGTTGTTTTGCCCAGCCTGCAAAAGCTCCGCCGTCATAGGCAAGATCAATCCGAACCCGCTGAAAATTAGATTCCACGTACACACCGTTCACCGTTTAAAAGAAAAATCCGTTGCTCACTGTACCAGTGAGCAACGGATTTTCATGAAGTATAAAACCTAAATCAGATTACTCTGAGATGGTCTGAGCGGCTGCGCCACCTGCGGGTGCGTAGCCTGCTGCCTCAGCTGATTCCTTGGTATCGAACCAGATCTCAGCCTGAGTGTTTGCGTACCAGCGTGAGCCGGGTACGTGGTACTTCATTGAGCCTGAGTTGCCCTTGATCTCGAAACCCTCGGGCGCTTCGCCGGACTCGATGGGTGCGTGTGCACCAGCAGGAAGTTCGGTTGAAGTTGCTTCAGCAGCGGGTGCTGCTACCGCGGGAGCTTCTTCAGCAGGAGCAGCGGTTTCAGCAACCTTGGTTGCCTCAGCTACTGCGCCCTTTGATGCTACGGGCTCCATAACCAGTTCGATAACTGCCATGGGAGCGTTGTCGCCCTTGCGGTTACCGATCTTGGTGATGCGGGTGTACCCACCAGGACGCTCTGCCATTGCGGGAGCGATAACGGTGAAGAGTTCGTGAACAACTGACTTGTCGGTCAGTGAACGCAGAACGCGACGACGTGCTGCCAAGTCACCCTTCTTAGCGAAGGTGATGAGGCGCTCTGCAACGGGGCGCAGACGCTTTGCCTTGGTAACAGTGGTGGTAATGCGCTTGTGCTCGAACAGCTGCTGTGACAGGTTGTTGAGCATCAGACGCTCGTGAGTCGGGCTACCGCCGAGGCGGGGACCCTTAGTGGGAGTAGGCATATCTTATTTCTCCATGGTTTTTGTTTCCTGTGTGATTCCACCTGTGGAAGCGACAAGAAACCAAGTTTATGACGTTGAGGCACCTAGCAATGAGGTGCGGACCGTTTTAGTCTTAGAACTCGTTACCGTAACCGTCTTCATCGTATGCACGTGAAGCTAGGTCAAAACCGGGAGGTGAGTCTTTGAGAGCCAAGCCGAGCTCAGTGAGCTTAGCCTTGACTTCGTCAATTGACTTTGCACCGAAGTTACGGATGTCCATGAGATCTGCCTCTGAGCGAGTTACAAGTTCACCCACAGTGTGGATGCCTTCACGCTTGAGGCAGTTGTACGAACGTACGGACATTTCAAGATCTTCGATTGGAAGAGCCAGGTCAGCTGCCATTGATTCGTCAGCGGGTGACGGACCAACTTCGATACCTTCTGCAGCGGTGTTGAGTTCGCGTGCAAGACCGAAGAGCTCTACCAGGGTGCTACCTGCTGATGCAACTGCGTCGCGAGGAGCAATAGCTTCCTTGGTTTCAACGTCCAAAGTAAGACGATCAAAGTCAGTGCGCTGCTCAACGCGGGTTGCGCTCACGCGGAAGGTTACCTTGAGAACAGGTGAGTAGATGGAGTCAACCGGAATACGGCCGATTTCTGAGTCACCGGTCTTGTTCTGAGCTGCCGAAACGTAGCCACGGCCACGTTCGATGGTCAGTTCAGCGTCAAAGTTAGCCTTAGCGTTGAGGGTTGCGATGTGAAGTTCCGGGTTATGGATTTCAACACCTGCAGGTACCTCAATGTCTGCTGCGGTGAGTTCACCGGGGCCCTGCTTGCGCAGGTAAGCAGTTACAGGCTCGTCGTTTTCTGAAGATACTGAGAGCTTCTTGATGTTCAGGATAATCTCGGTAACGTCTTCAGAAACGCCCTCAACCGTGCTGAATTCGTGCAGCACACCGTCGATGCGAACGCTGGTTACAGCAGCACCGGGGATTGAAGAAAGCAGAGTACGACGAAGCGAATTGCCCAAGGTGTAGCCGAAGCCGGGTTCCAAGGGCTCAATGGTGAAGCGTGAGCGGTTATCCGCTACTACTTCTTCACTCAAAGTAGGACGCTGTGCAATTAGCACTGTGTTTCCTTTCAGTGAGCATCCGCTATATGAGCTCACAAGTTTGGGAAAACAAGGGATAAGGAAGCAGACGTAACGATCCGTCTGTAATCACGAGAATACGTGATTGCCCGAAACTAACGTGCTTCGGGACGAACCGACATTAGACGCGGCGGCGCTTCGGAGGACGGCAACCGTTGTGAGCAACGGGGGTTACGTCCTGGATTGAGCCAACTTCGAGGCCGGTAGCCTGAAGTGAGCGAATTGCGGTTTCGCGACCTGAACCCGGGCCCTTCACGAATACGTCTACCTTGCGAACGCCGTGTTCCTGAGCGCGCTTTGCAGCGGTCTCAGCAGCCATCTGCGCTGCGTAAGGAGTTGACTTACGTGAACCCTTGAAGCCAATTTCACCTGCTGATGACCAGGAGATAACTGCACCTGAGGGGTCAGTGATTGAAACGATGGTGTTGTTGAAGGTTGACTTGATGTGAGCCTGACCTGCAACAATATTCTTATTAACCTTGCGGCGGGGCTTACGAGCAGCCGCTGCGCGAGTCTTGGGAGGCATTATTGATTCTCCTACAAAGTTGGTTGATTAGCGTTGGTTGAGCAAGAAATGTTCAACTGATTCAACGCTTATTACTTCTTCTTACCTGCAACGGTACGCTTCGGGCCCTTACGGGTACGTGCGTTGGTCTTGGTGCGCTGACCGTGTACCGGCAGACCACGACGGTGACGCAGACCCTGGTAGCTACCGATTTCTACCTTGCGGCGGATATCTGCAGCAACCTCGCGGCGAAGGTCACCTTCAACCTTGTAGTTACCTTCGATGAAGTCACGAAGTGCTACGAGCTGCTGATCGTCAAGATCCTTGACGCGGATGTCGGGTGAGACACCGGTTGCAGCAAGAGCTTCCTTTGCACGGGTCTTGCCCACGCCGTAGATGTAAGTAAGAGCTACTTCCACGCGCTTTTCGCGAGGAATATCCACTCCAGCGAGACGTGCCATATGGGGCGTTCTCCTTGTTATTACCAGAGGTCTTCGGCATCACTGCCCGAAAGTTCTTTTCGGTCCCCGGCCTCTGAATCCGGAGGTATTCTCGTTTGAACGAGAAGCGGTGCCTTATTTCATGTGACTGCTTCGATTCTTATCATCGAAGCAGTTTTTCACTCTAAAGAGCGTGAGGGATAAAAATTAGCCCTGACGCTGCTTGTGGCGCGGGTTTTCGCAGATCACCATGACCACGCTATTACGGCGGATCACTTTGCACTTATCGCAGATCGGCTTAACGCTCGGCTTGACCTTCATCGCATTCCTTTGCGTTGATTGCAATTATTTGCATTGACACTTGCGGGATAAGAGGTTCAGCGTGAACTGAACTATTACCCCCTTTTACACGGCGTAAACGCCGCACCTATGCGCGACGTTTGCGTTCGTGGTTATTTGTAGCGGTAAACGATACGACCACGGGAAAGGTCGTAAGGGCTCAGCTCCACTACTACTCGGTCCTCAGGTAGGATTCGAATGTAGTGCTGACGCATCTTACCTGAGATGTGTGCAAGAACCTTGTGACCGTTGTCCAGCTCAACGCGGAACATTGCGTTGGGCAGAGCTTCTACCACAGAGCCTTCAATCTCAATGACGCCGTCTTTCTTGGCCATATCCTCCGCTAACGTTCGGTGCCCTACTGCATCTGCAGGGGCAGTTGATTGTTATATCTGTTTCTCCTGTGCCTTCTTACAGAAAGCGACAAGAGATGCCTGTTTTATGAACGGCACAGACAACCAACTCATAAGTTTACGGTACTCAGTCAAATAAGTTAATGCTTTGATTCACTTAATTTGTGTGAGTTGTATATCAAACAAACCCGCTATGCATTTTTATCAGTTGGTTATCGGTTCGCTACTCTGGGCTCTCGTAGGGGTTAGTCGTCTTGCGCTGCCAGCTGACCGCAAGCACCATCAATATCGCTACCACGAGTATCGCGGACAGTTACTGGAATTCCGTGTGAACGCAGACGCTCAACGAAGTTCTGCTCAACGCCCTTGCGTGATGCCGTCCATTTAGAACCGGGGGTCGGATTCAGCGGAATCGGGTTGACATGTACCCAGCCGCGTCCACGCTGCGCAAGTTTCTTACCCAGCAGATCAGCGCGCCATCCTTGATCGTTGATATCGCGAATAAGCGCGTATTCGATAGACACACGGCGACCGGTCGTGCGGTAATAGCTGTATGCCGTGTCCAAGGTTTCATCAACTTTCCAGTGAGTGTTGATGGGAATCAGTTCATCACGAAGCTCATCATCCGGTGCGTGAAGAGATAGCGCCAAAGTAACAGGCAACTCTTCCATCTCAAATTTACGGATACCCGGAACCAAACCAACAGTCGACATGGTGATACCGCGAGCAGAAATACCGAGACCTTCGGGCGAAGAATCAATGAGTCGGTGAACCGCACCCATAGTACGCTTATAGTTAGCAAGAGCCTCGCCCATACCCATAAAAACAATGTTTGAGACGCGCAGGGGACGGGTATCTTCACTACCGCCTTCTGCTTCTTCTAAGCCCTTCATCTGCTTGAGGTAACGCGCACCTGCAACAACCTGCTCAACAATTTCAGCGGTTGAAAGATTTCGGGTAAGCCCCTGCTGTCCCGTCGCACAGAAAGGGCAGTTCATTCCGCAACCGGCCTGAGAAGAAATACACATCGTAACGCGGTTGTCATAACGCATAATCACAGACTCAACGAGAGCCCCATCAAAAAGACGGTGAACAACCTTGAGGGTGTCTCCCCCATCAGCTTCTAGAGTACGCACTGTGGTCAGCAGCTGAGGCATAGCCTTAGCAACCATCTCCTCACGCTCAGCAGCCGGCAAATCTGTCATTTGCTCAGGATCAGTCACCAAGCGCTCAAAATAGTGCTTAGACAGCTGCGACGCACGAAAAGGCTTGTACCCCAGCTCCTGAAGGAACTCACGACGACCAGCCATATCGAAATCAGCAATATGCTTTGGAGGCTGTTCACGGCGAGGAGCCTTCAGCGCGATCTTGCCCGCTTCAGGACGAATCGGTGAGATCTCAACCGGAGTCTTAGTGGTTGTTTCAGTCATAAAAATCCTTAGTAAAAATCTGTCTTAGGCAGGAATCGGTTTCACGGTAACGCCAAGCTTGGAAAGCTCCGATGCACCGCCGTCCTCAGCAGTAAGAACCCAAATACCTTCAGAATGGAAAGCTACCGAATGTTCCCACTGACACGCGTCCCCGCCGTCGTGGGTGACAACAGTCCACTCGTCCTCTAAAGTCGTCGTCTCAATTGAACCGGTTACCAGCATCGGTTCAATCGCTAGAGCCATACCTTTTTTGAGGCGCGGACCGAGATCACGAGCAGCATAGTTCAACACATCGGGCGCCATGTGCATCTGCGAACCGATGCCGTGGCCCACAAAATCTTCAATAATGCCGTACTTATCGCCGGTTTCTGAACGCACAAAGTCCTCAATAGCTACACCAATTTCACCGACCTTGCGGGCTGATGCTGCAGCAGCAATACCGTGCCACAATGCGGCCCTCGTAATTTCTGAAAGCTCACGACGCTCATCAGAAATATTTCCGACCAATACAGTGCGAGCAGAATCGCCGTTCCACTTCTTTCCGCTAGGTTCAGTGATAATTGCGCCGCCATCGATGGAAATCATATCGCCATCCTCAAGAACCCTAGAACCGGGAATACCGTGCACCACTTCATCGTTTACAGACGCGCAAATAGTTGCGGGGTAATCGTAATACCCCAAGAAGTTTGAGGTTGCATTATTCTCAGCCAAGACCTCACGGAACGCCAAGTCAAGATCACCGGTAGTAACACCGGGGCGGGTAGCTGCAACTGCCGCGTCCAAGGCTCGCGAGGTAACGACGCCTGCTTTGGCCATCATGGCAAGTTGGGCATCACTTTTATATTCAATACGTCGCATCTATTTTCTTTCTATCTTCCAAGGACGCGGGGTAAGGTTCATCGCGCGTAACTAACTAATACTGCTTAAAAAAGTGTGCCCCCGCAATGACCGGGGGCACAACGTTCTCAAGATTTACTTGAGAGCATCCAAGATGCGTTCTGTAACCTCATCGATATCACCAAGGCCGTTAATTTCCTTGACGATACCGCGCTCGGTGTAAAGAGCAACCAAAGGAGCGGTTTCTTCCTCATACACCTTCAGTCGGTGACGAATGACTTCTTCATTATCATCTGAACGACCCTGCTCAGCTGCGCGGTTCAGCAGACGCTGAACGAGCTCATCGTTATCAGCTACGAGCAAGAGCACACGACCAATCTCAACACCCATGTCTTCAAGGATGCTGTCGAGCTCCTGAACCTGAGCTACGTTACGGGGGTAACCGTCGAGCAAGAAGCCGTTTGAAGCGTCTTCTTCAGCCAAACGAGCACGTACCATATTGTTGGTCACTGAGTCAGGAACCAGGTTGCCTGAATCGATGTAGCTCTTAGCTTCTTTACCGAGTTCGGTTTCTTCCTTAATGTTCTTACGGAAGATATCGCCGGTAGAGATGGCAGGGATATTCAGCTTTTCAGCGATGCGAACAGCCTGGGTGCCTTTGCCTGCACCGGGAGGACCAATAATGAGCAAACGATTCATCGTAGCAATCCTTCGTAATGACGTTGTTGGAGTTGAGCGTCGATCTGCTTCACAGTATCAAGACCGACACCGACAATAATAAGCAAAGATGTACCACCGAACGGGAAGTTCTGGTTTGCATTGAACAGAACCAACGCAACCAGCGGAATCAATGCAACGATGCCCAAGTACAATGCACCGGGCAAAGTAATACGGTTCAACACGTAGCTGAGGTAACGCTCAGTGGGGCGCCCTGCACGGTAGCCCGGAATGAAACCGCCATACTTCTTCATGTTGCCAGCGACTTCTTCTGGATTGAAGGTAATGGATACATAGAAGTATGCAAAACCGATAATCAGCAAAAAGTACAAGAGCATATACAGCGGGTGGTCGCCGCGCACCAGGTAGGTGCTAATCCAAGTCACCCAAGGAGCGGGTTCAGAGCCATCCTGCGGGGTGTTGAACTGCGCAAGCATACCCGGGAGCATCAGCAATGACGATGCAAAAATGACGGGGATAACTCCAGCCATGTTGACCTTGAGCGGGATGTAAGTGGTCGTACCACCGATAGTGCGGCGTCCAACCATGCGCTTAGCGTACTGAACAGGGATGCGACGCTGAGACTGCTCAACGAAGACCACAGCAATAATGGTCAGCAGACCAATCGCAACGATGCCCGCAAAAATTCCCCAGCCCAGGGTGCGCTGAATGTCGCCCAGTGCGGTCGGGAAGCTTGATGCGATTGAAGTGAAAATAAGCAGTGACATACCGTTGCCAACGCCCTTTTCAGTAATCTGCTCACCGAGCCACATAATGACGCCAGTACCTGCAACCAGCGTAATGATAATCAACAAAATGTGAATCAAGCTATCGTCAGGAATAACAGGCAAAGTACAGCCAGGAAGCAAAGAACCAGAGCGTGCCAATGACACGATGGTGGTCGCGTTCAAAAATGCCAGACCGATAGTCAGGTAACGGGTGTACTGAGTCAGCTTAGTCTGACCCTGCGCGCCCTCTTCATGAAGTTCTTGGAATCGTGGAATAACCACGCGTAGAAGCTGCACAATAATGCTCGCCGTAATATACGGCATCACACCCAGAGCAAAAATCGACAGCTGCAACAAAGCGCCACCGCTGAAGAGATTCACCATGTCAAAGACTCCACCAGAAGCACTAGCAGTAGCCATACACTGCTGCACGTTTCCAAAAGAGACACCTGGCGCAGGAATAAACACGCCAATACGGTAAATCACGATAATGCCCAGGGTAAACAACAGCTTGTTTCGCAGATCGGGGGTTTTAAAAGCCCGACCTAAAGCGCTCAGCACATGTCCTCCTGAAATTTTTTCGCTCAGGAAGGACACAGAGTATTGCCCTACCTGAATACATACTTCTGAACAGTCTAGCGCGAATGCTACAAACTTTCAGTCTCGCGCACCAAAAGATAAGCCAGCTAACACCGGTTACATCGCACAGCTGAAAAGTAACTTAGAAAAACTGAACAAATTTAAAACAAAAAGTGGCTATGCACTTCCCTTGAAGGGGAAGACATAGCCACTTTTACAAAGCTACTTACTTAACGGTTACTGAACCGCCAGCAGCCTCGATCTTCTCGATTGCGCTTGCTGAAGCCTTGTCAACGGTAACGTTCACCTTGACGGTGAGGTCGCCGTTGCCGAGAACCTTAACCAGCTCGTTCTTGCGAACAGCACCCTTTGCAACCAGTGCCTCAACGGTGACGTCGCCACCCTCGGGGAACAGTTCTGAGATGCGATCCAAGTTAACAACCTGGTACTCGGTACGGAAGGGGTTCTTGAAGCCACGGAGCTTCGGAAGGCGCATATGCAGCGGCAGCTGACCACCTTCGAAACCAGCCTTTACCTGGTAACGTGCCTTCTGACCCTTGGTACCGCGACCTGCAGTCTTACCCTTTGAGCCTTCGCCACGGCCAACGCGGGTCTTTGCTTTGTGGGCACCCGGAGCCGGGCGCAGATCGTGAATCTTGATAGCGTCGTTCTGTTCTGCCATCTTTACTTGACCTCCTCAACCTTCACGAGGTGAGCGACAGTGTTGATCATGCCAACGGTCACAGCATCAGCAGTACGGACAACAGTGTTACCCGGACGCTTGAGACCGAGTGAACGAAGGGTGTCGCGCATGTTCTGCTTTTCACCAACGTAGGACTTGACCTGGGTGATTTCCAGTTTTGCGTCGCTGGGCTTAATACGCTTACCGGTCATTACGCACCTGCCTTTTCGTTCTGAGCGTTGAGCAAGTACACAGGGATAACCTCGTCGTTGGGCAGGCCACGGCGGGCTGCAACAGCAACGGGTTCCTCGAGCTGACGCAATGCTTCAATAGTTGCGTGAACGATGTTGATCTGGTTTGAAGAACCGAGTGACTTGGAGAGCACGTCGTGAATACCTGCTGCTTCAAGTACCGCGCGAACAGGACCACCAGCGATAACACCGGTACCTGCGGTAGCAGGACGGAGCATAACTACGCCTGCTGCGCGCTCACCCTGAACGCGGTGAGGAATGGTGCGGCCTTCGATGCGGGGAACGCGGAAGAAGTTCTTCTTTGCTTCCTCAACACCCTTAGCAATAGCTGCGGGAACTTCCTTAGCCTTGCCGTAGCCAACGCCAACCATGCCGTTACCGTCACCAACAACGACGAGTGCGGTGAAGCTAAAGCGACGACCACCCTTGACGACCTTGGAAACGCGGTTAATGGTTACAACGCGCTCAATGAACTTGTCTTTCTCCTCTTCGCGACCGCGGTTGTTGCGGCCACCGCGCTCGCCACGGCCACGGCCGCCACGCTCGCCGCGGTTGTTGCGGCGATCTTCGCGCTTGGAGTTCTCGGTGGTTTCAGCTGCTTCTGCAGTTGCTTCAGTCACCTGAGTTTCCTTTTCGTTTACAGTCTGCTCGCTCATTAGAGTGCCAGGCCTCCTTCGCGTGCGCCTTCAGCTACTGCTGCTACACGACCGTGGTACTTGTTACCACCGCGGTCGAATACAACTGACTCAACGCCAGCTGCCTTAGCGCGCTCTGCAACGAGCTCGCCAACGCGCTTAGCCTTAGCAGTCTTATCGAGATCTGATGCGTTGCGCAGGTCTGCTTCCATGGTTGAAGCGTATGCCAAGGTGTGACCCTTGGTATCGTCGATAACCTGAACGAACATGTGGCGTGATGAGCGGGTAACGCTCAGACGCGGACGTGCTGAAGTACCTGAAATGTACTTGCGAACGCGTGCGTGACGACGTGCGCGTGCAGCTGACTTTGTCTTGATAGCCATTATTACTTACCAGCCTTTCCGACCTTGCGGCGGATCTGCTCGCCTTCGTAGCGAACGCCCTTGCCCTTGTAGGGATCAGGCTTACGCAGACCACGGATGTTAGCTGCTACGTGACCAACGAGCTGCTTATCAATACCTGAGATTGACAGCTTGTTAGCGCCCTCTACAGCAAAGGTGATACCCTCGGGTGCCTTGATGCTGATGGGGTGTGAGTAGCCCAGTGCGAATTCCAGGTCGGAACCCTTTGCCATCACGCGGTAACCGGTACCAACGATTTCGAGCTTCTTAGTGTAGCCTTCGGTGACACCGATGATCATGTTGTTGATCAGGGTGCGTGAAAGACCGTGCAGTGAGCGTGATTCACGCTCGTCGTTCGGACGGGAAACTACGATTTCGCCGTCATTCTGAGCAACGGTGATAGGTGCTGAGATCTCGCGGGACAGTTCGCCCTTGGGACCCTTTACAGCAACTACGTTGCCATCAATCTTAACCTCAACGCCGGCAGGAACCGAGATGGGGAGACGTCCAATACGTGACATTTGCTCTTCCTTTCTCTTCTTACCGACTACCAGATGTAAGCGACGACTTCGCCGCCAACACCCTTCTTCGCAGCCTGCTTGTTAGTGAGCAGACCTGAAGAGGTTGACAGGATTGCGATACCGAGGCCACCGTGAACCTGAGGCAGGTTGGTTGACTTTGCGTATACACGCAGACCCGGCTTGGAGATACGACGAACGCCTACGATGGAGCGCTCACGTGAGGGGCCGAACTTCAGTTCGAGGGTCAAGGTCTTGCCAACCTTAGCGTCCTCTACCTTGAAGTCAGCGATGTAGCCCTCAGCCTTCAGGATCTCAGCAATGTGAGACTTCAGCTTTGAGTTGGGCATAGATACTGAGTCGTGGTATGCAGAGTTTGCGTTGCGCAAACGAGTCAGCATATCTGCGACAGGATCTGTCATAGTCATAGTGGGCTTTAGCCCTTCCTCGCTGTGGTTTCCTCACCCTTGAAAATTATTGGGAGGGACCTACAACGTAGTTGTTACTGGGTCTTGAACGGGAAGCCAAGCGCCTTGATAAGTGCGCGGCCTTCTTCGTCAGTCTTTGCGGAGGTCACAATGGTGATATCCATACCGCGAACGCGATCGATTGAATCCTGATCGATTTCGTGGAACATTGACTGTTCGGTCAAACCGAAGGTGTAGTTACCGTTGCCGTCGAACTGGCGGTCTGAGAGACCACGGAAGTCGCGGATACGGGGCAGAGCCAATGAGATCAAACGATCCAGGAATTCCCACATGCGATCGCCACGAAGAGTAACGTGCGCACCGATGGGCTGACCTTCACGGAGCTTGAACTGTGCAATTGACTTCTTTGCACGGGTAACCATCGGCTTCTGACCGGTGATTGCGGCAAGGTCGCGAACAGCACCATCCATGAGCTTCGCGTCCTTAGCAGCTTCACCAACACCCATGTTTACAACTACCTTGACAACCTTGGGAGCCTGCATAACGTTCTCGTATGAGAATTCTTCCTGCAGTGCCTTGGTTACCTCGTCGTTGAACTTGGTCTTGAGGCGAGGGGTGATCTTGGTTTCGGTCATTAGATGTCCTTACCCGAGCTCTTGGCAACGCGCACGCGGTTGGTGCGGGTCTTGCCATTGCGCTCTTCAGTCTCGAGGCGGTAGCCAACGCGGGTCGGCTTCTTGGTCTCGGGATCAACGATTGCGACGTTTGATACGTGAATCGGAGCCTCAACCTTTTCAATGCCGCCGGCTGCACCGGTCATCGGGTTAGCCTTGGTGTGCTTGGTGACGACCTTTACGCCTTCAACGAGTACACGTTCGGTCTTAGGGAATACCTTGAGTACCTTGCCCTGCTTACCGCGGTCTGCACCTGCGATAACCTGAACGAGGTCGCCTGACTTAATCTTAGCCATGGGTTAGAGCACCTCCGGAGCGAGCGAGATAATCTTCATGAACTTCTTATCGCGCAACTCGCGACCGACGGGTCCGAAAATACGGGTACCGCGGGGATCACCATCAGTGTTCTTGATGATAACTGCTGAGTTCTCATCAAACTTGATGTAGGAACCGTCCGGGCGACGGGTTTCCTTCTTGGTGCGAACGACAACTGCCTTAACGACGTCGCCCTTCTTTACGGTGCCGCCAGGGATTGCATCCTTGACGGTAGCGACGATGATGTCGCCAATGCCTGCGTAACGACGTGCAGAACCACCGAGAACACGGATGGTAAGGATTTCCTTAGCACCAGTGTTGTCAGCGACCTTCAGTCGTGACTCCTGCTGAATCATATTTCTCCTGTCGTCTCACCGGTTCCGACCGCACGGTATTTTGTGGGCCAGCCTTGCGGAACATTTTTACGGGAT
This sequence comes from Rothia terrae, assembly GCF_012396615.1. Taxonomy (GTDB): domain Bacteria; phylum Actinomycetota; class Actinomycetes; order Actinomycetales; family Micrococcaceae; genus Rothia; species Rothia terrae. The sequence continues at coordinate 3,630 of NZ_JAAXPV010000010.1, read as the reverse complement.
TGTGACGCACCGGTCCCTTTTTTCGTGATGAAAAGTGGGTTAGCGGTTACGCCTGGGATTTGGCCATGCCAGGAACATTTGACCCGCATCGGTTGCGGGCGAGTGCCCACTGATGTAGCGGCATTATGCTTTGGCACGGAAAAATCCGTGGTTTGTATAGATAGAGTAATCCACACAGATTTACAATCTTAGCACAGCATATTTTCAGGTAACAGGGGTGTTTTCAAGGATTAAAAGTGATGTGTACTGCATGGTTCACTCTTGTTCTTGAGGCGGCTCTGTGGAGGTTGCTTCTTGCCATCGATGTGCCGGAAGCGCAAGAAGACACACCCCTGCACCAACTATCAGAAGCCCCAGCGCACAAGCAACGGAATATGACGGTTCACTCCCCCATCTATTCGGCTCAGCATGGATTAATGACATCACCAACACCACTCCCCACGCACTCAGTACTGTGCGAATCACGATAAATAAAGTAGTGGCATCCTCAGTTTGCTCCGGTGCAATGTCATTGAATGCAGCAGCTTGCCCCAGCAAAACGTGCTGGCTCAAACCGACACCAAAGACCAAAAGAAGTAGTCCTACGGCCACAAGTGGCAATTGCATCAGAAGTATCGGAATCAAAGCCCCGAGCGCAACCATCAAGCCACCGAGCATTGTGCATCGAGAACCGAACTTCTTATTCAGATGCATCATCATCTGACTGCCCAATAAAAGCCCCAGAGTTTCGGGGAACATCGTTACCCCAATGGACTGAAGACTGTGACCCTGCGCGCTGAGCATGAGCGGCAAGAAAAACAAGAAGCCCGATAGTGCAAGTGATGCGGTACTGATAGATAAGACGCTGAACCTGTACAGGGGCGAACGGAAGACCTCAAGAGCTAATACCGGGAATTCTGATGTCAGACTTCGCCTGACACACGCGATCAAAGCTATAACTCCCGCTCCGGCAACAGCAATTAGCACCGCAAAGCGCCAGAATACAATGCCGTGAGTCTGAATAGATTCGCCCATGAGCGGCGCAACAAGGGTGAGGGCACCGGTGCCCGCAGCCAGCAGGAACAACCCCACAATATCAAGGTGACCTCTCACACCACTATCGATGGTGCGTTTTCGCGGTAGCAGGGTATAAGCCGCCGCCCATGTACACATCGAAAGAAGCGCTAGGGCACCAAAGATCCAGCGCCATCCCCAATGCTCAGCTACTACGCCACCGACCACCGGACCAAGCATCGGTGCAATGGTGAGCGGCACCAGCGTCCACCGGGCAATTCGCAGACGGTCTTCGCCCGTTGCGTCCTTGTACATCAGCGCTAAACCAACCGGCACCAAAATGCCTGAGCTTGCTCCCTGCACCAATCGGGCAGCCACTAGTAGCGCTGGGTTCGGTGCGCAGGCTGATAAGACAAGACCGATGCTAAGTCCCGCCAAGCACCAGTAAAAAATCCGGGAAGTACCCTGCCAATGCGTTAGCCACGCGGCTGCGGGTAACACCACCGCAGATGTGAACAAGAAAGACCACTCAATTGATCCAAGCGACTCCGGGGACACCGAAAAATCGTGAGCAATTGCTGGTAGAACGGGCACCACCACGGTTCCGTCAAAACCATTGATTGCCATCGCGCACAGATAAATCACAATAACAGCTACCGGTATTTGTCGGCGCTCCGTTGGTGCGGTAGCAGAAGTTACTGCTTTGCTCATCGCAAAACCTCCCGCGCAATAGCCGGACCAATCAGTGACATAGGCCCAGCCTGCGTCATCTCACGGTGAGTGCAATCAATACCGATTTCTTTCAGCTCTCCGCCGATGTACGGCAACCATTCGTTAGGATTATGGTCTTTACCCACACCAGCTTTCAGCGCGCTAAAGAACAGCACATCTGTTTCAAGCACCGGATGCGCATATTCCCTCAAAATCTTTGCAGTGTTCAGGTAAGTCACTAGCAAAGCATCAATCGCGTCAGAAGATAAACCTGCCATCGGCGATGCGTGCTCCGTCAGTGCCTCCGCTAAGGCAGCAGGAGTAAATTGCCCGTTGAGCACATCGTCTTCGAGTCCGGCCATCGCCAGCACCGACGAAATCGCGTCCTCATACGGCGGATGCTCAATATTGCTTTCAGCTTCAGAGGGATAAGCATCGAGTAAGGCTACAGTGCCGATCGGCAAGTCTTCCTCATAGGCAATAGCAGCTAATACTTGCGCCACCATACCGCCCAGAGACCAACCCACAATATGAAGGGGACCGCCTCGGTGTACCTTTCGAATTTCTGCCAAGTAATCGCGAGCCATCACTTCTAAGGACGCGGGCTGTTGATCGGGCGACAGCACTCCCCTAGCCTGTATACCCCACACCGGGAAATCCCACGGTAGATATTTGGTCATCGATGAGTAGCACCACGACAATCCACCCGCCGGATGAATGCAGTACAGCGCGCCGTGCTCGTATGAATCCGAGCGTTGAAGAGGTATTGAATCAGTTCTAAGGTTTCTAGGTTGGGTTGACGCTTAGGAGCGGAAGCCAACCACGCCTGAGCGAGAGGCGGCACAAGTTGCACCACCCTCACTTTTTCTTGCTCGATTAAAGTAAATGCAGTTTTCGGGCTAGGATCGGCCGCAAAGACAATGGTGCTACCGGTGTATATTGCCCCTAAAATGCCCGCGGAACTCATGGCGAATTTGTGAGATGCAGGCAAAACAACTAGCAGGGTACTTTCCTGATTCAGCTGACAGATCTTCGCCGACTGACGCACCGAATACAAATAATCAGCGTGAGTTCTAGGGATGAGCTTGGAAAGCCCCGTGGTGCCACCTGAAAGCTGCAAGAAGGCAACCTGCTCGCTCTTTCGCGTCCTATCAGTATTGATGACGGGCTGTGCAGGGGTGAAAGATTCAGACTTCTCCGTATCATAGGGCAAGGATGCGTCGATACCGGCTAACCTACGGCATTGCTGGTCCTGCACAGCCGAGGCGACTGACCGGTGTAGCTGCTGAAAATCTGCACCGGTAGTGCGCGAAGAAAATACATGCGCTGAAGCATCAGATTTTATAGCAAAGTGAATTAGATCCGATGCCCGATGAGCAGGAAGACAAAAGACGGGAATTCCCCCAGCCCAAAAAATACCTAATAAATACACGAGGTATTCGGCGATATTAGGTAATTGAAGCAGGACGCGATCCCCCGGCCGCACACCGGTGTCTCACACACGAGCCGCAGCCAGCAGCGCCTGTTCCCGCAGCTCTGCATACGTCAGCCTCGCCACCAGATCGGACTCACCTTGTGACATCTTTTGATGCGAGACCGCAACGACAGCTAGATTTTCTGCAAAGTCCGTGCAAGAGTTTTCAAGAAATTCGGGAATGGTCTCATCAACCCACATCCCTGCTTTTCGATAGCGTTCAGCAAATTCATCGGAGTAAGGAGCAACCGGTAGAAGCGACGGAGTTTCACACACAGTAATGGTTCTTTCGCTAGATAAGTGCAAAGAGGGCAAAATCTATGAAGAGGCTTATTCAAAAGTAAGAGCAAATCCCACACCCACCAACTAGACAACGGCCCCACCAGCGGCAAAAATATGAGCGTTAAATCTCTACAAATAACCTCAAGCCATACCGGAAGAACCGTTGCAAC
>NZ_JAAXPV010000001.1 GCF_012396615.1 Rothia terrae | reverse complement strand
GCGGGTTATCGCGCAGGTCAAGACGTGGCGGGTTTTGCATACAGGTTTCCGGCGGCCGCTGAGCGTGTATGGGCGGGTGTTTGCGGTGGTTCGGGGGTTGGTGTTTTATGCGGCTGGGAGGACTTTTGAATAAGCCTCTTTGAAATTTCATTATCACATTCCTCGATATTGCTGGGCATTTCAGAGCGGACGTCATCAATCTTGATACTATGTGTTAAGCAGATCTTATTGAGGTTTTTCTCCTGGGCTGTTTTATTTTTTTTAATTATCCCTTCTAATTTATTGATTTTATCAATTTTAATAGAAGCATTAACTGAATTTTCACCTAGTGCAAATGTTAGGAGATTTTTTCGATTTTCGGCGCTAATTTCTTGACCGTTATAGATGTTTTTCTCAATAAATCTTGTGTTAAAAATGTGAATATCAGAAGATATTCTATTTCTCCAAGAGTTATTAGCAAATATTGTTGCAGGAGTTGTATCGTGCTGTATTTTTATCAGTGGATTTTCGTTGCTGTCGATTGTCTTTCTAGTTGATATGATTGATGTTTTGGAATCTTTATGAGATTGGAAAATGTCGGTAAAAGTTGTCTTTCCTTTTCCGTTTTCTGCGTATACAATGTTGATTTTTTTTAAATCGCTATATTTAGCTTTTTTGAATAGTCCAATGTTGTTAATTTCAATGTCCGTAATCATTTTGTTTCCTATACTATGCTGGGCTTTCATACTCCCGTATGAAGGCCCAGCCACTTTGCTTTTATTTACTTGTAAAGGCCGAAGCTTTTACTTCAGCCCCTCCACAATTTCATTGAGGGTCTCACTCGGACGCATCACGCCACTTGCCTTTTCATCAACGGGCTTATAATAGCCGCCGAGATCAGCCGCGGAGCCCTGCACGCCGAGCAGCTCAGAAACGATCTGCTCTTCCTTCTCATCCATAGCCTTAGCCACCGGCGCGAACTTCTCAGCCAAACCAGCGTCCGCGCTCTGCTTTGCCAGCTCTTCAGCCCAGTACTTAGCCAGGTAGAAGTGTGAGCCACGGTTGTCGATCTCGCCGACCTTGCGTGAGGGGGACTTGTTCTCGTTCAAGAAGGTACCGGTGGCAGCGTCCAGGGTGTCTGCCAGAACCTGAGCCGAAGCATTGTCGTACTTCTTCGCCAAGTGCTCGAAGGACGCCGCAATCGCCAAGAACTCACCCAATGAATCCCAGCGCAAGTGGTTTTCTTCAACCAGCTGCTGAACATGCTTAGGTGCAGAACCACCCGCACCGGTCTCGAACAGGCCGCCACCGTTAATCAAGGGAACAATGGAGAGCATCTTCGCTGAGGTGCCGAGCTCCAAAATCGGGAAGAGGTCGGTGTTGTAGTCACGCAGAACGTTACCGGTCACCGAAATGGTGTCCTCACCCTTGCGGATGCGGTCGATTGAGAACTGGGTTGCGTCCTCGGGTGAGAGGATGCGGATATCCAGACCCTCGGTGTCATGCTCGGGCAGGTACTGCTCAATCTTCTTGATGAGGTTAGCATCGTGTGCGCGCTTTTCATCCAACCAGAAGACTGCGGGAGTCTTTGAATCGCGTGCGCGAGTTACCGCCAGCTTAATCCAGTCCTGAACGGGGATGTCCTTGGTCTGGCATGCACGCCAAATGTCACCTGTTGAAACTTCGTGTTCAATCAGAACATCGCCAGCGGAGTTTACAACCTGAACCTTACCGTCAGCAGCAATCTCGAAGGTCTTGTCATGTGAGCCGTACTCTTCAGCCTTCTGCGCCATCAGACCAACGTTAGGAACGGTACCCATGGTGGTGGGGTCAAACGCGCCGTTCTTCTTGCAGTCATCAATGACTATCTGGTAGATGCCAGCGTAGGATGAGTCGGGCAGAACTGCCAGGGTGTCCTGCTCAGCGTCGTCCTTGTTCCACATGTGGCCGGAGGTGCGGATCATCGCGGGCATGGAAGCGTCCACAATAACGTCTGAGGGAACGTGCAGGTTGGTGATGCCCTTAGCGGAGTTCACCATTGCCAAATCGGGGCCGTCCGAGAAGCCCTTTTCGATGAGCGCATGAACGTCGTCCTGAATATCCGCAGGTAGGGTGCTGATGCCGTCGAGAATTGCAGCCAGACCGTTGTTGCCGTTCAGGCCAGCTTCTTCAAGAGCCTTACCGTGCTTCTCAAACAGTTCTGAGAAGTAAGCACGTACCACGTGGCCGAAGATGAGGGGGTCTGAAACCTTCATCATGGTTGCCTTCAGGTGCACGGAGAACAGCACGCCTTCTTCTTTGGCACGAGCAATCTGAGCCTTCAAGAACTCATCAAGCTTTGCTGCATCCAGGTAGGTGCCGTCGATGATTTCACCCTTGAGAACCGGCAGTGATTCCTTGAGGACGGTCTCGGTGCCGTCAGCTGCAACGTGCTTGATGACGAGGGTATCATCCTGCTCAAGAATGACTGACTTCTCGTTGGTCTTGAAGTCGTGGACGCCCATGGTTGCAACGTTGGTCTTCGAATCAGCTGACCAAGCACCCATCTTGTGCGGGTTCTTGCGAGCGTAATTCTTTACTGACAGGGGAGCGCGGCGGTCTGAGTTACCCTCCCGCAGAACGGGGTTCACCGCTGAACCCTTAACCTTGTCGTAGCGAGCGCGAACGTCCTTGTCCTCATCAGTCTTAACTTCGTCAGGGTAGTTGGGCAGGTCGTAGCCCTTTTCCTGAAGTTCCTTGATGGCTGCCTTGAGCTGCGGAACGGATGCTGAAATGTTGGGAAGCTTGATGATGTTAGCTTCGGGCTTCTTTGCCAGCTCGCCAAGCTCAGCCAAAGCATCGGGCTGACGCTGTTCTTCGGTCAGGCGCTCCGGGAACTGCGCAATAATGCGACCTGATAGTGAGATGTCGCGAGTTTCAATCTCGACGCCCGCGCTGGTGGCAAAAGCCTCAAGAATCGGCTTGAACGAGTAAGTCGCCAGCAGCGGCGCTTCGTCAGTGTGAGTGTAAATAATCTTTGCCATGTAAGGCCTCTCCCTTGAGATAAATACGGGCAGTGTCAATAGTTACATTACCCGATGTGCCACCCCTCACTAAAAAATGTTGCGTTGTAGGGTGGAGATAAGACGTATATGACGTTCAACCCTCACAAGGAGTTCTCATGAAGATCACCGTTCAGCGAATCTACGATGATGCGAGCACCGGTAGCGCCCTGCGCTGGCTGGTGGATCGCGTGTGGCCGCGCGGCGTGGCAAAAGAGGACGCGGCGCTCGATGAATGGGCGAAAGATTTAGCGCCCAGCACCGACCTGCGTAAATGGTTTGACCACCGTGAAGACCGCTTCGAAGAGTTCTCAGATAAGTATCGGCACGAGTTGGACGAGCGCGATGAAGCCGGTGAACTCATCGACCAGCTAAAACAGTCGAAGAAAAAAGAGCTGGTACTGCTCTACGCCGCCAAAGACGAAAAGATTAACCACGCAGTTGTCTTGCGCGACTACCTGAAAGAACAGCTGAAATAAACATGCGTGTTATCGAAGTAAGCGCCGTCGTTTTTGTCAATGAGCACAACGAAATTCTGACGGTGCGCAAACGCGGAACCACCGGCTTTATGATGCCCGGCGGAAAACCAGAGCCGGGGGAGAATCCCGCGCAGACGGGCGTCCGCGAAGTATCAGAAGAACTTGGCCTTGAACTGTCAGAAGATAGCCTGTTCAAAGTGGGTATCTTTCAAACCGCAGCCCTCAACGAGCCCGACATGCTGGTGCGAGCCAACGTCTTCATGGCACCGCGTCTTGACCGGAAAATATTGGACGCCCTGAAACCCTCTGCGGAAATCGACGAGTTCCGCTGGGTGCAGCCCGGCGCATCTGACCATGAAAACCAGGCACCGCTCAACCTGGAATATATCTTCCCGGCGGTGGCAAGGATGCTTGAAGACTAGCAGGTTTTGATTGGCTAGTTGAGCATGCCGGCGGTATCGAAACATTATCATCAACTGCAGGTACGGACGCAGAGTATGCAGTCGCCAGCAGTCCCTCTCATGGGCTCGCGAAAACTCGCTGGTTCTGAACTTTTTCGCGCTCGCCCATGATTCACGCCAGTCCCGATGCCAGCTGGCGACGTGCATACCTGCGTCCTTGTACTGAGCGTGGGTGCGCCAGGATGCTGTAGTCAACTTCCCATAAATGCCAGCCCCAAGCCAGTTGACTACAGCATCCTGTCTGCGCTGTTGTCTGTATTTATAAGAACCGCATTAGAACTGACACAAAAAATAGATTCCTTGGAAAGTTTTTCTTGACATTCAAAATAGTTTACTCGTAAAGTAATTCTTGTTCGTGAAATAGACCAAGAAAGAAGATAGCCATGAACGTTCTCGATAAACTTCCCGCACAGACAGACATGGGCGCAGTTCGCTTGCGCGTTCGCGATATGAAGGCTGTCTACGACTTCTACACCACCGGTGTTGGTCTGCAAGAAATCCCGACCGACAACAATGAGACCTGGTTGGGGTTGGGGGATAAGCTCATTCTTATTCTTGAGCACGATGCGACGTTGCGTCACCCCTCACGCACTGAAGCTGGTCTTTTTCACGTAGCAGTTCTGTTTGATAATCCGCATGATCTCGCGCTGTCATTGGTGAGCACCCTGGCTCGTTACCAGGAGCGTTACACCGGTGCCGGTGACCACCTGGTGTCCGAAGCGTTCTATTTCGCTGATCCTGAAGGTAACGGCGTTGAGCTTTACCATGACCGTCCTCGTGAGCAGTGGCAGTGGAACAACGGTCACGTGGCGATGGATACCCTCTATATTGATCCCGTGGCGTTTATTAAGAAGCACGCCACTGATGAGGAAATCGGCAAGACCATTACCGAAGGGCCGAATCTGACCGGTAAAGTCGGCCACGTGCACCTGCAGGTGGGCGATGTTGAAACCGCGCACAAGTTCTACGTCAAGGCTCTCGGCTTTGATGAGACTTCACGCTTTGGTTCGCAGGCGCTGTTCGTTTCAGCGGGAGGCTACCACCACCACATGGCGATGAACACCTGGAACTCGGCCGGTGCGTCACCGCGTCAGAAGACCCTCGGCTTGGGGGTTGTAAACCTGACTGTTCCTGAGGGGCAGACCATCGAAGCTGTACGCGATCGCCTCAAGTTCTCGGGCATCGAATCAAACAATGAGGGCTCGGCACTGACCTTCCTAGACCCCTGGAATAACAGCATCCGCTTGACTGCAGCTGCATAAAACTTCTTCCTGAGTGCTCTCTATAGGGCGCCGTAACATCGTGACATTCTGGTCATCTGCGATGTTACGGCGTCTTTTTTCTTCCGGTTCTTTACCTTCAAATGTGACCGCCATTATGTTTGAAATATGACTGATTTTCTCAATAATCTGATTTCTAAACCCCGCGTGACGTCGCTGGTTGCTAACCGCGCTGGCGATGCCGTACTGAACGTTAATTACCTTGCCAAAGACGGCAATAAATATCGTTCGCAGCTATGGCAGGTCGCCGAGAGCGGCAACGAACTCGCAGAGCCGTATGCACTGACCTCACTAGATTCCAATGCAAAACTCCAGGTGCTGGTTGACAACGGCGATATCTATTACACCCTCGATAAAGACGTTGATGGCGCCGATTCATCCAGTGAAAAGGGCGTGTGGAAGCTGGGTTCTCGTGGTGAGCCGCAGTTGGCGCTGAGCTTTCCCGGTGGCATTGATGAGCTTCAGGTGCGTGAAACTACCAACGGTACGCGCCTGATTTTCACCGCCACCGCTATTGGTGATGACCTTGAGCAGCAAGCCAAAGTTTTGGATGCGCGTGAAAAAACCGGTGCCAGCGCAGTTCTCTATGATTCGTTCCCCACACGATTTTGGGACCACGATAATGGGATCGGGTCAACAGCGCTCTATGTTTTTGACGGCGATAAACCACGCAGAATCCAGGGATTGCCCGATGGAAAACTAGAGGGTTTTGAGGTTTCACCGGATGGCTCGTCCGCCCTCATTACCGTTGGCGCTGTTCTGCGTGGCATCCACCAGCGTTCCAGCGTCTACCGTATTTCTTTGGGGCAGGACGCGGCACCGCAACTGGTTGCTGAAGCCGATGAGAAGCACAGCTTTGACGCGGGTTCTTTCAGCCCCGACGGTTCACAGGCTGTTATCTACAAGAACCGCATCTGGCTACCGGGGCAGAGCCTACAGGTTACGGCTCACACCTATAACTTGGATACCGGCGAGTTCACCGCACTTGCCGAGAATCTTGACCGCTGGCCCGGTGACATTGTCTGGCTCGATAACCAGCGTTTTGCTTTTGCTACCGATAACCTCGGTGCGGGCGCGGTTTTTGTGGGTGAAATCGGTGGGGATACTCATCAGCTCACCACAACAGATCGCACTTATTATGCGTCCTTGAGCGTTTGCGACGGCAAGCTGGTGGCACTGCGTAACTTCATTGACCGCGCATCCGAGCCTATCGTCATCGACCCTCAAACCGGTGTTGAGACTGAACTGCCTTCACCCGTTGAACGCTTTGTGGCGCCCGGACGCATCGAGCAAGTCAAAACCACTGCTGAGGATGGCACCGAAATTACTTCATGGCTAGCGCTGCCGCGTGAATCTGCAGGCAAGCATCCGCTGGTAGTCTTCGCCCACGGTGGGCCGTGGGGTTCGTGGAATTCTTGGACGTACCGCTGGAACCCCTGGGCGCTGACTGAACTCGGTTACGCTGTTTTGTTACCTGACCCCGCGATTTCATTGGGGTACGGCCAGAAGATGCTCGACCGCGGTGGAGACGCTATCGGCGATACTCCGTACACCGATATTCTTGCCTTGATTGACGCTGCGTCGGAGCGCGAGGACATCGACGGCAACAACGCTGCTTTTATGGGTGGCTCCTACGGTGGCTACATGACCAACTGGGTAGCCGGGCACGCCGGGACTCGCTTCAAGTGCTACGTCACCCACGCCTCCCTTTTCAACATGGAAAACATGTACTTCACCACCGACAACGGCAGCTGGCACGAATGGATGTACGAGCACGAAAACGGTCAGCGCAACACCTACTCACCGCACCAGCACATTGAGAATGTTCAAGCACCAATGCTGGTGATTCACGGCGATAAGGATTACCGCGTGCCGATTGGAGAAGGGCTGGCGCTGTGGGCGTCCTTGCAACGTAATTCACCGGAGCTCGGCCACAAGTACCTGTACTACCCGGACGAGGGACACTGGATTCTCAAGCCCGAGAATTCGCGCATCTGGTATCAGACCGTGAGCGCCTGGCTGAACCAGCACCTTCGCGGCGAAAATTTTGAGGCACCAGAGAACCTGGGCTACACCGCCTCTGCCTCATAAATCATACTGAAATACGTCAGAACCCTTCATGGTAAGCCTTTATAAGACTCTTTCATGAAGGGTTCTCGCGTATATGCCTTAGTGGGACGCGTCTAATCGATAATTCCCTGTTTAGCGTTAAGACGGCGGCGAATTAGGGAGATGAACGGGCCGATGTTCGCCATAATCCACAGGGGAACCAGCCAGTACATCAGCATGTAAACCGTGCGCACGAGTGAGGACGCGGTGCCGTTGGTGACCATATCGCCCATGGCGCTCATTGCCGCGGCCAAGAGTACGGTGACAATAGCGACCCAGAGCATAGCCCACCAGAACTCTGAAGCTGATGCACCGCCGCGTGAGTTCCAATAGTTACCGTAAAACCGGCGGATTGCACCGGGCAGGGAGACGCCGTGTGCAGGAACTGCGGCGGCACGAACTTCTGAATCGGTTTCTTCATCATCGTAGATGCCGTCGATGTTGAGGGCATCCGGGGTGTCGTGAAGTTCTAAGGGCTCATGGTGCAGATGTTGTTTGCTCACCTGACCCATTGTGCCAGAAATCGTGTGCCATCAGCACAGTGATTACGGTCCCGCAGAAAACTACGAGACCGCTTGATAAATAACACCGAAGAATTACGGACGCTTGTAATCCACGGGCTTGTCGTACTGGTAACCGCTGGGGCTAGAAGGCATGATGCTCATGACGAGCGGAACGATGCCCAGCCCCACAAAGTTCAGCAGGTATAGCCAGCCGGGGAAACCCGCATCCTGCAGGCGACGCCATCCCAGCGCGAGGGTAGTGACGGTCTGGACCAGCCCGAGAACCAGAACCAGAATGTAGACAAAGAAGAAGGAGCCTACAAACCAGCCTTCCGAGGCGGTCAAGGCTTCATCGGGGGCGCTGGTTTCCATGGTGGCAGCCTGTCCAAAAAGAACCACAGCGGTAATGAAAACGAGACCAAACATAATGAGCGCCCACAACAGCGCTACCCACCAGAACTCTGAGCGAGATGCGCGACCAGAAAAGTGGAACATATTGTTCTTCCACTTCTTCAAAGCCTCACCGAAACCGACGTGGGGGCGAGGCTGAGAGAGTCCATAGCCGTTGGTGTGCCCAGCGGTGTTGCTACCGTATGCCGGGTTGGTGTACATCGAGTTGTTGTAGTTGGACGAGCGGTCTTCATAAGCGTTGCCGTAGGTCGGCGGCGTCTGAGAAACCGGGTGATTCGATGAGCCCGAAGTGTAGTTGCCGTACGGGTTGCCCTCGCTGTTGTTCTGCGGTGAGTATGGGTTAGGAGAAGTCATGAGACCGATCTTTAGGAAAATGTGTGAGTACTTTCGTAAACATTCTGTCAGAAAAACGTTCTTACAGCGGTATTACAATGGGTAAATCCTGTTGTATGAAGGGGAATGACATGACGAAACTACTCATCACATATTTCGGTGCTTTTGAGGGTGTAGAAAAGAACCCCACCCGTGAGATTGCTGAGAACGTGGGAGGGGCACTAGCTCACACGCATCCGGATGTTGACGTTACCCTTCATGAATTACCGGTCAGTTTTGTAGGCTCATCGTCAGAGCTAACGCGGGTTCTGGCTGAAACATCCGCCGACGCTGTGCTCAGCTTAGGCGTAGCGGTGGGACGCGAAAAGATCAGCATCGAACGAGTTGCTATTAACCTTGACGACGCGCGCATCGCTGATAACGACGGAGACAAAGCGCAAGACCGCCCCATCCGTCCCGATGCACCTGCCGCCTACTTCACCCGCTTGCCTTATCGTCACCTAGTCACCGAGATGACCGCGCAGAATCTTCCCGTTGAAATCTCAGATACAGCTGGCACTTTCGTGTGCAATCACGTCTTTTACGAGCTCATGCACGCGCTCGCGTCCACCGAGATTCCCGGCGGTTTTGTGCATATTCCAGCCACGCGTCCTGACACTGAAACCGCGTCTCATGCAGCGAACATGACAGCACATCCTGAGACCGGAGGCATCGAAGGACGCGAAGTGCCAACACTGCCAGTGAACACGGTCAGCAATATCGTGCAACGCATAGCTGAGGCTATGGTTTGATGCTGCTGGGTGAGACCGTTACTAAGCTAGGTTTATTGACAGCCACGCCCCGCTTAATAAACCTTCTAATGAGGGACGATGACGCTAATCTAGGCAGTAGAAACGATGGATGAATCGAAAGAACTGCTATGACATCATCAATTTCCAAGAAGCAATCAAAGCTTCCTGTTTTCCTCCGCAAAGGACGCGTGAGTGGCTATCTCACCGTTGCGATGGCTGGACAGCTTGTGTACTCGTCTTTTGAAGCTTTCAAGGGTTCCTTGATGGTTCCGCTGACTAACGCTTTAGGCATTGGTATTGACCAGTTCGGTATTCTTATGGGCTGGCTCGGAATCGCAATGTTCTTATATGTGCCCGGTGGCTGGGCCAATAACCGTTTCACGATTCGCTCCATTCTGATTGCTTGGGGAATCTGGCGTATGCTGACGGCTCTGGCGCTCTATCTGGTTCCAGATTTATCGTTCAATATGATGATTGCCATCGCCATTTCATGGGGTGTTTGGGACGCTATCGGGTGGCCCGCTGTTGTTAACGGCGTTGCTTTCATGTCTCAGGATTCCGATAAAGAAGGCCGCGGATTGGCTATGGGGCTGCTGGAATCTATCCGGCGCGGCGCCGAATTCGTGATGAACCTAGGCATTGTCGGCTTATTGGCGGTTATGCCGGATAACGCCGATACCGTGATGACTGTTATGGGCGTGCTCTATTCCTTGCTTGTTATCCCTCTTATTTTCTGTTTGTTGCGTTTTGTCCCGAAGAACGCGGTTGCAGGTCAAGAAAAGAATGGAGCGGAAGAGCCCGAAGAAAACGCCAATATTGCAGCCCTCAAGGGCTTGTTCAAAGTATTGGTTTTGCCTCGTGTGTGGCTGGCAGGTCTGGCGGGACTGTGCGTGTACTGGTGCTATGTCAACCTTGTCTACTCATCGGCGCCTTATCTATCGCTTGTCTTCAAGGCATCAGACGCGGTATCCGGGGCATTCGGTATTTTCAACACCGGCTTGGTGGGTATTTTGGCGGGGCTGATTTCTGGCTTGCTCGCTGACTACCTCTTCAAGTCCTCGACCCGTATGCTCGGCGTTGCGCTTATCGTTGTGGCACTGGGCACGGGGCTTGTATATCTACTGCCTGCGTCCACGAACATGTGGCCTGCGATGCTGTTGCTCATAGTGATGGCGTTTGGCGTCTTTATGGGCAAAGCCGTTATTCTGGCGCCTATCGCTGAACTACATCTGCCGGAGCAAATCAATGGGTCGGCAATGGCAGTGGGATCCTTCTTGGTCTACGCGTCTATTTTCTGGGCTAACCCCATGACCTCAAGCATCGTAGAAGCCAACCGCGAACACGCCCACGAAGGGTATCAGCAAATCTTCCTGATGACGCTTGTGATCGCCCTCGTCGGTGCAGCATGTGCCTTTGCACTAGACCGAGCAAATGCTCGCGTGTTGTCAAGGCAGAAGGTGCAGAGCTAACGCTCCTGCGTTAGCGAACCCGGGTGCGCGTAAGGTGTTTTCTCGGGTAGCGCGCAGAGAATCAGAACCACCATCAGTCCCGGCGGGATCATGCAGAACCAGAAGACCCAGCCCGGGGTGCCAGCATCCTGTAATCTGCGCGCACCCAAGCCTGCGTTCAGCACTGTGAATAAAAGCCAGAAGAGGCCGTAGCAGGTCACTATCCCAAACCAGACCTGAAAAGCGCGTTCTTCCCAGATACTACCGGTTTGAGCTGAAGGCGGGTTAGCAGCTAGAGAATGTAGGGTATATATCCACACCGCCATAGCCACGATGTCTACCACAATCCACGCCGCTAGCCACAGTCCAATCACTTTCCAGAACTCAGAGCGGCTGGCTGTTCCTTGAAAAACAAAGAGGTTTTGACGCCAGCGACTCAGAGCGGTCTTCACGCTGACTCCCGGGCGGGCTACAAGGTGATTCTTCATCAGTACATTCTTTCAATGACAGGCCAGCACCAGCACTGGCGAATATTATTAGCTTTAGTGCGAGCATATACAAAAGGCGAGTACCCGCTGAGGGTACTCGCCTTTTGCTGTGAAAGAGCGCAAATATTACTTGCGGTTATTCAGGTAGAAATCAACCAGACCCTGGGTCGATGAGTCCTGCTGAGCCAGAACTTCACGGTCGCCAGCAACAGCCGGTGCCAGTTCAAGTGCTAGCTTCTTGCCGAGCTCAACGCCCCACTGATCGAATGAGTCAATACCCCATACAACACCCTGAACAAAGGTGATGTGCTCGTACAGTGCAATGAGCTGACCCAAAACTGACGGGGTCAGCTTGGACGCCATAATTGAGGTGGTCGGGCGGTTACCGGTGAACACGCGCGCCGGAACAATAGCCTCATCGGTGCCTTCAGCACGAACCTCGTCGGCGGTCTTGCCGAAAGCAAGTGCCTTGGTCTGTGCAAAGAAGTTAGCGAGGAAGAGCTCGTGAACGTCCTGCTCGCCATCCTTAGCAGGATGCACGGGGTTAGCGAAGGCAATGAAGTCCGCCGGAATGATGCGGGTACCCTGGTGAATCAGCTGGTAGAAAGCGTGCTGGCCGTTGGTACCGGGCTCGCCCCAGAAAACTTCACCGGTTGAGGTGGTCACGGGTGAGCCGTCCATGCGAACGCCCTTACCGTTTGACTCCATGGTCAGCTGCTGCAGGTAGGCGGGGAAGCGGTGCAGGTACTGATCGTAGGGGAGTACCGCGTGGGTTTCAGCACCGAGGAAGTTGACGTTCCAAATGTTCAGCATGCCCATGAGAGCCGGAACGTTCTTTTCGAACTCGGTGGTGCGGAAGTGCTCGTCCATGGTGTGGAAGCCTGCGAGGAAGTCCTCGAAAACGTCCTTGCCGAAGACGATAGCCAGCGAAGTACCGATAGCTGAGTCAACGGAGTAGCGTCCGCCCACCCAGTTCCAGAAACCGAAAGCGTTCTCGGGATCGATGCCGAATTCTGCAACCTTATCCAGCGCGGTTGAAACCGCTACGAAGTGCTTTGCAACTGCTTCGGAGTCTTCCTTGCCTTCTAACGCGCCAGCCTCGCGAAGAGCGTTCAACAACCAAGCGCGAGCCACACGAGCGTTGGTGAGGGTCTCGAGGGTGCCGAAAGTCTTAGAAGCCACGATGAACAAGGTGGTTTCGGGATCAAGATCAGCTACAGTCTCAACCACATCGGTGGGGTCAATGTTCGAAATGAAGCGTGCTGACAGGCCCTCCTGCTTGTAAGGCTTGAGGGATTCGTAAACCATGACGGGGCCAAGGTCTGAACCGCCGATACCGATGTTAACAACGGTTTCAATCTTCTTGCCGGTGATACCCACCCATTCACCGCTGCGGACGCGATCAGCGAAAGCGTAAATTTTCTTGAGCACGGCGTGAACGTCTTCGTCCACGTTCTGACCGTCGACAACCAGCTCGGGAGTCTTACCTTCGGGGCGACGCAAAGCAGTGTGCAGTACGGCGCGGTCTTCGGTGATGTTGATGTGCTCGCCAGAGAACATTGCTTCGGTGTAGCCCTTGAGGTTTACAGCCTCAGCGAGCTTGCCTAAAAGCTCAATGGTCTCATCGGTGATGAGGTTCTTGGAAAGATCTACATACAAATCGCCCGCGGTATGAGTGTGCTTGGACGCGCGGTTGGCGTCAGCATCAAACCACTGGCGAAGATCGGGAGTCAATGAGTCGTGGTGTTCGTTCAGTGCCTTCCACTCGGGTGTGGTGGTGGCATCTACTAGCTTTGATGAATCCATGTCTCTATTGTCACTCTAAAACGCACACAAAACCACCTGATTTCTACTTAAACCGAGAAGAAAAGGTGGTTTTTTCGTCTTAAATACACAAAACAACATTAAGGTTCATTTGACACAATCTTGCTCGTTATCTCAAGGAAGTAGCCCTGTTCCAAATCCTCGATCTCAAATGTGACCTTTATCGAGTGGTCAACATATACCTAGATATCAGAGGAGCATTTCGTTAGGGTTGAAAAGTAAGTTGTATGAGTTATGCCAAGTTCGCGTGACATTCAGGCACCCTCATACGACGTAAGCTTTCGCCCTTTGATGAACCACCTGCGCCAAAGGGCTTTTTTATGCCCGTCGATTATGTATCGGCAGCATGCACATACAAATACGAAGGAATCAACATGGCACGAGATATTAAAGCTCCGCCCGGAGACGCTGGTCTTGCACCCAACGGTCTCTCACAAGAGATGATGGACAAGGTCGAGGCTGGTTCGCTGGCTAAGCGCGTTTTCTGGCCTGCAGCCATCATTATGGCGGCATTCATCGGGTGGGTTTTGCTCTTTCCCACCAGTGCGCAGGAGATTTTCTCTAACCTGCAGACCCAGGTTATCGGCTACTTTGGCTGGTACTACGTTGCGCTTGTAGCGTTCTTTGTGATTTTTGCGCTGTACGTGGGATTTTCCCGCCTTGGTGACGTCAAAATCGGTAACGACGATGACGAGCCCGACTTTGGTTTTATGACCTGGCTGTCCTTCCTCTTCGCAGCGGGTATGGGTATCGGCCTGGTGTTCTACGGCGCATCCGAGCCTCTGATGCACTATGTGAACCCGCGTCCCGGAGTTTCAGGTAACGACGCGCAGGTAGCGCAGGCCGCTATGAGCCAGTCATTCTTGCACTGGGGTCTGCACCCCTGGGCTATCTACGTCATCGTGGGTCTGGCACTTGCATACGCTACTCACCGTCAGGGGTTGCCCCTGTCTATCCGCTATGCTCTGAAGCCTATCTTCGGTAAGAAGGTTGAAGGCGGCTGGGGCGATGCAATTGACGTTGTTGCTCTCGTTGGCACCCTGTTCGGTGTTGCAACCTCTATGGGCTTGGGCGTTATGCAGATTGCTGCTGGCCTCGGCTACATCAACATCGATGCGAACACCCAGCTGGGCTACGTCATCATCATCGCTGTTCTGACCGTTGTTACCCTGGTTTCAGTGGTTACCGGTCTTGAAAAGGGCATGAAATGGCTATCCAACGGTAACCTGATTCTGGCGGCAGTCGTCTGCCTGTTCGTGCTGGTTGCTGGCCCGACTATCTTTATCTTCCGCGAATTTGTTTCCGCTATCGGTAACTACGCTCAGAACTTCATTTCGCTGACCTTCAACACCTTGGCGCTGTACGGCGATGAGGGACAGAAGTTCCAGGCTACCTGGACTACCTTCTACTGGGGCTGGTGGATTTCATGGTCGCCCTTCGTAGGTATGTTCATTGCTCGCGTTTCTAAGGGTCGTACCGTTCGCGAGTTCGTTCTCGGTGTTCTGTTGGCACCGTCACTGATTTCATTCTTCTGGTTCACCGTGATGGGCGGCTCAGCTCTCTACCAGGAGCTTTTCACCGATAAGCCCTCACTGCTTGAAGCAGACGGTAGCGCAGTTGCTGAGCACATCCTGTTCAACATGCTGGGCAATATGCCCGGATCAGTTGCCCTGACTATCGGTAGCGTTCTGCTGATCATCATCTTCTTCGTGACCTCAGCAGACTCAGGTGCTCTGGTTCTGGGTATGATTTCCACTCACGGTTCACCCGAGCCTAAGACCTGGATTCGCGTGTTCTGGACGCTGGTTGCAGGCGCAGCATCCGTTGCTCTGCTTCTTGCCGGTGGCGCAGAATCGCTGACCACCATCCAGACCGTCGCTATTCTTACCGCACTGCCGTTCTCCGTCGTCATCTTGCTGATGTGCGCATCCTTGACCAAGACCCTGCGCCACGAGCACCAGCTCATTGTGCGCGGTCAGCGTCGTCAGGCTCGTCAGGAAATCGAGCGAGCTGTTCACAGCCGCGTCTCTGACAACATTGATGAGATGGTGGCAACCGAGGTCAAGTCGTCGGTTTTATCGGTAGTGGACGCTCGTGTTGAGGCAGCGGTTGATGAGGCTGTTGCTGAAATGGTTGAAGAACGCGTTGAAGCTGCGGTATCAGACGTTGATTCTCGTGTGGATCGCGTGGTCAACCAGGTCAACCTGCACAGTGTAGCCATTGAGCAGATGACTGATACCCAGGCACAGCGTTCTCTCACTCAAGAAGAAGTTGAAGCTGACCGTGCAGCTAAAAAGCCCGGTACTTCAGCGCCTTGGAAGAAGTAGAGACTTCTACCAGGCTCTAAAGAGTGAGTGACTTTCTATCGCGCTCGCACACTGTGTGCGGGCGCGATAGTGCTTTAAAAAGCGAATGTGCCTGGACGTTTTAGAGGTGTCGAGCGCACCACAGATATGGGGTGTGGTGCAATAGACAAGCTTTTAGGGGCATTCAGTAGGTATGATGTACCTAAAGCCCGTGCTGTTGCGCGCCTAAAAACTTGTTATAGCGCACACGAGCATTTCTATTCCCTAGATTAAGCGAGATCATAACGCATGTCTGAAAACACCGCTTCACGTAGCGATCTACGCAATGTGGCAATCGTTGCTCACGTTGACCACGGTAAGACCACCATCGTTGACGCGATGCTCAAGCAGACCAACGCATTTAGTGCACACGCGGATGTTGAAGACCGCGTCATGGACTCCGGCGACCTTGAAAAAGAAAAGGGCATTACCATCCTCGCGAAGAACACCACCGTGTTCTACGATGGCCCCAGCTCAAACGGTGAAAAGATCACCATCAACGTCATTGACACCCCCGGCCACGCCGACTTCGGTGGCGAGGTTGAGCGCGGTCTGTCCATGGTTGACGGTGTTGTTTTGCTGGTGGACGCGTCAGAAGGTCCCCTGCCCCAGACCCGCTTTGTACTGCGTAAGGCACTTGCTGCAAAGCTTCCCGTTATTGTTGTGGTTAACAAGGTTGACCGCCCCGACGCTCGTATTGACGAAGTCATCGGCGAGACCATGGACCTTCTGCTCGGCCTGGCATCTGATTTGGCTGAAGAAGTACCCGATCTGGACGAAGAATCACTGCTTGATGTGCCGATCGTTTTCGCATCCGGTAAGGCAGGCGCCGCGTCCTTGAACCAGCCTGCTGACGGCTCACTGCCCGATAACGATGATCTTGAGCCGCTGTTCAAGACCATCATCGAACGCGTTCCTGCACCTACTTACAACCCCGATGAGGTTCTGCAGGCGCACGTGACCAACCTTGACTCATCACCCTTCTTGGGTCGTTTGGCACTGCTCCGTATCTTCAACGGCACCCTGAAGAAGGGCCAGACCGTTGCATGGGTACGCCAGGACGGCGAAACCAAGAACGTTCGTATCTCAGAGCTTCTGGCTACCAAGGCGCTTGAGCGTGTTCCCGCTGAATCAGCTGGCCCCGGTGAAATCGTGGCGGTTGCAGGTATCGAAGACATCACCATCGGTGAAACCTTGACCGACCCTGAAACCCCCAAGCCACTGCCGCTGATTACCGTTGATGACCCGGCGATCTCCATGACCGTCGGTATCAACACCTCACCTTTGGCTGGTAAGGTCAAGGGCGCTAAGGTGACCGCTCGCCAAGTGAAGGATCGCTTGGACAAGGAGCTCATCGGTAACGTCTCCATCAAGGTTCTTCCCACCCAGCGTCCTGACGCATGGGAAGTTCAGGGACGCGGCGAGCTTGCTCTTGCAATTCTGGTGGAGCAGATGCGTCGTGAGGGCTTCGAACTGACTGTTGGTAAGCCTCAGGTTGTTACCAAGACTATTGACGGCAAGGTTCATGAGCCCATGGAGCACATGATCATTGACGTTCCCGAAGAATACTTGGGTGCTGTTACTCAGCTGATGGCTGCTCGTAAGGGCCGTATGGACAACATGTCCAACAACGGCACCGGCTGGGTTCGCATGGAATTCAACGTTCCCGCACGTGGCCTGATTGGCTTCCGCACCCAGTTCCTCACCGAAACCCGCGGTGCAGGTATCTCATCTTCCTACGCAATTGGTTACGAGCCCTGGGCAGGCGACATCGAGTACCGCACCAACGGCTCAATGGTTGCAGACCGTGCCGGCGTTGTAACCCCGTACGCAATGATTAACCTGCAGGAGCGCGGCTCATTCTTCGTTGAACCCACCTCAGAGGTTTACGAAGGCATGATTGTTGGCGAAAACTCCCGTGCAGATGACATGGAAGTTAACATCACCAAGGAAAAGAAGCTGACCAACATGCGTTCAGCATCTGCAGATAACTTCGAAAACTTGACCCCTCCGCGCAAGCTGACCTTGGAAGAGTCACTGGAATTCGCTCGCGAAGACGAGTGCGTTGAGGTTACTCCCGAGGCTATCCGCATCCGCAAGGTTATCCTGGACGCTAACGAGCGCGTTCGCGAATTCCGTCGCCGTGCGCGTGCATAAGCTGCACTAGCTGTTATACAAAAGTGAGGTGAGAGCCGGTTGGCTCTTACCTCACTTTTAGTATGGGTGCCGATCAGGTTCGCAGAAAGCACCCAGCAAGACCCTATAAAATAGGTGAGACCTCAAAAAACGTATGAAAGTGATGGCAGTGACTCAAGAGAACACCCCCTACTATCCGGAGCAGGGTAGCTTTGTGGCTGAGAACTACGTGCAATCGTTATTGCCCGCAGATCTGGCTCCTGCTGATGCCAGGGTTCTTTTTGTGCACGCGCATCCTGACGATGAATCTACCTCGACCGGCGCCACCATGGGAGCACTGAGTAGAGCCGGTGCACAGGTAGATTTGCTGACTGCTACCCGCGGCGAGATGGGCGAGGTCATTCCTGATGACCTCAAATATCTTGAGGCCTGGGACTCCGGTACTACTGATCGAGGAGAGGGCCTAGGGGAGCTTCGCGAAAAGGAACTCAAAGCAGCCCTTGACGTTTTAGGCGTAAGGCACCATGAATATTTAGGTCGCGGTGATGCTCGCGCAGAAAACGGTGCAACGATTTACCGTGATTCCGGTATGGAATGGGGTGAAGACGGCCGCGCTAAGGCTAACCCGGTAGCTGCCGATGACTGCCTGACCAAGCTCTCGGAGGAAGAAGAAGCCGAAGCAATCGCATCCTATATTCGCGCGCGCAAACCGCATGTTGTGGTGACCTATGACGATGGTGGCGGGTACGGCCACCCAGATCACGTACGTGTTCATCTTGCGACATCTCGGGCATTGAACATCTTGCGTGGTAGTGATGCTGAGCCGCAGCTGGCTTGGGGGCTTGAAGGTGACTCCAACCCCGACGATACCCGCTTGCAGGCTGTTATTGAGGGCGATAAGGACGCTAAACGTGAAGCCATGCGCGCTCACGCCACACAGGTCATTATCGTCTCTGACGACGTCTTTAAATTCTCCAACCTCGTGCCGCAAAAAATCTCAGCGGTAGAGACCTACCGACTTCTCAGTTCAAAGGGTTCAGCATGATGAAACCTTCTTCACCTACCGCGCCGGGAACAGTATCCAGCGCGATTGCTGCTATAGCGCTGGGTGCTATCGTGGCGTTTTGTGGAACCATGTGGCACGCATCCATCTGGTACCTCTCGCAGACCGTTTATATCCCGTGGGGAACCCTGCTCGCCCTGCTGATGACGTGCCTGGCGACCATCTGGCTTTGCTTGCACACGCAAAGAACGTGGACCGGTGGTCTGATGGGTGTGACGATTTTTGCGATTATTACGTATTTTGCGTTCGGCCGCGCCCGCGATCAATCAGTTTTAGTGCTGATGAATACCGATTTGCCCATTGGCGTCGCTGGTACGCTATGGGGCTTAGGTTCCTTATTTTGCGTGACTTTAGGCATCATTATCGCCGCAAAATCGCACGCCAGAAACCCGGCAAAAGTAGCCCGCGACTAGCCGGATTTTCCGTGTAGTGTATGCCACTAAAATCTGTTTCGATGCAGGTTAAGGGCTAAACTGTTCTAAAGATAACCCAATTTCGCACACAGGACGCCCGGGTCCCATCTCATTCCCACTTTTAGAGATCTCGGGCGGACGCTAGAGAAAGGCAAGCATGACTTACGTTATTGCTCAGCCCTGCGTGGATGTTAAGGACAAGGCATGCGTTGAAGAATGCCCCGTTGACTGCATCTACGAAGGTGAACGTTCCCTGTACATCCACCCCGACGAGTGCGTTGACTGTGGTGCATGTGAGCCCGTTTGCCCCGTTGAAGCTATTTACTACGAGGACGATGTTCCCGAGGAATGGGCTGATTACTACAACGCAAACGTTGACTTCTTTGACGACCTCGGTTCACCCGGTGGCGCAGCTCGCTTGGGCAAGATCGAGAAGGATCACCCGATGATTGCGGCTTTGCCTCCTCAGAACCAGGACTAAGCGTCCATTTACTGATGAAAATCCTGCTGGCTATATGCTGGCAGGATTTTCTTTTAACTTCTTTTATGGCGGTGTTTAGCGTGAAATACGGGTAGCGCTGAGGTTTCTATAGATGAAATTTTTGGTTCTGAACAAGCGGGCGACTTGCCCAGAGGTTTAGACTGGAAAAAATATTCAACGAGCTAGAAGAGATTGACGATGCCTGAATTTGGTTTGCAACTGCCCGATTACCCGTGGGATACCATGGTTCCTTACCGTAAGACAGCTGAGGCGCATCCGGACGGCTTGGTGAATCTTTCGATTGGTACGCCTGTTGACCCTACGCCGGATGTGATCCGCCGTGCTCTTGCTGATGCGACGGATGCGCACGGCTACCCAACAACGCACGGTACGGTTGAGGTTCGCCAGGCGATTGTTGACTGGTTTGAGCGTCGCCGCAATGTTCCCGGGCTGAGCGTTGAGCAGGTGATGCCGACTGTTGGTTCTAAGGAGCTGGTCGCCTGGTTGCCTTTCTTGCTTGGGCTCGGCAAGGGCGATGTCGTGGTGCGTCCAACCGTTGCTTACCCCACCTATGATATTGGTGCCCAGCTTGCCGGGGCGGACTTTGTTGCGGCTGATTCTTTGGACGAGCTGGATGCTGAAACCCGTGCTCGCGTGCGCTTGGTGTGGGTTAATTCTCCGGCAAATCCCACCGGCATCGTTCGTGACGTAGATGAGCTGAAGAAACTCGTTGATGACGCCCGAGCTATCGGTGCCGTGGTCGCATCCGATGAATGTTACGCCGAATTAGGATGGGGCGAATGGGACGTTCAGCGCGGCGGACGCTCCGTTCCTTCAATCCTTGATCCGGCAGTAACCGGTGGTTCTAACGACCTATTGCTTAGCGTTTATTCCCTGTCTAAGCAGTCAAACTTGGCGGGCTATCGCGCCGCATTCATTGCGGGCGATGCGGCGATTATGAAGAACCTTGTGAACTCTCGCAAGCATGCCGGCATGATTGTGCCAGCGCCTGTTCAGCAGGCAATGACAGTAGCGCTGACTGAAGATTTACACGTAACGGCACAGAAAGATCTCTACCGCGCGCGTCGAGAAATGTTACTACCTGCCGTCGAGAAGTTTGGGTTGCGCGTCGAGCATTCTGAGGCTGGCCTCTACCTGTGGGCTACAGCGGGGGAGAGCACCTGGGATACTGTGCAGCGTTTTGCCGACAAGGGCATTCTGATTGGTCCCGGTGTTTTCTACGGGGACGCGGGTGAAGGCTACGTGCGTATCGCGCTGACCGGTAGCGATGAAAACATCGCAAAAGCTGCGCAGCGCCTCTCTAACGGTTAAACCTTGCCGGTGCAAATATTTCGTCCGAAGAAGCGCCCGATGTGACCGAGTGCATGATTCAGGGTAATCTAAACAACAGATGTTTGGTGATGTTGAGGTGCACTGTGTTCGATGTCGAACCTTCCACCTCAACTACATTCCACGAAAAATGGAGGAACAATGGCTGAGACTTCAGCAACTCTAAGCTTCGGCAAAAAGGAACTAAAGCTCCCCGGTGTTAAGGCAACCGAAGGTGGCAACGGCTTTTCAACCGCGGGATTGCTCAAAGAAACCGGTCACGTAGCCTACGATCCGGGCTTCATGAACACCGCTAACGCTAAGTCAGCAATTACCTATATTGACGGTGACGAAGGTATTCTGCGCTACCGCGGTTATCCTATTGAAGAATTGGCAGCTAACTCAAGCTTTGTTGAAGTAGCTTACCTTTTGATTTACGGCGAACTACCCAGCGGCTCACAGCTTGATGAGTTCGACACCATGATTCGTCGTCACACCATGGTGCACGAGGACTTCAAGACCTTCTTCTCGGGCTTCCCTCGCGGTGCTCACCCCATGGCTGTGCTTGCAGCGAGCGTTTCTGCAATGTCCACCTTCTACGGTGACTCACTTGATCCTTTCGACGATCATCAGGTTGAGGTTTCTACCTTCCGACTGTTGTCTAAGGTTCCCACCCTGGCTGCTTACGCGTTCAAGAAGGAACGCGGTGAGCCTTTCATCTACCCCAAGAACGATCTCAACTACTCTGAGAACTTCTTGCGCATGTGCTTTGGCTTCCCGACCGAGGACTACGAAGTTGACCCCGTAACGGCCAAGGCACTCGATACCCTCTTGCTTCTTCACGCTGATCACGAGCAGAATTGCTCCGCATCAACCGTGCGCCTGGTCGGTTCAGCCCACGCTAACATGTTCACCTCTGTTTCAGCAGGCATCAATGCGCTGTACGGCCCGCTTCACGGCGGCGCTAACGAGGCTGTTCTCAACATGCTCCGTAAGATCAAAGAAGAGGGCATCAGCCCCGAAGACTTCATGGAGAAGGTTAAGAAGAAGGAAGACGGCGTACGCCTGATGGGCTTCGGCCACCGTGTCTACAAGAACTACGATCCTCGCGCACGCATCATCAAGAAGACCGCGGACGAGGTTCTGGGTAAGGCAGGTGGCGATAATGAGCTGCTTGAGATTGCTCAGCGTCTTGAAGAGAAGGCTTTGGCTGATGATTACTTCATCGAGCGCAAGCTCTACCCGAACGTGGACTTCTACACCGGTCTGATTTACACCGCTATGGGCTTCCCCGAGCAGATGTTCACTGTGCTCTTTGCACTGGGACGTATGCCCGGCTGGATCGCTCAGTGGCGCGAAATGATTCAGGACCCGGACACCAAGATCGGACGTCCTCGTCAGATTTACACCGGCGAGAAGCTGCGTCACTACCCGGGTGTAGAGACTAACTAAAGTTTCCGCGAGGGGGCATGTATCGTTCAAAAATCATGAGATTTGAACGATACATGCCCCCTCGCAGTGTATCCGAGCACTACTTATAACGAGGGGGCGGGAACTTTCACAGTGAAAGTCCCCGCCCCCTCGTATTTGAGATTTAAGAAAGCTTAGGCTTCGTAACCGTTGGGGTTGTTCTTCTGCCAGTTCCAGTGGTCGCGAACCATGGTCTTGATATCGCGTGAGGCGCTCCAACCCAGGTCAGCCAGTGCTGATGAAGGATCAGCGTAGGAGACTGCTACGTCGCCGGGACGGCGGTCAACAATCTTGTAGGGCAGTTCCTTACCAGCTGCTTCTTCAAACGCGTGCAGAACTTCCAGAACCGAATAGCCGTTGCCGGTACCCAGGTTCCACGTGTGCAGCCCGCCGTGCTCAGCAATGTAATCCAGTGCCTTGAGGTGGCCGTCAGCCAAGTCAACCACGTGGATGTAGTCGCGCACACCGGTGCCGTCCACGGTGGGGTAGTCGTTGCCGAACACGTTCAGGTGTTCGCGGCGTCCGACTGCAACCTGAGCGATGAAGGGAACAAGATTGTTGGGGATGCCTGCAGGATCCTCACCAATACGACCTGACTCGTGTGCGCCAACGGGGTTGAAGTAGCGCAACAGAGCGATGTTCCATGAATCATCGGATGCTGCCAAGTCAACGAGCATATCTTCGATGTGCTCCTTGGTGCGGCCGTAGCAGGACTGCGCGTCCATATTGATCTTTTCGGTCAGCGGCATTTCTTCAGGAGCACCGTACACGGTTGCTGACGATGAGAAGACGATTGACTTGCAACCTGATTCTTCCATTGCGTACAGCAGATTCAAGGTACCGGTGACGTTGGTCTGGTAGTACCACAGCGGCTTTTCAGCCGACTCGCCAACAGCCTTCAAACCAGCGAAGTGAATAACAGCGTCGGGCTTTACTTCGTTGAACAGATCCTTCATGCCCTGAATATCAAGCAAGTCAACGTTGCGGAAAGCGGCCTTCTTGCCGGTCAGCTCTGCCACGCGTGCCAATGATTCTTCTGATGAGTTTGCCAAGTTGTCCATGACAGTGACGTCGTGGCCTGCGTTGAGTAGCTCTAGAACGGTGTGCGAGCCGATGTAGCCGGCACCACCGGTAACCAAAATCTTCATAAATCCCCTTTAGATGAAACCGTGCGTTATTCCCCACGCACGATAAGAAAGCAAATGCTTATTATATAGTGCAATTTCTACTCTACCCGTAGAAGCAATTGCGGTGGCAGTAATTCCGCTAGTGAGCGCACAACTACCTACAAAATTACGATGAAAAGGGGAGTACGAAAAAGGTTTTCGTACTCCCCGGTAATGTTTACCAACTGGAATTAGTTGATATGCAGTGCTTCGTTAAGCTCAACCGTGTTATTTGCGCGGGGCAATACTTCGATTGCACCGGTGAGTGAATTGCGGCGGAACAAAAGGTTCGAGACGCCTGAAAGTTCAACTGCTTTGACGGTCTTAGGCTCAGCGCCCTTTTCAAGAATGACATTGACGCGAGAACCCGCAGTGACGTAAAGACCGGCTTCAACGACGCAGTCATCGCCCAGGGCAATGCCGATGCCAGCTTCAGCACCAACCAGCGAACGTTCACCTATAGAGACGCGTTCGGTGCCGCCGCCGGAGAGAGTGCCCATGGTGGATGCGCCGCCGCCGATATCAGAACCGTCGCCGACGATAACGCCCTGCGAGATGCGTCCTTCGACCATTGAGGTGCCACGAGTACCCGCGTTAAAGTTGACGAAGCCTTCGTGCATGACGGTGGTGCCGGACGCCAAATGCGCGCCAAGACGCACACGGTCAGCGTCGCCAATACGAACGCCTGCAGGTACCACGTAGTCAATCATGCGCGGGAACTTATCTACGTGAGAGATGCTCAGATGGCCGCGGGTACGCAACTTGATGGAAAGCTCATTGATTTCAGATGCCAAAACAGGGCCGAAATTAGTCCACGCCACGTTAGCGAGCTTCCCGAAAAGACCGTCAAGATTGATGGAGTTGGGCTCTACCAGCGTATGCGAGAGAAGGTGCAGGCGCAGGTACGCGTCTGATGCGTCAGCGGGAGCCTCCTCCAAGTTGATGGAAACATTCACAACCTCGGTGCGAACGTTGCGAGAAGCGTCCTCCGCAACGAGCTGCTCTAGCGCTGCTCGTGAGGATTCGTCTGCCTCTTTGGTAAGTGCCGGTGCAGGAAACCAGGTATCAAGAACCGTGCCGGCGTTGTTGCCAGAATGTACGATGGTTGCCAGGCCCAAGCCTGAAGCTACGCGTGAATCAGTCATACAGTCCAGTCTACGAAAAGATGATGAGTCTTGCCCAGTGGTAGTTGTATGGTGGACGCATGACTACAACACTTCAGACAGCTGATAATTTTTCTGATATCGGACCTCAGGAGCTCGACTTAACCCAGGACGTTGCGGAGCTGACTCGCGATCTTTTGGATATTTTTTCAGTGTCGAGCGATGAGAAACGCATCGCTGATGCTGTTGAGAAGCAGCTGACGTCCTTAGAGCATCTGAGCGTCACTCGTGACGGGGATTCCATTATTGCGCGTACTAACTGGGGCAAGGACAAGCGAATAGTGCTTGCCGGTCATCTCGATACCGTACCCCTGCCGCAGGTTGAAGGGTCTTTGGGTACCGTGCCGAGCCAGTGGGTCGAAGAAGACGGCGAAAAAGTGCTATACGGACGCGGCGCCACCGACATGAAAGGTGGCGTGGCTGTGCAACTGACATTGGCGGCTGCACTGACCGACGCTCACTATGACATTACCTACGTCTTTTACGATCACGAAGAAGTCGCCTCGGAGCTTTCCGGCCTTGCCCGCCTCATGCGCAATCACGAGTCTTTGCTAACAGACGCTGATTTTGCGGTGCTACTAGAACCCACTAATGGCACTATCGAGGGCGGCTGTAACGGCACCATGCGTTTTTGGATTCACGCTCACGGTAAGGCATCCCACTCAGGACGCTCGTGGGTGGGGGAGAACGCGATTCACAAGATGGCAGACGTCCTGGGCCGCCTGGCCACCTACGAGGCCCAAACCTACGATGTAGAGGGACTTGCCTTCCGCGAAGGGCTCAACGCTGTGCAGATTGAGGGCGGTATTGCGGGCAACGTGATTCCCGATCATTCTAAGGTGCACATCAATTACCGTTTTGCGCCCAACAAGACGCTGGATCAAGCTATCGCTCACGTTGAGAACGTTTTTGAAGGCTACGAGCTAGAATTCGTTGATAAGTCGTCAGCGGCGCGTCCTGGACTCGATGCAGACCTCTCACGTTCCTTGATTGAATCTGTAGGTCAAGAGCCTAAACCAAAGTACGGTTGGACGGATGTGGCACGCTTTAGTGAAATCGGTATTCCCGCCGTGAACTTCGGCCCCGGTGACGCCCTACTAGCGCACACCGATAACGAGCATGTCAGCGCCGAAGCCATCCGCGAATGCTACCGCGCACTGCACCAGTGGTTGACTGCCTAGCAGATACGCCCGGGCAGAACTAAAGCACCCGCGTCCTTACCTGTAGTAGGTAGGACGCGGGTGCTTTTATTTGCTGCGAAAGAGCCAGATTACGCCTTAGGAATCTTGAACATCATTTCGGTCTTCGGGCGAGGATCATCGACCTCGCCGGGAACACCGTCAGCGTGCTTGATTTCCACGTTGGAGCGTGAGCTCATGAACTTCGATAGACGTTCAGCAAGCAACGTCAACGCAAAGTTGATGACGATAAACAAGAGAGCTGCCAGAAGGAGCATCTGCAAAATGTTGCCTTCACCGGAGCCAAAGCGTCGTGCGGATGCGAGCACCTCGGGGTACGAGATGATGTAGCCGAGCGCGGTGTCTTTAAGGATCACCACGAACTGTGACAGCAAAGAGGGCATCATGGCGGTCATAGCCTGCGGCATCAGAATCGAAGTCAGAACCTTCCACGGGGTCAAACCGATGGCAAGGCCAGCTTCACCCTGTCCCTTAGGAAGCTGATGAACACCGGAACGCAACAGCTCTGCAATAACCGATCCGTTGTAGAGCGTCAGACCCAGCACAACAGCGATAAAGGGGAGCTGCTGCGGTGAGAACACAGAGAACTTGCCCAAGAAGAGCCAGAAGAAAATCATCATGATTAACACCGGCACTGCGCGGAAGAACTCAACAACGATAGTTCCGAACCAGCGTACGGGAGCTAACGGTGAGAGGCGTGCCATGCCAAAGAACACACCGAAAGCTACAGAGGTAACGACTGAAATTAGCGCAGCTTTCAAGGTATTCCACAGGCCGGGCAGAATGTAGTTAGCCCACAGGTTGCCGCTGAAAAGGGACGTCCACTTATCAGCCTCAAGCTGTCCCTGACGATGCATGACATAACCGATGTAGCCAAGAAGCGCGAGAATAGCGAACACCGACAAAATATTGAAAAGTCGGGTGCGAGCTACTGCCTTAGGGCCGGGAACGTCAAAGAGTACAGATGACGAGGTAGTAACTTTACGATTCATCGTTTCACCGCCAGTTTACGTGAAGCCCAGGTAGTGAGCAGACCGATCGGAACCACGATCACCACAAAGCCCATCGCAAAAACAAAGAAGATCATGAACACTAGATCAGAGTTGAACTCGATCATGGATTTCATCATGCCCGATGCTTCTGCCACGGACGCTACGGTAGCAACAGTGGTGTTCTTAGCAAGAGCAATCAGAGTATTGCCCAGAGGAGTAATAGAACCACGCAGCGCCTGCGGGAAAATCACGTAGCGTGCAGTGGGCATAAAACCCAAACCAATAGCACGTGCAGCTTCCGCCTGACCGGTGGGCACAGTATTCACACCGGAGCGAATAGCCTCACACACAAAAGCAGCGTGATAAATCGCCAGGACGATAATTGCGTAGAGAAAGAAGTTAGTCTCAAAGTTGCTTGAGAGCGAGAGCTGAAACTGAGTCCACACGCCCAAAATTGCCAAAGTCATCAAAATGGTCAGCGGAGTATTGCGAACCAAGTGAACGTAGGCGGTACCCGCCGCACGCAGCGAAGGAACCGGTGAAATACGCATCAATGCCAGAATCGATCCGAGAACAAAAGCACCGATAGCTGCCCAGAAGGTCAACTGCACGTTTGTCCAAAACGCATCGATCACATTGTATTTGGCAAAGAGCGTGGAGAGCTGTTCAGAGAACGACATGAAAGTCTCCAATATCTAAAAGTATGTATAGGTGAGAGATGCTTATTTAGCCGGTGCAGTAGCGCAGGCTGAGTCAAGCTTGGGAGGGTTGAGTTCGCGGTTGTACTTGAAGCCGGATTCACCAACATTTTTGGTGAGGGCTTCTTCCCATGCACCGGTTTCAACCATTTTGTTAATGGCTTTGTTGATAGCCTCGCACTTGTCGGTACCCTTAGGCAGGCCAACGCCGTAGCGTTCCTCAGTGAAAGTATTGCCGACTACCTTGAGCTCACCTTTATTAGCTTTGGTCGACGCAAGACCAGCCAAAATGATGTCGTCAGTAGTCACCGCATCCACCATGCCAGCGTTCAGCGCAACCACACAGTCAGAGTAAGAATTCTGCTGAACCAGCTGAACAGAGGATGCGTACTTATCCTGAACTTTTTTCGCCGAGGTTGAACCGGTCACAGAACACAGGTTCTTGCCATCGAGCGTATCGGGGCCGGTGATGTCAGTGTTGTCCTTCTGTACCAGAAGGTCCTGGCCCGCGGTAAAGTATGGGCCGGCGAAATCAACGGTTTTCAAACGCGATTCAGAAATGGAGTAGGTCGCAAAAATCATGTCGACCTGTCCGTTTTTCAGCATGTTTTCGCGGTTTGCTGAGGGAGATTCAACCCATTCGATATGGTCTTCATCGTAGCCCAGCTCGTTGGCAACGTAGCGGGCCACATCGGTATCAAAACCGGTGTAGTCGCGCCCGTCCTGGTAACCCAGACCTGGCTGATCGTACTTGATGCCGATGCGGATGGTATCGCCATCTGCCGACGTTGAAGAACCACAACCGGTCAGCGCAAGGGTCGCAACTGCAGCCACGGATGTTGCCTTTGCGATTTTGCTTGTGATGTTGTTGAACATGTGTGTCTCTTTCACATCTAAAACCGGTGCGCCGGTTAGTGGTTGAGGATTTTGCCCAAGAAGTCGCGTGCGCGTTCTGACTTGGGGTTTGAGAAGAATTCGTCGGGGCTGGACTGCTCGATGATTTCGCCATCTGCCAAGAAAACGATGCGGTCGGCTGCGCGGCGGGCAAAGCCCATTTCGTGGGTTACTACAATCATGGTCATGCCTTCGCGAGCCAGTGAAACCATGGTTTCGAGAACCTCATTGACCATTTCGGGATCGAGCGCTGAGGTGGGCTCGTCAAAGAGCATGACCTTGGGCTTCATGGCTAGCGCGCGCGCGATAGCAACGCGCTGCTGCTGACCGCCGGAAAGCTGAGCGGGCATCTTATTTGCCTGTGAATCAACGCCGACCTTCTTGAGAAGTTGCATGGCTTCAGCCTCAGCTTCTGACTTGGACAGGCCGCGGACCTTGCGAGGACCGAGCGTTACGTTATCCAAGATGGTCTTGTGCGCAAAGAGGTTGAAAGACTGGAAAACCATGCCCACATCTGCACGAAGTTTAGCTAGTTCTTTGCCCTCGGCGGGAAGAACCTTGCCATCGATGAGGATTTCACCGTTATCGATGGTCTCAAGACGATTGATGGTGCGGCACAGGGTGGATTTACCCGAGCCTGAAGGGCCGAGCAAAATAATGACTTCACCTTTACCAACCT
Source organism: Rothia terrae (assembly GCF_012396615.1). GTDB lineage: Bacteria > Actinomycetota > Actinomycetes > Actinomycetales > Micrococcaceae > Rothia > Rothia terrae. The sequence continues at coordinate 235,671 of NZ_JAAXPV010000001.1, read as the reverse complement.
CTAGGTTGATGTTCTTGAGTACGTGTAAAGCACCGTAGTGCTTATTGACGCCGCGTACCTGAACCAGAGCTTCTTGGCTCATCGGGGCCCTCCTGGGTCTTATAGAGTAATTTGCTCATGTAGCATGAAGTATTTAGGCATGCTTCACGAGCTTGAGTGTGGCATGTTTGAATCAACAGTAAACAGTCAAAGTAACCGATATGTTACGGACTGCATCTTTTGGAGTGATTCACTTCGCTCATATGGTGTGATGTGCACAATATCCTATGAAGGTAAGGTAGGGCAAATGGCGTATATTTTGGTGGCTCTCGTTTTTGTCATGCTGGCCATGCTTGTAATTGCAGGATGCTTGTTAGGCGGTCAGCGACTCTTTCCCGGACGACAGACGATGGAGCACTTTGCCTCTGACGGAATCGATCTTCATGAAGCTGTTGAACCAGCCCTGATCTTGCCTGAGAATCTATCTGCCGAAGACCTCAAACGCCTTCGATTTGCGACCTCTCTAGGTGGCTATAACAAGAGCGAAGTTGACCAGTTCATTGCTCAGCTCATCGAGCATAACGAAACGCGGGTAACTCACCACCACCCTGCGTCCACCACCGAGGTCAAATAATTGTCGGCAGGCAATAGGTCTCCTGTGTACCCCTCTGATCAACTGGAACCCCAAACCGGAGCCAGAAAACTTCGTGTACCGCAGGCAACTCAGCGGTTGGTTGAACTGTTTCTGCGTGCCAAACTCCGCTTTATGGGTTTGCCTGCCTTCGCGCAGGTACTTCTTGTGTTTGCTGCATCAAGGGTTTGGGGATGGTTCGTTTTCTCAACGGTAGCGCGCCAACAACTGACAAGCCCCTGGGGTAGTGGTCCTCTGAGCTATGCCCAGTTTTTGAGCATCTGGGATGCTGGCTGGTACGAGAAAATAGCTGTTAGCGGCTACCCCCAGCACCTTCCGCACAGCGCCAGCGGGGTAGTAGAACAGAACCAGTGGGCTTTCATGCCTGCATATCCCATGGTCTCCGGTGGGCTAGCCAAAATATTTGATGTTAGTTATATGAGTGCCGCCATTGGGGTAGCTCTTATCTCCGGGTTCATTGCAGCGTGGGTCATCTACCTGCTCTTTAAAGAGTCTCTTGCTAAAACCAACTGGCAGGAGCCAGAATCTGTATCGGCTGCTTCAGCTCAAAGTAGCCGCCACACCTTAGCTCTGTGGACAGTTGCTGTCTTTGGTTTCGCACCCGTGAGCGCAGTCCTGCAAATTCCCTACGCGGAATCGTTTAACCTCATTTTTCTTGCTGCTAGTCTTTTATTTTTACTGCGCAGCCACTATATTCTTGCCCTGCCGTTTGCACTCATCGCCTGCCTCTCGCGCCCTATCGGTGTGCCGCTAGGTGCAACCTTTGGGCTGTGGTGGGCATGGACAGTCTTCACAGAATCAGGCGGTACAGCGCTGAGCTACAGAAAGCTAGCTACATCTTTCAAGAAACACCTGGTACAGCTGGTGTGCGCGTTGGCGGTGTGTGCCTTCGCTCTTCTCTGGCCTTTAATAGCGTGGATGCGCACCGGAGAACCCGATGCCTATACAGCAACAGAAACAGCGTGGCGCGGTAGCCACCTGTACCTCTTTGCACCGTGGATCGAACAGAGTAAACACTATCTCGGCGTTTTTGGCCCGCTTTTACTGGCAGCATTGGTAGTTGCCTTTTTCGGAGTGCTATTGTCGCCGCTCACCTCACGGACGCTTGCCCCAGCCCTGAGACTATGGTGTGCAAGTTTTGCGGTCTACTTACTGCTGTTCTGGTTCCCGCAGAGCTCAACCTTCCGCATGATGCTACCGCTTTTTGTTCTTGTATTGCCGCTGGTTGCACTTTCAACATCGCGAGCCTACAGAGCACTGCTGATCACCAGTGGTGCTGTGCTTCAGGCTGGGTGGGTTGGCTGGCTTTGGCACTGGAAGCAACTGCCCGGTGGCGGAGACTACCCGCCGTAAAAAATATCTCGATCTCCCAAAGCTACAGATTGGGGTAAGAGAGCTTTACCCACCGGAGGCAAGTCAGCCATTGGCTGTAGAAAATCTAACGTTTATAGACCAGAAACAGCCCCAAGCCAGCATGCACCAGCGAGACAAAAATATCGTCGATTTCGCGTAGCGAGTTCAACACCGAACGATGCGAGTTAGTCACTTCATCGCGCGCAGTAGGCGAAGCCACCGCCCCGTTGTTGAGCGCATCATGCACTATGAGCAGACCCCCTGTTTTGAGCAGGGCCAAACATTCATACACATAGTGTTCAAAGTGTTCTGCATCTGCGTCGATAAACGCAAGATCGTAGGAATTTTCAGACAGACGGGGGAGCACGTGGGCGGCATCCCCGGTGATAGCACGAACCCGGTGAGTCTTATCAAAGCCCGCCGCCTTAATAGCTTCTTTAGCCGTTTGCTCACGGGTGGAGTCGATATCAATGGTGGTCAGCGCTGACCCCTCGGGCAAGCCTTCTAACAGGGCAAGCGTCGATACACCGCTACCTGTACCCACCTCAACGGTATTCTGAGCAGCAGAAACCGCCGCGAGAACAGTCAGCAAAGAAGCAACAGGGGCGGAGACACCCGAGACACCGCTGCGCTCGCCCTCGGCACGGGTTTGCTGCATCAACTCGCTTTGTCGAGGGTACTCCTCAATGAACGCTGCGCTGAGTTGAGGTAGCTGAGCCATAGATAATCTCCCTGAAAAGCTTTGGATTCCCTACTAATCATATAGACCCGTACCACTTATATGTGCGTTTTGTGCGCCAATGCTGGTAATCTCTCAATGTGTTCGGAATTAGCGGTATGGAATTTATTATCATTGTCGTCATCGCACTAGTGGTGATCGGCCCAGAACGCATGCCCGAATACGCCCAACAGCTCAAAGAACTTGTGAAGTCTGTTCGTCGTATGGCGTTTGACGCCAAAGACGATTTCAAAGAGGCAATGGGCCCTGGTGTATTGGATGACATCAACTGGCGTCAGTATGACCCTCGCCAGTATGACCCCCGCACCATTGTTCGAGAGGCGCTGGCTGAGGACGACGCTGAGCGTGAGAGAGAGCGGCAGGCAGCTGAGCAGCGCACGCGAGTGATTGCGCCGGTTCAGGGTACCTCTCAGACTGACCGTTTGAGTGCAGGTAAACTCGCTCCGTTCGATATCGAAGCCACCTAAAATTTTATGGACAAAGAGCCGCCCGGAACATAAGTTCCGGGCGGCTCTTTATCTGTTGCTCATTGGCTAGAAGTTCAGCGGAAGTGACTTACCTGCGAGATCTCGCTTTTGTTCAAGGACGCGGTCGGCTACTGTCTGCATAGCTGATCCGGCAGGGGAGTCGGGGGCGCTCCACACCACTGGAACACCGGCGTCCCCTCCGCTGCGCAGGCTAACATCTAACGGAACCGAACCCAAAAGCGGCACCTCGTAGCCCAACGCATCACGAAGACGCTGTGAGAGTACCTCTCCACCGCCGGAACCGAAGACCTCCATGGTGCTACCGTCGGGCATTACCATTGCGCTCATGTTTTCGATAATGCCGGCGACTTTCTGTTCTGTCTGAAGGCTAAGAGTACCTGCGCGTTCGGCAACATCAACGGCAGCCACCTGCGGGGTTGAAACTAATAACAGCTGAGCGCCGGGCAGAAGCTGAGCCATTGAAATCGCGATATCACCGGTACCCGGCGGCAAATCCAAAAGCAGAACATCCAGATCACCAAAGTACACATCGGTCAGAAACTGCTCTAGCGCGCGATGCAACATAGGACCACGCCAAGCAATAGGTTGGTTGCCCTCAACGAACATGCCAATGGAGATGACCTTGATGAAACCGGGATCTTGGTGGGGGTGTCCTTTTTCCCAGGCCTGACGCTGAGCCTCTGGCAGCGGCACAACCGGCGGCAAAATCATTTCTTCTAACTTAGTGGGTGGCTGCGTAATGCCCAACAAGCCTGGAATAGAAAAGCCGTGAACATCGGCATCGACCACACCAACTTTGAGTCCGGCAGATGCCATCGCGGCAGCTAAGTTTGCTGTTGCTGAGGACTTGCCAACGCCGCCTTTGCCCGACACCACCGCATAAACCTTGGTCAAAGAATCGGGGCTGGCAAAAGGATTAGCGCGGGAGCTGTGACCCAAAAGTTTTTTGAGCTCGCTTCGCTGCTCGGGGCTCATATAGCCAATACGAACATCCACCTGTTCGATGCCGTCCACTGTCAGGGCAGCCTCGCGTACATCCTGCTCAATAGTGTTTTTGAGCGGGCAACCCTCAATGGTCAGCAGAACCGCCACGGTGGCAACACCTTCGCTGACTGTAGCCGAATCCACCATGCCAACCGCGGTAATGGGCTTACGCAGTTCGGGGTCAATAACGGTATCAAGGGCGCGCATCAGCGCGGTATCAAGCGATTCGTGATCGCTCATGACATCACTTCTTTTCGATAGTTTCGTCGTCTTCATCTAGGTCTTTGACGAGCTTGACCTCGCGGTCTTTACGCTGATAATCCTGCTCATCATCATCCGTAGCTGAATCATGATTTTTCTCATGCTGCTGCATTTCCATGATTTCTTCGAGCATGTCTTTGAGTTCGCTACGCACAAAGTCGCGGGTGGCAACTTCGCGAAGGGCAATGCGCAAGGACGCGATTTCGCGGGTCAGATACTCGGTCTCCTCCAGATTTTGCTGATCACGCTTGCGGTCTTCGGTCGCAACAACGCGGTCGCGGTCATCCTGGCGGTTCTGCGCCAAAAGTAGCAGCGGCGCAGCGTAGGACGCCTGCAATGACAGCATGAGCGTGAGCAGGGTGAAGTTCAAAGAGCGCGGATCGAACTGCATACTCTCTGGAGCCAGCGTGTTCCACCCAATCCAGATGGCACAGAACAAAGTCATCCACAGCAAAAACTGCGGAGTACCCATGTAGCGCGCAAAACCTTCGGTCATACGCCCGAAAGAATCGGGGTTTGGCTTAGGCAAAAGTGAAGGACGCTTGGCCTGTTGAGGGGTGCTCAGCGAACCGAAACGGTCACGGTTTTTATCACTCATAGCGGCGTCCTACCTTTCGAATGGGGGTTCCGTCATCGTATGTACGCCAGTCCTCTGGCAGAATCGCATCGAGAACGTCGTCAATAGTAATAGCGCCGACCAGGCGGTTAGCGTCGTTCACAACGGGGAGCAGAGTGAGGTCGTAGGTCGCCAAAATACGGGAGATTTCTTCCATCGACGACATATCTGAGACCGGCTCAATGGAGCTATCCAAGAGCGTGCCTACCTGAACGGACGGCGGAACGCGCAACAGTTGCTGCATGTGAACCATGCCCAAATATTTACCGGTGGGTGTCTCTAGCGGAGGACGCGCTACCAGAACCGCCGCAGCCATCGCCGGCGAGATTTCTTCTTGACGAATATGCGCCAGCGCCTCAGCTACGGTAGCCTCGGGTGGCAGGATGATGGGGACTGGGTTCATCAGTGAACCAGCAGTACCTTCCTCATATTCCAGAAGGCGTCGGACGTCGTCTGCCTCTTCGGGCTCCATGAGCTTGAGCAACTCTTCGCGCTGGTTGTCCGTCAGCTCGTTCAGAAGGTCGGCAGCATCGTCGGGTTCCATCTCTTCAAGCACCTGAGCCGCGCGTTCAACGTCAAGGTTCGACAGAATCTCAACCTGATCGTCTTCAGGCAGCTCCTGCATAACGTCTGCCAGACGCTCGTCTTGAAGTTCTTGCGCAATTTCAATCATGCGCTTGTCATTCATCTCGTGCAGAGCGTCCGCAAGGTCTGCTGCCTGGGTATCTTCGTGATTAGCCACGAAGGATGTTGCCGCCTGCGGCTCATGGTCGGTAGAGACAATTGCCTCGTGCCAGTCAATAATCATGGACTCTTTACGGCGACGCATCAGACCGGTGTGGCCGTTGCCTCGAGAAACAAAGAGCTCAGAAATAATCCAGTCACCGTTGCGACGCTGTTCCATCGCTACGTCCTCGATAATTGCCTCTTCAGAACCGTCCGTCATTTTGACGCGACGATCAAAAAGTTCAGCCACAACCAGCGCCTCAGAACCGCGCTGTTCAAATCGGCGCAGGTTCACCAGACCTGTCGAAATCACCTGGGTGGAATCAATTGAAGTAATGCGTGTCATTGGCACAAAAATACGTTTTTTGCCCAGCACCTCAATAACGATGCCGACCACAACGGGTTCTTTGCCAATAGAAGGCAAAGAACTAGAGACGGACGCTGCCGAACCAAAATTACGTTTGAGCACGACAACATCGCGTAATCGACCCAGGCGGTCGCCCATCGGGTCAAAAACGTCGAGGCCTAGAAGGCGGGCAATAAAAATCTTATTTGGTGCACTACTCACATCTATAAGACTAGGGGCAAGCAGTCACAAAATACAGTTGAGTTACAGAGTTTGTGGGGCAATACACCCGGTTAAACCTCCGCTGTTTTCACCGGTGGCGATAACGTGAGGTTTCTCCTGTGACAAAGAGCAAAAGTCCTGAAAAATAGAGGGCATGGAACAAGTTCACATCGAAAACGTAGCACTGAATGGAAATAGCATTCCGGACGGCCAGAAAATCGGTACTTTCAAGAACCGTGATGAGATCAATCAGGCTGTAGCTCGCCTGTCTGAAGCTGGCGTGCCGGTGCAAGGTCTCTTTATTGTGGGAAACAATATTCGCCAGGTTGAGTTGATTGCTGGCAAAATGACCTACCCTAAAGCCGCAATCTCAGGGGCTGTCTCAGGTGCTGTTTTCGGTGGTTTCATTTCGGTGATTATGGCACTTGTTACCAATACTTCATTCTTGGCAAATGCTCTGACCGCTATTCCGCTGGGTATAGCATTTTGGATGCTGTCAGGCGTTTTATCGGTCTCCCGCAACAAGAGCCGCGGATCCATTGTTACCCGCCCGCAGATGATTGCTGACTCCTATGACCTCATGGCGGTTGGTCCCATTGCGCACCAGGCACGTCAAGTACTGGGGGTGCCCGGATTCGGTGCACCTCAGCAGTTCAACTCGCAACACAGCGGCGGTCAAAACTACGGTGCACCCCATCACCCTGCGGGTCAGCCAAGCCAGTCGCACCAGCAGCCCAATGGTCCGGGATATCCTCAGTGGCAGCGTCCTACCAACTCGCCAGCACAGCCTTCACCGCATCACCAGCCTGAACCCTGGAATGCCAGCCCGCAAAATGACCAGCACGCGGCAGAACAGCACGGCTCGTATGTGGCTCCTGAGCAGTCCCAGCCTCGCGAAGAAACTCGCCAGAGCGCCGAATTCGCCCCTCCCACAGCGCAAGAAGGCAGCGCCTCTAAGTTCGGTTTACGCGTGAATAACCCCGCAGAATACGAGGCAATGATTCGTCAGGCACCGACTTCACCCGAAACAAACCCCGCTGTTGAAGCTGTACGCAATGAAAAGCCTTTGCAAAAGTACGGTAAGCGTATAGAAGACCCCGCAGAATACGAGGCAACTATTCGCAAGCCCGAGGAAAATCAAAACTAAGACTTTCCACTCATAGATAAAGGTGGCGTCCTTTCCAGTTCAAGGAAAGGACGCCACCTTTATATAAGGCGAACCTACCGCAGGTTATTTGAGGATGTCAGCCATCCACGCCTCAACATCCTCAACGGTGCGAGGTAGCGCAGCCGAGAGGTTCTCATTGCCGTCTTCAGTAATCAGAACATCGTCCTCAATACGCACGCCGATGCCGCGATATTCTTCAGGAATGCCGAGATCTTCTTCCTTGAAGTACAAACCGGGCTCAATGGTGAAAACCATGCCGGGTTCAATCACACCATCGATGTAGAGCTCTCGCTTAGCCTGTGCACAGTCATGCACATCCAAGCCGAGATGATGCGAGGTACCGTGAGGCATCCAGCGGCGATGCTGACCGCCCTGCTCAGACAAAGAAACCTCAGCAGAGACAGGCAACAGATCCCACTCTTCAAGGCGAGCCGCCAGAACTTCCATAGCGGCCTGGTGAACATCGCGGAACTTATTGCCCGGCACTGCCACCTTGAAGGCCGCATCCGCAGCCTCAAGAACAGCGTTATAAACCTTCGCCTGAACCTCTGAATACTTACCGTTGACAGGCAAAGTTCGGGTGATATCGGCGGTGTAAAGCGAATCATCCTCAACACCGGCATCCACCAGAATCAACTTGCCCTCATCGACAGTGCCGGTGTTATGAATCCAGTGCAGAATCGTTGCGTTATTACCGCAAGCCGCAATGGTGTCATAGCCCAAGTCGTTTCCCTCTGCACGTGCCTGCGCAAAAAATGCGCCTTCAACGATGCGCTCGCCGCGGCGGTGCGCGGTTGCCCGGGGGAATGACTCCACAATCTTTTCAAAACCAGCAATGGTGGATGCGACGGAGCGGCGCAGGTTTGCAAGCTCAACCTCGTCCTTAACCAGACGGATTTCGCTCAGTGCTTCGGTGAGCTCACCGTCGAGATTGTCGGACTGTTCCAAATCTACGCCGGTGTTGTAACGCGAAGTATCAATAAGGGCATCGACGTTGAGATCCACGTTGCGGACCAGGCGGATGCGAAGGCCGCCTAGAGCCTCGTTGCCTGCGTTCTTGGTGACAGCGACTTCGAGTTCAGCTAAATCAGCGGTTTTGATGCCGTATTCAGCTTCGATGCCGGCAAGCGTGGGGCGCGGACCAATCCAGAATTCGCCGTAGCGGGGGTCAGCATAAAACTTTTCGCTTTCGCGTCCTGCCAGCGGTGTAAAGTACAGGGTTGCCTTGTGATGCGAGCCGTTATCGCCTGTTCCCTCGTCAACGGGATCCAGCACGAGTACGGCGTCGGGCTCATGGTCTACACCTAAACCAGTGAGGTGCGCGAATGCTGAGTGCGGGCGAAAACGGTAGTCGGTGTCGTTAGAACGAACCTTGAGCGGGCCGGCAGGAATCACCAGACGCTCACCTGCAAAACGCTGGGAAAGAGCAGCGCGACGCTTCGCCGCAAAATCTGCAACCTCTGCGCGTTCGGGCAGGGTTGAATCGGCAGGCGCCCAGTTTGATGCCATGAAATCTTTGAAAGCCTGCGATGTAGGAGGTTGCGAACGGTTATTGACGCGTTCTTCAATATTTTGAGGGGTAGTTTCTTCAGTCATGCTCTCCACTGTACGACCTTGGGCGCGACTGTGCTAGCTACGCCCAACGTTCACTGGCTTTATGTGCCTCACCGGATGCGCGCCCACCATAAACTCCTCTGATTGGCTAAAGTGGAGCTATGGCATACGATCTTCACCTGCATTCTGTGCTATCGGATGGCACACAAACCGTGGATGAGCTTGTCCGCGAGGTTGCGGCTACGGGGCTCACAGGCTTTGCATTGACCGACCATGACACCACGGTGGGGTGGGCTCGCGCCCAAGAGCTTGCTGGTGAGCTTGAACTGGATTTCTTGCCGGGGATGGAGGTCTCGTGTGCAACGGCCGGGCTAAGTGTGCATCTGTTGTCGTACTGTCACGACCCGCGCAATGAGGCGCTGGTGGCTGAAATCGCTAAAGCCCGCGATTCTAGGATCACCCGTGCGCAGAAAATGGTGGAGCTGATTAGCCGTGATTACCCCATCACGTGGGAATCTGTTCAACAATGGGTGGGGGAAGGCGCGACCGTGGGGCGTCCGCATATTGCCGATGCCCTGGTCGAAGCAGGTGTTGTTGCTACTCGATCCGATGCCTTTGCTTCTTTACTGACTCCTCACGGCGGCTACTATGTTCCTCATTACGCAGTGCACCCGGTGGACGCGGTGCGTTTAGTGCGCGATGCCGGGGGAGTTCCGGTGATGGCCCACCCCAGGGCCCGATCTCGTGGAAAAGTTGCATCTGTAGAGCTCATTGAAGAAATGATTGATGCGGGTCTTGCCGGACTGGAAATCTATCATCGCGATAATTCTCCGGAAGATCGAAACGTGTTGCTGGAGATCGCGCGTCAGCATGATTTGTTGGTGACTGGTTCTTCTGATTACCACGGAACCGGTAAACCCAATGTCTTGGGTGAGAACACGACGAATGCGCAGGCAATTCAGAGAATACGCGAGCTGTCGACACGTAATAGACGCGAGGTAAATTCTTAGATCGTTAATAACAATGGTCTGGCGGAATCCTATAAATTTCGCCAGACCATTAACCATTTTACCGTACTACGGTTACTAACTTTTCTGAGACAAAGGTAGTTTTTCCAGAGCTTGTTCAGCTAACCGTTGCTGTTTGGCTCGCTTGCGTTCAGCCCGTTCTTTGCGTCGGGCTTCAAGAACAGCAGTCTCGGCTTCGATGCGTTTTTCAATAGCGCGAGCAGACTTGTGCTTGTCATAGACCGCACTGACGTTCTCACCCATCTCGGTGAGGAGCTTCGCTTTACGCACTCCCACGGTATTCAACCGTTTTTTCATGACCTTGATAGCGGGCGGGTTCTGATCGATACACACAAAACGTCGTCCCAGCTCTGCTGCCGCTGCACCAGTGGTGCCAGAACCGGCAAAGAAATCTAGTACCCAATCGCCCTCACGAGTAGAAGCTGCAATCATACGGCGCAACAGGCCCAGCGGCTTCTGAGTCGGATAACCCGTCTTTTCTTTACCGGTGGGGGAGACAATCGTATGCCACCACACGTCAGTAGGTAGCTTTCCACGAGCAGCTTTTTCAGCCGTGACCAGGCCCGGAGCCATGTACGGCTCACGGTCTACCTCATCGGTATTGAAATAATACTGATCGGGATTCTTCACGTAGACCAAGATATTGTCGTGCTTGGTCGGCCAACGTTTAGTCGACTTAGCACCAAAGTCATAGGCCCACACGATCTCGTTCAAAAAGCACTCGCGTCCAAAAATCATGTCGCACATGACCTTTGCGTAGTGCACTTCTCGCCAATCAAGGTGAAGATACAGGGTTCCATCTTCTGCCAACAGACGATGAGCCTCACGAATACGCGGCTCCAAAAAAGCCCAGTAATCCTCAAAAGTATCTGAATAACTCGACAGCTGAGCGAGCACCGAAGAATACGATTTTCCCGCGAAACCAACCCGGTCGCCCTCACCCTCTTCTACAGGTTTAGTGGTGAGGGTGCGACGGGTCTGAACCTTACCGGTATTAAACGGCGGGTCAATATAAATCATGGTGAAGGACGCGTCTGGAAGCTCGGCGAGGTACGCCAAGTTGTCAGCTTGAACCACCATGCAGTGGCCATCAACATCGAAACGAGTCAACAACGAATCCTATTCGGTCTCGGTGGCAGGCTTACGGCGGCGACGGCGTCGGCGGGCACCGTTTTCAGTTTTCTCTACAGACTTGGTACGTTCAGGCTTGCCCTCCCCACCGCGAGTGCGACGACGCGAAGAAGCTGATGATGAAGACTTGTGCTCAGCACTCTCGCGGTGCTCAGATGTCTGGGTGTTGTCACCGTTTTCGCCTGAACGGGTGCGACGACGGTTGCGAGAGGGACGCTCGCTTGAACGTGAGCTCTTATCGCGTGAACCGCGACCGCCTGTACGACCACCCGAGCGTGAATCACGGTTGGAATCGCGTCCGCCGCGTCCTTCGATGTCTTTACGCTGTGATCCAATGCCTTCGAGCGTCTGCTCTTCCTGAGGCAACTTACCCTTGGTGCCCTTGGGAATATCCAGGTCAGTGAACAGATGAGGAGATGAAGAATAGGTCTCAACCGGCTCAGGAACATTGAGCTCAAGTTCCTGGTTGATGAACTTCCAGCGCGGTACGTCTTCCCAATCAACGAAGGTTACTGCGGTACCCTTGTTCGCAGCGCGACCGGTACGGCCGATGCGGTGCGTGTAGGTTTTTTCGTCCTCAGGCATCTGGTAGTTGATGACGTGGGTGACGTCGTCAACGTCGATACCGCGGGCAGCCACATCCGTAGCTACCAAAATATCAATCTTAGAATCGCGGAAAGCCTTCAGCGCCTTTTCACGCGCACTCTGATTCAAATCGCCGTGCAAAGCAGCAGCCGCGAAACCGCGATTAATGAGCTCTTCAGACAGCTTTGCCGCACTGCGCTTAGTTTTGGTGAAGATGATGGTGCGCCCGCGTCCTTCTGCACGCAAAATACGCCCCACCATTTCATCTTTATCCAAAGGATGCGCGCGGTAGATGACCTGACGGATAGAAGCCTTGGTCTTTGAATCGTCGCCGGGTGCTTCTGCACGAATGTGCATGGGCTTATTCATATAACGGCGCGACATGGTGAGTACCGGGCTGGGCATAGTTGCCGAGAACAGCATCGTTTGGCGTACCTCAGGCAAAGCCGCCAACAGCTTTTCAACATCGGGCAAAAAGCCCAAGTCAAGCATTTCGTCGGCTTCATCAAGAACCACAATCTTCACCTGAGACAGGTTCAAATGGTGCTGACGGTGCAAATCAATCAACCGGCCGGGCGTGCCCACAATAATTTCAACGCCCTTTTCAAGAGCTTTGACCTGCGGATCGTAGGGAGTACCGCCGTAGAGAGTCTCAATACGAGCGTTACGCTGCTTAGCAGCTGCCTTCAGATCAGCACCCACCTGAACACACAGCTCACGGGTAGGCACCACAATCAAAGCCTGAGGAGCACCCGGAGACTTTAGCTTTGCCCAGCTTTCATCATCGCGTCCTACAACACGCTGGATAGCGGGAAGACCGAAACCCAGAGTCTTACCGGTACCGGTCTTAGCCTGACCAATAATGTCATGACCATCCAGTGCAACAGGCAAAGTCAGCGCCTGAATAGGAAAAGGGGTAGTAATGCCCTTTTCAGCGAGGGCAGCGGCGATATCTTCGCGCACCCCGTAATCAACAAAAGTCTTATTTTCTTCCGACACGTCGAAATTCCTTAGAAATGATAAATAGCGCTCTACAGCGCACAATACATACGAGGAAGCCGATCGCGGAAAATGCGTGATGGGCTCGTTATGAGCGAACACATCAAAATGTCTTTGGTGTAAATAATCTTAGAAACGACCGGGCAACCACATCAAGAGACTTCACTAGTCTATACGTTTCACCGAACAAAGAGCCAAAACCCCGGTAAAAATCACGCTGAAAAGTAGACAAAAACCGGTGGTGAGCGTAAAACTATTGACGCTCACCACCGGTTTAAAACCGAATATGTGAAATTCTATTCAGCGAAGCCGAAGCCAATACGACGCTTGTTCTCAGCGCCGAGCTCAACGTAACCAATCTGAGCCGCAGGAACCAGAGTCACTGAACCCTTGCTGTCGGTCAGTTCAAGGACGCCGCCTTCTGAAAGTGTCTGAGCTACCTGAGCCTTGATGGTCTCTGAAGACTCTTGGCTTTCAATAACAATTTCACGCTGAACGTGCTGAACGCCAATTTTGATATCCATCGGAAGTGTACCTTTCTGATGTATTGGATGTCGAGAGACAACGTACACTGTGAATCAGTCTACAGTTATCGGTTCGGCGGTGTATCGCCGCATCTCTAACAGAGAACAGAAAAACTTTTACATCCAGTCTTCGTCAATAATTGAGACGCCACCCCAGGCAAGCTTGAACACGAGTTTGCCAACCTGATCAAGTTCGGCGGGGCTCATGCCGCTTTGCAACGCGTGCTGGGTAGCACTCAGCGCCATGCCCGAGAGAGTGCGGGAGAGCAGAATCGCCTGTTCCTGCGCAAGACCGGCATTCGGTCCGAGAATATCTGCAATATGCTGCGCAATGGAGCGGTACAGTTCTTCGACGCGGTCTTGAACCATGAGATCACCGTGCACATCTGACTCAAAAATCAGACGGTAGCCCTGAGGATTTGAACGAGTGAAGTCGAAGAAAGCCACCAGCATGCCCTCAACACGGTCACGGTTCACTTCGGTTTCATACAGCGGAGATGTCACAGCAGAAACAAAATCTGAAATCTGCTCATCCAAAACCGCCAGATAAAGATCCTGTTTGCCGGTGAAATGCTGGTACAGCACGGGCTTTGAAACCTGAGCTTCTTCTGCCACATGTTCCATAGTGGTCACATGGTAGCCCTGCGACGAGAACACACGAAGAGCGCTAGCAAGCAACTGCTTGCGGCGAAGTGCCTTAGGTAGACGAACGGTGCCGCTACCTTCCTTAGAAGAAGTGCGGCGCGGTTTACGAGTTTTTGCTTCAGCCATTTTTAATATCCTGGTCTAGATGTAAATACATGCAAGATCAGCAGGAATTCGTTACACAGCGGGGGTTTGTTTAACGTCCTACCAACGAAGTCGCTAAGAAGCGTTACGCTTCTGCTCAGAGACTTGGGGCTGCTGAACATCAATGCCGTAGAGAGCATCGAGTGCAGCAATATAATCTGCTGTGCGACCTTCTTGAGCTAGCTCACGCGCGCGTACTGTTGGGGTGTGAAGCAAAGACTTCACCATGCGACGCATTGCAAACTCCACCTGTTCTGCGGCGGCGCCGCAACCAAACTGACCGCGAACTTTTTGCAGTTCGGTTTCAAGAACAGACATTGTGTGTGCTCGGAGAGCAACGATAGCAGCATCCACGTTTCTCGCCTTTTCTTTTTGCGCAAAGTCTGCGCTGGCGGCGTTAACGATGGTGCGTGCCGTTTCTACTGATTCCGCTGTTTCCTCGGGGGCAGCCAATCGGACAGACTCCAGGGTGATGAGGTCTATCTCTGGCATGTCAGCCACAGCGGGATCAAAATCTCGGGTGAGGGCAAGGTCTAGAATGACGCGCTTGCCCGCAGGAATTTCGTTGGGGTGCAGGGGAGTGGAACCTCCCGAGCAACCAATGATGACATCAGCTTTTTCCATGGCCGGATGTAGCTGATCAAGAGGAACAGGGGAGCCGCCGCGTTTTTCGGTGAACGTTTCTGCGCGGTTTGAACGGGAATACACATAAATTTCGGTGCATCCTCGATCGCGTAGAGCTGCCATCGTGGCGCCCGCGTATGCACCGGTGCCGAAGACCAGAGCGGTGCGGTGTGCCCAATCGCTGTCAGAAACTTCGTCAGCCAAATCAAGAGCCACGGAGACAACCGAGCGTCCACGTGAACCCAGGGCAGTTTGCTGACCCACCTGACGAGCGGTGTGCGCGCCCCTGTCGAAAAGTCGTACCAGATTACCCGTAGCGTAGCCATCGTCTTGAGCGGTTGAAATAGCGCGTCGTACCTGACCGGTAATTTCGCGCTCACCGACAACAGCCGATTCCAGGCCGGATGCCACCGTAAAGAGGTGGTGCGCGGCTCTGTCATCGATAAATGTTTCAAAGCTGGTAGCTACAACCGACAAAGAAAGCGATGACGTGCGAGCAATATAATCAAATATCTTTTCGCTGATAGTTGCTACCTGAGTAGCAATAAATTGCTCGGTTGAAGAAGGTGGGGTGGTTACCTCAACGTAAAGTTCAAGACGGTTGCACGTTGATAAGACCACAGATCCATCAATATTTTCTTCACGCAAATATTCAGGTAGACCAATAACACCGTTGCTCAACTGGGCAACGGTTTCTAAGTCAACTGACTGGTGCGATGCTACAAGGGTAAATATTGTCATGAAAATTTAGGTTCTTATTTCGAGAACTCATCAACAGTATCAAATATTTTGGGTTCTGCCCTATTAGATAGCTAATACAGGGAATGCTGTACCCATAAGAGGGAGCGAGGTGGGGTGCAGATTGCTAAAAATAGTGAAGGAATAAGGGGATTCTTACGTGCTCTGCGGGTAGCTATCGTATGTAGATGCTAGGGATCGATTTATCGGGAGTGTAAAGTCCTTCGCAAACACAGCGGCGGCAAACAGTCCTTCTCTCCCGGTTCGCTTCGCTCCCAGGACGATTCATGCCAGACCCAGCCAGTTTGCCGCCCGTTGTTTTTGCCGCCCGATTGTCACCGAGAGAAGTCTTTAAGACCGTTTGCAAAAAGAGCAACGGGCGAGTGCACTGCTTGTCCCTGAGGTGATTCGCCCTTTGTAAGCATAAGACATTGATGATGAAAGTGCCGTTAATTTGTGAGATAAGAGCGTCTGAAGCATTACCTAAATTTTTGTCAGGACGCATGTATGAAGGGTCCGAAAACCTGCGAGGCAGGGGACAAAACGCCATGCCGGTACTTTCGGTGACACTGTGTCTGCAAACTTCAGCTCATTAATTGGCACAATGGTGAATATGCCTAATTCTTTAAACCAGCGTCCGCTACTGACGGATGCACATCTCTCACTGCTTTCACCGCAGCATCCACTGCGCGCGGCGAACACCGCGGATTCCGCAATGTTGCAAGCTCTGACGGGGCGCGCCTCCGCACACACACCCGTGTGGTTTATGCGTCAGGCAGGACGCTCGCTACCTGAGTACCGTAAGGTACGCGAAGGTATTCCGATGCTGGACTCCTGCCTGAACCCTGAATTGGCTGCTGAAATTACGGTACAGCCCGTGCGCCGTCACCAGGTGGATGCCGGAATTTTCTTCTCGGACATTGTGGTACCGATGAAGCTTGCCGGCGTCAACGTTGATATCGTGCCCGGTCGTGGCCCCGTGCTTGATGTGGCAATCGATAGCATGAGCGATATCGATAAGTTACCTGAACTTGAAGACTCTGCTCTTGATGTTATCCGCGAAGCTGTGTCTAACACCGTCGAGCAGCTTGGGTCTACCCCGCTTATTGGCTTTGCAGGCGCTCCCTTTACCGTCGCGGCCTACATGGTAGAAGGCGGCCCCTCACGCGATCACCTCAAACCGCGCACCATGATGCACGCGAACCCTGAGGCGTGGGCAAAACTAGCCGCGTGGGCTGCTCGTACCTCAGGCCAGTTCCTGCGTGCTCAGATTGAAGCTGGCGCATCAGCAGTTCAGCTCTTTGATTCCTGGGCAGGTTCTTTAGGTGAGGCCGACTACCGCCG
This sequence comes from Rothia terrae, assembly GCF_012396615.1. Classification (GTDB taxonomy): domain Bacteria; phylum Actinomycetota; class Actinomycetes; order Actinomycetales; family Micrococcaceae; genus Rothia; species Rothia terrae. Next base: position 218,821 of record NZ_JAAXPV010000001.1, on the reverse strand, counting down.
ATTTGTGCAGGAGCACTCAGCAACCGCGCTGTCGATGGTCGAAGAATTCGGTGTTCCCCGCATCCACTTTGGAACAGGCACCGCGGAACTTCTACCCGCAATGCATGAGGCTGGCGCCGACGTCATGGGCGTTGACTACCGACTGAGCCTCTCCGAAGCTAACCGTCGACTGGGCGGCGGCATCCCTCTTCAGGGCAACATCGACCCCGCGCTGCTTGCCTCGGGAAGTGAAGCCCTGTTCGCGCACGTCGACCAGGTGCTTGAGTCAGCTCAGGCAGCTCCGACTCACATCGCTAATCTCGGTCACGGCGTACCGCCGAGCACCGACCCTCAGGTTCTCACCGATCTCGTTTCATACATCCATACGAACACAAAGAAGTAAGAATCATGGCAGTTTCACCCGCTTCATCATCAACCGAACAAAGTGTGCTCGTCGTAGGTGGCGGCATCGCCGGTTTGCTCTCTGCTCGCATGCTGGCACGCAAGGGCTTTAAAGTCACCGTTGTTGAGGGGCGAGCGCACTTAGGTGGTGCGGTGGGCTCCCACCAGCTTGCGGGTATGGTGCTGGATGCCGGTGCTGAATCTTTTGCAACGCGCTCTACGGTTGTCTCTGATTTGCTACAGGAGCTGGGGCTCAAAGATAAAATTGTGTTGCCGAATAGCTTGGGTTCCTGGCTGTATCTTCCCACGGGAGCTAAGCCTTCGCCCAGCACCGGTTTGATGGGTATTCCCGGTAGCTTTGATGATCCCGCCTTGAAAGCTACCCTGAGCGCCAGTGGTATTGCTCGCGCTCGCATGGATAAGTTTTTGACAGCATCCGTGGGAGCGAAGGCTAAAACGCTGGGTGAGCTGGTACGGGCACGTATGGGTCAACAGGTGCTGGATAATCTGGTAGCGCCTGTAGTTTCAGGTGTTCACTCGGTGCACCCCGATAAGCTCGATGTTGATGTTGTGACTCCTGGCCTCAAGGACGCAATGCTGCGCCTGGGTTCTTTGGCTGCAGCGGCGGGCTCCATTCGTAAAGCGGCTCCCGCGGGGTCTGCCGTTGCGGGTATCGAGGGTGGCATGAACCAGCTGTCTGAGGCTTTGGTGCAAGATTTGCAGCGCATGCACGTGCGCATCATGACGGGGTTCAACGTTATTGCTGTAGACCGTGATCCCGTGACAGGGGAGTGGACCTTAATCCAGCGCCGCTCGGATGTGGGGGCGCGTCCTATCGCTATCTCAGCACCCAATCTCGTCATGGCAACAGACGGTCCCACCGCTGTGCGTATTTTGGGCTCGCACCTTCCCGCACACGCGGTGCCCTCCATCAAGGCCGGGCCCGAAATTGCTTTGGTCTCACTGGTCGTTGATAAGCCTGAACTTGATCGCGCACCGCGCGGCACCGGCCTGCTCATTTCAGATCAGGTGACGAACGTTCGCGCAAAAGCCCTAACCCACGCATCGGCAAAATGGCAGTGGGTTGCCGACAAACTGGGCGAAGGACGCCACGTTGTCCGCCTGTCGTACGGCCGCTCCAGCGACGCCAACTCGCCGCTGAGCGAGGTAGCCTTGCACGATGATCAGCTCATTACGCTGGCACTGCACGATGCCTCAAAGCTGCTGGGCACTAATATCTCTCCCAAACAACTGGTGGACGCCGACGTTGTGCGTTGGCAGGGCGCGATGCCCGCGCCTAAAGCCGGTCATAAAGAAAAGATCGTTGCCTTTAGACAGTCACTGGACCAGCTAGAGGGGGTCTGCGCCGTTGGAGCATGGCTTTCGGGCACCGGACTTGTAGCGGTTACCAAAGACACTCACGCTGTCATCGAAGCATACGCCGATGAACTGTTGAACCACCACTAAAGACTTGCTGGTTGAGAACAACCGGCACACTATTAGCCCTGCACCGCAAAACGGTGCCCGGCAAACTCACGCACAAGCTGTGAAATGAAAGGAATTATTCACATGGCACACCACGGCAAGCCCGAAGAGCACGCACACGAAACCGCTGGCGGTTCACACCCCGCGTATTCTCACAGCGCACACGGACGTCCCGCTATGCCCACCGCCAAGGACGCTCACGGCAAGATCCAGGGGCAGCGCCCCGGTGAGGTAGCGGAGGGTGACAGCCAGTTCCACTACGCTCTTTACACCGTTTTTGCCCGCGAAGGCGCACCGAGTGCTACCGCTAACTCAGCAGAAGCAACTGCAGAGCTCAACGCTGTGGTCGAAAATTTGAAGTCTCGCGGAGTCACCGTTCGTGGCTTCTACGATGTTTCAGCAATGCGCAATGACGCTGATGTTATGGTGTGGGTTCACGGCGAAAAGCCTGAGGAACTTCAGGCAGCAATCCGCGATATCCGCCGTACCGATGCTTTCTTCGGCACCAAGATTGTGTGGTCAACAATGGGCGTGCACCGCGATGCTGAATTCTCAGCCGGTCACACTCCCTCCTTCGCTAAGGGTATTGACCCCGAGAAATGGGTCTGCGTTTACCCCTTCGTTCGTTCATACGACTGGTACACCATCAACCCCGAAAAGCGCCGCGAGATTATGAAGAATCACGGTATGAAAGGCATCGACTTCCCCGAGGTGTTGCCCAACACCATCGCAACCTTCGGCCTGAACGACTACGAGTGGCTCATTGCTCTTGAAGCTCCCGAACTCGTTCTGCTCGTTGATCTCATGCGTTCATTCCGCAACACCGAAGCGCGCCTCTACGTTCGTGATGAGCTGCCCTTCTACACCGGTCGCCGCATCGAAGCTGGCGAGGTCGCAAAGGTACTTGCCTAAATGACTGCAACCGTACCTAACGACGTTCGACCCAACCGCACTGACCCTCACAACACCGCGTCTAACGGACCTGCTGTGCTTGATGAGAACAGCGCACCGGATTTTCACGGCGAAGAAAACCTTGAGCGTGCGCGTTCACAGGCACCTGAGGATTACGACCTCGTGATTCTGTCATCGTTTGGCGGTCCTGAAGGTCAAGACGACGTGATTCCCTTTTTGCGCAATGTCACCGCAGGACGCGGGATCCCCGATGAGCGCTTAGAAGAAGTCGCTACTCACTACCGTGCTAACGGCGGTGTCTCACCGATTAACGAGCAGAACCGTGCCCTACTGGCAGCTCTGCGCGAAGCCCTTGAGACGCGCGGGCCCAACGTGCCTATCACCTGGGCTAACCGTAACTGGGAGCCCTACGTCAACGACGTGGTGCAAAAGGCATATGACGACGGCGCCCGCAAAATTCTGGTGCTGGCAACTAGCGCTTACCCTGGCTACTCATCGTGCCGTCAGTACCGTGAAGACTACGGTATGGCACTTGAGAAGCTCGGGTTAGAAGGCAAACTTCAGATCGATAAGGTGCGTCAGTTCTGGGATGCCCCCGGTTTTATCAAGTCATTTGTGGATGGCCTGGTGGACGGTCTGACTGAGGTGCGTTCCGGCATTGCCTCTGCAGAAAAAACAGCGGCTGGCAATGGACGCGTTCGCATCATGTTCTGCACACACTCGGTACCCACTAGCGCAGCGAATGAGGCTGGCCCCCGCGGGGTAGACTACGAAGGCGGTAGCGCCTATGTAGAGAAGCACCTTCAGGCTGCTCGCGCTGTACTGGCAGGTGTAGAAGCGGTTGATCCCGCTTTGTTGGATAACGTTGATTGGGAGCTGGTCTACCAGTCACGTTCAGGCCCGCCCAGCATGCCCTGGCTTGAACCAGACGTTAACGATGCCCTTGAAAAGCTTGAGGGTGAGGTTGACGGTATTGTACTGGTGCCTCTGGGCTTTGTCTCTGACCACATGGAGGTCAAGTGGGATCTGGACACCGAGGCTCTTGACACCTGCAAGAACCTGGGATTCATCGCCACGCGTACTCCCACCCCGGGTGTGCACCCCGAATACATCGAGTCCTTGCGTCAGCTCATTGCCGAACGCGTAAGCTCAACGGCAAGTTCTCAAGACCCTGCTGAGCTCGAACAAAACCGCGATTCCGTGTGCGGATCCCGCGGTTGGTTTGATGCCTGCAACCCCGATTGCTGCAAGTCAGCGCGGGCTAAGGTCGACCGTCCCGTGATCGCTAACTATCAGGGCGACGACGCTCAGGCAGGTGCTCGCTCATGAGCAAGTACCTGCTAGGCACCCGCGGATCAGCGCTGGCTCTCACCCAGTCAGGCATGGCAGGGGCACTCGTTGCAGAAGCCGGGGACTTCGACGTCGAGCTCAAAACAGTGAAAACTGAAGGGGACGTGCTCACCGGCCCGCTCTCGCAAATGGGCGGTACCGGCGTGTTCGCCGCAACCTTGCGTATGCGCATCCTTGATAGCACCGTCGACTTTGCGGTTCATTCACTCAAAGACCTACCCACCATGCCCGCTGAAGGCTTGGTCGTAGCCGCTATTCCCGAGAGGGAAGACCCTCGCGACGCCCTGTGCGCTCGCGATGGCCTGACCTTAGAGCAACTTCCTGAAGGTGCTCGCGTGGGAACCGGCTCGCCGCGTCGTGCCGCGCAGATCCTTGCTCTTCGCCCCGATATTGAGATTGTTGATATTCGCGGCAACGTGGGAACTCGCCTGGCGCGCGTGAAAGGTCTTGAAGAACACGGAATCGCAGCGCACGGTTTGCACGGTGAGAAAAAGCTGGGTGCCATTACCGGCGACTGCGATGCCGTTGTGCTGGCTGCGTCCGGCTTGATTCGTTTGGGCAAAGAGGACGCGATTACCGAGTACCTAGCGTGCGATAAGGTACTGCCCGCTCCGGGGCAGGGGGCTTTAGCCCTTGAGACCCGCTCCACTGAGTTCGGTGCTGAAGGCGATCAGCCCAGTGAACTGGCGAGGGCTCTGGTTGCCGTTGACCACCTTGAAACCCGTTTGGCGGTCACCGCTGAACGTGCGCTTTTGCGTCGTTTAGAGGCTGGATGCGCCGCCCCGGTAGGCGCTTACGGGCGAATTCAAGATGGTTCTTTGGTGCTCGATACTCTGGTCGCGCATCCGAATGGTACGCGCACCCTGCGTCATCAGGATTCAACGTCGGATATGAGCGTTGAAGCTGCCTACGAACTCGGCGTGCGAGTTGCTGAGGCACTGTTAGACCAGGGCGCCGCAGAGTTGGCTGGTCTAACCCTGTGACCTGTACAGACCGCAGGGTTCTTATCACCCGCACGCATGGGGCAGCTGGTGTGTTCGCGCAAGAACTTGCCAGCTGCTCTGGTCGGTTAGCGCCTGTGGAGCTTATCTATGCGCCTGTTCATGAGGCTGAGCTTTATCAAGGGGCGAAGGCTGAGCGTGAGGCATTTTTAGGTAAAAACTTTCGTTGGGTCACCTTTACCAGCGCTAACGGCGTTCTCGCAGCTGAGGCTGTTTTGCATCAACCGCTGAGTCAATTTTTAGCGTCGTTAAAAGTAGCTTGCGTGGGCAAAGCTACGGCTCGTGCACTGGAAGGCAGGGGAGTGAAAGTAGACTTCACACCCACAGTTTCCGATGCCGCCCACCTGGCGAGTGAATTGCCAGAGACAGCTGCTGATCACGCGAACCGTGCTGTACTGTGCGTTCAAGGAACGAACGCTCGGGCAACCCTTACGAAGGGGCTCACCTCAGCGGGGTGGGAGGTTACTCCGTGGAATGTCTACACCATGAGCCCGTACCCCTGCCAGAACCCGCTGAACACTCGGGAAGCAGACGCTGAACTTACCAATGTGCGGATTGACCAGGCCGTTGAAGAACTGCCGTCGGTAAGAGCAGTGGTCGCAACAGCTCCCTCCCTGCTAACCGGGCTTTACGAAAGTTGGCGTTTAGCGCAAAAGGAGCCCGACACCGAGTTTCCGCTGGTCATCGCCATTGGCGCAACCACTGCCCGCACCGCTGAGCAACTGGGACTACGCGTCGTGCAATCTCCTACACCTTCGCCCAGCGATCTAGCGCAGACAACCATTGACAGTATTGAAAAGGAAGACAACGCATCATGAAAAATCTTGATTTAGCTTTTCGACCGCGCCGCGCGCGTACCACCGATGCTATGCGAGCACTGACTGCCCAGACTTCGCTGGAACCTCGCAACATGATTCAGGTTCTCTTTGTGCGAGATGGCATTGATGCCCCGGTAGCCATCGAATCTATGCCCGGACAGTATCAGCACACCCTAGACAGCCTCAAATACGAGGTACGTCAAGCTATCGATGCAGGTATTGCGTGCGTTGACCTCTTTGGCGTGCCGCGCGATGAAGACAAGGACGATGAAGGTTCAGTAGCGTGGGCTGAGGACGGTATTCTCAACCGCGGTATTCGTGCTCTTCGCGAAGAATTCGGCAACGAGATTGTCATCATGGCAGATACCTGCTTGGATGAATTTACTTCTCACGGTCACTGTGGCCCGCTGGTCACCGATGAGTGGGGCAACGAGGTTGTTGACAACGATCGCGCTGTGGAATCTTACTGCAAGATGGCTGTTTCACAGGCGAAAGCAGGTGCGCATACTGTGAGCCCCTCGGGCATGATGGACGGTCAGGTCGGCGCAATCCGTGCGGCTCTTGATGATGCCGGATATCCCGATGTTTCTATCATGGCGTATTCTGCAAAATACGCATCAGCGTTCTTTGGTCCTTTCCGTGACGCCGTCGGTTCAACCTTTAAAGGCGATCGCAAGACGTACCAGCAGGACCCCGCTCAGCGCCGAGAGGCACTGTTGGAAGCTCAGCTGGATATTGAAGAGGGTGCTGACTTTGTGATGGTCAAACCCGCCATGGCCTACCTTGATATCGTGCGTGAACTTGCCGTTGTATCACCGGTTCCCGTCGCCGCTTACCAGGTCTCTGGCGAATACGCGATGATCGAAGCAGCAGCAGCTAAAGGCTGGATTGACCGTGAGCGCATTGTCACGGAATCGCTGATGGGCATTCGCCGCGCCGGCGCCGATATCATCTTGACCTACTACGCGACCGAAGTTGCTACCTGGCTGAACCAAACCAAGTAAGCTGACAACACCACTGTTTTCACCGTCGAAAGAAGATAACACATGACTCATAACGAAGAGCTTTTTGAACGTTCTCGTCGCGTAATCCCCGGCGGCGTGAACTCCCCCGTGCGTGCATTCAACTCTGTGGGCGGCACTCCCGCGTTCATGGTGGATGCCGAAGGCGCCTACCTGCGCGATGCTGACGGTAAAGAGTACGTTGATCTCGTGGGGTCTTGGGGACCTGCGATTTTGGGTCATAAGGACGCTCGCGTCATTGATGCTGTACACACCGCAGCTGATCACGGGCTATCCTTTGGTACCTCAACAGAATCTGAAACTCGTTTAGCTGAGCTGGTCATCGAGCGTATTAACGCTGTTACTCCCGGGGCTATCGACCAGGTTCGTATGGTCTCAACCGGCACCGAAGCCACCATGACGGCAGTGCGCCTGGCACGCGGTTATACGTCCCGCGACAAAATCATCAAGTTCGCTGGCTGCTATCACGGACACGTGGACGCCCTGCTCTCAGAAGCGGGCTCAGGCGTAGCTACCCTGGCACTGCCGGGTTCCGCAGGCGTCACCGCCGCAACTGCAGGGGAGACCATCGTCCTGCCCTATAACGACAAGGACGCCCTGCGCGCAGCTTTTGAAACCTACCCCGGTGAAATCGCAGCGGTCATCACTGAATCAGCGCCCTGCAACATGGGTGTTGTCACCCCTCACGAGGGATTCAACAAAACCATTCGCGAGCTCACTACCGCAAACGGTGCCCTCATGATTTTCGATGAAGTTCTTACGGGCTTCCGCGTCTCATCTGCAGGTTACTGGGGCTTTGCATCACCCAACGACGGCGGCTGGGTTCCCGACCTCTTCGCTTTCGGTAAGGTCATTGGCGGCGGTATGCCCATCGCTGCGCTCGCCGGAAAGCGCGAGATCATGGAATACCTCGCTCCCACCGGACCCGTCTACCAGGCTGGTACTCTCTCGGGTAACCCCATCTCTATGGCAGCGGGCATCGCCACCCTCACAGCCGCAGATGCTGCGGCGTACCAGCATATCGATGAACGCTCAGCTCAACTCCAGAAGGCTTTGACTGAAGCATTCAACGATGCCGGAGTGGACCACTCCATCCACACGGCTGGCAACCTCTTCTCGGTGGCTTTCGGTACCTCTGCCAACGGTGTTCACAACTACGATGACATCAAGGCAAGCGAGACCTTCCGCTACAACGCGTTCTTCCACTCCATGATGGAATCAGGCGTCTATCTGCCGCCGAGCGCGTTTGAGGCATGGTTCCTCTCCGCCGCTCACGATGATGCTGCGATGGATCGCATCATCTCGGCTCTTCCTGCAGCGGCTCAAGCAGCGGCATCAGCCACCGCATAAGCGTCACGACTCATCAGACAGGGCACCTGAAATTTTCAGGTGCCCCGTTGCTGTTTATAGATTTGTGCGCCATAGCGGTGTTGCGGCGAGGGCTGTAGATTACCGCGATTTTCTGTCTTTTACCGCTCTAACAGCTGAGCAAGCGTCTCTAAATCTGCAGCCACAGCACGACAATCGGCGGCGAACTGTTCATCGCTCATCTCTAGCTGTCGCACCGTAAAGATGATTTCAGAACCCTGCGGATGCGGTATGACGCGCATTGGGTTGTAGAAAGTTGCGCCGTTCTCGGTGATGACCTCGTGGTCTAGCACCCCAGAACTGTTGGTCTGCACAAAGCGTACCTGCACGCGTCCAAAAGGAGCCTGCGCAAAATACCTTCCGTTATCCTCAGTCACAGTTGAAGTCGCCAACCCCGCGGCCCAGAGCGGCAGGGTGAACGGATTACGCACATAGTCATACACCTTCTGCGGGGAGGTTCCGATGATGCGTGAAATATGTTGAGAGACCACGGCTGGTTGTTCCTAACGCATGTGTTGATCGGCTCTGAGAGAGCCAAGCTTTTGTGTATCGCGATCGTACAGCCAGTTTTTATCCATCATCAAACGAGCTGCGGCAAGTCCCATACCGATGGCGGCGAACACCAATATCACTTGCACCATTCCTGCGAGCGCCGAGGTGACATCGCCGTTACTAAAGTGAGCCATCGACATATAAAACAGCACGCCTGGAACCATGGTGACCACCGCGGGCACAGAGAGTGAAACGCGGGAGATTTGACGGTGATGAAGCGGCGCAATAACTTCTGCCAGCAAACCGGCGACAAACGCAGCAATAGCAACGGACAATTGGGGTGCTAAACCGGCATCCGTCAGCCACACGCGTGCGGGGTTAACCAGTGCAGCGATAACTCCTGCCCACGTGCAGGCCAGCGGAGTTGCATTGAACAGCATGGCAAAACCGACGGCGGCACAGAAGGACGCGATGATTTGCAAAGCTACGAGCGCAAGCACCGGAAGCCCCAAATCAGGGGCAGTTGATAGCGGCACATCAAAAAGAAAGGACAGGAGCCAAATCGCGAAGGACGCACTCATCAGCATCAGCACCACGTACGTTAGGCGCGAGAGCCCTGCTGAGATATCCATTCGCGCTAAATCCAGCATCCCGGTGACCAGCGGAAAACCCGGCACCAGAAACAGAACCGAAGAAATGAAGCCCACCATATGGTCGGCAGAAATAAGCCCAGCGGAGCTGAACCCCGTCATCACGGCGATATATAAACCGGCGGAGAGCACCCCGCACAGAATCCACACCGCCATATGGTTAATGTGCCGGTGAAGTAGCTGAGAGCGAAGAAACTGACCTGCGCAGGCGGCAAAAAACACCACGGTACACTCCAGCAAACCACCGCGGTTCATGAACGCAAAAGCCGCACACGCTATACCGGCAATCAAGGCCAAAAGCCACGGCGCATACAGCTTGGGCAACGCCTCAATACGGTCGAGAGTGCGGTTTGCAACCGCCGGCGAAATCTGAGAAGGCAAAGCAGAAACAAACTCGCCTAAAGCATCGATGCGATGCGCATTGATTCCCACGGCGCGCTGTTCGGAAATTTCAGTGCGGTAAAAACCCTTGGCATAGGACGTCGTAGAGATTTCAGTGAATGATACCTGCGCATGATGCTCGGTGAGTCCAACAGCACGAGCCAACCGAGCCATCGACGACTTCACTCGGTACGCGCTCGCGCCCGATGCCATCAGCATCATACCCAGGCGCATCACCACCGCAGACTGTTGAACGAGTTCCTCATGTTGTAGGCGAGAAGAGCCCAGAGTGATACTGCGGGTAAAATCATCCATCGCTATCTATCCTGAGTGTCGAGATACGAAAACAAGAAAATATCGGCCGCAGAATAACCTGCGACCGATACGTGAATCTGAGCTATCGAACAGGCCAGGTGCCGTCTATATCTGCCTGCTTTCCAATACGATCAAAGTACGCCTGAAGGTCAGCTGCTTGTTCCGCTGCCCAGCCAATCTGCGCATTGTGCAAGGTGACCGCGTCCTGCTCAAGTTCATCGGGGTACTCAAGGCTCATCGCGGTGAGAACACGTTCAGCGGCAATAGCATCTGCGGTTGATGAGTGCGCATTATCAAGCTCGACATTGTATTCTTGCGCCAGTACTTCTAAGGTGCGCTTGCCCTTTTTGAACTTATGTACCTGCTTGTTAATAACCAGCGGGTCAAGAACAGGGAAGGCGGTGAGCGGCGGAAAACCGTAACGAGAAAGCTCGTAGTGCATGACCGAAAAATCGTAAGCGGCGTTGAAAGCAATCACAGGCACACCATCAGCAAACAGACCGCCGAGCGCCATAGCAACTTCGTAGGCGACCTGCTGGCCGGGCTTACCGTTAGCCTTTGCGTATTCGGTGGTAATGCCGTGAACCTTAGAAGCTTCTTCGGGGATTTCTACGCCCGGATCTGCCAGCCACTCAGCCTGACGGATAACCTCACCTTCAGCATCCACCAGAATAAGGGATGCGGTGACGATTCGAGCGGTGCGCACGTCGATGCCGGTGGTCTCTAGGTCAAAGGTGGCGCGGGGTAGTTCAGTCCATGAAGTCATGTTCTAAGAGTACAACGCGGGGCAACTGTGGGCGAGTACATGCGAAAAGATGCTGTTTTGAGAAGGTGTCTTCACGAGAAGTTTTAAGTCACGGATGGTTGAGCAGACTATACTTATAAAGCGTACTTATTGTTGGAAGGGGGAAAGCATGGCTCAAAAATTTAGTAGCGGCTACTCGCATGGAAGGGGCAGCCGAGAAGAACAAATCATGCAAGCTATCAACTGGGGTTTGGAGTTTGCGGCTTCACGCAATCAGTCGAGTTCACATCGTAAAAAATCAAAGTTATCGCAGGCACTGTTTATCGCGCAGCAGGTCAACAAATTCAAAAATGGTTCAACGCGTGGCACGGGGTTTAGACGCGGTAAATCAGCGGACTACCATCAGGGGTACGACCGCGGTTTCCAAGACGGTATGCGCCAAGCCGGTGGATCGCGTCCGGGGTACTCCAAGCCAACCGGTGGGTTCTTTGGCGGATTCGGGCAGGGCAGTGCCCAGCAACAGAATCCCTACAGTCAAACGCATCACGGGTACAACCCCTCTAACGAGCACCAGCGTGGCACCTCATCGCAGAGCGCCGGCCTGTACGCGGCTGAACAGTTAGCCCGTCACTTGCCCACAGTGCTCAAAATGATGAAGAAAAAATAAAGCCGAGAGATCTCAAAAACGTTCTTATTTTGTCAGTGGGTGCTGAAAGAATAAGAACATGAGCACTTCTTTGCACAACACGATGGACGCCGCTAACCGCTTGAAAGAGGTGAGCGGTGTTCATTTTATTGCCGGAGCACCGGGCACGGGAAAGACGCGCGCGCTGATTGAACGAGCCGCGCAATTCATTGAATCCGGTGGTAATCCTGCGCGACTGCTAGTGCTCACCCCCTCGCGTGCTAGTGCAACTCGCGTCCGCGAAGAACTGACAGCCCGCGTGAACACCACCATGTCTTCAGCTCCGGTGCGCGCATGGCAGGCATACGCCTTTGATGTTCTACGCCGCGCTCATATTCTGGAGCTCCTACCGGGTCTAGAGTTTGCACCCAAATTGCTCTCAGGCCCTGAACAAGATGTGATGATCCGCGAACTTCTTGAGGGTCACAGGCAAAGCGGGTTTGGCCCTCACTGGCCTACGGACTTAAGTGAGGCTTTGCCAACCAACGGTTTTCGCCATGAGATTCGCGATTTCTTTGACCGTATGGCCGAGTACAATCTGGACGCGGGCGCCGTCCAAGAACTAGCCAGCCGGTATCAGCACCCTGAATGGGCAGCAGCTGCGCAACTTTACACGGAATACCGACAAATTCGTCGTTTGCGCGCCCCCAACGCCTTTGACCCTGCGGCACTCATCCACGAAGCCGCCCGGGTCTTTGTGGCTAACCCCGAGTTTTTAGCTGACGAACGCGCTGCATTTGACCTGATTCTAATTGATGATTTGCAAGAGGCAAGCCCGTCGATCTACAGGCTACTCAGTATTGTGTGCGGCCACCAGCTTTCCCTTGTTCTCGCTCAAACAGCGCAGAACATGACGGTGGACGCCGACGCCCTCGCGCAAGCTTTTACCGTTGAACCCACCGTGTATATGACCGCCTGCACTGACACCGTGGTCCAAGGTTTCCGCGGCGCGCGCCCCGACATGATTGCCCGCGTCCGCGATATTTTCACCGAGGTGAATGTTCACAAGCTCAAGACCTCGTATCGAATGAACGCTGAAATCGCGGGTGCCTGGTCTGCATTCGCTCACCGCATTCCACCTGCTGTAGCTGGTTTGGACGCCCCGCGCGTCCTTGAACAACCTGAAGAAACTGAACTGATACAGCAAGAACTTTTGCCACTGGGCGATGACCACGAGCTACTAGATCTTGAAAAATCAGCGGGAAATGACCTAGCTGTTGAAGCACTAACCGTTGATAGCCCGCAGCACGAAGGTGCCTTGCTGGCTCAGATGATTCTCGAAGACCGCCTCCACCGCGGTAGAAGCTACCGCCGCAGCGCCATTATCGTGCGTAACGGTGCCGATATCTCTCGTCTCAAGCGTGTACTAGACGCCCAGGGAATCCCCGTTGAAGTATCGGCTGCCGAGACTCCTGTGCGTGATGAACCTGCGGTACGTCCCTTCTTAGATGCCCTAGCGCTTATCATTAATGCCGCTGCTTCTCAGCCTGAGGATGATGCGGACGGCGCACTCACTATGAATACAGAGGGGAGCGCCGCGCACGATACCGAGGCTGATACCGCCGCTGAGAACGCGCAACCTTCATCGTCCTACGCCCTGGGCTATGAAAACGCCGTCGCGTTGCTGTCCTCGCGCTTGGGTGGAGCATCCACCATGGACATCCGTAACCTCAGGCAGCTGCTGCGCGGGCAAGAACTTCGTGCCGGTGGCAGCCGGAGCTCAGAAACCTTGCTAGTGGAGTGTCTGACTAACCTTCCTATGATTCCTCGCGGACGCGACGGCGCCGCCGCCCGGCGTGTAGCGAAAGTTCTGTCGGCGGGCACAGAGGCACTTCATGTTCCCGGGGCTACCGCCGAAACTGTGCTCTGGGCTTTGTGGGATGCCAGCGGCCTGGCTGAGATGTGGCGAGAAATTTCTGCAGAAGACAGCACCGCAGGCCAACGAGCACACCGCGATTTGGACGCCATGATCGGTCTGTTCGAGGCAGCCACCCGCTATGTTGACCAGATGCCAGGGGCTACGGCTGCGCAGTTCTTGGAGTACATTGATTCGCAAGATTTGCCCATGGATACCCTGGCAACCCGTTCGACGGCGCAGGACGCTGTGGCTTTGTTGACCCCGGCAACGGCAGCTGGACGCACATGGGACATTGTGTACGTTGCAGGTCTTCAAGACGGCGTGTGGCCCAACACGACAATTCGCGGTTCTTTGCTGAGCACTCAAGAGTTAATCGATACCGTTGAATTTGGTGGGGACATTGCCCGCACCATGACTATTTCTCAGCGGATTCGCGATACCCGATACGATGAATACCGCATGTTCTCCACCGCGATTTCTCGTGCTGAATACAGACTGGTGTGCACAGCGGCGTCCTCAGCAGACGATATGCCCTCAGAGCTGATAGATATTGTGGCACCTGCAGTGGGCGAAAAACGCGTCAATACTGAAGTTCGACGCCCGCTGACCCTGCGTGCCCTGGTGGCTGAGTTGCGTCAATGGGTCGCTGAAGAGGACCGCAACCCGGTGCGTGCCCATCACGCTGCTGTTTTGCTCAACCGCCTCAATAACCCGGAACAAACAGCCGGGGTAGAGGTTCCCGGTGCGCACCCGGCAAGCTGGTGGGGCCTGTTACCGCTCTCCTCAAGCGGGCCCATCTTCACCCGCGAAGAACGAGTGAGAATCTCACCGTCGCGCGTTGAAACAATTCACCGTTCGCCACTGGATTGGTTTGTTCAAGCCGCGCGCGCAGAAGCTCTCACTGACGTCTCACGCTCCATCGGCTCGCTGGTACACGCTATCGCTGAAGATCTACCGCAGGGCACTGAAGCGGAGCTCCTTGCTGAACTGCGTACCCGCTTTGAAACCCTCCATCTGCCCGATACCTGGGAAACTCAGCAACAGTTTGACCGCGCTCAAGAGATGATGCGTCGCTTCGCATCCTACGTGCAAGAACTCTCGACCAACGGACGCGAGCTCGTCGGCGTAGAAGGCTCCTTTAGCGTGATTGTTCCCGGACCAGCAAAAGACGCTATTTTGTCTGGACGCGTGGACCGCCTTGAGGTCGACCAGGCGGGTAAATTTGTGATCATTGACTTGAAAACTGGAAAGAGCAAACCCACCAAGAAAGACCTCGAGGTGCACCCGCAGCTGGCTGCTTACCAGGTAGCTCTCGAAGCCGGTGCTGGCCAGCAAATGAACGACGATATTGAGGCGATCCACGAAGGAAAAGACCACCCCTATATCGCCGAGGATGAAATGCCCGAGCTGGTAGGTTTGCACGAAATGACCGGTGGAGCGTGGCTCATTCAACTGGGCGATAAGAGCACCAAGGTCGATACCTTCAGCCAGAAACAAGAACCGCTGAACCCAGACACCGGGCAGTGGGCGATTGAGCTCATTAACCGTGCCGCCGAGCTGATCTCGCACGATACTTATCAGGCCCGTCATACTGCCGATGGAGGCTTTAGCATCGGCTGTAAGCTACCAGAAATCTGTCCCTTGTGCGCTCGCGGCCGTCAAGTAACGCAGTAGGGGAAAGAGAAAGAAAAATGACTAACGAGAGAATTCTGAGCCCCGAAGATATTGCTGATGTACTGGGCAGGCACCGTCCAACGCCTGAACAGTCGCAGATTATTTCTCTGCCGCTGAAACCTCGCCTGGTAGTTGCCGGTGCGGGTTCGGGCAAAACTGCCACCATGGTTGATCGCGTGGTGTGGTTGGTTGCTAATGGCTACGTTCGCGCTGATGAGGTGCTGGGCGTGACCTTTACCCGTAAGGCTGCCGGTGAATTGCGTGAGCGTATGCGTAGCGGGCTTGAGACTTTGCGGGCTAAAGGGCTGATGCGCGTGGCAGAGGGTGCGGAACACGAGGTGACGTCCACTGATCCGGTCGTGAGCACCTATCATTCCTACGCGAACACTCTGGTGCAAAACTACGGGTTGCGTATTGGCATTGAGCAAGACGCGCAGATGCTGGGACAAACCCAGTCGTGGCAGCTGGTGGCGCAACTGGTGGAATTCTATGAGGGCGAATTGCCCGAGAAAGCTATGGCGAAGTCTACGCTTATTTCTGCGGTGATGAAGCTAGCCGGTGACTGCTCAGAGCACCTGGTATCTACCGAGCACGTGCGTGAATTCTGTCTACAGCAACAAACTATATTAAAGAACCTGGAGAAGCCCGGTGCGGTTTCTAAACGTAACGGTGTGGCACAAAATATTCAGGCACGGCTGGTCGTAGCAGATTTAGTGGAGCGTTACGTCCGTCTGAAAAAGAGTATGCAGGTACTGGACTACGGTGACCTCATTGCCAACGCTGCTCGCATCGCCCGTGATGTACCGCAGGCAGCAGCCGCAGAACGAGACCGTTTCAAAGTGGTGCTACTCGATGAATTCCAAGACACTTCTCATGCTCAGATGAAGCTGTTCTCTGACCTCTTTGGCGCTACTCAACGAGCCGTTGATGCTGAACGACGCGCCGAACACCCCGTCATGGCGGTGGGCGATCCCAAGCAGTCTATCTACGGTTTTCGCGGAGCATCGGACGGTCAGCTCTTTAGCTTCTACGATTTCTTTCCAACTGATGACACTACACCCAGCTACCTGAGCGTTGCTTGGCGTAACGACACCTCAATTTTGGCAGCCGCTAACCGTGTAGCTGAACCGCTGAAAGAACCTGCTAAGTGGGTACGCGCGTCCAACACTATCGATTTACCTGACCTGAAAGCACGACCCAAGCCAGGCACCGGTCAGGTACTGGTGGGAACATACATCAGCGAAGAAACCGAGGCCGACGCTATCGCCACCTTGATTGCTGAACGTCGCGCGCCCTTTGCTGACAAACCGCTTCATCAGATGCCCACCATGGCGGTACTTACCCGCGCTAAATCGAGCATGGAGCCACTGCGTCAAGCCTTCGAACGCGCCGACATCCCTTACCAGGTAGTGGGGCTCGGAGGTCTTCTCGATACGCCCGAGATCGTTGATCTTGTCTCTATCATGCACGTGCTCTCTGATCCGGGACGATCCGATGCCCTCATGCGTATTCTCTCGGGCGCTCGCTGGCGTATTGGTGCCTCAGACCTGCTGGTGCTGGCTGAGTGGGCCCGGTTCTTAGAAAAACGACGCGAACTTTTAGTGCGCGAAGGCATTGAACTTGATATCGCTGCCATGGGCGAAGGCCTAGACCTCGAAGAGCTCTACACCGTTGCCACTCAAAGCGCGCAGAGCGCAGAAGAGCTCGTAGCTGAGCACTCGAGATCTAAGGCTGCCGCTTCACGCGTTAGAGATGAGCACACGCGTCGTCAAGCCCGCGAAAAATGGGCAAGTATTACAGCGGCTGCAGAGTCTGATATTGCAGATAACTCGTCATTGATTGAGGCAGTTGAAAACCTCCCACCGCAGGGCTGGGTATCACCGGCATCCGGACGTTCGTTCACCGATACCGGGTATGCGCGTCTGTCGCGTATCGCCTACGAGCTTGCCTACCTCCGAGAGTTTATGGCTGATGATCTCAATACCTTGATGTACCGCATCGAAGAGACAACGCTCATGGATATCGAGGTTGCCGCGAAATCGCCGGTGAACTCGCAGACTGCGCGCCGACACTTGGATGCTTTCCACGATGTCGCGTCCTCGTATCTTGTGAGTGCACCGCGCATTAACGCCACTCTTCTGGCCGGACGCGACGGCGTGGCAACGAGCGCGGATAGCGAAGGTGAGCAGGTGCAGTTCTCGCTCAATACGTCCTCGGCATCTGCTAACGGTGTGAGCGGTTTTCTTGCCTGGTGCGAGCAGGCAGCACAACAGGAAAACGGCCTTGAAACTGCGGGGGAAGAACCCCGTCACGATGCCGTTCAGATTCTGACCGTGCACGCATCGAAGGGGCTGGAATGGGATCATGTGTATATCCCGGCGATGTCCACGGGTAAATTTCCCTCCACAAAAGATAATCGGTGGACTCAAAACGCTGAGTCATTGCCGTGGGCCTTGCGCGGGGATCACAACTATCTGCCGCCGTGGGAAGCAACGCCAGGAACTTTGCGGGAGCTGGACGAAGAACTTGCCCTCTTCAAAGAACAAGCTGACGAGCACGCTCTAGGCGAAGAACGCCGTCTTGCCTATGTGGGGTTCACCCGCGCGCGTTCATTGCTAGTGCTCAGCGCAAGTAGCTGGATTGGCTCTACTCAAAAACCAGCTGAAACGTCCATATTCTTGCAGGAGCAGTTAGAGATCGCTGACTCTGAGAACGCTGAGGCCCCGGAGCTCATCGCCTACGCTACGCCCGAAGAAATCGGCGAAGAAAACCCGCAACGCGCAGCCATCACCACTGCACTGTGGCCGTTTGATCCTCTCGATGGTCCGGTGACACGTACTTGGGATTCCCAGGAAGACTTAGATGCAGCCGGTGCTGAGGCCGCGTTAGAGGGGCGGAACGTTGAACATTCAGCTCCTGCTCCTCATGATCCAGCCCTGCATTTTGCGCTCTCGCGTCGTGCCCGTTTAGAGCGAGCCGCGCACAACGTTTTTAGGGGAGGCTTAGAAGGCGGAGAACCGCAACCAGATAGCGACGATCCGCTGGACTACGTTCGCGATGAATCTGCTGAACAGGTAGCGGCGTGGCGTGATGAAACTGAGCTGTTGCTCAGTATCCTCAATGCTCCACAGCGTGAAAAAACTGTGGAGTTACCAGGCCATATGAGTGCTTCTCAACTGGTGTCGCTGAGCTCATCCCCCAAAGACGTTATTGAGCAGCTGAGGCGTCCTATGCCGATGCGCCCCACTTTGAGCGCACGGCAGGGTACAGCTTTTCACCTGTGGATTGAAAACCATTATGAGAGCGCCGCCATGCTTGATTTCGGGGAGGATATTTACGCCGATGACGAGGTTGAGGAGTCGCTTCAGCTAGAAATGCTCAAGAACAATTTCTTGGGCAGCCGTTGGGCTCACCTCACCCCGTGGGCCGTGGAGTACCCGATTGAAACTCCGGTTGACGGTATTTCGGTGCGCGGACGCGTGGACGCGATTTTCAAACATCAGCTAGAGAACGGTGAGGTTGAATGGGAGCTGGTGGACTGGAAGTCTGGACGCGTACCTACCGATAGTGAACTCAAGCATCGTGAAGTTCAGTTGGCTGTGTACCGTCTGGGGTTCTCGCGGCTGATGGATGTTCCGCTGGAGAACATTCGGGCGACCTTCTACTATGTGGCCCACGATTATGAGCATTCACCGGAGGACGTTCGCTTGGCTGATGAGAAGAAACTGACGCAACTGATCAAGAAGGCGCGTAGGCTCGGCGCATCCTAGAGCGAGTGCTTGCACCATCGCTGAGTCGGCGATTGTTAACAAAAAGGATGCTGGTGTGCACCTAGATGGTGGCCACCAGCATCCTTTCAGAGATCAACAGAAGCTCAGGTGCGCAGGGGTTTTAGACGCTTATGAATAAGTCTCTATGCCCTTACCGAACCGCCTGCTGGATCGTGGTGAGAATCTGTTGCGTCCAAAGTTTTTCGTTGCTGAGGTTGTGAAATCTGAGCGATATCGTCGAGCAGAGAGCTCTTGGGACGTGACGCGGAGGACGTCGTGCCCGCATCGGAATCAGCCTTTACTGAATCGGCGGAAGGCTGAGTCTTAGAGCCCTCAGCCTGAACTTCAACAGCGTTTGAGGCATCCTCAGCCGGTTTGCGCTCAGCGGCACCGGTTGACGGATTCCACGTGATGGTGGGGTCAGTATCGGGAATGTCAGAATCATCGACGGCAGCCGGTAGCGGCTGTTCAATTTTGAGCTCACCGGCATCGTACAAATCGCGTTCGAGCCCCTGAAGCATGCCAATGCCCTCAGCGATCATGCCGTCATCATCCAGCTCAATACCGCGAATCAGCCACTGCGCCAGCGCGAACTCTGCATAGAGATTCGCGCGACGCTGCAGGTTGCGATCAGGACGCTGCGGCATCTGCTCCGAATACACGTCAATGACCTTGTCTCCGAAACCTTGATCTGAGCAGGCGAGCAACCACGAGAAATCCACAGCGGGATCACCCACACAGACCTCAGACCATCCAGTAACTTCGCTGACCTTTTTCTTATCGATAACCAGATTGTCTTCGTTCAAATCGCCGTGAATTACGCGAGTGCGGAAAGACCACATCTCATCATCGTTGAGCATATCCGTCCAGCGTTTGAGCAGGGCGGTGGGTACCTTGCCGGTTTCGCGCGCGCGGGTCAAATCAGTGCGGCGACGTTCGCGTAACTCTTGCGCAGAATAGACCGGCAAATCAGCTTCATCAATGATGGTCTCGGGCATCACGTGGATGGTAGCAATAAGCCTGCCGAGCGCAGTGGCTAAATCTTCGGTGCCGGGTTTTGCCATCGCCGAGATTTCTGCGAGATCGTCGATGTCGTAGTGTTCACCGGGAATATGAGTGTAGATAAAGGTTTGCATACCGTTCAGCGGCACAGTACCCACGATGGTGGGTAGCTGGAACGGCAGACGAGCGCGCAAACCAGCAGAGAATGACTGCAAAATAACGTGCTCCGATTCAAGGCGCACACTAGCTTCAGGGTGGCGCGGCGAACGCACACGCCAACGCTTATTGGCGGAGTCGATGATAATTGCCGAATCGAAATCGGCAACGTCGTCGGCTGAAGGCAGGGCGGCTACGGGGTAGAGCCCCGGCACGCCTGCAGATACAAGAGCGGCAAGTTGAAGCGGAGTAACAGTCACCCTTTAAGGGTACTAGAGATAAACACCCACATGAATCGGCTGAAAGCATACGCACCGTTTTTTATGGGTTTTCTCGGCAGAACCCAAAAGAATGCATGTTTATGATGGAGGGAGTATTCGTCACAAAAAGGTTGAGACATGAATTTTTCACCGCTGGGCGCAACGCCCCTCTCAGGAACAATGATGCGCCGGTTCGATGAGCTACGCAACCGGGACGACTTTCTATCGCACCTGGTAGAAGCTGTTGCAGGAAAGACCCCGGATGCGGCTATTTACCCCTGGAGTGAAACCCCCGTGGTGATTGCGGTTCAGGGGGAGTGCATTCTCATGCAACGCAATGCCGCCGGACGCGTCGTGCCTCAAGAGCTCCAGCTAGAGCAGCTCAACCTTGAGGCGTTGCGCACCCCCGTCACCGACCAGCCCAGCACGTCCTCACTCATCTACAGCGGTGAACTCGTAGTGGACACCCTAGACTCTGCCCGCCCGGTCTTAGCAATTATCGGAGACCACGAGAGCCTGCTGAGCCACGAATGCTGGACCGAACTCAAGGATGCTCAGCGGGCGTCATCACTGGCTGATATAGAGAACACACCGGCCCTGGTGCACCTCAGAACTTTCGCTCCGCTCAGTTTTGACGTGCTGGCGGAGAACCGCGTTGAACGCGCTTGGGGAGATATTCTCAGCGCAACCATCGCGTTGAACAACTGGCATCAACGCGCGTCCTTTGACCCCGCAACCGGCCAGCCCACCCGCATCATCAAATCAGGGTGGGCACGATTGACGCCGGAAGGACGCGAAATTTTTCCGCGCACAGATCCGGCGGTTATTACCGTGGTCAGCGCAACTTTCGACGGCGAAGAACGCATACTTTTAGGTAACGCTCAAGCTTGGGGTAAGAACCGGTTCTCAACCTTTGCTGGCTTTGTTGAGGTTGGCGAATCCCTGGAAAATACTGTGGAGCGAGAACTTTTTGAAGAAGCCGGTGTGCGGGTTGAAGCCATGCAGTACATGGGCTCTCAGCCCTGGCCGTTCCCTCGCTCGCTGATGCTGGGATATAGCGCGGTCGCCGCTAACCCTCATGAGGTTCAGGCCGATGGTGAAGAAATCGCAGAAATCCGCTGGTTCACCCGCGATGAGTTGCGCACCGCTTGCGCAAGTGGAGAAATCAGCGTGCCGCAACGCAGCTCCATCTCCCGTAAGCTCATCGAACACTGGGTTGGGTGCCCCTTACCCGTGGAATAACCAGAGGTAAGCCCTCCTGTCGGGTGCTCTCACGCCTGAACCCCCATACAAGACTATGAGTTTTCGCACGCCCCACACCCGTGCGAAAAGCACTAAACTAAATGGGCAACGTTTGAAACTCGTAAGGGGCGCATATGTCACAGCAGGTAACCACCGCTTTACCCACCGCAGGCGCTCCCAGCCCAGAACAAATCCTTGAGGGCCTTGACCCGGAGCAGCGACGCGTCGCCACCGAACTTGATGGGCCTATGTGTGTTTTAGCGGGCGCGGGCACCGGTAAAACCCGCGCAATCACGCATCGTATTGCCTACGGTATTGCCATCGGACGCTACGTTCCCCAACGAGTTCTTGCATTGACTTTTACCACGCGTGCAGCTGACGAGATGCGCGTGCGTCTACGCCAGCTCGGCGCCGTTGGCGTGCAAGCACGAACCTTCCACTCGGCGGCACTGCGTCAGCTTCAGTACTTCTGGCCCCAAGCTGTGGGCGGCACACCGCCCACCATCATCCCCCACAAAGCACAACTCATCACCGAGGCAGCCAACCGTCTGCGCCTGTCAACAGACCGCGCTACTATTCGAGATCTTGCCGGCGAAATTGAGTGGGCAAAAGTCAAAATGCTCACCCCCGATACCCTGATGCCGCATCTAGCTGACCGCGCGCTACCTAACGACATCACGCCCATCAACATGGTGCGTCTCTACCGCACTTACGAAGAACTCAAAGACGAACGACACATCATCGACTTTGAAGATGTACTCATGCTGACAGTGGGCATCTTAGAAGAAGACGAAACCATTGCCGCCGCCGTTCGCGCTCAGTACCGTCACTTTGTGGTTGATGAATACCAGGACGTTTCACCTCTTCAACAACGTCTGCTCAACGTATGGATGGGCGGACGCGATGACGTCTGCGTTGTGGGCGATGCGTCGCAGACCATTTACTCATTTACCGGCGCAACCAGTCGGTTTCTCATGGACTTCAAACGTCGCCACCGTAACGCCAACGTGGTCAAACTCGTGCGCGACTACCGCTCCACTCACACCGTGGTAGAGCTCGCTAACAACCTACTCAAAGCGCGCAAGCCCGGCAAAGATTCAACACCCGGCGCATGGGCTCAGCCCCTCGAACTAGTCTCGCAACGAGGTAAAGGGCCGGACGCTGACTGGATTGAGGCAGCAGACGACGAAGACGAAGCGCACCGCATCGCCCGAGACATTAAAGAACTCATCCACCACAATGAAATTCCCGCATCAGAGATTGCCGTACTGTTTAGAACCAACGCGCAGTCGGCAGTACTGGAACAAGCACTCTCAGAAATCGGTGTGCACTACCAGCTGCGCGGTGCCGAGCAGTTCTTTGCCCGTCCCGAGGTTCGTAACGCAATGACCTTGCTGCGCAATTCAGCCAACGCCCAAACAGACGAAAAAACCCCGCAACTAGTACGCGATGTCCTCAAATCTTTGGGATACTCCGATCAAGCTCCCGCATCTAGCGGCGCAGTACGCGCAAAATGGGAGTCACTCGCGGCCCTGGTCTCCATGGCGGATTCGCTCAACGCCACCCGCGAAAAAGAACGCGCCCAAGCACGCGAAAACAACGCCAGCGAACTCCCTCAAGTCTTTAGCCTGCACGAATTCGCAGCCCACCTCGCCCAGCGTCTTCAAAACCAAGATGCACCCAGCATGGACGGCATCACGTTAGCATCGCTGCACTCCGCTAAAGGCCTGGAATGGGACGCGGTCTACCTCTGCGGACTCAACGAAGGGCTGATGCCTATCTCCTTCGCCAAAACAAGCGACGAAATCGATGAAGAACGCCGCCTGCTCTACGTAGGCATCACCCGCGCACGCAAATACATCACCTTCTCGTGGTCGCTATCGCGCACCCCCGGAGGCCGCGCCAACCGCAAACGCTCGCGCTTCTTAGATACCCTTGCACCCAAGAATATGTACAGGTAGGGCAACAGATGCCGCGAAAAACTGCTTCTCGCACCGGTACACCTCGCACTAGGAACACGAGAACTGAGTGGTGGGATGCCACAGCTGAGCATCCTGCCGTTGAAATTGTGCGTTCATCGCGTCGTACCAAGACAGTTAGCGGAGCCATGAACCCCGATGGCAGTCTGCGGCTACTCGTGCCAGCATCCTCTACCAAGCACGATATTGAAGAATATCTTCAGCAACTGGCACCCAGAATTATGGCGCGAGCGCAACAGCAAGGGCAACGCAAACGCAAGTTCTCCAGCGATGCCTATCTGGTCGAACGCGCTCAATACCTTATTGACACATATCTGCCCGAAACCAGCCTGCCCGATGAAATTCGCTGGGTCACCAACCAAAATACCCGCTGGGGTTCGGCAACCCCGGCGACCTCGCGCATCCGCATCTCTCATATGATCCAGGGCGCACCCGAGTACGTGGTGGACTACGTGCTACACCACGAACTCTGCCACTTTATGCACCTGGACCACGGGCCGCAGTTCAAAGCCCTCGAAAAACGCTACCCTCACCTTGAAAAAGCGCAAGGATTCTTGGACGGTGTGAGTTTTCAGCACCGTCAAGAGAGCTAGCGGTGTTTTGCAGAAAGACTCAGATTCTCTTGCTAGATAAGAAGAGCATCTAAATACACAAATGCCGGGAACACCCGTGAAGGGGATGTTCCCGGCATTTGTATGCACCAATATTTGCACTGGAATAAAAAGCTTGAAAAGATGCGCCGTCGCCAGCAGTCCCTCTCACGGATTCGCGCTGGGGCGCTCACCGTGATTCACGCCAGACCCGATGCCAGCTGGCGACTTGCGCATCTTATCAATCTAAGAGCAACTCATCATAATCTCAGTCACTTTTTATTTTTCTTGAGGACCGTCCTCAGGCTTTTCTTCGCCTGAGTCCTCGTCAGTCTTTTTCTCATCGGAGCTGCCCTCCGCGGGCTCGTCATATCCGCCTGCCAGAAGTTTCTCAAGCGCTGCATCGAACTCATCATCGGATGCGTTGAGGAATTCGCTGCGTTCTTCGAATGCTTGAGCGTTATCCATTTCTTCGCTGGTGGGCAGATTTTCGGGTGCTTCCCAGAGTCCATCGCGTGCTACTGCGCCGTGTTCTGATTCGTAGGTGCGCCAGAAATCGGTTGCTTCACGGAACTTTCGGGGTTGCACTTTGAGGCCCAGTAGGCCCTGGAAAACGTGCTGAACGGGGCCGCCGGATGCGCGTCGTCGAGCCATTGCTTCGCTCATGCGTGATGAACTGGGCAGGTTCTTGGTTGCTTGTTCGGTGACCACTGTTGCCCAGCCATCAATGAGCGCTAGCAGGTTTTCGATGCGATCGAGCGCTAGTTGCTGGTCCTCGGTATGCTGGGGTTCGAACATTTCGGCACCGAAGATTTCTTGCAGGTTTTCGGGATTAAGTGAATCAAGGTCAATCTCAACTGCCTGCGATTGGATGCGTTCGATGTCTACGTGGATACCGCGGGCAAAGCGCTTGATGAGGCTCATGATGTCTTCGCGTAGCCAGGGGTTTGCCTTGTGCAGACGAACGAGGGCAGCTTCACGAACAGCCAGGTAGAGCATGACTTCCTGGGCTGGGATTTCTAGATCGTCGGTGAAGGACTTGATGGCGTCGGGTAGTAGCGCGCTGCGTCCTGAGATCAGTGGGATGCCGATGTCGTTGGTAGAGAGAACTTCTTGCGCTAGCTGGGCAACTCCTGAGCCGACCTGCATGCCAAACATCATGGAGCCGATACCGCCGAGCAGATTACCGCCACCGAGCATTCCCTTCATTTCTTCGGGGATCTGCTGCTGAATGGACTCGTTCATAGCGTTGGTGGTCTCTTCAGCGACGGGGCTTGCGATTTCGGTCCAGGTGTCGAATGAGTTCTCTACCCATTCTGAGCGTGACCAGCTTTCGGTGGCGTAGTCGGGGCGTGAGAATTCAACGACGGGGTCAAGCCACAAATCTGCTAGTTGAGATGCGTCGCGTACCGCTGATTTCTGGTTGGCGGTGACTGAAGGATCGTTTTTAGCTGCAACAGTCTGACGCGCGTGCTGGCGAGCCATATCCCAGTTGACGCTACCGTCCTCACCCTGCCCGTTCATCATATTGGTGAACTGGGAAAAGATGCCTTGGAGCATTGAGGGATCGAGCGGGATTCCCATGCCGCGCAAGTCATCAGCGTTGAAGTTTGCGCCGCCGTTTTGGCTGAGTTTTTTGAAGAATTCTTCGAACGGGTCTTGGCCGTTTTCACCGAAGGGGTTGTTAGACATTGTGCACCTTTCGTTGCCTTACCAAAACAGGCTTACTGTCTCTACGTTACAGATTTTTGCTGGGAGTTGCGTAAGTGTTTAGCGCACAGCCGAGAAGAACCGGTTCCAAAGTGGTTCTTGTGACGGTGCTGGGCGGGTAGTGCCGTTATCAGCGTCTTTGCATGTTTTCGCGGTACTCTAGTACGCATGCACAGTGAGCGTCCTTCTTCTATTTCTTTTGCATCCGAGAATCAGTCCAAGCGAGCCCACAATTTGCGGCGCGCAAATCGTTCGCGTCGCCCGTGGACGCTTGCTCGCGCTTGCGGTTTTGGTACGGCGTTGTTGGCGCTTGGCTCGTTTGTGATTCCGGTGCAGTACATTACTGAGCAGCCCGGGCCTACCTTCAACACCATCGGTGAATATGACGGCAAGCAACTGATTACTATTGAGGGGGAGAAATCTTACCCGGTCGAGGGACAGCTAGATATGACCACCGTATCTGTTGCGGGCGGGCCTAATACCGATGTGAATTCGCTGTATGTGCTGGCGAATTTCTTTGATAAGGCATCCAACGTGGTGCCGAGCGCGCTGATGTATGCTCCCACCACGTCTTCTGACGAGGTGAGCGCACAAAACGCTGCCGATATGACAGATTCCCAGCAAAATGCTGAGGCAGCTGCATTGACGTATCTCAAGAAGGATTTCACTGAGAAACTTGTGGTTGCAGATTTGGCTGATGACAGTGCCAGCGCAGACAAGATTCAAGAAAACGACGTTGTTACCGCTATCAACGGTGAAAAACTTGAGCATTATGATCAGCTGAACAAACTGGTTGATGAATCAGACGGTAAAGAGATCACAGTAACGGTGGAACGCGATGGTAAGGAACACAACGTCGCAGTAACTCCTCGTTATAACGAAGATTCTCAAAAGTATCTGCTGGGGCTCTACATCAAGAAGGACTACACGTTCCCGTTTACCGTAAATTACGGACTTGAAGAGGTCGGTGGTCCAAGCGCAGGCATGATGTTTGCCTTGGGCATTATCGATGAGCTCAATGAAGTGAACATGACCGGTGGCAAGCATTTTGCGGGAACAGGTACCATCGATAGCGCCGGAAACGTTGGTGCTATCGGCGGGGCGCCGCAGAAACTGACCGGTGCTCAAGACGCCGGTGCCCAAATCTTCTTGCTACCTGCCGATAATTGTGCGGATATTGCCGAACGAATCCCCGAAGGCCTGACTGTTATTCCTGTGAAGACTCTGGATGAGGCAGCTCAAACAGTGCAGCAGATAGGGGAGGGCAGTAAAGATCCCTCAGACTTCGCATCCTGCCCGGCCCCGTAAGTCTGAATATTGACCGAACGTCAAAGATTTGGGGCTTAAAACCGCTTAACAAGGTCATCTCGCCTTATATCTGCAGGCGTGAGCTGGCACAATAGATAGTAATAATTTTTTCAAAATCGCACATTTTGAAATTCAAGCAGTGCCTGCCTACAAGGCATAAGGCAACGACATTACTATCGATGAGGAAAACGTGATAAACGGACCATCCAGCGTGCGGCCCGCCCCATCAGGTAAGCGCAAAAATAACACCCTCACGCTCACTCTTATCATCGTGGGCATTCTCATTGCACTCTTTGTGTTCGCCACCCAGGTGTACACCGAGGTGCTCTGGTTCAACCAGCTCGGTTTCGGCAACGTCTTTGTAACCGAGAACCTAGTGAAAATCGTGCTGTTTTGCGTGGGTACTTTGCTGATTGCCCTGCCACTGTGGGCTAGTATCCGGTACGCTCTTAAACATGCAGATCCGCAGGCGCAGACGACATCGCGTCCGCGTACTACTCACCAGCGTCCACAGCAGTTCGATGCTCAGGGTAACCCCATTCCGCAGCGTCCGCAGGATCCTTTTGTGGAACTGCAGGATATGTTCAACCAGAACCTTAACCGTTACCGCAAAGCCGGTGATTCCCTGAGCAAGACGTTGACGTGGGTTGTGCCGCTTATTGTGGGCGTGTTCTTAGCGTCTTCGTTGATGACTCAATGGAAAACTGTTCTGCTGTTTTTCAACGGCGTAGATTTCGGTCAGACCGACCCCGAGTTCAACAAAGATATCGGCTTTTACGTTTTTAATCTGCCGTTCTGGAACTTGCTCACAGGCTTTTTGAGCTCAGCAATCGTGATCTCAGCTATCGGCGCTATTGTGGTCCACTACTTCAACGGCGGCATCAAGGTACTCGACCGCGGTGTTGAAACCACTCGGCACTTCAAGCGTCATATTGCTGTTTTGATCGCCTTGTTTATCGTGGTGCGCGGCGTGCGCTATTGGCTTGAACGCTACACCGCGATTCAGAGCCAGTCCGGACGCTGGGCCGGTGCTATGTACACGGACGTCAACGCTATTATTCCCACGCGTGCAATCTTAGCGATTGCCGCTGTGCTGGTAGCCGCCTTGTTTATCTACGCAGCTGTCTCTCATCAGTGGCGCCTGCCTCTGATCGGCACCGCAGTCTTGCTGATAACCAGCCTTGTGGTAGGCGGTATCTACCCGTGGATTGTTCAGCGTTTTCAGGTCACCCCTAACGAGCAGGCCTACGAGAACGAGTACATTCAACGCAACATCGATATGACGCGTGCTGCCTACGGTCTCGATAAAATCGAAACTAGCGATTACGACGCGACTACCAACGCCGCATCCGGCGCGTTGAAAGGTCAGTCAGAGACCGTTTCAAACATTCGTTTGCTTGACCCGAACGTAGTGTCAGATGCTTTTGCGCAGCTTCAGCAGTTCCGACCCTACTACCGTTTTGAAGATAACCTGGCAGTTGACCGCTATGAGATTGACGGCGAGGTCCAAGATACCGTTTTGGCTGCCCGTGAGCTCAATCCCCAGCAAAACGCTGACTCATCGTGGCTGAATCAGCACGTGGTTTATACTCACGGCTACGGTGTTATTGCGGCCTCCGGTAACCAGGTTGAATCAGATGGCAAGCCGAAGTTCACTCAGTCGGGTATTACTGCGACCGGTGATATCTCTAAGGACTACGAGCCGCGCATCTATTTTGGCCAGTCTTCACCGGACTACTCCATTGTCGGTGGCGGCGAGGGAGACGAAGCTCTTGAGCTTGACCGCCCTCAAACTGCAGGTGATGAGAAGGGCGATGCCAAGTACACCTTCACCGGTAACGGTGGCCCTAGCATCGGTAATGCTCTGAGTCGTCTGGCGTACGCTATCAAGTTCCAGTCCACTGATATCTTGCTATCGGACGTCGTGCGAGATAACTCGCAGATTCTCTACAACCGCAATCCGTCAGAACGCGTTGAGAAGGTAGCGCCCTATCTGACCGTTGATGGTAACCCCTACCCGGCAATTGTTGACGGTCAGGTGCAGTGGATTGTGGACGCCTACACCACCTCTGACCAGTACCCCTATTCTGAGAATTCACAGCTGGATGCGGCTACTTCAGACTCAGAGACCGCAGCGGGTGTGGCGCAGGCACTGCCGCAGGATGAGGTCAACTACATCCGTAACTCGGTGAAGGCTACGGTCAATGCGTATGACGGTTCTGTCACCTTGTACGCGTGGGATGAAGAGGACCCCGTACTGCAGGCATGGCAAAAGGTATTCCCGAATAATCTGAAGAGCTACAAAGAAATGAGCTCCGAACTGCTGGATCACGTGCGCTATCCGCAGGATATGTTCAAGGTGCAGCGCGAGATGCTTAACACGCATCACGTGACTGACGCGAACAGCCTCTACGCAGGCGACGACGTGTGGGCAACTCCTAACGATCCCACCGTTGAGTCTGAGACTCCTCAGCCTTTGCCGCCGTACTACCTCTCATTACAGATGCCCGATGAAAAGAAGGCAGCGTTCTCGCTGACCACCTCGTTTATTCCGCAGCAGTCAGATTCCAACACGCGTAACGTGATGTATGGTTTCTTGGCGGCGAACGGCGATGCGGGTACCGGTAAGGATGGTGAACGTAGCGCGGACTACGGCAAGCTCAAGCTGTTAGAGATGCCACGTTCATCGGTTGTTCCTGGTCCCGGCCAGGCGCAGAATAACTTCAACTCTGATGCCGATGTGTCGACGGAACTTAACCTCTTACGTCGCGGTGCGTCCACTGTGATCAACGGTAATCTGTTGACCTTGCCCGTGGGTGACGGCATTTTGTATGTGCAACCTGTCTATGTGCAGTCATCCGGCGATTCTGCTTACCCGACCTTGCGTCGTGTGCTGGTCAGCTTTGGCGATAAGGTGGGCTTTGCTCCTACCTTGGATGAGGCGCTGAATGAGGTCTTCGGTGGAGATTCCGGGGCAAATGTAGCCGCTGACTCCGGAGTTGATGAGAAGAAGGCAGCTGCTGAGACCGGCACGGAGTCGGTTGATGAGAATAAGTCTGACTCTAATGATTCAGCTTCTTCTGCTGATACGCGTAGCCTGCAGCAGGCACTCGATGACGCTAATACTGCAATGAAGGACGCCGACGCTGCGATGAAGAAGGGCGACTGGGCTGCCTACGGCGAAGCTCAGAAACGACTTCAAGAAGCGTTGGATCGTGCTATCGAGGCTGACGGCGCGAACAAGTAGTTTACTCGCATCAAGTCAGCGTCATTGACCCCCTGCCGTACTGTTCTGTGCGGCAGGGGTTTTACTTGGGATGCGGTAGGGGAGTTCCTCAAAGAGCCTCTGGTTATCTACGCCCAATCGTGCTTATAATTGTGTTTTGAGTCTCAAACGGGCAAATTGGTTTGCAATGACTGTTTAAGGTGTGTAAAGTAAATATCAACGCCGCGGGGTGGAGCAGTTCGGTAGCTCGCCGGGCTCATAACCCGGAGGTCGCAGGTTCAAATCCTGCCCCCGCAACGATAAAGAAAAAGACCCAGTTCTTCGGAACTGGGTCTTTTTGCTTATCCACAATTAGCTGCGAGAAAGTTACCCGGTTTCCGCGCCACATCCACCAAAACCAGGGCATGAAGCGCGGAACCGGGTAATTTTTTATCTACTTAGTCTCGCACCTGTACAAGATCTCGATACACGGTCGGCTCAGAGACCCCCAAGCGCTTAGCGGCTGCCGTGATGCCACCCTTGAGAATAAAGAAACCCATATCCTCCAGGTCTTTTACAACAGCAAGTCGCTCTTCCTTCTGCATACGCTCTGGCGGAATACTTTGCTTTGACAGTGCCGTATTCAGCATTGAATCGATGAGGTTCTGAATATTGGAGCGCAGGCTTTCTGTAATGACTTCTTTCCCGTTTTCACCCACAGGAGCCGTTGGCGCCGCCGCCGCGGGAGCAGCCACCGGTAAGCCCTCGTCCGGAGCTGGAGGCTGCACGCTATCTACAAAATGCGAAACAACAGCGTCGGCATGGGCAGGGAGCGGCGTCCCCGGGTAGCCACCAAAGGCGTCAAATTTATCGGGAAGGGTTGTTTCTGAGCCACCCAACATTCCCGCGGCAACATCGCGCAGGTGAATCCACTCTGAAATATCAACGTTGATGCAGAGCATCCCCCGCATGACATCATTTTCATCGCGCAAGAAATAACTGGACGAGCGGCATACGCGACCTTCTGCATTGACCGCACGGTAGCCTGTCATCATGGGTACGTGGGCGGTGTTGCCCTGCTGCATAAACCAGAGGGCAAAATCTGTGACGGGGCCACCAATTTCACGACCGCTGATGTGGCTATTGGCGATGGCAATGATGGAGCGGTCAGGCACATCAAGATCATGCAGCACAATCTCAACGTTTGGTCTTAACGATTGGCCCAGAAAATCAACGAGAGGAATGTAGCGCTCAATAAACCTGCTGGTGTTTTCAACTGGTGTAGCCACATTTGCCTTCATTCTGCCGTGTGTTATGCAACTCATAAAATTTCATTTATTATGACACAAACTTTTTATAAGAATGGGGTGCATCCGCTTAGAATCAAGCGAAGCGCCCCCTAACTATGTACAGGTATTAGTTAACCGCAGGGAGCTACCTTGGGCTTGATAACGGAAGCTAAGCCGCCCAGCGAGGTCTCTCGGTACTTGCAATTCATATCTTTACCGGTCAGGTACATGGTTTCGATGACCTTATCCAACGAGACACTGGGCGTGGTTTCACGCTGTAGTGCCATGTTAGCTGCATTGATAGCCTCAACCGATGCCACACCGTTACGCTCGATACAGGGAACCTGTACCTGCCCAAGAACCGGGTCACAGGTAAGACCCAAGTTGTGTTCCATGCCGATCTCAGATGCAACGCAGACCTGCTCGGGTGTTGCTCCAAGAAGCTGGGCTAAACCGCCGGCCGCCATTGAGCACGCAACACCGATTTCACCCTGGCAACCAACTTCAGCTACTGAAATCGATGCATTCATCTTGTAGAGCGATGCAATCTGGTTACAAGCAAGAATGTAATCGGTCAGTATCTTCTCATCAACAGGAGCCACAAACTTGTCGTAGTAGTGCAGAACCGCTGGAACCACACCGCACGCACCGTTCGTGGGAGCTGTGACCACGCGTCCGCATGATGCGTTTTCTTCAGAAACCGAAAATGCGAACATATTGATCCAGCTCAGCACACTCATAGCATCGGTGGTCTCTTGAGCTTCTAAGCGACGACGCAGGGCTGCTGCGCGACGCGGAAGCAAAAGGTTACCGGGCAATGGCCTATCAGAGTGAGAGCCGCGTTCTACACCTGCGTGCCAGACTTCCCACACCTTATGGATATGAGCGCGAATCTCGTCCTCGCTTCGCACTGCTGTTTCATTAGCCCAGCCGAGCTCTGGAAGAGTGAGATTGTGCTTTTCGCACAGTTCCAGCATCTCTTCTGCATTGCTGAAATCGTAGGGGACCTCAGCCCCGCTCTCGCCGCGCTTTGCGAAGTTCTCTTGATCTACGATGAAGCCGCCACCGATGGAATAGTAGGTTTTGTGAAGAACCTCTGTCTCACCGTTGAAAGCGATGATGCACATACCGTTTTCGTGCATGGGCAAACATTCATCGCAGAAGAAGAATCCGCTGTCGCGGGGAAAATCAACAGGATGGGTGCCAGCCAACATGAGTCTTTCGCTGGAGCGAACCTCCGCCATGAACGAATCGATAGCGTCAGTGTCAACGGTTTCTGGAACCTCACCGGCGAGGCCGAGCAAAATAGCTTTGTCAGTTGCGTGGCCGATGCCGGTGAGGGATAGGGAGCCGTACACGTTCGCTTGAACACGAGTCACTTGCTCCAGTTTGTTTTCTTCGATGAGCTGATCGACAAAAGCTTTACCTGCTTTCATGGGGCCAAGCGTATGCGAGCTGGAGGGGCCAATGCCGATCTTGAACATATCAAAGATACTGATAAACATTTTTCATAGTCCTTGCCATGAGAATGCGCGAATAATATTCGCTAATAAATCATCGTTTAGAAGGCCTGAACGATGCTGTAGATAATGGTGGCTAGTGCAACTAGTCCCATGAAGAAGACGAAGTAGTTTGAGGCCTTACCCTTGTACTTCTGAAGTGCGGGCACCGTATGAATTGCCCACATCGGCATGAGGAAGAGCAGAATTGCGATGGTCGGGCCGCACAGGGTCTCAATCATGCCCAGAATTGAGGGGTCAGCCCATGCGACGAGCCAAGCGGTGATCAGCATGAAGAGCAAGGTTGCGGTTGAGAGCTTCTTGCTGTGTCCGATGGAGCGCTTGCCGCCTGCGTTTGCCCCCTTGATAACGAGGCCTTCGAAGCCTTCAGCTGCACCGAGGTAGTGGCCGAGGAATGACTTTGCAACAGCAATCATTGCGATGACGGGAGCAATCCACTGAATGATGGGGTTGTCGAAGTGGTTTGCGAGGTAAGAGAGGATGGTGACGTTCTGCGCTTTTGCTTCAGCCATATCTGCGGGGCTGAGTGCCAGCGCACAGGAGAAGACGAAGAACATTACAACGATGACCATCAGGCCTTCTGCGCGGCGCAGAATCTGACCGGTTTTTGCATCTGCGTGTTCGCCGTACTTTTGGCGGCGGTCAACGGCAAAGGAGGAAATCATGGGTGAGTGGTTGAACGAGAACACCATCACGGGAACAAGTAGCATGAGCGTGACAGCGAGTGAATGGCCGGACGCTTGTGCGGCTACCGCGGGGTCGAAGGTCTGGAAGATCGCACCGTTCCAGCTGGGGATGAGGTAGAGCGCTAGAAGAACCAGTACCGCGATGAAGGGGTAGACCAGGTATGACATGACGCGAACGATGATGTCTTTACCCATGCGAACAATCAAAATCAGGCCGCCCACGAGAATGAGTGACATGAGCCAACGGGGGAGCGGGGTGATACCCAGCTGGTGTTCTAAGAATGAGTTGACGGTGTTGGTGATGGTGACCGAGTAGACCAGCAGAATGGGGTAGACCGAGAGGAAGTACAGGACGTTGATGAAAGCGCCCGCTTTGATGCCAAAGTGTTCGGTGACGGTTTCGGTGAGGTCTGAATCCGCTGTTTTTCCTGACAGTACAAATCGGGTGAGGCCGCGGTGTGCCCAGTAGGTCATGGGGAAGGCGATGACCGCCATGATGATCAGCGGGATAATGCCGCCGATGCCTGCGTTAATGGGGAGGAAGAGGACGCCGGCGCCGATTGCTGTGCCGAAAAGGCTCAAGGTCCAAAGAGTGTCTGTTTTATTCCAACGGGGAACTGCACTGTGTGCTTCGGAATCTTGGGTTGCTGGTGACTGACCAGCGCGAGTAGATGCGCCTGATATGCGGTGTGAGCGCTTGGGTGACTCAGCGGTGAGTGCCATTTTTCTCTCCAGTTGTGGTGAAGTAACGGCCGAAGTCAGTGGGAGTTGGAATCCTCTGTAGGGTGAAAAATTTTTATCAGTGTCCGCGGGGTATTGCGGGATGATAAATTTTTCTCTCACTCGTGGATGCTGCGCTGCGGCAGATTTTCCTGATTTCCCGGTTCTTCGGAAGATGTAATCCATGTTACACGCTTAAAATCTGAAAATATATAAGAAATTATCAATCTGATAAATAATTTATTATCAAGTTGTGAAACTTAGGGTCAGAGCCTTACATGCGCCGCTTCTTGTGGCAATCTATCCCGCTAAAGACAGCATCAAAAACCGAGCAGTTACTGGCAAACCGGGTGAGTGCCTGCGCACAAAAACCAGACACACGCGTCCTCACACCGCAAAACATGGAAGAATAGAGCAAAACTTTTTATCAGTCACCAAACGCGCACGAACAGGGGATAGGGCATGAAACCGCTCGTCATGGGTATTGCCGGTGGTACCGGATCGGGAAAAACCACTTTAACGCAGGCAATCGTAGAATCTTTCGAAGGCCAAGTAGCTGTTGTCTACCACGACAACTACTACAAGCGAAACGATGGGCTAACCTATGAAGAACGCGAACTGCTGAACTACGATGCGCCAGAGGCCTTCGACAACGAACTGATGACCGCCCAGCTCGACGAGCTAATCTCCGGACAAGCCATTGAGACCCCGGTCTACGACTACACCGTGCACAACCGTAGCGAAGAAACCATTCCAGTTCAGCCCCGACCCATCATTATCGTCGAAGGCATCCTCATTTTCGCCGAATCTGAGATTCGCGAACGTTGCGATATCAAAATCTTTGTTGATACCGATGCCGATGTACGCATTCTTCGCCGTATGCGCCGCGATGTTGTGGAGCGCAAACGCACCATTGAGTCAGTACAAAATCAGTACCTTGCCACCGTCAAACCCATGCACGAATTGCACGTGGAGCCTTCAAAACGTTTTGCTGACATCATCATCCCAGAAGGCAAGAACATGGTAGCGCTGGATATGCTGATCCACCGTATTCACCGTCAGCTTGAACTGGGGCAAAACCCCACACCGACTGTCTAACCCACTGTCACAGCGCCGAAAATAAACCAGGCTAAGCTGACACAAGAAAAGGTCCCGCATCCTTAGATATCAAGGATGCGGGACCTTTCAGCTTCTTGGCCCTTATGCGGAAAACCAGACGCTATGCGTTCTTGTTCTTCAACGCTGCAAGGCGAGCATCAAGCTCTGACTGCTTGCCGAGCTCTTCAAGCTCGTTGAACTGAGCATCGAGTGAGGACGCTGCGAGCTCCTGCTGGCCGCGAACCTTCGCTTCTTCACGGCGAACCTTCTCTTCGAAGCGTGAAACTTCGCTGGTGGGGTCCATAACGTCGAACGACTTGAGAGCGTCGTTGACCTGAAGCTGAGCGGATGCTGACTTCTGACGAGCGTTGAGCTCATCGCGCTTGTTGGCGAGCTCAGTGAGCTTCTCATGCATCTTGTTCAGGCCGTCCTTGAGCTTTTCAACAACCTCGGTCTGAGCAGCAATCTGAGGTTCTGCTGCCTTAGCTTCGCTTTCAGCCTGAATCTGGCGTCCTAGAGCGACCTTTGCCAAGTTATCGAACTTGTCAGCATTTGCGGTATCGCCAGCGGAACGGAACTCATCAGCCTTATTGGATGCAGCGAGAGCCTTTGAACCCCATTCCTCAGCTTCGCGGAGATCCTCGGCGTGATCTTCCTCGAGCATACGAAGGTTGCCGATGGTCTGAGCCACAGCCTGCTCTGCTTCTGCAATGTTATTGGTGTAGTCGCGAACCATCTGATCCAGCATCTTCTGCGGATCTTCAGCGGAATCCAACAGTGCGTTGATATTCGCCTTGGTCAGCTGAGCAATACGACCAAAAATTGACTGCTTTACCATGAATTACCTTTACCTTTCGAGGTGAAGCTTCAAGCTGGATGCTTGGTGAGCTACATATATCTATTTTCTCACGGCGCCCTGACGTTGGGTAGGGAGGTTTTTGTGTGAAGGCTGAAAATCTGTGCGCTCTGCGCTGAATTTTCAGCGCAGGACGCAAGAGTACGCCGGACTTAGAAGTTGCCGCCTGCTCCGCCGCCATCGCCCCAGCCGCCATCGCCCCAGCCGCCGCCACCAAAGTCGCCACCGCCGAAACCTCCGCCGCCGAAGGAGCCTCCGCCACCCCAGCCGCCGCCGAATCCGCCGTGATTGCCTCCGTTGAGGATTCCGCCGAGCAAAATACCGCCGAGCATCGCCGAGTTGAAGTCAACGCCGCGTCCGCCACCGCCGCCGTAACGGTTGAAATCATCAACATCGTTCTGAGCGATGCGCTGCGCTTCGCTGGCAAGACGGATGGCGTCGTTAGCGTGCGACAAGGCGGTAACCGCGTCGGTGTTTTGAAGGGCCTGTGCGTCCTGAAGATGGCGTTCTGCTTCTCGCAAACGAGTACGCGCATCCTGGCGTACTCCACCGCGTCGAGCCCATACATAATCGCTAGCAGTTGAAACCTGAGCCTGCGCCGAGATCAATGCGTGTTGCAGGTTCTGACGCGCTGCATTTTGTTGGTCGTTGACTTCACGCACGGTGCCCAAGGCACGGTCAAGGTCGCTGCGAACAGCCTGTAAGCGCTCTGTGAGAGCCAGCGGGTCGGATTTACCGTTGGCGCTGGAGGCTCTAATCTCATCAAGAACCGCATTGACGCCAGCAGCAGCGGATGCGAGCTCAGCCGTATTGCCGCCGTGTCGGGAATATTCCTGAGCCTGAGCAACGTCGCGAGCTGCAACCAACAAAGCCTGATTGAGTGACTCTTGAGCCTGAGCCAATTCGATTTTGAGGTTGCGAATAGCGTTGAGCAAGCCCTGAGCCTGATCTTCTGCTTCCTCTGCCGCGCGCAATTTGATAATCGCCTCGGAGCGATTGGTATCTACTAGTGTGCGTGCTTCGGCCAACGTGGTACGGGCAAAATTCAAACGTCTGTGTGCCTGATCGATATTGTCAGAAACATGCTCTGAAGCGCTCGGCGCGTAATCGCGCTGCAACTGATCCAACGTTTGCTGCGCTTCTGGGAACGATGCCTCAACGTTTGCAATAGTTTGCTCAGCATGGTCAATGGCAGCAGGGGCATTCTGCTCCAGCTTGCGCAAAGCAGAAAAATTCTCATTTTGTTCATTGAGTGATTTCTGAGCGTCCTGCGAGCGCGCAATAATCTCGCCCAGCCAAGCGCGCTGATCCTGCTCGGTGTCGGGAATATCGTCGTCTAACTGTTTCTGAAGTTGGAACGAACGTTGAATGTGCTGCTTTGCTTCTGCAATAGCCGTAACGAACGGCGCCACCTGCTCTTCGCCGTACTGTGCACGAGCAAACTCAATTTCTTGCTCTGAGTGGGCAATTGCGTCATCGGTTTGAATCAGCAAAGCTCCGGCTTGCTTTCGTAGATCTTCAAGGGGCGGGAGAGGAGCGCCGTTAGCGTACGGCTGACTGTTGCCTTGTTGCGGTGCGTAAGATTTCTTTTTGCGACGCCCGCGAGTTGCAAGGTAAGCACCGCCAGCGGCTACCGCACCAACACCAACCAGTGTTGCTACGCCGGTGCCAACTCCGCCGTCTGAGGAGTTATTAGCAGAAGAGGACGAAGTGCCAGAAAGCTTGGCATCAATTCCTTCGATGGCTGCCTCAGCAGCACCTGCATAGTCGGAGCTACGCAGCTTGGGGAAGATGTAATTGTTGTAGATTTCTTCTTGCTGGGTTTGAGAAAGGACGCCGTTGCCACCTGCAGTGAAGTACGCCTGGCGGTCCTGAGTTGCAATGACAAGTACAGCGTCATTGGTACCCAGGTTATTGAGTTTGGCAAACTGGTCGGCCCACTGCTGAGAGTTGGTAGGGCTTTCAAAAGAATCTACTGTTACAATAAAAAGATTAACGTGCTCATTTGTGGCCAGCTGATCAATATCGCTTTGCAGGGTAGAGGTGTCACCAAGCGCTTTTGTGGTGTCGAGGATGCGCACACCCGGATCTAAATCCATGGGCGCCTCAGCGAACGCGGCGGTGGGCAAGGCCATCAGACCGAGCGCAGCCAAAGAGGCAAAGAGCGTACGATGCGAAGACTTGGGCGTCATGAAATGTCCTTACTGTCTAACTGCCGTGAGACGTGAGTACTCGAGAGCGGAGCGTCGTTTTAAATCATTGTAGGTGTCGGAGGGAACATCGAACAGGTGCGGCTAGCGGGTTCGCGGCAGGCACAACAAAAAATGTGGGTCAAACGTAACGAATACTTTCAGTGAACTTTCAGAATTGGTTCACGATTAGCACAGAACCGCAAGGCATAGTAGGTGCTAAGTAAAACTTTGACATGCACGCACGAAAGCGAGTTGTGATGACTAACAACCCCTGGGGACAGTCCCGCGACAACAACCCCGAATTCCAGCAGAATCCACCGGCCGGTGCTGGATCGTATCACCAGAACTCTTCACAGTGGGGTGCTCCCGGGGCAGATGCAGATGCAACTATTCCGCTTCAGGGACATCACACGGAGAACTCCCAGCAGGCATACAACCATCAGGCGTCCGGAAGCTATAGCTCCGCTCAGGGGCAAGCGTCCAACCCCTATGGCTACCCGCAGCAGGGCGCTTACGACAATTCTCACGGCTACTATGCGCAGCCTGGGCAAGAGCAGTACCCCGTAACTCACGAGAACCCGCGTAAAAAGCACACCACCCGATTGCTGCTCACCTCAGCAGCGCTCGCTGCTTTAATCGGTGGTGGCGTGGGCGGATGCGCCGCAACACTCGGTTCGCACGGCGGCAACGCCTCAACCGTTTCAAGCGGCACCACCATCGTGAACAACACCGATTCGGTCAACACCGTCACCGCGGCAGCTGAGAAGGCGACGCCATCGGTGGTCACTATTTCAGTTGCTGGTTCTGGTGCATCAGGCTCTGGCTCTGGCATTGTGTTTGACGATCAGGGGCATATTCTCACCAACACTCACGTGGTGACTCTTGACGGGTCAGCTGCCAACGCTGATGTTGAGGTGAAACTTTCTGATGGCACCGTTAAGAAGGCATCCATCGTTGGTACTGACCCCACCAGTGACCTCGCGGTGGTAAAAATTGATCCCTCAGGACTGAACCTGACTCCGGCTACCTTAGGAGATTCTGACAAGCTCAACGTGGGCGATATCGCTGTGGCTATTGGCGCGCCGCTGGGTCTGGATGGCACCGTGACGGACGGTATTATTTCAACGCTCTCCCGCACTATAGAAGTCGCATCCAGCGCAGCACCTGAAGGCGATCAAGAGACCAGCGGTTCTCAGAATTCGCAGCAGGATTCCCCTTTCCAGTTCGAGTTGCCCGGCCAATCCCAACAACAGCAGGCTCAGAATACTATCTCTTTGAACGTGCTTCAGACAGATGCTGCGGTGAACCCCGGTAACTCGGGCGGTGCGCTGGTGAACTCCCAGGGTGAGGTAATCGGCGTTAACGTTGCTATTGCGTCAGCTGGTTCTAGCTCATCCTCAAGCGAGGGTAGCACCGGCAACATTGGCGTTGGTTTCTCCATTCCGATTAACTACGCCCAGCGTATCGCTCAAGAAATTATTCGAAACGGTAGTGCATCACACGGCTACCTTGGCGCATCCGTTAGCAGCTCACCGGCAAACAACGATTCAAGCCAGAGCTTTGGCGACGGCGCTGTTATTCAGTCCACTGTTTCAGGTGAAGCCGCTGAAAAGGCCGGCCTAAAGGAAGGCGACGTCATCGTAGAGTTCAACGGAAAGAAAATTTCCGAGGCGAATGAACTCACCGCCGCTGTACGTCAGGCTGCCCCCGGCGACACCGTGAAGGCTAAAGTCCAGCGAGGAAACAGTACTGAGGAAGTTGAGATAACGCTCGGTAATTCTGACAACGCCAATAACTAATAAGGTTCGGCAAAAGCGCTGAGCTCACTAACAATGTCCCCGTAGCTGATGAGCTACGGGGACACTGTTAGTGTTACAGCGAACCTCCGGCAAAACCGTGTTGACGCCAGGCCTCGTACACCGCGATAGAGGCGGAATTGGCGAGGTTGAGGGAACGGCGGCCCTCAAGCATCGGAATCTTCACGCGCTCGGTAATATGAGCATCATTCTGCACCTCTGGCGGCAAGCCCACAGATTCAGGGCCAAACATCAACACGTCGCCTTCTTGATAGTCGATATCCGCAAAACTGGTGGTTGCCGTGGTGGAGAAAGCAAAAACTCGTGCCGGCATGAGGGCGTCCCACGCGTCTTCAAGAGTTTTATGAACTGTCATGACAGCTAGGTCATGGTAGTCCAGCCCGGCACGACGCAGATGCGCGGATTCAAAGTTAAAACCAAGAGGTTCGACCAAGTGCAATTCGGCACCGGTGATAGCTGCTAGACGAATAGCATTACCGGTATTGCCGGGAATTTCGGGAGTATAGAAAAGAATTTTGAACACGTAGGTAAGTTTAGTGCTCCAAAGCTGAAAACGCCCAGTACGCACTGAGACCTAGGGGATAGCCAACGGTTATTAAGTTCGTGGCATATCTCATGCGCATAAACACTGCGTGCACCGTAGAATAGTTCTCGCCCCTCGTCCCTAAATATTTGATGCGTAAAGGAATAATCGTGGCTCGTATCTACCTTGATCACGCGGCAACCACCGACACCTTGCCTGAGGCTGTTGATGCTGTTGTTGCTCAAATGCGAGCCGGTGGTAACCCTTCATCGCTACACTCTGCGGGACGTCGTGCGCGGTCTACCGTTGAAATGGCGCGTGAGAGAATTGCGCGTGTTGCCGGATGCGACAGCGCTGAGATCATTTTCACATCGGGCGGCACCGAAGCGGATAACTTAGCTATTAAGGGGCTGTACTGGAAGCGACGCGAAGCTAACCCTGCTGCCCGCAAAATTCTCGTGTCTTCTATTGAGCACCATGCAGTGGGCGACGCCGTTGAATGGCTTGAAAAATATGAGGACGCGACGGCGGTCTGGTTGCCGGTTGACGAGTTCGGCGTCGTGGACCTTGAGACACTACGCGCCGAGGTCTCCTCTGACCCCGAATCTGTAGCGCTGGTGACGGTGATGTGGGCAAATAATGAAGTCGGGAGCATCCAGCCTATTGCTGAAATCGCTGCAATCGCTCAAGAATTTGATATTCCAATGCATACCGATGCTGTTCAGGCATTCGGCGCTATTCCGGTGAATTTCCGTGAATCCGGCGTGACCACGATGGCGATTTCCGGCCACAAAATCGGAGGACCTATGGGCGTTGGTGCGCTGATTGCCACGCGTTCTGCGGCCATGATGCCTGTATTGCACGGCGGCGGGCAGGAACGTTCGGTGCGTTCGGGCACTATCGATGCGGCGTCCATCGCTGGTTTTGCCGCTGCAGCTACCAGCGCGGGGGAGAATCTCGCTGAAGAGTCAACCCGGATCGCTCAGCTTCGAAATACCGTGGTAGAGCGAGTACAGCAGCTGATTCCCCAGGCCACTTTGCGAGGCCCCCACCCCGAGAGTAACGAAGAGCTTGGTTCAATGCCGTGGCGTCGATTGCCCAATAATGCTCACTTCACCTTTGAAGGGTGCGAGGGAGATTCTTTGCTGTTCCTGCTAGATATGGCTGGTATTGAAAGCTCCACCGGCTCGGCATGCAACGCCGGGGTGCCGCGTCCTTCACATGTTTTGCTAGCAATGGGACTCGACGAGGTGACCGCGCGTGGTGCGCAACGCTTCACGCTGGGGCACAGCACCACTGCAGAAGATATTGAAGCTTTGATCAAGGCTTTGCCCGCGGCGTTTGAACAGGCCCAAAAAGCAGGCCTTGCAGCGCATACACCCGACGCCGCCTTGTGGCACTAACGCAATTTTTACGTATTTACTGATGATGTGTGCACGCGGATGCGTGATGAAGGATAGAAAATTATGAAGATTCTTGCTGCGATGAGTGGCGGCGTGGATTCAGCTGTAGCTGCCGCACGTGCGGTTGAAGCTGGTCACGATGTTGTTGGCGTTCATTTGGCGCTGTCTCGTATGCCCGGTACTTTGCGTACCGGTAGCCGTGGTTGCTGTACTATCGAGGATTCCATGGATGCGCGTCGCGTGTGCGATCAGCTCGGCATTCCCTTCTACGTGTGGGATTTCTCCGAGCGATTCAAAGAGGATGTTGTGGATGACTTTATCTCTGAATACGAGCACGGTCGCACCCCCAACCCTTGTATGCGATGCAACGAAAAGATCAAGTTTGCTGCGCTTCTTGAAAAGGCAGTGGCTTTGGGTTTTGACGCGGTGGTTACCGGTCACTACGCCAAAGTGATTACGAATGAAAACGGTAATCGTGAGTTGCACCGTGCAGCTGACTGGGCGAAGGACCAGTCGTATGTACTCGGTGTTCTGACTCATGAGCAGCTCAAGCATGCGTGGTTCCCCCTAGCTGATACTCCGTCTAAGGCTGAGGTGCGTGCTGAGGCTGAACGCCGCGGCTTCTCTGTGGCTAAGAAACCTGACTCCTACGATATTTGCTTTATTCCTGAGGGTGATACCCGCGAGTGGCTGGCTGAGCATATTGAGATGAACATCGGCGATATCAAAGACACTGAAGGCAACGTGCTCGGTCAGCACGAGGGCTCACAGGCATTTACCGTCGGTCAGCGTAAGGGGCTGAAAATTGGTCACCCGGCTCCCGATGGTAAGCCCCGCTTTGTGCTGGAGATCAGACCCAAGAGCAACGAAGTTATTGTAGGATCCAAGGAACTTCTTGCCGTTGAAGAAATCCGCGGCATCCGCTGCACGTGGGCGGGTGAACCCGTTGCTCAGTTCGCTGAATTCATCCAGCGCCCGGCTGA
The DNA here is from genome assembly GCF_012396615.1 of Rothia terrae. GTDB lineage: Bacteria > Actinomycetota > Actinomycetes > Actinomycetales > Micrococcaceae > Rothia > Rothia terrae. Next base: position 175,375 of record NZ_JAAXPV010000001.1, on the reverse strand, counting down.
GGTTGGCGCAGCGAGTGCTGACATTGATATCACCTCTCAGGTGCGTGCCCACGCAGACCCTGTACTGTCTTCCGCGCATCTTGAATGGGTCAGCGACGATGAATCAAACGATGAAAACGCTCTGCGCCTTGAAATCGTCGTGCGTCTGAAAGAGGGGCTGCGAGGAGTAGCACCGGGGCAAACCCTCGTCATGTACCAGGACACCCGCGTCCTTGGGCAGGCAACGATCAACCGCGCGTACTCACTCGACCGCGCAGACGTCTAAAACCAACACAACACCTGTCTAAATGGTGGGCAAGCTATGAGACCCATTTCGCGAAGTGGGTCTCATAGCTTTTAGACTAGGTATATGACTTCAGCCGAAAACCCCCAAGACGTACAGGCACACCAAGAATTCGATGCAGAAGCGAGTTCTTTGCGTGGAACAGTAGATGAAGCCGTGTTGCAAGAGCTTTACTCTATTCGTCAGAGTATTGATAATTTGGATGCCGCTTTGGTGCATGTGCTCGCTGAGCGTTTTAGGGCTACTAAACGCGTGGGCTATCTCAAAGCAGAGCATAATCTTCCCTCTGGCGATCCTGATCGTGAAGCTGCCCAGATTGAGCGACTGCGCTCGCTTGCTGAGGTAGCTCATCTTGACCCCGAGTTCGCTGAAAAAATTTTGAACTTTATTATTTCTGAGGTGATTCGTCACCACGAAAGAATTGCTGAGCAGACACGAGAGAGCTAGCGTTGTGAACCGTCGCGTGGCCGATAGCTACAAGATTTTAGATGAAAACGAGCGGGCGTTGCTTGCCGATTTGCGCGCGCAAGCTTTGGAGCACGACATTAATTTTGAGCCAAAGTTTTTTGTTCAGGCAACTGCTTTAGGCAGGTGGCCCGGTGAAGACGCCGTGGACGCGGTAACCCGTGTTCGCGGGGAGTTAGGCGATCCGCATCTTTCGTACCTTCCGGAACTTTCGCAACGCGGTTTTCAAGCCACTACTCTGGCACGAACCATTGCAACGTTCGAGGGACTTGAAGCCGACGGAACATCAGCCGGCTGGCGTATTAATTCCGGCTTTTCGCAAGAAAGCCAGTGGGCGCGTCATACCTTTGCTTCTGACATTAATGTTCTAGCCGATGTTATTGGTAAAGAAAGCGCCAAGCCGCGTGAGCTGAAGATCCAGTTTGTGGGTCCGCTGAGTCTAAGCGCTCAGCTTTATCTGACGAACGGTGAGAGAGTGTTGAGCGATGTCGGCGCTCGCCGCGATGTGCGTGATTCATTGATTGCTGGTTTAGAAGATCAGCTCAAATCGCTCCGTGAGGCGGCTCCCGGCGCCAAACTCATTGTGCAGTTTGATGAACTGGATATGGTGAGTATTCTAGAGGGCACTATCGCCACATCAAGTGGCTATCGCACCTTGCGCGCATTGCGTCCTCACGAGGTTCACGAAAACTTTGATGTACTGACTCAAGCAGTGCGTCAGCAGAACGCTCAGCCTGTTATCAACGTGGGGCAACAGGTCGTTCCGGTTTCTTTCCTCCAGCCATTTGAGGCGGTTGCTCAGAGCGTCCAAGGTTACAAAGACTCCGACTGGGAAAAGATCGCGGCTCTAGTTGAAGCCGGCCAGCGTCTGTGGCTGGCAACCGTGAATCCTCACGCCAAACAATCGGTGAGGACGCTTGTTGATTCAATTTTTGGGCCGTGGCGACGCGTCGGCTTACCGGCGGCTCAGCTGTCGCAGATTAGCCTCACTGAATCCGCGTCCCTAGAACATTGCAGTCCAGCTCATGCCACAGCGGTGTTGGCCCACCTGACAGAAACCGCCACAGCGCTGTCTGAAACCGCGCAAAATTCTGAGTAAATGCACTAACCACCGGCAAAACACGTAATATAAAGAGTCAGATATTTTTTGCTCACGCGAGGAGGAGCATGAACGCAACGATTCTAGTTGTTGACGACGATGACGCTTTGGCAGAAATGGTTGGCATCGTCCTGTCTCAAGAAGGCTACGAAAGCGTATTTTGTACCGCTGGAGATCAAGCTGTAGAAGCATTTGAACAGCATCAACCCGAATTGGTTTTGCTTGATTTGATGCTGCCCGGTATGAACGGTATCGAGGTCTGCACTGAGTTGCGCAAGGTCACTGAAGTTCCGATTATCATGCTCACCGCTAAGTCCGATACCGAGGACGTCGTAAAGGGACTCGAAGCAGGGGCAGACGACTATATCGCTAAGCCTTTCAAACCTGCTGAGTTGCTTGCTCGCATTCGCGCTCGTTTGCGTCCGCGCGAAGACAAGAATAGCGAAATCATCAATATTGGTGGTCTCACTATTGATCTTTCGGGCCACAGCGTTACCCGTAACGGCGCCCTCATCGCGTTGACACCGCTTGAATATGATCTTCTGGTGAACATGGCCCGTCAGCCCGGCCAGGTTTTCTCGCGCGAAGCTCTGCTTGATAACGTCTGGGGCTACGGCAAAACCGTTGATTCTCGCCTGGTTAATGTCCACGTTCAGCGTCTTCGCGCAAAGATTGAGCAGGATCCCGAAAACCCTGAAATCATTTTGACGGTTCGCGGCGTCGGCTACAAAGCTGCTCCCGCTAACATCCGATAGTTCAGATGGCTGAAGAATCTCTTACACCCTCACCGACATCGCAACGCTGGTATAAATCACCGATTAAACAACTGGCGTGGCGATGGCAGCATTCCCTGCAGTTTCGCGCTGTGGCGATGGCAATCATTTTGCTCATGATTACCTTCGTTGTGGTGGGAACCTTCCTCTCTAGCCAGATTGCGTCATCGCTCTTTAACGGTCGGCTTGACCAGGCACTTGAGGAATCCTCAGCAGGGTTTACGAACGTGCAAAGTGTTATTGATTCTTCAGACGCGATTGATCGCACAGAGATTGAGTCGGATGTTCGTAGATTCTTGACGGTGCTTGAGACAGGTAGCACCGACTCTCAAAGACAGTGGATGCTGATACCGACTGAACCTGATAATTCTCAGAGTTTTATTCAACAACAGGCCCAATTTTCGTGGGCTAACCCCGATGATATACCAGAGGATCTGGTGCATACCGTCGCCGGGCAAGACGGTATTTATTGGCAATCTGCGCAGATGCCTGTTCAAGAAAACGGTAGTCCAGTTCCTGTGGTTGTCGTGGGCACTCGCATCAACATACCGCAGAGCCCCGAATACGGGCTGTTTCTCGTCTATGACCTCTCCAGTTCGCAACAGATCGCTCAGTACATCAGCCTGGTGCTGTGGCTTGGGTTCGCCATTATGCTACTGGTCGTTGTCTCTATCGTGTGGCTGATTACCCGTTCCGTGATTCGTCCTATCAGTCTGACAGCTGTTACTGCAGAAAAGCTGGCCGCGGGGGATCTCAATCAGCGCGTTAATGTTCAGGGGCTTAATGAGACGTCGCGACTCGGTGTTTCCTTCAATAAAATGGCTGATAGCTTGCAGGAACAGATTTCGCGTCTTGAGACTCTCTCTACGATGCAGCAGCGTTTTGTCTCTGATGTTTCGCATGAGTTGCGCACTCCGTTGACGACGGTTCGTATGGCAGCTGAACTTCTTCATGATGCTCGCGATGGTCTTGACCCTCTTCACCGACGTTCTACCGAGCTGCTGTATAACCAGGTCGATCGTTTTGATACCTTGCTTGCTGATTTGCTTGAGATTTCTCGTTTCGACGCGGGGTCAGCAACCCTGGATCTTGTGCCCGCTGATATTTTGACAGTGCTGAATGAAATCATTGATTCCGCTCAGCCTCATTTGGAGCGCGTGGGAGCACCCTTAGAAGTCCATACGGATATCGCTGAGCTCACCGTAGAGATGGACCACCGACGCATCGAGCGCGTCCTGCGTAACCTTATTTTCAACGCGATTGAGCACAGCGAGGGGCGTCCCATCGACGTCTATGTTGCTGCCAGCGATACCGCGGTGGGTGTAGCTGTTCGCGACCACGGTGTGGGGCTATCACCGGATGCTATTGACCATGTCTTTGACCGTTTTTGGCGTGCTGACCCTTCGCGCAAACGTACTTTGGGCGGTACCGGTCTGGGACTTTCAATTTCTGCAGAGGACGTGCATCTGCACAGAGGTACCCTTGAGGCCTGGGGACGCCCTGGTGAAGGTGCTTGCTTCAGAATGACTATTCCTTTGACCCAGGGAGCAGAATTGGGGGAGTCCCCGGTACTGCTGAGCGGTGAGCCCGATGTGAAGTATTTCGAGTTGGAGGCGCCGTCCACCGCATCGACTTCGATTCCGATTATCATGACAAGTGCTTCACCTATCGCTGAGGATGAAAAGTAGCCATGGCAAAGTTATCTCGTCTAACAGTTATCACCGTCAGTTCTGTAGCACTTTTGGCGTTGAACGCGTGTGCCGGCATTCCCACCAGCGGTTCCGTTAACCATTATGCGGATCCGCGCGCCACAGCATCCTCTACGAGTGAGAGCATCGAGATTGACGGCCCCGCTGGCGGTGCTTCACCTGAAGAGATTATTCGCGGCTTTTTAAACGCAGGAGTTGGCGTTCGCGATGACTATAAGGTCGCACGAGAATTTTTGACGGACGATTACGCTCAAAGTTGGGCACCAGATGATCACACCGTGGTTTATTCTGATCAGCCAAGCATCACTAATAGTTCTGGCGATAGCTATAAAGTGAGTGTGCCTGCAACTTCTGAGATTGATGACCGCGGCATTGCTACTTCTTTCAACGCCAATGAAACAAAAAACTTAGAGTTTGAGCTCAAACGCGTGGACGGCAACTGGCGTATTAGCTCAGCTCCGGGAGAAATAGTTCTTCAACAGAACCAGTTTGATCAGGTGTACAACCCGTTTACCCTGTATTTCTTTGACCCGACTTATTCGTATGCGGTGCCGGATGTACGCTGGTTTGCCGATCGCGATACTGTTGCTACCTCTTTGATTCGAGTTCTTTTGCAGGGGCCTGCACCGTATCTTAAGGACGCGGTGGTCTCGGCAGTGCCGGAGGGAACCAAGCTGACGCGTAACTCGGTGCCGGTTGACGGCGGTACCGCTGATATTGACATTTCTGGTGATGGAATTAGCAATAACCTCTCACAACTGACCATTGAGCGCATTAACGCGCAGATGAATGAGACTCTGACTTCGCTGGCAAATATTAATTCTGTGAAGCTTTTGTTGAATGGTCAGGCGGTGCAGACAGGCACCTTGTCTGAGGCAAATCCCATCGTTGATCCCTCGGTGCCTGATTCTGTGATTGGCACCGAAGACGGCTCACTCGTTACTCGCTCGCAAATTGACGATCCTGCTAGCCAGAGTACTGTTTATACGCCGCAGGGAGCGAATGCTACCTTGCCTGCTATGGGTATTGCGCGCGGTATTTACAGCTACCTGAGCGAAGATCGCAAGAACATGTGGCTGGTGCGTAATGGCGAAGCACAGCAGATCCTAACGGGTAACGATCTTTCCCAGCCAAGTTTTGATTACCTGCACTGGGCATGGGTAGCTCACGATAATTCAACGATCTCAGTTGTATCTTCGACCGCTGAAAATCCGGAGCCTGAAGATCTTGAGGTGCCGTGGCTCAACGGGTACTCCGTCCACTCAATTAACATCTCGCGAGGTGGCTCTCGCGCGGTGTTGACGGGAACCGATGGAACCTACTCGTACGTGTGGGTCTCTGGGGTGATCCGCGGCAAAGATGGTAAACCCACCGGACTTCAAGAACCTGTACGTATCGGTACCTCAATCATCCCTGATTATGCTGACTTCACCTCTGATCAGGAGATTGTGGTTGCTAATTATGAAGAAGGAACAGCGGAGATTGTTTCACTTTCTGGCATTAGTCGTTCCCTGGAACCTCTCAAGGGGCTGACAAAGCTTACCGTGGGTGGTGGCGACAACCAGATTATGGCTGAAACTAAAGATTCAACGCTGTATCGCCTCACCTCATCCGGGTGGACGCGCGTTGAGAGCAGTATGCACGATTTCAACTATTCAGGCTAGGGAATAGGTCGGCGTTATCCACAGACACACGATGTCCACAGTTTCCGGGTAACTCCAAGAAGCTACAAAAAATGCATCACTATATCTGATATGAACTTTTCAAGTATCAGAAAGAGTGTGTGGCAGATAGCGGAGCTTGCTGTACCTCAAACGTGTGCCAGCTGTCGCACCTATGGAATAGAGCTGTATAACAACAATGGCTTGTGTCCGGCTTGCTCACAGTTGGTAAGAATGAGCCTGCTAAATGTGCATGTACCTCACCTGCGTGTTCCTTTGAACAATGTGGTTGCAGCCGGGGTCTATGAACATGAGTTAGCCCGGACTGTCCTCGCCTTCAAGAACAAGGGCAGATACGATCAGCACAGGGTTCTTGGGGGAGGACTGGCTCGGTCGATACAACTTATCCTTGAAGCACATGAAAACCCGTCAATGTGCGTCCTTGTACCGGTTCCATCGTCCTCAAAGAACACGAAAAAACGAGGTTATTCCCCGGCTGAAGTGCTGGCCCAAACTGCCCATAGAGACCTCAAGCTGCAGGGTATTAACATCACCCGTGTTATCCCCGCTGTGTCGGTAGGTCGAAAGGTATCCCAGGCCAGCGGACAGAAAAATCTTGGCGCGCAAGCCCGCTGGGCACGCATCCATCGCAGCATGGTTCCGGCGACCTTACCGAGCATGTACCTGGGGTTCTCTATCGACCTACGCGATACCCCTTGCATCGTCTGCGACGACGTAGTTACTACAGGTGCATCAATGGCCGAAACCGGGCGAGTTTTAGCGGAGATGGGTGCACGCGTTATCGGCTATGCGAGCGTGGCTGCAGTGCCCCGCCGAAGTGAGCTTCTCCCAAAGCAGCTAGAGAACAAGAACTGCTGAGTACGCTGTGCAGGAGCAACAGACTTCAAGCAACAAACAATATGCTGAGCTAGAAAATAACGAGTGATTTTTGCCCGCTTGTCACCATTTTCCAACACTTCTGCAGTCAAGAACAAATATGTCGGCTACTAGGTGAAACAAACAAAAATGTGATGTAACACATGATTTTTGGTGCTTGAAAGGGCTACAGTTGAACTACGGAGCAAGAAACTCCCGGACATGAACCGCTTCATGGTCCTCGCCGCTAATGCTTTGGAGGCAATCGTGGAACTGAACATCTACGGACGCAACGTCAAAGTAACTGACCGACTGCATGAATACGTTGAAAGCAAGGCTGAAAAGTTTGAGCAACTCGGCGATCACGTATCTGACATCGAAGTCAAATTCACCAAAGACGGACGCACCGGCCCTAACACCATCCGAGTTGAAATCACCGTAACCGGCCGTGGTCCCGTTCTTCGCGCTGAATCAGTAGGCTCAGATAAATATTCAGTCTTTGACGATACTTACGGCAAGCTACTTGAACGCCTTCGCCGAGCCCGCGACCGCCGCAAAGACCAGCGTCATGGTGGACGCGCCCCCGTATCAGTTTCAGAGGCAACAGGGTCAAAGCCAATTGTCGGTGACCAGACCTCCGTCACCGAAATTCACTACGACGATGTACCGCTTGAAGAAGCAGCATTCGATAACCAATACGCACTGACCGATGAGGTTCAATCGCCCATCGAAATCCGCCGTAAGACCTTCCCCGCGGTCAAGCTCACCGCCGAAGAAGCTGTCGATCACATGGAACTCGTTGGCCACGATTTCTTCATCTACATTGATGCTGAAACCGGAGCGCCCAGCGCAGTCTACCGCCGTAAGGGATGGACCTACGGTGTTATCTCACTCGGTGAAGAAACCGCATAAAAATTAGACCCCTCACACCAAAGGACGCCGCCGAAAAAATTCGACGGCGTCCTTCATCTTTATACCTCACCTGCACATATTTGTGTGCTGACAGCTATATTTTTATTTATTTTTTGCACGCGTGATTTACAATGAGTTGTTAGTCTGCGTGCAAGTAACGCACTATATTTCACCGTCTTCAACCTCAAGGAGCACAAGTCGTGGCATCTTTCTTGGAAAAACTACTCCGCGCCGGAGACAAGAAAGTCCTCAAACAGCTTCGCACCTATACCGATGCTATTAATTCGCTCGAAGACAGCATGGTAGAACTTACGGATGCTGATTTGCGTGCAGAAACCGATAAGTTCCGCGCTCGCATTGAAGACGGCGAATCACTTGATACTTTGCTTCCCGAAGCTTTCGCCGTGGTTCGTGAGGCCTCAAAGCGTACCTTGGGCAAGCGCCACTACGATGTTCAGCTGATGGGCGGCGCCGCTCTGCATCTGGGCAACATCGCTGAAATGAAAACCGGTGAGGGCAAAACCCTGGTGGCAACTGCACCGGCATACCTCAATGCACTCAGCGGTAAGGGCGTTCACGTGGTGACTGTGAACGATTATCTTGCTGAATACCAGGCAAACCTCATGGGACGCGTCTACCGTTTCTTGGGTCTTGAAAGCGGCGTTATTCTCTCTAACCAGAACCCTGAGTTGCGTCGCCAGCAGTACCTAGCAGATATCACCTACGGTACGAACAATGAATTTGGCTTTGACTACCTCCGCGACAACATGGCGTGGGCGCTCGAGGAGCAGGTTCAGCGCGGTCACAACTTCGCTATCGTCGATGAGGTCGACTCAATTCTCATTGACGAAGCCCGTACCCCGCTCATTATCTCAGGTCCCGCATCCGGCGAAGCCAACCGCTGGTACGGTGAATTTGCGCGCATGGCTCAAAGCCTCAAGGTCGATGAAGACTACGAAGTCGACGAGAAAAAGCGCACCATCGGCGTTCTCGAATCCGGCATCGATAAGGTAGAAGACCACCTCGGTATTCGAAACCTTTACGAATCCGTCAACACTCCTCTAATCGGCTTCTTGAACAATTCGATCAAGGCTAAGGAACTGTTCAAGAACAACAAAGATTACGTGGTCGTCAATGGTGAGGTGCATATCGTTGATGAGCACACCGGCCGTATTTTGCCCGGTCGACGTTACAACGAAGGCATCCACCAGGCTATCGAGGCTAAAGAAGGCGTCGAAGTAAAGCCTGAAAACCAGACCATGGCTACCGTTACCCTGCAGAACTACTTCCGTATGTACGACAAGCTCTCGGGTATGACCGGTACCGCCGAAACTGAAGCTGCTGAGTTCATGAACACCTACGAGCTCGGTGTTGTTCCGATTCCGACTAATAAGGGCGTTCAGCGTACTGATCAGTCCGATAAGGTCTACAAGAACGAAATTGCTAAGTTCCGCGCTGTTGTTGAAGACATCAAGGAACGCAACGAAAAGGGTCAGCCTATTCTGGTGGGTACCACCAGCGTTGAAAAGAGCGAATACCTCTCTAAGCTGCTTGTTAAAGAAGGCGTCCGCCACGAAGTTTTGAACGCTAAGAACAACGAACGCGAGGCTGCAATCGTTGCTCAGGCAGGCCGTAAGGGCGCAGTTACTGTTGCTACCAACATGGCAGGACGCGGTACCGACATTATGCTCGGCGGCAACGCAGAGTTCAATGCGGTAGAGAAGATGGAGACCTTAGGTCTTGATCCCAACCGAACCCCTGAAGAATACGAGCAGAAGTGGCCTGCAATTCTTGAACAGTGCGAGGCAGAGGTTGAGGCTGAACACAACGAGGTTGTAGAACTCGGTGGTCTCTATGTTCTCGGTACTGAGCGCCACGAGTCACGCCGTATCGATAATCAGCTTCGCGGTCGCTCCGGCCGTCAGGGCGATCCCGGCGAATCTCGTTTTTACCTGTCATTGACTGACGATTTGATGCGCCTGTTCAACGGTCAAGCAGCAGGTCGCCTGATGGCAGGTGCCCCCGACGACACCGCGTTGGACTCCAAGTTAGTCTCACGCGTCATTGCATCTGCTCAGGGACAGGTTGAGGCTCGCAACGCTGAGCAGCGTAAGAACATCCTCAAATACGATGATGTTCTAAACCGTCAGCGCGAGGCGATGTACAAAGACCGTGCTGAAATTTTGCACGGTGCAGATATTCAGGAACAGATTCAAAAGTTCATTGATGAGGTTGTAGTCTCAACCATCGTTGAACACACCGCCGGTCACCCTGAGGATTGGGATCTCGAGAAGCTGTGGGATGTTCTGAAGCCGATCTATCCCGTGTCAATCACTATTGACGACATGATTGAAGAAGCTGGGGATCGAACCAAGCTCACTCAGGAGATGCTGATTACTGAGTTGCTCACTGATGCGAAGTACATCTATGAGGAACGAGAAAACAAGGTCGGCTCTGAAGCGATGCGTGAGATTGAGCGCCGCGTGTTGCTCTCCGTTATCGGACGTCGTTGGCCTGAGCACCTGTACGAGATGGACTACCTCAAGGAAGGTATCGGCCTGCGTGCAATGGCTCAGCGCGATCCCTTGGTTGAATACCAGCGTGAGGGCTACTCCATGTATCAGTCCATGATGGAAGCTATTCGTGAAGAGACCGTTGGCTACCTGTATAACTTGGATCTTTCAAAGCAGCGTACTACTTCTTCAAGCATCAAGATGAACCTGCCTCCGCAGCCTAAATTCTTGAAGTATTCAGCGCCTTCTGAAGACGGCGGCACTGACGTGCGAGTACAGGAAAATAAGTAGCTTTTAGAAAGCAATAGCCGGGGTGACACACTGATTTCAGTGTGTCACCCCGGCTATTTTGTTTAAGCAATCTCGATTTCGACAACCTTCCACATAGCGCGGATTTTTTGGACTCGGAAAGCAAGTGCACGGACTCTGTATCCGTCCTCAACAATGACGCAGGCCTCGATAGTTGACTCATTAATTTGCTGAGCGTGTGCCCTGCGAACTTTAGGCCGGGTGAGGTCTTGCGTAAATGGATTATGCTGATGCTCATTTTGTGCCTTGGCAATCAGCACTCGGCGAGTGAGATCTGCGCGGCGCTTGATTTTCATGAGGCATTCGGATGAGAACCATTTTGCAATCTGTTGAGCTCCACGTTTTCCTGCAAAGATTTCTAGAACGGCTATTGATAAACCGCTGCACATGGTTTCAACCGACTGACAGAGTGAAGATGCTTCTTCAAGCGGTATGCCGCTTGAGGGGGTGATGACAGATGGGTTGGCTTGTTTGAATGACTGCCTTAACAGCATGTAGTGTTCGGCTGAAACTGCATAGGGCTTGTGTTCGCGAGGTGCTGGGGAGTTCATGATGATTATCTTTCTTGCGTTGCGGGGATAAGAAGTTGTTGGCCGGGCCGTATCAAAGTGTCTATGGAATCTAGCTGGAATTCGTTGAGCTGGTATATCTCATTTACAAACTCCATGATTTGTGCATCCGTGGAATCGGTAGGTAAATAGTGTTCTGCAATAGTCCAAAGTGAATCTCCGGCTACGACGGTGTGAAGCCCACTTGAATTAGCATCACCTGCATCTAGAGGTTCTCTAGGGGTCACGGTGAAGAATGGATTGATGGATGGGTCTGTCTGATTGGTGTATGTTTTGACATCGACTTCTTGTATTGAAAGACCGGTGTCATAGAAGAACGAAGTGAGATCTTTATCTGCGGTCGAATCGGCTGGTGCTGTGAAAAACGATGATATGGAGTTCTTTTGCGCGGAGCTCAGGGACGAATCATGTTCAACAAAATCGGTGAGGTGTTGCGCTGACGATTGTTCAACTGCGGTTGCTGGTGCTATGGACGTAACAACTGGTGCAGCATAAATGCTAAGACCGATGGACCCGATAGCCAGCTTCTTCAAAACCTTTGGCATCCAGCGAGGGATTGAAACTGCTTTTCCTGAAGCTTTCTGGTAGGCGGACAACACCGCCACAGTTACAAACCCGAATAACCACCAGCACAGAATTAAGGCGCTACTGATGGTAACTACCATAATGATGGTGCGTTCAATCGGTGATAAGTATTCGGCAAGCGTCAAGAGCAAAAAACAGAGCGCAAGCGCCACGCTGGCTACCAGCGGCGTGAGAAGAGCTGCCACCCACGCTTCATAATCCTGATGATTGCGATTATTTTCGCTCATTGCGTCCCTAAACGTTTCATTTGATGTCATTTGATAATGTTTAGAGTATCTATCTTTTGTTTGAGAAAGTAAAGCTTTTTTCCAAATATTTAGTATCGGTGGGGTCTGATGGGTGAGGCTTATGGCGCGAGAGTACCCTGAGGGTATGGCAAATTTAGACAGAATTTTTAGAGATTATGAAGTGCAGCTGAACGCTGCCAAGATGCGGGAAATGGAGCAGGACGCGCAAGAGGTGAGGCGGCACGAGTTTTCCAGGGTGCAGCACATGGATCGATTCGCTGCGCAAATTGGGGAGCTGATTACCTGCTTTACCGTCGATTCGCAACGGCTCATCGGTGTTTTGGATGGCATCGGTCAAGGCTGGATACAGCTAAATACTCGTGCTGAGTCCCTGGTGATTCCTTTGACCGCTATTGACTTTTGGGAAGGCGGAAACAAATTCTCACACGTAGATGCCTCATCAGTGAATCGAAAGCTGTCTTTTGCGTTTGCGTTGAGAGCGCTTTCCCGTGCGCGAGCGCACGTGAGGTTTTACCACGTATCCGGTTCTATGAGCGAAGGCGTGATTGAGCGGGTAGGTGCTGATTTTGTTGAAGTATCTGTTCGAGGAGAAGACGAAAAAGGCAGGACTCAAAGGGGGATGAGAGTCCTGCCGTTATCGTCGGTTATTGCTGTTGGTTCTTAGTCTTTAGGCATTTTGCCGTTCTTTCGCAATTGACTGTTGGGTCTTTGCGTACGCCTCAGAGATGTATTCTTCGAGCTTGATTTTCTCAACTCGCCATTGGTTGCGGCCACCAATCTGTATTCCCTGCAATTCTCCTGATTTAACAAGCTGACGCGTTTGGGAAAGGGTGATATTTAAGATTTCTGAGACTTCTGGAAGGGTGAGGAATCGAGGTTCTGCCACGGTGGCTCCTTAGAACGGGGGAGTGGTACTGTTCTTCATCATTGCACGGTTTGTCGGTCGTGTGGTGGATATTTTCACCTTTTCCGCAGTTTTGTGTCGTTTGATGAAGTTTAATGATTGTCGATGTGACTTGGCTATTTGTTGTGTGGGTCATTCTGTGAGGGTGCATTAGCTTGTAATTTGGTGTGTCCTGACTGAAAATTGCCGTGAGTTAGCTTATTGCTGGCTTCATAGTTGACACACACCGGGTGACACCGGATTACCTCGCAGGAATATCACATGGCATCGAAAAAATCTGACGCGACCGCTGTTAGTGCTCGTTTTCAGCGTCCAGGCTTTAAAGACCCCCGCCTACTCATTGGCCTTCTGCTGATAGCAGTCTCAATTGTTGCTGTTATTGGGATTTTGAGGCTGGGCAATAAAACTGCGCCTTATTACAAAGCGAACCACGATATCAGCGTGGGCGAAAAAATCTCTGCTGATGATTATTCCCTGATTGACGTTCGATTAGCCGATGCTGAAAATCTTTATGTTTCGGAGCAACAGGGTATTCCCGAAGGAGCTGTTGCTACCTCACGCATTGCAAGCGGACAGCTGCTTCCTTCTGCTGCAGTATCTACCCAAAATACGGATGGACGCCGATTAGCAACGGTTACCGTAGACAGTGCCTATGCATCCACCCTGACGGCGGGAACTCAGGTAGATGTCTGGGTATCAGCCAAGCAGGACGGGGCCGGCAATAGCTTTGCCGATCCCACCGTGGTGATGGAAGGTGCTGAGATTTCTAAGATTAGTAACGAAGAGACTCTCATGGGTGGAACAGGTAAATCTGCGGTGCAGTTGCTGGTCAGCGAAGATGCACTGGGCACAATTCTGCGCGCTATCAACAACGAAGAAAAAATCAACCTTGTTCCTACTGACTTTTCACAGAAAGGTTAGTTCGTGAATATTCCAGTTGTTGTCTATGCCGACCACGCTAACCGTTTCATTAGCGATATTGAAGCTCAGCGCGGTGAAGTGAGCGTTGCTCGACATGTTCATGATATTTCTGAAGTGTACGGATTGGGTCAGACAGGCATCGTGCGTGCAGCTCTGCTAGTTTCTGACTTTCAAGAGTTCCTCAGCGCATCCTTTGTCGCGCAACTCAAGGATGTTGACGTTGCTGTTGTCGCTGTGTGCGACCCCGGCGAAGAAATTGAAATCTCAGGTGTCTATTGCATCAGCTCCTTGGCTGAACCGGATGAGGTTATTCAAGCGATTTCTTATGCTGTGGCGCATATCGATGACATTCCAGCATCCTCTGCAACCCATGCCCTTGAACCTGAAGATACTCTGTCTGCCTCAGAAAGCGGCACTGATGATGACCGCGGTCGTGTGATTACTGTATGGGGTAGTGGCGGAGCGCCGGGACGCACCACTGTTTCTACAAATCTGGCAACATCGCTGGCTCAGCAGGGGTACTCCGTTGTCCTAGTAGACGCAGATACTTACGGACCTTCCGTTGCAATTTCTCTTGGTCTTATTGATGAATACTCTGGCTTGTCGCAGGTCTGTCATCTGGCGGACCACGCTGAGTTAGATGAGGAAAACTACGAGAACTTAAAGAGCACAATTGCTGTCGGTAACACCTACTTGGATGTTCTCAGTGGACTGACGCGTCCTGACCGTTGGGCTGAGATAAGGGAAAAACCGTTGGCTGATGTGCTGACGTTTCTCAAAGCACGATATGACGCTGTGGTGATTGATACCGGGTTTAGCGTAGAGGCTGATGAGGAACTTAGTTTTGACGGGGTGGCGCCTCGGCGAAACGGGGCAACGCTGACTGCTATCGAAATGGCCGATGCCGTGGTGCTGATCGGCGCTGCTGATGTCGTGGGTTTTCCCCGACTAGTGCGTGCTTATGAGGAACTCACCCGCAGTCATGTTGAACTTTTGCCTCAAGCAGAGGTCTTTGTGTGGCTCAATAAGGTGCGCTCCGAGATCACCGGTGGACGTTCAGAAGAAGAACTTGAGCGCGCATGGCAACGTTTTGGTCCCGGCCAGGAACTGAACGGTTTTGTTCCCTATGCCCGTGCAGAGCTGGATAAAGCAATTTCAGCAGGAAAAACAATGATTGAGTTTTCACCGGGGCATGAGCTCTCAACTGCATTCGAGAAAATGGCGCAGACAGCAATCGGTAAAGAGAGAAAACCCAATGCACACCAACAGCACGAAACGTCTCCCACTCAATCAACGCGTTTTTCGTTGAGGGGAACTTTTCCTGGGAAGAAGCGATAAATCGACTCCTGGGCAGTACACACGGTATGCTCAAATTATTCTGCCTGTCACGAGCTGGAGTTGCGCTGTTGTTTACTAAGCCTATTTTTGAAGCCGCCGAATACGGCCCAGGAGACACCGAATGGTTACACTTGCTGGTGGGGGATTGGCAGATTATTGCTGACACCGCTCACGGTGATCTCGTTCTGTGGTTGCCTACCCAGTTTGAGTCTACTGTCATGCATTTGCGTGATTATCCGGTTGGCCCGACGCAAGACAGTAACTTCACGGCGGTGGCGCAAGTACGCCCCTCTACAGTGCATACCCTGTTTTATAAGGACCTTATCAATCAGCAGATGAAGCCCCAGCTACGTGCAATTGCGCACCGCGTGTGGAAGACCCAACAAACCGAAAGGTTCGCTGACTCCGAGACTATTGCCGGGCTAGACATGCAGACAACTGCTGTACCTCTGATTCGAAACGGTCGCACCTTAGCTGTTCTTACTCTGCACTCAGAAACCGTCAAGCCACGCCAGCGTACTCACGTAGAACTTGTCTACCGAGAGCTCGCAGACGAACTGCTGAGGATGACGAGCAGAGGAATCTGGCCAGAATTTTCTGCGCCCGTTGGGTCTTCGCGAGGTAACCCGCGAGTGAGCGATGGTCTGATTACTGTAGATGCCGAAGGTAACGTTACTTTCGCATCGCCCAACGCGGTTTCCATTTATAAACGCCTGGGGTTTGAAGAAGACCTAGAAACCCACAGCCTTACATCCATTACCCGAGATTTGCTTCCTCAAGGCGATCAAGTTGATGAAACCCTTCCGCTCGTGTTGGCAGGGAGAATGCCGTGGCGCTCTGAGATCCGCACACATACAGTGAGTGTTACTTTCAGGGCTATACCGCTTCGTCGCGCAACAGCACTGGGTGAGGAACGTTTTGGCGCCATTATTCTTTGTCGCGATGTCACTGAGCTGCGACGTCGTGAAATGGAATTAATGACTAAGGACGCGACGATTCGTGAAATCCACCACCGCGTCAAAAATAATCTTCAAACCGTCTCAGCTCTGTTGCGGCTTCAAGCACGTCGAATGGAAAGTGATGAGGCGCGTCAGGGGCTTGAACAGGCGATGCGACGAGTTGCAACAATTGCCACCGTCCATGAAGCTTTATCGCAGGGTCTCACCCAAAACGTAAATTTTGATGGTTTGATTGAGCGGCAATTTCATTTGGCAGCTGAACTGGCTTCTCCCGGACAGCACGTTCGTACCGTCCTAACCGGCGAATTTGGTGCGTTGCCCAGTAAATTTGCTACCCCCTTAGCACTGGTTATCAATGAGGTTGTAGCCAATGCGGTTGAGCACGGACTTGGCACCGAAACCGGCACCGTTACCATGGATGCTCATCGCTCAGTTAATTCGAGAGCAGAGCAAACATTGACCGTCACAATCACTGACGACGGCCGTGGCATGGGAGTTAAGAAAATTGAGTCATCGGGTGTTGGTACATACTCATCCTCTGGAGATGGATTGGGCATGCAAATTGTACGGACGCTGGTGGCAAGCGAACTCAACGGATCAATCCGTTGGGAAGATAATGAACCGCGAGGTACAAAAGTAATCATCGATGCGATCCTGGTCGGGGCGCATACTTAAAATAAATGGCGGTAGTTGGCTAATCCAACTACCGCCATTTCATATGTAATGTTATGAAGCGCGACGGGCGCGTGCTGCGCGGCGTTTCATCGCGCGGCGTTCCTCTTCGCTCATTCCACCCCATACACCGGAGTCTTGTCCGGTTTCGATTGCCCACTGCAAACAGGTGTCCATGACCGTGCAGTTACGGCAAACCGTTTTTGCTTCTTCAATCTGCAAAAGGGCAGGACCGGTGTTTCCTACAGGAAAAAACAGTTCGGGATCCTTTTCCAGGCAAGCAGCACGGCTACGCCAATCCATGAGCACGCTCTCCTCATAAACTAATACTTGAACGACATCACATGCGATAAAAGTGATGCACCAATAAATCAGGCCCCTGGAAAACCGGGGCCGGATTGAACCTAAATAACTTTCGCATGTAAGCAGAGAGTAAACAAGGGGTTTATAGTCGAAAACTCTTCATGAACCCTGAGTTATGTATCACACGAGGAATGTATTGCTGTTATCAGTAGAAATTTGTGGGCGTAATTGCTGTTGATAAAACTCATGGTCTAAGAGCAAACACGTTAAGCTAATGGGAGCTTCATATATCATCAGAATAAATTTCACCCGGTGTTGTGGCGAGAAAGTTACTTATAAACAAGATGGAAAGGCATTAGCTGTGCGGTTACCAGCTCCAGTCAAAGTTATTTTGTCGTTGATGGCACTTGAGGTTCTAGCGGTGCTCGCTATCGCTGTTTTGATGGTCGTCAGCGCTGCTCATACCCCTGGTGAGTCGGTAACATCAGCTATTTTATTAGCCGTCGCTTTCGTCCTCATTGCAGGAGCTTTGGCAGTAGCAATGGCGGGGATGCGAAAAGGACGCTTGTTCTCTCGAGCATTAACGCTTATTTGGCAGGTCTTTGGCGTCATTATTGGCACTCAGACAGCCTTGGGTGGACAACCCGGAATCGGCATCCCGGTAGTGGTTGTATCGGGTGCTGCATTGCTTTTGCTCTTTTCGACTCCGGTCATGAATCACCTGCGTATCAATAGCAATCTTCCGCCTCTGGGACAGGACCGCTAATAGGCGTGCACTTTGCCACTTGAAAGGCACGGGCTGATGCGGACTCTATATAAATCGCTCGTCCTGCAGGTAAAGCCCCATCGGTCTTGAGGGTCAGCGGTAGATCTCCCATCGTGAAAATTTCAAGATCGGAGGCGGTTGCCGGTTGCAGAACAATTCCTTTGCTTGTTCCTGCAAGCTTTGAAAGCAGAGGCGAGCTGTGCCATCTCTTCCACGATGTGAAAGCTATAAAAACATGCTGAAATAAGGCGCTCGCGTTGATGACAACGTTTTGGCATTGGGCATCTAACACTTGCAAATTATCAATCAAAAGTGCTTTTTGTTCGCTCTGTGGCACACTAGAGAGCACCTGTTTAAGGGCTGTTGCGCTAGGTACTTTACACCCGTCTACGGTGATGAATTCTTGATGCGGATTAAGGGCTATGAGCGCGCTGAGAGCAGAGGTTTTCCCGATGATTTTTTGCCTGCGATACAGAAGAACTTAGAGCCTTCATTTCGAATATAGACAGGTTTGGAGTGGCTATCTATTCCTAGGAGAAAATCATGGGGGTTTGCAGGTACCGTTCGCGGAATGTCTTGATCAAAGATTACAATAGGTAGCTGATTGAGCACGGCTGATAAAGGACACAGCTGGTCGGCTTTTTGAACCGTTAAGACGGCATTGCTTCTGGGGTCGTTTTGAAGTTTTTCTCGCACAATTTCGCCTAGCATTTTCCATTGATGAGGAAGCGGTGGTATTTCAGTGCGCGGTTTAAGTATTGAGAGATCCTGAGTGTAAGAACTTTCATGTATTGCTGTATTCGAAACGGCGGTAGCAAATTTACCTCTGAGCGATAGATGGGAAGACGTCACCACGCTGATTCCTGAACGATGTCCGTCCTGAAGTAGCTGAAGGAGCTTGAGCTGGAGATCCGGCGACCGCATCGTTTCTTCTAGCAGGACGTCTAGCCCGTCAATGATGATTCCGGCGGGAAGAGTATTTTTCGTGAGTAGATAATCGATAATTTCGTGCAGGAAATCAATATCCTGTAGGCCTAATATGCAGTGTGTAACAGGGCTAGCTGCTTTGAGTTGCCGATAGAAATTTCCATCCGCGGTGAAAATGGTGCACGCCGTATCTGAGTGAGACCACTGCTGCACGATGGAAAGTTCAACGGACTGACGGAGAGCACTATCAGCTACGAGATGAAGAGATCCGTGCGTAGTTGGCTCCCAGATGAGGTTCTCTATGAATCCGGCAGCAGGATTTTCGTGCAGACCTAAATACAGCTGGCCTGCATAAAGCTGGTTCTGCTCAGGCTGCAAAGGTGCAACAAGCGGCGCCGGAATAAGATTCTGTGAGCCGTGCTCTGCAATACCTCGGGTGTAGGCTGCAACGATGCGCTGAAGCACCTGGTCTTCATGTTCATCTGAGCGAGCAATTTTTGGCACCTCAGATTTCGTCCTGAGGTTAGTCAGACTGACGGCATCATTATTCAGCTGTGGTACCTGATCAATCAGGGGAGCCTGAAAAGCCACCGGACTGGCTTCTGGAGTTTTAATATAGCCGGCACCCGGGGTAGAAGCTGAGATCGAGGATGCTGCCGGGCCACCAATAAGATTGTGTGAATCTTGTTCGCTGGATACTCGCAGTGCGATAGTCGTTGCAATATTTGCCCGAATATCTTGCGAGACAGCGCCCTGCGGTCTCTGGGTGGCGAGCACCAGGTGAACTCCGAGTGAGCGTCCAATAGTTGCCACTTTCAGAAGTTCCGTCATAGCTTCTGGCATAGATTCAACCAGCATTTTGAATTCATCGACAACGATAAAAATCTCGCTGAACTCCAACGGCTCCTGTGTCTTTCGTCGGATGCTGACGTAGTCACGGTATGAACTGATGCCAAGAGCCGCAAAAAGGGATTCGCGGCGTTTAAGGTTGGCAGTGAGGAAAGCTAGAGCACGCTTGACAGCTGCGATATCAAAATCGCTGAGAAGCCCCAGAGAATGAGGGAGCTCATTTAGCGGCCCTAAACCTGCGGAGCCTTTGAAATCAATCAGAAGGAATGAACAGCGACGCGGTGAATATTGTGCCGCTAAGGATAGGATGATGGATCTCAACAACTGGGATTTTCCGGCACCGGTCGTACCGCCGAGTAAGAAATGCGGACCGTGGAGCGTAGCGTTCAGGCTCTCGCATCCTAAACCGATGTGCAGGTTGAGCTCGTTCTGATAGTAGGTTTCATGCCAGCGTTGCTGCCGTGTCTCTGTTGCCAGGTCTCGCAAGGACGAGAAACGGTGTGGACGACCGTGAGGGCTGAGGTCTGAGCCATGAGCGAGCGTGCCTGAAGATTGAGTTGCTGTGTGTAGCGCGGTTTGAAATGCGGAGGTGCTGATGCCGTCTGCACATACCTCTAAGGTACGGTCTACGGACAGCCCCGGTACTAAAACTTCTTCATGCTCATGAATCTGCTGAATTTGGATGTATCGATGATTCGCCTGTAAAGAAATAATGATGTCAGTGGCGGGCTCAATGCGGTGCTCTAGTGTGTTTGAAGCAATTCTAAAGACGGACTGCTGGGCCGATTTTTTCAAGGTGCGTGCTGATGCATGCCAGATGATATCTGCCTGACTTTCGTGCTGGTGTGTCGGCAGAATTTCGACATTTCGCAAACCGTAAAGGCTGTGGAGCTTCGGGTTTTGCTGAACTAATGTCTCATCGATTGCAATGGAATACTTTGTTGTACAGATGATTTGCATGAGGATGCTGCGCTGTACGGCCTCATCGACGTTGATGAGGTAGGTGAGCCCCTGGTGCAGAGGTAGGAGGCAGAGGATGTCATGTTGCTGGGGAATCGTGTAGCGGTCGATATTGCGGCCACGAATGTTAGCTGGACGATGATGTAAACCGAGCGAAAAGTATTGCTGCGGTGCAGAACCTAGAGACTGAGCTATCGCTCCTAAAGAAGGGTACGCGCTGATGTGGTCTTGCTCCTTAGCGGACGCTTGTGCAAGCGCCTGGCGCGTTTTTCTGCTGCTGCCTCCCTGCGCAATCAAGTGAGTGCCCATCACCACAGTGGTAACCAGACTCATCACCATAAAAAGCCAGTTGTGTGTTAGCCATGAGACGATGATTCCGGCGAGCAAGGGTACACTGATCATGACGAGGGTCAACGTAAGACTGCGCGGCGGGTTGAGATCGAGCTGCACCGGGGCAACTGAGACGGTTGGTGAAGGCTGAGGGCCTTTCGTAGAAATGATGAGCGTAGTAGCACCAACGGTGAAGTGTTCGTTGGCTGTTACCTGTTCAAATTTCTGGCCAGTCTGCCACTGGAAGCCCGATTCGAGAACATGCAGATACCCGCGACGCGGTTCCAGTGCATCATCTGCGATAGTGAGATCGCATTGGAATTTGCCAAGAGAGTATACGCCACGATGGAGGGGGTAGCGGGTACCGGCATCCGGGCCATGTAAAACCTCTAAAGACGCAATTTCTGAGTGATGGTTAGAGGCGGCTGAGGGGATGCGAGATATTTCAGCTCCGTCTGTCAGCGGCGCGAGCCCTACAGTGCATTGATCAAGTGGAGTGTCTTGCACCCACCATTGAGAGCGGCGACCAAATACATCATCGAGCAGTGCGCACAGTTTGCCGCCGGGGCTAGCGTCAGCAGCCTCAAATTCAAATGGCTCCCAAATACCACGGGTGATCTCTACGAAAATCCTCAGTTTCATAGCTCTATACGACGCGAAGATGAGGTGAGTTGCAAGAGGCGGCCTGTGAGTCTGTGGATAACTCACGCTATCTGATAGAGGGTACAGGTTGTGTGTCCACAATCGAGCTCTAAAACCGGGAATTTTTGTCATAAATACGTCATACGGATTGCGGCTCTTCTCGTGCTCAGGACATCCGCCAACCATAGAGTTCTCTAAGAATCACATCGAAATGCGCGGCATCAAGTGATATCGATTCAAAAATTCCGGTAGTTTTATAGGTACACATAAATGTGCACTTATTGATATAAGTTCCCTTACTAAGCCGTTGCGTACACGCAGCGGTTCAACGGAAGACTTCACACGCAAAGTGTGTGGCACATCCACAATCAGCAGGAGACTCTTGTGAACGCAGATCTGGTAATTGTCGGCTCGGGCCTGTTTGGTCTGACTATTGCAGAACAGGCAGCAACCGAGCTTGGACTGAAAGTTGCCATCATCGATCGTCGTCATCACATTGGTGGTAACGCATACAGCAAGTTCGAAGAAAACACTGGCATCGAGGTTCACCAGTACGGTGCTCACCTCTTCCACACCTCAAACGAGCGCGTATGGGAATACGTTAACCGCTTTACTGAGTTCACCAACTACGTACACCGCGTCTACACCCGTCATAATGACATCGTGTACCCCATGCCTATCAACTTGGGTACCATCAACCAGTTCTTCAACGCGGCATACTCACCTGCAGAAGCTAAGGCACTCATTCAGGATCAGGCTGGCGAGCTGGCAGGAACCAACCCTAAGAACCTGAACGATAAGGGCATCTCACTAATTGGCCGCCCTCTTTACGAAGCTTTCATCAAGAACTACACCGCTAAGCAGTGGCAGACTGACCCCTCAGAACTGCCCGCATCCATTATTTCCCGTCTTCCGGTTCGCTATAACTACGACAACCGCTACTTCAACGACAAGTACGAAGGTCTGCCCTTAGACGGTTATGCAGCGTGGCTTGAGCGTATGGCTGCTCATCCGAACATTGAAGTTCACCTCAACACTGACTTCTTCGAAGAAGGTCACGAGTTCTCACGTTCAAAGGTTATCGGCCAGGCACCGGTTATTTACACCGGCCCCATCGACCGTTACTTCGACTACGCTGAGGGGGACCTCTCATGGCGCACCATCGATCTGGAAGAAGAGATTCTTCCCATCGAAGACTTCCAGGGCACTTCCGTCATGAACTACGCTGACGCAAACGTACCCTACACTCGCATCCACGAGTTCCGTCACTTCCACCCCGAGCGCACCTACACTAAGGACGCGACCGTTATTCACCGTGAGTTCTCACGCTTTGCAGAACACGGCGATGAGCCTTACTACCCGATTAATACCTCCGCTGACCGCGAGAAGATCCTTAAGTACCGTGAGCTTGCTGCAGGCGAGAACCAGGTTCTGTTCGGTGGACGCTTGGGTAACTACAAGTACTTCGATATGCACATGGCAATCGGTGCGGCTTTGTCGATGTTTGACAACAAGATCAAGCCTCACTTCACCGGTGGAAACAAGATTGTTTCCGGCGGCATCGACGAATAATTTTCTAAAGGATTGTAAAAACTTATGTCAGTTACAACAACTGTCGATACTTCTACTTTGCGTACCTTGCAGCGCGTCATTTTGCCTGATGCTGTTCAGACCGATGTCATTCCGCTGTACGTGGATGCTGGTGCTGCGACCGGTGTACAGTTGCCGACGCGTGAAGATGGCGATTCTTCAAAGACTTTTGCTCAAGCTGCTGCGGCTCAGGAACAGTCGAAGGCCAGCTCAAGTCAACCGGCAGATGCAGGCGATGTTTTGGGACGTCGTTCAACTCAGGTAGCGCAGGGCAAGTCTTTGTCTTTTGGTACCTACTTCAACGCGTTTCCTGCTTCCTACTGGCGTCGTTGGACTGAGCTGCGCACTGTCTACCTCAGCGTGAAAACTGAGGGCGAGGGCATGATTGTGGTGTACAAGTCTAATGCTCGCGGTGTTATTCAGCGCGTTGACGCCAATGTTGTGTCAGGTCGCCAGGAGTCAGTTTTTGAACTTACTTTAAACCCGTTTGGTGATGGTGGCTGGTACTGGTTCGATTTGGACGCTTCTCGCGGGGATCTTGAACTGGTTGAGGCTAACTGGCTGGGCGATATTACTCCTCGAACCGGTGATGCTGGCGGTAAGGCAACTGTTCAGATTACTACTATGAACAAGGTGTCATACTGCATCGATAACATCCGTGTTTTGGGCGAGAATATCGATGTTTTTGATTCTGTCAAGGAGCTTCTGATCGTTGATCAGGGCACCGATAAGGTTCAGGATCACCCTGATTTTGAAGAGGTTGTAGCTCCTCTGGCCGGAAAGTTCCGCATCATCAACCAGGGTAACCTGGGTGGTTCTGGCGGTTTTGCCCGCGGTATGTATGAGTCTGTGAACAACGGCAGCGATTACGTGCTGTTGTTGGACGACGACGTGGTTGTTGAGCCTGAGTCGATTTTGCGCCTTATCACCTTCGCGGACTACTGCAAGAACCCCACCATTGTGGGTGGTCACATGTTCGACATGTACGACCGCACTGTTCTTCACGCATTCGGTGAAGTCGTCAATCCGTGGCGTACTTTCTACGATCGTCCGCACGATGACATGAGCTTGGGTCACGACTTGGGTCGCTCAAACCTGCGCAATACTCACTGGTTGCATCGCCGTGTAGACGTTGACTATAACGGTTGGTGGATGTGCCTCATTCCGACTGAGGTCATCAACAAGATTGGTCTGTCTTTGCCGCTGTTCCTCAAGTGGGACGATGCTGAGTACGGTCTACGCGCTAAAGAAGCGGGCATCGCAACGGTTTCATTCCCCGGTGCCGGTCTTTGGCACGTTTCCTGGACCGATAAGGACGACTCCGTTGGCTGGCAGGCTTATTTCCACGAACGTAACCGCCTGATTACCGCATTAATCCACTCACCGTTCGAAAAGGGCGGTTCAGTCATGCGTGAATCACTGTTCTTGGACGTCAAGCACGCTCTCAGCATGCAGTACTACACCGAAGAAGGACGCCTGATGGCGCTTGAAGACCTTCTGTCGGGTCCTGAGCATCTGCACGAGTCATTGAGTGAGCGTCTGCCTGTTATTCGTGGCAAGGCGAAGAACTACATTGACGCTCAGCTGAAAAGCGATATCGATGCCTACCCTGCGCCCAAGAGCAAGAAGCCCCCGTTCAAGGGGCGTCGCAACTTCTCACCACCGTCCTACGGCAAGCTTTTGCCCTGGGCAGCTAAGACTGTTGGACGTCAGGCATTCGTGCCCGTTGACGAACAGGCTCAGCAAAACCCGCAGATTCAGCTGTCTTACCAGGAAAACCGTTGGTGGACTGTGTCGCGCTTTGATTCATTGCTCGTGACCAACGCTGAGGGTACCGGTGTTTTCTGGTACAAGCGCGATCCTAAGGAGCTTCGTTCAAAGCTAGCTAAGGCAGCGTCATTGCACGCCAAGCTATTCAAAGACTGGGCAAAGCTCCGCGCACAGTACCGCAATGCAGCGCAGGATGTCGCGTCCTACGAGGCCTGGAAGAATACTTTCGATAAGCATACGGAGTCAGAACTTACTCGATGAGTGATTTAGCGAATCGAGAGTTTTCAGCCCCCGGTCGTGGCCGGGGGCTGAAAGACGCTCTCAATAACAGGTATCTACTGAAGCTGCTGGTTGATAAGGAAATCCAGGTTCGTTACCGAGGCTCAGTGCTGGGTATCGTCTGGTCTTACATCAAGCCCGCAGTTCAGTTTCTGGTGTTCTACTTGGCACTGGGTATTTTTTTGGGTCTTGAAAAGGGTCTGCATAACTACTCGGTGTACTTGTTTTCGGGCATCATCGTCATCAACTTCTTCTCGGAGTGCTTTAGCAACGGCGCCCGCGCTTTTGTGGTGAACGGTGCGTTGATTAAGAAAATTTATCTGCCGAGGCAGTTGTTTTCTCTGTCGACAATTTGGGTGGGTATTATTCACTTCCTCCCTCAGATTTTGGTGCTGATTGTTGCCTGCCTTTTTGTAGGGTGGACGCCTGATCTTAAGCAGATTGCCGCGATTATTGTTGGCATTCTGCTGATTATGCTCTTCGGCTTGGCTGCCGGCATGATTTTCGGTGTTGCAAACGTCTTCTTCCGAGATTCTGAGAATCTTGTGGATATGTTCTTGATGATGGCAACCTGGCTGTCACCTGTGATGTATTCATGGACCATGGTGGCGCGAGAGGTTAAGTTCCCCTACATTGAGCAGATTTATATGTCTAATCCGCTGAGTGTGGCGGTAGAGCTTTTCCATTATGCATTTTGGCAGCCAACGTTGAGCCCCGAGCAGCAGCTCGGTTTGCTGAATGAAGGTAACTGGCATATGTTCCCGCACCTTTTGACGGTGTGGGTGCCTATCGCTTTTGCCGTATCTCTCGTGTTGTTGCTGATTAGCAACTTCTTCTTCCGCAAATTTGAAGGCAACTTCGCTCAGGAGCTCTAATCATGAAACTGGATATTTTTGATTTACCCCCAGTCTCACCTGATGCTCCTGACGTTATTCGCGTGGAGAATTTGGTGAAGCGTTTTGTGTTGCGCCATACCCGTTCCATGAAGGAAGCTTTTATCTGGCTCATCAAGGGGCGTAAAGGTGATTTGAGCGAGAAGTTCAACGCGTTGAACGGCGTTTCTATGAACATTCGTGAGGGCGAGCGTGTTGCGTTGCTGGGCTATAATGGCTCGGGCAAATCAACCATGCTCAAACTCATCTCCGGTGTTATGCAACCGGACGGCGGTAGCGTCCTGACGCGCGGTCGTATTGCTGGTCTGATTGAGGTGGGCGCGGGTTTTCATCCGGACCTCACCGGTCGCGACAACGTCTACCTGAACGCTGCAATCCTTGGTATGTCCAAGGAACAGACCGATGCATTGTTCGATGAAATCGTTGCTTTCTCTGAAATTGGTGACTTTATCGATACCGAGGTGAAGTTCTATTCATCCGGTATGTACTTGCGCTTGGCGTTTGCTGTAGCGATTCACACTGACCCTGAGATTTTCTTGGTGGATGAGATTCTGGCGGTGGGCGATGAGCCTTTCCAGAAGAAGTGTCTGAAGAAAATCAAGGAGCTGTGTGCCACCGGTAAAACTCTTGTGGTAGTTAGCCATGACCTTGATCTGGTGTCACAGATTTGCGATCGCGGCGTTGTGCTTGAAAAAGGCAATGTGAAGTTTGACGGTAAGGCTATGGAGGCGGTTGACGTGATGCGTGATCAGCCTCTTGGCACCACTTTGAAGCATCGCAATGAGGGCGACCTTTTGGTTGCTCAGCAGAAGCTTGAGACCCTTGCTATCAATAAGCGTGATCTTGAGTCTGCGATTGCAGCTGGTTCTTCTGAACCTGTAACTGTTGCGTTGCTGGGCATTGCTGATGAGACTCAGGCTGAGCTTGATGCGATGTCGAACCCGCAGAAGCTGGAGATCGTGAATTCTGAGATTGAGCGACTTACCATGAAGAAGGCTCGTTTGACCTCTGAGATTCAGAAGTACCAGTAAGTTAAATCAGTAAGCCCCGTAGGGCAAGTACAGCTTACTCAAGAGCGGTGCAGGACGTACCAACGTCCTGCACCGCTCTTTTTTGTATCTGTGGCGCAGTGGCTCAAAGCGGGATATTTCTAAATGTTACGTAGGTCATGCAGATATGTGGACACAGCGACCCGGTAGGAAGAGGCGTTAAGTTACTGAAAAGTACCGATAGGTCAAACGTCTGTTACCTTGCGGTAGTTAAAGTTTGTAAATCACTAAATGGGTTACATCGGCCAAGTTATCCACAGGCAAGAAATTGGGCGATTGAAATCTTGAGAGATTGTCGACTATCTTCAGAAATCACCAGGTTGCATAACGCAACGGGGGAACCACTTCGCGAACCACACATCAAGAAAGGGGTAGCCTTGGCTACTACACAAGAAGCCCGTCAAGGTTACCGCCTTGTTGAAAACGAGGTGCGTGAGCTCATCCGTCAAAGTGGTATCGACCCGCTGACTGATACCGAACAGGCAAAGAAGCTTATCGATACAGCACTTGCCGACTATGAAAAAAGAATGATCAAGGGCGCCCTGCCGCTGATCGATAACTTGGTGAACGCTCAGCGTTGGCTGATCGACTCTATCTGTGGTTTTGGCGAGCTCCAGCAGTATCTTGACGATCCCACCGTTGAAGAAATTTGGATTAACTCTCCTCACGAAGTTTTTGTTGCGCGAGCAGGGGAGTCAGAACTCACAGGGCTTTCACTCACCCACGAGCAGGTGCGTTACCTGGTGGAGCGTATGCTCAAATCTTCTGGCCGTCGCCTGGACCTCTCAAGCCCCTTCGTAGACGCGTCTCTACCTGATGGGTCTCGCCTTCACGTAGTAATCCCTGACGTCACCCGTAAGCACTGGTCGGTCAACATTCGTAAATTCATTGCCCGTGCCCGTCGACTTGATGACCTGGTAACCCTTGGTTCTTTGAGCAAAGAAGCGGCAACATTTTTGGACGCGGCAGTGGCAAGCGGTCTGAATATTCTTGTTTCCGGCGCTACCCAAGCCGGAAAGACAACCATGTTGAACTGTTTATCAGCATCAATTGGCGCTCGTGAACGTGTGGTGACCTGTGAAGAAATTTTTGAGTTGAATGTACCGCTACGCGATGTCGTTGGAATGCAGTGCCGACAGCCCAACCTTGAAGGCAAGGGTGAAATCCCACTGCGTCGGTTGGTCAAAGAAGCTTTGCGTATGCGCCCCGACCGTATGCTGATCGGTGAGGTTCGTGAAGCAGAATCTCTAGACATGCTGATTGCTCTGAATTCTGGACTGCCCGGAATGGGAACCATCCACGCAAACTCAGCGCGAGATGCCATCACCAAGATTTGCACCCTGCCCTTGTTAGCGGGCGAGAATATTTCATCGAGCTTCGTTGTGCCGACCGTCGCTTCTTGTTTCGATCTCGTGGTTCACTGCCAAAGAGACCGCAGGGGGCGTCGCCGCGTGCTTGAGATCGTTGCTCTGGGCAACCGCGTGGAAAACAATGTCATCGAGACTTCAACGGTTTTCCAGCTGGAATCAGGGCAGCTGACATGTGTGGCATCAGAATTACCCGCTGCATATAAGTTTGAACGCACCGGTTACCGAGCAGACGCAGTGTTGCCTTCGCTGACCTCTGAGGTGTTGAAATGATTGCCCTTGTTGGATTATTGACGGGGTTAGGTACTTTCTTAGTGTGGTGGTCTTTCTGGCCGTTGACCACGCGAGAGAAGAAGCCGAAAAATACATCACCAACTCTGGCATTGCTTCAACAAGCAGGGGTTGAGAGGGTTAGCCCGTCCTTGTTCTACGCCATGTCTGTGATGTGCGGAGTCATTATTGCCCTGCTGACTTTGGCTGCGACAGGTCTCTATAATCTTGCGTTGCTCCTGTTTCTCGTGGGAATCATCCTGCCACGGCTGATTATTGGGTGGCGCGCAAACAAGCGTCAGGCGCAGATTCGTGAGCTGTGGCCAGATGTCGTTGATCATCTTCGCTCAGCTATCCGTGCAGGTCTTTCACTCCCAGAAGCTCTCATGCAGTTGCAGTATCGCGGGCCTGAACCCCTGCGTCCGGCTTTTGAGGTTTTCTCCCGCGATTATCGGGCAAGCGGTGAATTTGTGTCTTCCCTGAACCGTTTGAAAGACCGACTTTCCGATCCCACCGCAGATAACATCATCGAAGCTCTCAAGGTAACTCGTGAAGTGGGCGGTACAGATCTTGGACGGTTGCTAGGTACCTTGAGTGAGTTCCTTCGAGAGAGCGCGAGAACCCGCTCAGAGCTTGAAGCGCGCCAGTCATGGACAGTGAACGCGGCGCGTCTAGCTTCTTTTGCGCCGTGGCTCATTCTTTGTCTGATGGCAACACAACCGGGAACTGTACAAATCTATAACTCTTTTGCCGGCTTTGTGGTCATGCTAGGCGGTCTTACTGTCACCATCTTCGCGTACGTGCTCATGTTAAAACTCGGTGCATTACCGCAAGAGAAACGAGTGCTGGCAT
Source organism: Rothia terrae (assembly GCF_012396615.1). Taxonomy (GTDB): domain Bacteria; phylum Actinomycetota; class Actinomycetes; order Actinomycetales; family Micrococcaceae; genus Rothia; species Rothia terrae. The sequence goes on along the minus strand of NZ_JAAXPV010000001.1, from coordinate 145,732 downwards.
GAACTGGACCATCATTATTGGGCTGATTCTGGCAAGCGGTCTATGGCTGGTTTTTCAAAGTGTGAAGGCCGTTCGAACCCTGAACTTCAGTGACCGAATCGCACCATATATGCGGTCGTCAGAATTGCAGGCATCTCTTTTAGAAGAGACTAAAACTAACCCCAAAGGTATGTGGGATGGGTTCTATGAGCTGTTATTGCCGTTCATTACAGATGCCGTCTCTAAGCTGAACAAAACATCAGCTAATACGCATCTGCTAGAGAAGCGGCTAGAACAGGCGAATCTACCTAAGACCACCGCTGATTACCGCGCGGAACAAGTGGTGTGGGGCTTTATCGCCTTCATAGCTTCTGTGGCTTTATTGGGTCTGGCAGCGATACAGGGGCGAGTCTCCGTCGCAGGAGCATTGATTTTGTCAGTAGCTTGCGCTGTTACCGGTTTCTTGGCTCGAGATTACTGGCTGACTCAGACCATCAAAAAACGTGAGAAGCAGATGCTGACCGAGTTCCCTGCGCTCGCTGAATTGATGGCTTTATCGGTGACTGCCGGTGAGTCTGCTGTTGCAGCATTGGAGCGTGTGTGCAGAGTTTCCTCCGGTGAGCTCTCTACCGAGTTCAATAAGATTCTGGCTCAAACAAGAGCCGGTGATGGTCTTGTTCCTGCCTTACAAGAATTTTCGCAGCGTACATCTGTTGCAGCGCTTGCAAGATTCGTAGATGGCATCGTTGTCGCTATTGAACGCGGCACGCCGCTCTCGGACGTCCTCAGGGCTCAAGCTCAAGATGTTCGTGATGCTGCTAAACGAGAACTCATGGAAGCCGCCGGCAAGAAAGAGATTGCCATGATGGTCCCCGTCGTATTTTTTATTCTTCCACTCACAGTGGTTTTTGCGATTTTCCCCGGAATTTCGCTGTTACAGATCAATCTGTGACGTCTACACACATCCATTATCGAAAGGTAAATAACCATGAAAATCCTTCTGATGCTTCAGGTATTCGTAGCCCGTTTCTTCGCTTTCTTGGCTACGGATGATGATAGCGAGCGCGGCGATGTTCCCGGCTGGGTCATGATTACCATGATGACAGCGATCCTTGTAGCTGCCTTGCTGGTCGTTGCTCAGGATGCGCTGGTGGCAATGTTCCAGAACGCTATGGCTAAGGTGAGCGGCTAGTTCTGTGGTTAATCCATCGAAATCCTCGAATTCGGCAGAAGCGGGTAACGCCACTGCCGAATTTGTGATGGTGATTGGGCTGGTTGTTCTGCTGTTTGCGGGTGTATTGCAGGTAGCTTTTGTGCTGTATACCCGCAATATGATGGTGGACGCGGCGGCCTCCGGCGCTAGGTATGGGACTTTGCTTGATAGGAGTTATGAGGATGGTGCTGTGAGAACCCGTCAGTTACTTGATGACAATCTGCCGGTGGGTGGAACGACCGAGGTGAGTTATCAGGTCGTGAACCACGGCGGCGTCCAGATGCTTGAGATGCGGGTTAATGCTCCTTTGCCTATTATTGGCCCGTTTGGGGTTCCACATACTTTGACGGTGAGTGGTCATGCAGCTTTGCAGCGATAACACATCCAGTGCTCAACAGCTCAGCGGAGAGCAAGCGCGATGCGGAGAAGATGCGGAGGCTGGCAATGCCATGATTGAGTTCGTGGTGCTGGGGTTGATGCTTATGATTCCCACGGTTTATTTTTTGCTGGCAGTATTTCAGGTCCAGTCCGCCGCGTTGGCAGCCAATGCTGCAAGTCAGCAGGCGGTGCAGTTAGTTGCATCCACTCCGCGAGATCAGATTACCTCGCAAGGCTTGACTGGGGCTGCGCAACTTGCCGCCGCAGATTTCAAGGTTGCTCCCGAAAATATGTCAGTGAGTATGAGCTGTGATGGTGGCTGTTCTGATCAGTCGCCCATTCGTGTAGATGTAACGGTGCAAGCTACCTTGCCGGTGATTCCGTGGATAGCTCCGGGCGGTTTTGCTGAACTTCATTCCTCTGCGACCAGCTGGGGAGGCAAATACAGATGATCGTTAAACTCACTCAAAAGCTCCCCGCAGATGAGCCAAAAGACCAGGGCAGTATTTTATTGCTGCTTATTGGACTGTGCGCGATTCTTTTGCTGGTTGCTTCCGTTGTTACAGGTGTTACCGGCGTCTATCTCGAAAAACAAAAGTTGCAGGCGCTGGCTGATCAGACCGCATCCTCTGCCGTGCAGAATTTTGCCGGGCTGCAAGGGGAGCGCGGCAAGCGTCCAACCCCTGTACTCACGAGCGAAAAGGTTTCAGGTACATCGCAGGAATTCCTCGCTCAAACTGGTGCCTACGCAGAATTCGACGGTCTTCAGCTGGTAGCGCCCACCGGCATTTCTGATACGTCAACCGCTCAGGTGGGCTTAGCCGCAGTTGCTCATCCACCGCTGGTATCCTTTATCGTGCCCAACGGGGTGCCTATCAGCGTTGAAAGTAGCGCTCGCATCACCGTCAACCAGTAAGCGTTACTCTCTCGCGCTCACAGCGTAAAAACCGGTAGTTTGAGGGCGCTCACGCCTGAAAGCTCGCATAGTTCAGCATTTATCCGATAGGGTTAATAGTCATGGCTTCTATCGATTTTTCCGCTGAAATTAAGACCTTACGTTCCACCTATTCATCTATTGAAGAGGTGTCGAATGTTGATGCCATCAAGGCATCCATAGCGGAACTTTCTGAGGCTGCCAACGCGCCAGACCTATGGGATAACCCCGATCAAGCTCAGAAAGTTACCTCACAGCTTTCGCGCCAGCAAAGCGAACTGGAACGGTTAGAAACACTCAAGTCACGCATCGATGACCTTGAGGTTATGGTGGAGCTCGCTGATGCTGAGGACGCCCCTGAAATGCTGACCGAAGCTGAAGTTGAGCTTCGCGATATCAGCAAAGTGCTGGCAGAACTTGAAATTGTCACCTTGCTCTCGGGCGAATACGATCAGCGCGAAGCTGTGGTGACCATCCGTTCGGGTGCTGGCGGCGTGGACGCGGCTGATTTTGCGGAGACCCTACTGCGCATGTACTTGCGGTGGGCTGAGAAAAATAACTACCCAACCCAGGTACTTGATACGTCCTATGCTGAAGAAGCCGGTATTAAGTCAGCGACTTTTGAGGTACAGGCCCCTTACGCTTTTGGGCGGCTCTCCATTGAAGCGGGTACCCACCGACTGGTGCGCATTTCGCCTTTCAACAGCCAAGGTAAACGCATGACGTCCTTTGCTGCTGTCGAAGTCATTCCTCTGATTGAAGGAACGGAAGCAATCGAAATCCCCGAATCGGAGCTTAAAGTTGATGTTTTCCGCTCATCGGGGCCCGGCGGTCAGTCCGTCAACACCACCGACTCTGCCGTTAGAATGACGCACATTCCCACCGGCATCGTGGTCTCCATGCAGAACGAAAAATCGCAGATTCAAAACCGCGCAGCTGCTTTACGCGTTTTGCAATCGCGCCTATTGTTGCTGCGTAAGGAGCAAGAGGACGCAAAGAAAAAAGAGCTTGCGGGCGATGTGAAAGCCTCGTGGGGAGACCAGATGCGCTCCTACGTGCTCAACCCTTACCAGATGGTTAAAGACCTGCGAACCAACTACGAAGAAGGCAACCCGCAATCGGTGTTTGACGGGGCTCTAGATGGTTTTATTGATGCCGGTATTCGCTGGCGAGCAGCTTCTCGCAACGAAGCGTAGAGACAGAATTTAGAAGGAAAAGATGGCACAGAAGAAAAAAGCGGGCACAAAAGACCCGAATAATCACATCATCGCTCAAAATAAGAAGGCACGCCACAACTACAATATCGTAGACACGTGGGAAGCTGGCTTAGTATTAATGGGGACAGAGGTTAAATCGCTACGAGATGGCGGGGCCTCTATAACCGACGGATTTTGCCAAACCTATAACGGTGAACTGTGGCTTGAAGGCATTCATATCGCCGAGTACGGACGCGGCTCGTGGACAAACCACGCAGCCAGGCGCCGTCGCAAGCTACTGATGCACCGCACTGAAATTAATAAGATTGACCAAAAGCTGAGGGAAAGCGGCTACACCGTTGTTCCCCTCAAACTCTACTTTTCTAATGGTCGAGCAAAAGTTGAAATCGCTCTTGCCACCGGTAAGCGCGACTACGACAAACGCCAAGCATTGCGTGAGCGTCAAGATAACCTCGAAGCGCGAAGAGCAATGCGGTATAAAAACCTGGGCTAGTCCGAGGCGAAACTAAGGAGAGAATAATGTCTCAAGATAACACCCCGAACAGCAACTCAAACTCACCGTACGGTTCATACGGTGACACTTCTGCAAACCGTGACTCAGCGTCATACAACAACGCAGGCTACAGCAACAATAGCGGTAGCTCAGTTGTAGCAGGTTCGCAGGATTCCGCGTACACCAACCAGAACCACTACGCACAGAACAACACCGCTTACACCAACGACGGTTACAACAATAACTACGCCCAGGCGCCGGCTTACAACGGCAACCACAACGATCAGTACGTAATGCACAACCGCAAGCCCAAGGGCCGCGGTTTGGCTATTGCGTCACTGGTTCTCGGTATCCTGGGTCTGTTGACCTTCTGGGTATTGGGTTTCGGTGGCCTGCTGGGTCTCATCGGTCTGATTCTGGGTATCGTAGCAATCGTTAAGCTCAAGAAGTCCCACGGCTCGAAGGGCTTGGCTATCGCAGGTATCATCACCAGCATCCTGGCAACCTTGCTGGGTGCAGGTATGCTTGTTCTGAGTATCATTGCCGGTGGCGCTGGTCTCGATGCTTACAATGCTTGCCAGGATCACCTCAACGACCAGGCTGCTTTGGAGCAGTGCATGAACGACCACGTCAACAACAACATGGGTAAGTAGTCTTTAGCGACTGACAATGCTCATGCCCTCGCATCCTCTTGAAAAATAGGGGAGGCGGGGGTATATTTATATCTCAACGCCTTAATGGCCCGGCGCTCTATCTTAGGTAAGAGTACAGCTGATAACTTTTTGGCGTATGTTCTTTGAGAACTAAATATTGGGGATGATCGGTTTCGACGATGCGGGTTGAGACAGGGGAAGCGTGCCGAGGATGCAGAGTTATCTCGTAAACGCTCTCTGTAAAAAAATAAGTGCAGAATCTAAGCGCACTGACTTCGCTCTCGCTGCCTAAGCGCGACTAGCGAATCTGCTGGCCTGAGCTCGCCTTTAGCTCAGTTACCAGTATCAGTTTAAAAGGCCACTGCTTTCTATCTTCGTCGTAGGGATAGAAGGAACACTTATACGAATAGGTTCGGCAGCATGTGTGTTTGTGCAAATGCTGGAGCCGAAAATTAACCGTTACGCAAACTGCGCACGGAGAAGACCTGACGAGGTCGCATCGGACCGGGGTTCGATTCCCCGCATCTCCACTTTTCTTACCTCGGTGTGGTTCAGCTGAATCGCACCGAGGTATTTTTGTAGGTGTGAATAATGAGTTAAACTGTCGCCCGTGGGGGTGCGGTGCTTGGGGGACGAAGTTATGACTGCTCGAATTGATGAGGTTTTGCTGTCTGTGCTCAGCGACGAAATTGCTGATGCAAACCGATTTTGTGGTTTTTGATGATCCTGACGGTGCGTTGCTTCGCTTCAGTCTTGATGCTGTTCGAGAGACCAGCAATGGTGTGTATGTAGCGTCCCGTAGTTTTTCTCAGGCGGTGTCTGCCCAGCGGGTTTCCCACCAGGAGGCAGCATCCAACGTGCTGGTTGCCGGTATGGATAATCCACTATACCTGCCAGATTTCTTTGCAGAGAATTTTACGGATGAGACTCGTACTGTTATTGCGCTAGGTCGTCTGCCTAAATCTTTGGCGGAGCTGGATTATATTGCCCACTGTCTGTCTCAGGTGAAAGGCACTGCTACGTTCGTTGCTGTGGGGAATACCAAGCACATGACCAAGTCCCAGAACCACGTGCTCAGTCAGCATTTTGCAGAAGTTTATGCGAGCCGCGGGCAAGGTAAGTTCCGCTGCCTAATAGCTCGAAATACTGAAAAGACAAGTGCGCAAACCAGTACATACCAGCCCGCTGAAAACGAAGGACGCTACGGCGTCGGAGGCGTCTTCTGCTCGGCTAGTCGCGATCACGGCGGCACTCTTTTGGCTGAAACCGTTATACCTTATCTGATAACCGGTGGGCGCGTCCTTGACCTTGGTTGCGGCAACGGTCAAGTCTCATTTGACCTCCTTACAGCGGTACCGGGAATTAAGTGCATAGCTACCGATATTTCGGCGGACGCGGTGGTGTCGGCGCGAATGACGCTGCATGAGCATGTAGAGAACAACATGGCGCAGGTAATCTGGGACGATGCGGCCCGTTCTCTTGATGACTCATCGGTAGATACTGTGGTTCTCAACCCGCCTTTCCACGAGGGTACGAGGGTTGACGCGTCCCTATACGAGGAACTGGTGAAAGCGGCGCATCGAGTACTCAAACCGGGAGGAAATCTCTTTCTCGTACATAATTCTCACCTGCGCTATCGCGGGCTGCTCGATAAAAACTTTGCAACTGTAGAACAGCTAGCCCGTAACTCGAAATTTACGGTTTTGCGGGCGACCACAGCGTCAGCAAAGTAGTTCTGTAGGAGCTTGTCGCTGCCTTATCGCTCCGAGCACACCCAAAAGTAGGTGCGGGTTATCGCGTCCTACACCCCTAGCCCTGTAGGCTAGTGAACATCAGATAGCTTCAAATCTTTAGAAGGATCATAGATGTCGACCCAGCCTCAACTGCAACCTCAGATGGCTCCTGTTCAGCATCCCTACGATATGACAACACCGGGCGAACCTGCAGGCTATCGCATACCGGCACAGTACCGCCGCCCTCTCGGTGAGTTTCCTCGCGATAAACGAAGGGCAGGCTGGTTTTACGCCTTTGCATCGGTCACCTCGCTCATCCTGACCATATTCATGCCGCTAACAGGACTCAGCGGAATCTTCGGACTCACCGCCATACCGTCGGTCGCAGCTGTGGTGCTCGGTATCGTTGCTCTGGTCAAACTCGGTCGATACCCTCAGACAATATACGCAGGCAAAACCAAGGTGTGTGCCTGGGTTGGCATCATTGGTGGGGTGTTAGGCACTCTCATCGCCCTGTCGCTTACGGTACTTTTTATCACCATTGATTTCTAACGCAAAAATGGCGGGTGTACTCACCAAGTACACCCGCCATTTTTGTCTTTTACACGGTTTAGTTAGCTGTTTGATGTTCCGATGCGACGCAGAACAGTATCATGCAGGTGACCATTAGATGCTAGAGCGTTAGCACCAAAGGGGCCTTCTTCACCGTCCAATGAGGTGAAGCGTCCGCCTGCCTCAGTCACAATGGGTACCAACGCGGCCATATCGTGCAGAGCCAATTCAGGTTCTGCCGCAAAATCAACAGCCCCCTCAGCAACCATGCAATACGACCAGAAATCGCCGTAGGCGCGAGTACGCCAAACATCGTCGGTCAGCTGAATAAACTCATCACGCTTACCCAGTTCCTTCCAACCCGAAAGAGAAGAATATGAGAAAGAGGCATCGCTGAGGTTAGTAACATCTGACACCGAGATGCGTTTTGCATTAGCCAGCGAACGGCCGGTATACGCGCCTGTTCCTTCAGCCGCCCACCAGCGTCGTTGAAGAGCGGGAGCAGAAACAACACCCACAACTGGCTTACCGTTATCAACAAGAGCAATCAAGGTGGCCCACACCGGCACACCGCGCACAAAGTTCTTGGTACCGTCAATGGGATCAATAATCCACTGGCGCGGTGAAGCACCGGTTGCCCCGAATTCTTCGCCCACAATGGCATCACGGGTACGGACGCGGGAGAGCTGCGAACGCACCAGCTGCTCGGCTTCTTTATCCGCTTCGGTAACAGGGGTGAGATCAGGTTTAGTCTCAACCGTAAAATCTTGTTTTTGAAAGCGGGTCAGGGTGAGCCTATCCACGGCATCGGCAATAATGTGAGCCAAGCGGAGGTCTTCGGTGTACTGGCTAGATGATTTCATGGTTACTTTTCGTGTGTGAGTAAAGGTCTGTTACAGAACGATACCGAGTTCTTTTTCAGAATCAGCATCGGTTTCGGTAGATACGTTCAAAAGTTTTTGAAGCGATTCGAGGCGAGCTTGCCCGGAGTCTCCAGCTTGACCGCTGTTGACGTAGGCGATGATGCCGCATCCGGCAGAGGCAGGGGAGTGCTCGCAACCCTTGGGGCAATCCGCTGAACCGGGAGCAAGGTCCTCGAACGAGGCAACGATAGTCTCCGGTTCAATGTGCGCTAAGCCAAAGGAGCGGATGCCCGGTGTATCAATAATCCAAGTACCGGCAGTTCGCTCAGCAGGACGCACAGCGAGAGCAGAAGAGGACGTGTGGCGTCCTCGCCCCGTATGGGCATTGACATGGCTCGTGGCACGGTCAGCGCCCGTTAGAGCATTGACCAGGGTCGATTTACCAACGCCCGAATGCCCGAGCAAAACAGAAACCTGCCCCTGTAGGTGCTCACTTACCTGCTCCACCAGCGAAGCATCTAAACCCTGAGCATTCTCTTCACTCGGCGCTAAACCGTCGAGAGATTTAGAGAGCACAATCTGAAGACCGGTATTGGCATAGTAATCAAGAAGCTCTTGGGGATGCTTGAGATCCGTTTTGGTAATACACAAGACCGGGGTAATACCGGCATCAAAGGCAGCTGCGATTGAACGGTCAATAAAGCCCGTTCGCGGCTCGGGATTCTGAGCTGCCACCACAATCACGAGCTGATCAGCATTAGCAACAACAACGCGTTCCACCGGGTCAGTATCGTCAGCGCTACGACGCAGCAATGACGTACGCTCCTGAATGGTGACAAGACGCGCCAGAGTATCGGGCTTACCTGAGGTATCACCGACTAGCCCCACGATATCGCCGGGAACCACCGGCGTCCTGCGCAAATCTTTAGCTCGTACCGCTGTGACAGTGCGCTCGCTATCGGTGTTCTCATCGAGAACAGCAGTGTAACGGCCGCGGTCAACGGTGATAATTCGTCCGAGCTCCGCTTTATCGTACGAAGGACGGTCTTTGGTACGAGGACGTGAGCCTTTTTTATTGGGGCGGACGCGAACGTCGCTTTCATCCCAGCTTCGTCGCATTAGTCAGCCTTACCTGTTGATGAAAAGTTCTCTAGCATGGTTTCCCATAAGCCGGTGAAATTCGGCAGGGTCTTTGCGGTCGTTGCAACGTTCTCAACGATAACGTTGTCAACAGCGAGCCCAATAATAGCTGCGGCTGTGGCCATACGGTGGTCAGCGTAGGTACTGAACCTACCACCGTGCTGGACAGGGCCGAGGATGCGGATCCCATCCTCGATTTCCTCTGCACGAGCCCCCAACTTGTTGAACTCGGTGGTGAGCGCAACTAGTCGGTCAGTTTCATGCCCACGCAAATGCGCAATGCCGCGTAGAGTCGAAGGTTGCGGACTCAATGCGCACAGCGCCGCAACGGTGGGCGCCAACTCGCCGGCTTCTGACAAATCTAGGTCAATTTCAGGTAACGCTGAAAGATTGCCTTCAGCCGGACCTGTCATGGTCAACCCCTCAGCAGTAAGTTCCACCGAGGCACCAAACAGAGGCAAAATCTTCTTCCAATGATCCCCACCCTGAGTGGTTTTAGCAGGCCATAACGGGACATTGACACGAGAACCTGTGACTACAGCGGCGGCAAGGAAAGGGCCTGCATTTGAAAGGTCGGGTTCAACAGTTACTTCAAAACCCTCAAAGGTTTGCGGTTTAATAATCCAACGATTCGGCTGAGAGTCATCGACCTCAATACCTACCGAGCGCAAGACATCAACCGTCATTTCGATATGCGGCATCGAAGGAATGGACGCACCAACATGTTGCAGATCCAGACCGTTATTAAAGGAACTGGCAACCAGCAACAGCGCCGAGACGAACTGAGACGAACCCGAAGCGTCAATTTCTAGCTCACGAGCAGCTATTGATCCGCTAGCAGAGACAGTGAACGGTAACGCACCGCGGGCGTCATCTTCGACCAAAATACCCAACGAACGCAGGGCATCGATGACCGGTCCCATAGGGCGAACACGAGCATGCGCGTCCCCGTCAAAATGGATATCACCTGAGACCAGCGCAGCAACAGGTGGCACAAAACGCATCACCGTTCCTGCCAAACCAACGTCCACGCTAACACTGCCGAGATTAGCGGCACGGTTCAACGGCGTTACTCGAAGATCAGGACCGAAGACCGAACCAGTCTTAATTTCTTCAAACTGTGCGCCCAAAGAAGTCAGCGCAGAAATCATCAGCGCAGAATCGCGAGAGTGAAGAGGTGCATGGATTACTGAAGGCGAGGACGCTAACGCTGCCAACAGCAGATAGCGGTTAGTCAGCGACTTCGAACCGGGCACAGCAACGGTTGCATGACCGCCGCGTGCTACAAATCGCGGTGCCAACCAGTCGCCGGGCATCAGCGCAACCTCTGCAGAACCCAAAATACAAACCTCACTTCTCATCACGTGCATCAACGTAACGCTGTCTTTAGTTATCACGCCTATTTTACGCTGGCACAAGGCATACAAAAAGCTCCGCGCCGAGCCGGCCAAATAAGAAAAATCCTAAATACCGTCTCAGCGCGGAGCCAACTCTCTCAAGAGTCAAAGATTAGCTATGGAAAAGGTTATCTGCCTTATCCAGAACATCTGAAGAAATCTGCTCAGACTTCTTAGCAACCTTGTCGCTCAGCTTGCTTGCACGCCAAGCAAGTGAAGGGCTACCGTCGGTGTCAACCGAAGCAATAGCGATAGCACCAAGAAGCGATGAATTCTTCACTAGGTTGTTGACGCGAGCTGACTTCTGTTCCTTGCTGTCATGCTCGGTTGCCATGAACTCGAGGTAAGCATTAACAGCACCGGTCGCAAGCAAAACGGTTGATGACAAACGGGGGAGCTTGCCCAACGCAAACAGTGAACCTGCAGCCACCTGTGAACCGGCAAGAGCCTGGCCAACCAAACGCTCCTGACCCTTCAAAACTGACAGGTAAGGTGAAGTGGAAGCTGCAAGCGAAACAGCCTTTTCAAGGTGAGCTGCAGAAGCGGGGTCCTTCAAACGATCAACGCCTGAGAGAATAAAGCTAGATGCAAGCGCGGGACGCGCGAGACGACGTACTACTGACATAAAACACTCCTAAGTGTCGATGGTCGGGGATCATAACGAGAAAATCCCCTCTACCCACCATCATAAGCTTGCTGGCAGTATTCGACTAAAAATAATCGCGATTTCAGCGAAGATTTCTTGAGTACTCAGCCTCAAGAAAGGTGGGGTGTCTTATGAAAAGAATGGTTTGTCTAACACGATGCCTCACCCGGGAATAAACCCGCATGCCGTAGGGTTGAACCTAACAGATGTTTCACGCATCCTCACATTCAACAACCTGTGAGTACAAGGCTCTACCATCGGGAAAGAGCAAAAGGAAAGCCAATGACAGCACCCACCGTTGCCAAGCACGAGACACCGGTAGATCTAGCCACGGAAACAACCGAACAACGCAAAATTCGTTTTGAAAAGGACGCGATGCAGTACGTTGATCAGCTCTACGCAGCTGCTCTGCGCATGGCACGCAACCCCACCGATGCTGAGGACCTCGTGCAAGAGGCATACGCGAAAGCGTATTCCTCATTCCACCTGTACACGCCGAGTACTAACCTCAAAGCGTGGTTGTACAGAATTCTCACGAACACGTACATCAACCTCTATCGTAAGCGCCAGCGCGAGCCCCAGCAGTCTCACACCGACTCTGTCGAAGACTGGCAGCTAGCCCAAGCAAGTCAGCACGACTCATCGGGGCTGAAATCCGCTGAAATGATGGCGTTGGATAATCTACCCGACACCGACATCAAACGTGCCCTTCAAGAAATCCCCGAAGATTTTCGTATGGCCGTTTACTACTCAGATGTTGAAGGGTTCTCCTACAAAGAAATTTCAGACATCATGGGCAGCCCCATCGGCACCGTTATGTCTCGACTACACCGAGGACGCAAGCTACTGCGCGACTCCCTTGCTGACTACGCCCGCGAACGCGGCATCACCACCAACAACTCGCAGAAAGGATAACCTGCAATGACCGATTCATCAGATAAATCGCAGAACTGCTGCGAGCAAGAAATCAACAAAATCTATGAGTACCTTGATGGTGCCGTCAGCAAAGAAGACGTTGAAACCTTCAAAAAACATCTGGGAGAGTGCACCGACTGCACACAGGAACACGACCTTGAAGTCATGATTCGCGAAGCTATCAAACGCTCCTGTTGTGAAAAAGCACCCCAAGAACTTAAAGACAAAATTCGTATCAGCATCGACGAAATCAAAAAATAAAGCATAGGCGAAGCTCATTTGCCTGTTAAAAACCAGGCGCCGGTTAGACTCTAAAGAATCTAACCGGCGCCTGAAAAGTATTCAAGGTACCTTATGCGTTGGGGCGCTTACCGTGGTTTGCGCCGCCCTTACGACGGTCCTTGCGCTTACGACCGCGCTTGCTCATGAGAGCCTCCTTCTACAAATTACGGTTCTACCGCAACCCAAAAGACGGGTTACAACCGAATGTACTGCTGCGGCAGAAATGAGCCACAGCACTGCCGTCCATTTTCGCACAAATAACAGGTGAATGCACCTTTAACCGTGCACAAAAAACAGCGGGACGGCTCACACCGAACCCTAGACAGGCTCAGGCAGGTTCAACCAGGAGTACCAGCCGCGGTGCAAAACAAGCCACGCCATCAGACCGTAGCCTGACTGGCCGGGACGTCCGTCATTAGCTGCCAAGTCATTGCGCCACTGCTCGTGATGCAACAGCGGGTTGAATGTATCAACATAGACATGGTTTCGGCGAGTCACAACATCAGCGTAAGCCGCTGACAAATCAGCGATACGGCGGTTGCGTTCAGCGTCCAGTGTCGGGGGAGGACCAACGACCAAGACCTTCACATTGTTCTGCGAGGCCATATCGACCATGTTCGCAAGGTTCAAACGTGAACGAGCGCTGGTGATATCCAAATCAACATCCAAAGTTGAAGGTGCAATCACTAGGCGGTTATCAGCACCCTGCGAAAAACGACGAGCCGCCTCTTCAAACCAGCGGCTATTCAACAGTTCGCTACCTTCGCCCGGTGCCGCCAAATTGTAAGCTGCAACCGATGCGATATTCTGCGGGGTGCGTGCCATGACGCGGCCGAACCAACCCAGGGCGCGGGGATCTCCAACGCCTGAGAGCAGCTCATCACCCACTGCTACAATTCGAATGTTTCGCTGATCCACGAGAACCTTTTCTGTTGTTGACTGAAATGCGCACTTTCACGTGCCCACTTTTACTCTTACATACAGAATACAAGGCACGCGCGTTATCGTGCCAAACCTAGTACATATTTACTCAAGTTCGTGAACTCTATGAAGCTGTATCTGCTGTACAAAATGCCCCGTACCGTCAAAGACGACAGTACGGGGCATTTTGTGAGTAGCTTCTAAGCTAGAGTTTAGCGGTCAAACGCCTCAGCCAAGATGTTGTCCAATTCAGCCTGGTGGCGACGTCCGGTACCGGCAGCCGGTGAAGCTGAAGCGGGACGTGATACCAAGCTCATCTTGTAACCAACATGGGGCAGAAGGTTGAGAGCCATAAAGGGCCACTGGCCCTGGTTAGCAGGCTCATCCTGTGCCCAGATCAACTCTGCGTTGGGGTACTGGGCAATCTGCTCCTTGATTTCTTCAAGAGGCAAGGGGTAGAGCTGCTCGACACGAACAATTGCAGTCTTGGTGTCCTTGCGCTTGATGCGCTCAGCCTCCAAGTCGTAGTAGAGACGACCGGAGACCAGGATCAAGCGGTCTACCTCTGAAGCATTCAGGTTGCCCTGATCCTCGATAACAGGCTTGAAGCTGCCGGTGGTGAAGTCCTCAACCGATGACGCTGCTGCCTTGAGACGCAGAAGCTGCTTGGGAGTGAACAGAACCATGGGCTTGTGAGGACGCGAGTGAGCGTGCTTGCGCAACAGGTGGAAGTGCGATGCCGGGGTGGAGGGCATAGCAACAGTCATGTTGTTCTCTGCACACAGTTGCAAGTAACGCTCGATGCGAGCTGATGAGTGGTCAGGGCCCTGACCCTCAAAGCCGTGAGGAAGCATCATAACCAGTGATGAACGCTGTGCCCACTTCTGCTCTGCTGAAGAGATGAACTCATCGATGATGGTCTGAGCGCCGTTAGCGAAGTCGCCGAACTGAGCTTCCCAAACAACCAGTGAGTCAGGGCGCTCGACGGAGTAACCGTACTCGAAGCCAAGCACGCCGTACTCAGACAGCAGTGAGTTGTAGATGCTGAACTTACCCTGATCTTCGCTCAGGTGAGCCAGCGGGGTCCATTCTTCGTCAGTCAAACGGTCGTGCAGGACAGAGTGGCGCTGTACGAAAGTGCCGCGCTGAACGTCCTGACCTGACATACGCACGTCGATACCCTCCAGCAACAAGGAACCGAAAGCAGCGAGCTCGCCGAAGCCCCAGTTAATACCGCCCTCAGTTGCCATTGCGGTGCGCTGTTCCAAAAGCTTCTTGAGTTTCTTGTGAACAGTGAAGCCCTCGGGAACAGCCGCAAATGAATCGCCGATGCGCTTGAGAGTATCGGCCGAAATTGCGGTTGAACCGGCTTCCTGAACTGAATCCTCTGACTGCTGAGCAGCCGGACGCTCGATGTTAGCAACAGCCGCAGCATCAGCGGTGACCAGGGGAGCAGACGATGACTGGGCCTCGTGGGTCTCAGTGAAGATCTGCTCCAGACGTGACTGGTAGTCCTTGAGTACGCGCTCTGCTTCTTCCTGGGTGATATCGCCGCGTCCTACCAAAGACTCGGTGTAAATCTTGCGGGTTGAAGGCAACTCTTCAATCATGTTGTACATCTTGGGCTGGGTCATCGAAGGATCATCCGCCTCGTTGTGACCGCGGCGACGGTAGCACAGCAGGTCGATCACGATGTCCTTGTTGAATCGCTGGCGGTACTCGAATGCCAGGTGACCTGCACGAACAACTGCCTCGGGATCATCTGCGTTGACGTGGAAGATCGGTGCCTGAATAGCACGAGCCGAGTCAGTGCAGTAGGTCGATGAACGGCCATCTGACGGGGTGGTGGTGAAGCCCACCTGGTTGTTGACGATCACGTGAACGGTGCCGCCAACCTTGTAGCCCTCAAGCTGTGACATTTGCAAGGTTTCAAAGACAATGCCCTGACCAGCGAACGCTGCGTCGCCGTGAACGAGAATCGGCAGAATCGGGTAGTCCTTAGCGCCGGTACCTGCAAGGTTATCCTGCTTAGCGCGGGCAATACCTTCGAGCACGGGGTCAGCGGCTTCAAGATGCGAGGGGTTAGCAGCCAGGTAAACCTGGGTCTGGTTACCGTTATCTGAGGTGAACGTGCCCTCGGTACCCAAGTGGTACTTCACATCGCCCGAACCACCGGTGATGCGCGGATCCATCTCGCCTTCGAACTCGCGGAAGATCTGTGCGTATGACTTGCCCGCAATGTTGGTCAGAACATTCAGACGACCGCGGTGAGCCATACCGATAGCAACACCAGACATGCCATCATCAGCAGCTTCAGAAATGATGTAGTCGAGCAAGGGAATCAAGGATTCTCCGCCCTCGAGCGAGAAGCGCTTCTGACCGAGGTACTTGGTCTGCAAGAAAGTCTCGAAAGCTTCTGCAGCGTTGAGCTTACCCAGTACACGGAACTGCTCCTCGCGGCTGGGCTTGGAGTAACCGTGCTCCAGCTGATTCTGGAACCACTGACGCTCGACGGGGTTTTCAATGTGCATGTACTCGACGCTGACGGTCTGGCAGTAGGCCTCGCGGAGCAATTCAAGAATCGCGCGCAACTGCAAGGTGTCCTTCTCACCGAAGCCGCCGGTAGGCCAGTAACGATCCAAATCCCACAGAGTCAAACCGTAGTTCTCAATGCGCAGATCCGGGTGGGTGAGCATCTCATAGCCCAGCGGATTGGTCTGTGCAATCAAATGACCGCGAACACGGTAAGCGTGAATGAGCTGCTGGATGCGAGCAACCTTTGAAACCTCAGTTGCGGGGTCAACCTGGTTGTCCTTAGCCCAGCGAACGGGCTCAAAGGGAACGCGAAGAGCTTCAAAAATCTCATCGTAGAAGCCCTCGTTACCCAGCAAGTAGCCTTCAATAATCTTCAAGAACTCACCGGATCCTGCACCCTGAATGACACGGTGGTCATAGGTTGAGGTAAGGGTGAGAATCTTTGAAACGCCAGCGCGAGCAATAGTCTTATCGGATGCGCCGCGGTACTCTGCCGGGTAGTCCAAAGCACCTGCCCCAATGATGGCGGCCTGGCCCTTTGAGAGGCGGGGGACCGAGTGGACGGTACCAATACCACCGGGGTTGGTTAGTGAGACAGTGGTGCCACGGAAGTCCTCAACAGTGAGCTTGCCATCGCGTCCGCGCTTTACGATGTCATCGTATGCCTCCCAGAACTCTGCGAAGGAGAGCTCTTCAGCGCCCTTAATGTTGGGAACAACCAGGTTGCGGGTTCCATCGGGACGGGGAAGGTCAATAGCCAAACCGAAGTTGACGTGAGCGGGCTGAACAGCGGCGGGACGACCCTTCTCATCTTCACCAAAGGTAACGTTCATAGACGGGAAATTCGCAAGGGCGCGAATAATGGCGTAACCGATGATGTGAGTGAACGAAATCTTGCCGCCGCGAGTACGAGCCAAATAATTATTAATCGCGGTGCGGTTATCGATGAGAACCTTGGCGGGAATTGCGCGAACAGTGGTCGCGGTAGGAACAGTCAGTGACTCTTCCATAGTGGTTACAACTGCCTTTGCGGGACCGCGCAAGGTAGAAATTGTTTCTTTCTTTTCTTCTGCAGGTTCCTGAGAAGGTGCCACGGTCGCCTCTTTTTTCTTCAGTTTCTCTTCGGTTTTAGACACAGTACCGCTTGCCTTTTTGACCTGTTCACCCTCATCGGTAGGCGCAACTGGGCGGGGTTCTGCCTGAGCCGGTGCGGTTTCTATGACCTTGTTGGGATCAGGGTGATGATCTTCTTTTTTCTCTGCCGGTGCAGGTTTCTCTGAAGACTGTGCGGATGCTGAGCTGCCGGACTTCTTCAGTTCTGCTTCGAACAATGGCCACCAAGACTGCTCAACTGATGATTTATCGTTCTGGTACTTTTCAAATAGTTCATCAATGAACCACTCGTTACCAGCAAATTCTTCTGGCCAGCGACTTTCTGACTGGTTTGGCACGTTTAGCCTCTTCCATTCGATGTGGGGTTTGAACGCCGTCGAGTTGCTTGGTTTCGAACCATGCCTCGGAAGGTATCTGGGTATCCAAGCGAACGGGTCAGCTTCGTCTCTTGAGACCAGTCTAATAACCCAAGAGCTATATGACGAAAGGCACCGAGGCATAAAGAAACATTATTTCGCGCAGAAAAATAAGTTTCAGGCAGGGGAGTTCAGGTCAAAGAGCAACAAACCACACGATACCCATGCTTATTTGTGGGTTTGACCCTGTAAAACAATTGGTTTTGAGTGGGTTTACCTATTTTTGTGTCTGGAAAAAAATTCTAAAATATTAACTGCCGTGACACGCAAAGGTCTTTCACGTACTGAACTGGCTCAGAATAAACCCCACCTTTACGCCCCTGGCAAACACACGCATCCGTAACGAACCTTGCAGAACAAATACTAGGAATAGCACTCACTCTTTGACTAAAATTGGGGCATTATGGACGACTCTTTTAGTTGCCGCCCACACCAGCATCATGCGCTCAGCGCAGATGCCAGAGTCACTGGATATCCGGCTCCCGTTTTTACATCACATTCGTGCCCTCGCAACAGGGGGATTCGCTAAATGGAATGGCTTCTTCTTCTCGTTGGTATTTTGCTGATTTTTGGCACTGGATTCTTCGTTGCAATGGAATTCGCACTGGTTGCTTTGGACCAGTCAGCTGTCCAGCAAAAAATTGACAATGGCGATACCAAGGGAGTTGCGGTTTTAAAATGTCTCAAGACATTGTCAACCCAGCTGTCCTCGTGCCAGTTGGGTATTACCATCACAACCCTGCTCACCGGTTACACCTTGGACGTTGCACTCCAGGCTCTAGTGGTTGACTCAGTATCTAGCTGGGGTCTTCCTGAATCGGCTGCCCGCATCCTTATCTTGATTTTCTCAATGGGTGTAGCCACCGTCTTATCTATGGTGCTTGGTGAGCTGATTCCCAAAAATATGGCGATTGCTGTCTCTTACCCCACTGCACGTGCCCTGGCACCTTATCACCTGATGTTCACCAAAATTATGAACCCGCTGGTGCGCACCATGAACGGGGGAGCCAACAAAATTTTGCATCTCTTTGGGTTGGAGGCGAAAGAAGAGCTTTCTGGTGCTCGCACTCCCGAAGAGCTTTCATCGATGGTTCGTCGATCAGCCGTTGAAGGCACCTTGGATTCAGATACCGCACGGTTTGTGGATAAGACACTTTCCTTTGCAGAGCTGACAGCTGTAGACGTGATGACCCCGCGCCGCCAGGCAATTATGCTTGAAGACACCGCTTCGGTTGCGGACGTCGTTGAGATGGCGCGTACCACCGGTCACTCGCGTTTTCCTCTCTATCGCGAAGACCAGGACAACGTTGTTGGCGTCGTCCATCTGAAAAAAGCTATCGGTGTTCCTGAAGATGTGCGCCCTAATCTAGAAGCTGGTGCGCTGATGGAAGACGTATTGCGTGTTCCCGAAACGGTGCACCTTGACTCCTTGCTGTTGCAGCTGCGCGAGGGTGCCTTGCAGCTGGCTATCGTTCTCGATGAGTACGGTGGCACTGCGGGTATGACCACTCTTGAAGACCTCGTCGAAGAAATCGTTGGCGAAGTTTCTGACGAGCACGACTCAGGTAACGTAGAAGAACGCCCCCTGCACATGGGTAACGAAGACTGGATGTTCTCCGGTCTTCTGCGCCCCGATGAAATCTCTGATTACATCGATGAGCTGGATATTGAAGAGAACCCTGCCTTTGAGACCATGGGTGGTTTCATGATGTACGCGTTAGGACGCGTGCCTGAGGTAGGCGACACCGTACCTGTAGAAGGCGGAACACTGCGCATCGAAAGTATGGAGCAGCGTCGTGTCGACCGAATCCGCTTTATTCCCACCCCTGAAGCTAGTTCAACACGAGAAGGGAGCGTGCGCGCATGAATGACTGGTTAGCACTTGGTCTTTTGGTTGTTTTGTTGGCGGGTAATGCTTTCTTCGTGGGAGCTGAGTTCGCGATTATGTCGACCAGACGCTCACAGATCGAGCCTCTGGCGGAAGCCGGTAACAAGCGGGCGAAGACGGCACTGTTTGCGATTGAACACGTATCTTTGATGCTGGCTACCTGCCAGATGGGTATTACTGTTTGCTCGCTGCTGATTTTGAATGTTTCAGAGCCGGCTTTGAAACACCTCATGGCTGGCCCGCTAGAAGCCATCGGTATTCCTTACGAAATCGTGGCGACTCTCAGCTTTGTGATTGCCCTGATTATCGTGACCTATCTGCACGTTATTTTCGGTGAGATGGTGCCCAAGAACGCGTCTGTTTCGCTGACCGATAAGGGTATCGCTCTCTGGTTTGCACCGCCGCTGGTATTCTTCTCGCGTCTGCTCAAGCCCATCCTCGTGTTCTTGAACTGGTTGGCGAACCATGCTTTGCACGCTTTGAAAATTGAGCCTAAGGATGAAGTTTCATCGACCTTTACCCTGGATGAGCTTCAGAATATCGTGAAGCATTCCACTGAAGAAGGCACCGTTGAAGATGAAACAGGTGTGCTTTCTGGTGCTTTGGAGTTTAGCTCTAAAAAGGTGGAAGAGATCATGGTGGAGTGCGAAAAGGTGGTCACCCTTGACTTCCCGTGCACCCCCAACGATATTGAGCATGCTTGTGCACAGACCGGCTATTCCCGTTTTGTGATGCAGGATGCGGCGGACGGTACCTATATGGGCTACGTTCACGTCAAGGACATGCTTGCATACGTTGGTTCTCGTGGCGATGAAAATATCCCGTGGGGACGCCTGCGTCCGATGGCGATTCTTCGCCCGGATGTGGAGATTGACGAAGCGCTTGCAGCTATGCAGCGTAACCGGGCGCATCTTTCGCATGTGGTCTCTGCCGACGGTGTCAGCTTGGGTGTTCTCTTCCTGGAGGACATTCTGGAACAGCTGGTGGGCGAAATCAAAGACACCACGCAGGAGCACGTTCGTAGGCGTGAAGCCGCGAACAGGGTGTAAGGCTCACTGAGAAAAGTCTAGGGAAGGGTCGATGCTGGAATACCGGCGTCGACTCTTCCGTTGTATTCAGTGTGTTCTGAAGTACGCAGGCTTATATTGCAAAAAGGTTGCGGGAGCAAGTAAGCTCTATTTGAAAATGATTCGCGTTTAGAAAGTTCTAAAAATGTCCAAGTTGCTCAATAATGTAGCCCTGTTTTCCGTAGCAGCCCTTGCACTTGCTGGTTGTTCAGCGGGGGATAGCAACGCATCCGGATCATCGGATGACAGCCTGAAGATTGTAGCTACTACGGACGTCTACGGCGATATCGCCAAGCAGGTGGTCGGAGATAAGGCTGAAGTTACCTCCATTATCAACTCCACCAGTCAGGACCCCCACTCATACGAATCAACCCCCAACGACCGTCTGACCATTAAGGACGCTGACGTTGTAGTGTACAACGGAGCGGGATACGACGTTTTCGCTGAAGAGATGGTGGGGCAGGATAACCCCGACCAGAAGGGCGTCAACGCCGTTAAGCTCTCCGGCATGATCTCTGATGATGAGTACAACGAGCTGTACGAAGAGCACAGCCAAGCTCATCAGGAAGGCGAGCATACCGCGCACGACCACGAATTCAACGAGCACATGTGGTACGACCTTGAAACCATGAAAAAAGTAGCTGATCAGGTAGCTACCGATATGGGTGAGCTCGACACCGAGAACGCTCAAGCTTACAAAAAGTCTGCAGAAGAGTTTGACCAGAAGCTTGATACCATCAAAGCATCTGCCAAAGATTCTGGTGCTCAAGACAAAAAGTTTGTGACCACCGAGCCTGTACCCAACTACCTGCTGGAAACCGCGGGTATGCAAAACGTAACCCCCGAAAACTTTGTGGCAGCTATTGACTCGGACTCTGACGTAGCACCGCTGACCATGCAAGAAATCAAAGATCTGATCACTGCTGGAAACCTCGATTTGGTTGCCTACAACGAGCAGACCGAAACCAGTCAGACCAAAGAAATTCGTGATACCGCTGAGAATTCATCTGTGGCCACCGAATCATTCACAGAAACCCTGCCCGAAGGCAAAGACTACGTTCAGTGGATGACCGACAATGTAGAAAACGTGAAGAAGGCAGTAGCCTAGAACCTATGACACATGTGCAGCACGCGCCCGCGTCCATCGAAATAGCTAACGGTGCGCTATCCTTCGGTCAGCGCGACCTCTGGCAAGACCTCAACCTTCGAGTCGAACAGGGCGAGTACTTTGCAGTGCTCGGACCTAACGGCTCAGGAAAGTCAACATTTTTGAAGGTTGTTCTGGGTCTCACCCACATGAACAGTGGTCAGATTTCGGTGCTTGGCGCGCCTGCACGTGCCGGTAACCCCGGCGTGGGGTATGTGCCTCAGCAAAAAAGCATTAGTCAAAATACACCCATGCGAGCTCGAGACCTCGTGGGGTTAGGCATCGACGGACACAAGTGGGGGATTCGTCTCAACACGAGATCGTACCGGTCAAAGGTTGATGAACTCTTAGAAGCTGTCGGCGCAACTGAATACGCTAATGTACCCGTTGGTCTCTTATCGGGTGGTGAGCAGCAGCGTCTACGTATTGCTCAGGCCCTGGCAAACGATCCGCAAATTCTACTTGCCGATGAAGCCCTGCTCTCGCTGGATCTACACCACCAATACGCTGTCTCTGATCTGATTCACCAGTACAACAAGCGACATAACGCAACCGTTGTCTTCGTGACCCATGAAATTAATCCAATCATCGATCACGTAGATCGTGTGCTCTACCTAGCAAATGGACGCTTTACCGTGGGCACAGTTGAGCAAGTGATGACCTCTGAGGTGCTGAGCGATTTGTATCAAACCCATGTTGAAGTCATACGATCCAACGGACGCTACATCGTAGTTGGCGGCGATCAAAACGCTGAACACGAAATGCGCCAGGGGCTAGAGCACGCGCTTCCTGCAGACCCAGCGAAAGGACATCACTAATTGAACTCTCTTGTACTTGGAGTAACGGCTAGTGATCTGCTCAGTCGCATCTTTGTATTTGACCGCTACGGCGAGCTCGTTGACCTGCTGAGCCAGTCTATTTGGGCCGGTGCTGTCCTGGGCGTTATCGGTGGCTTTGTGGGAATGTTCATTATGATGCGCGACCACGCGTTCGCTGTGCACGGCATCGCTGAAATTTCTTTTGCCGGCGCGGCTTTGTTCTTGTTGCTAGGTTTCAACGTGGTGACAGGCTCGTTGGTGGGATCGATCGTTGCGGCTCTCTTGATTGGTCTTTTGGGTGTGCAACGCGCTGAGTCTAACTCAGTCATCGGCGTGCTCATGCCCTTCGGGTTAGGTTTGGGTATTCTCTTTCTGTCGCTCTATGAAGGACGCAGTGCCAACAAGTTCTCCCTGCTCACCGGCCAGATTGTCTCAATTAGTGACTCGCAGCTGAGCACCATGATGATTGGTGCGGTGGTGATTATCGCGGCTTTGGTAGCTCTGTGGCGTCCCCTCACGTTCGCCTCTGTAGACCCTGACGTGGCTCGCGCTAAAGGTGTGCCGCTGGGCTTCCTGTCCCTAGCATTTATGGTCATTCTCGGCATTGCCGTCGCGCTGTCAGTACAGGTTGTCGGCTCGCTTTTGGTACTTGCCCTACTCGTCACCCCGGCTGCATCCGCACTGCAGGTGACCGCGTCCCCACTCAAAGCACTCATCTTCTCAGTAATTTTTGCTGAACTTGCAATCGTCGGTGGCATTATGCTGGCGTTGGCAGGCACGCTGCCCATCAGCCCCTACGTCACCACTATCTCATTCATTATCTACATTATCTGCCGCATCACCGGTGGCTACAAACGCCGCAACAGCGCATCGGGACGTCATCTTGGTGCCGTCAAAGTGGCGTCCTAGAAACATAAAGAATGGGGGCGGTGACATTGAGTCATCGCCCCCATTATTTGCTGTTTTAGACCTAATGGGCTGCTTCTGAACATTCCTTACACAGACCGGTAATCTCTACTACGTGTGAGAGATCAGTAAACCCGTACTTCGCCGCAATAGAATGAGCCCACTCCTCAATAGCAGGAGCCTCAAGCTCTACCGCCTTGCCACAATTGCGGCACAGCAAGTGGTGGTGATGATGCTCTGCCTCGCACCTGCGATAAATGGACTCACCATCTTCAGTACGAATAACATCCACCTCATTGTTAGCCGCCATGGACTGCAAAATACGGTAAGTAGTTGCTAGAGAGACTGACTCGTTACGAGATGCCATGAGCTGGTGAAGTTCCTGAGCGCTCATGAAATCATCGAGATCAGCGAGGGTCGCATTGACGATGCGACGTTGCTTAGTATTGCGGATTTCAGGCTTACCATCTGACTTAGTTTGAGGCATAGCATCGTCCTTAGCGGTAGAAAATCTTTTTCTCAGTAAACTTTACCGGAGCGAGAAATATTCCGCAGACTCTCTCACCTCTCGGCGAATTGTTGAAGAAATAAGCCAGCTTGTTGCCGCAAGTCAGGTGAATTTACTGACACCGTGGACTAGGGTTGAGGTATGAAACTTACAAAATACACTCACTCATGTGTTCGTCTTGAAAATGAAGGCAAAACGTTGGTTCTTGACCCCGGTGGATTCTCTGAAGTTGAGAAGGCACTGGACGGCGCAGATTATATTTTCATCACCCACGTGCATCCTGATCACTTTGATTCTGAGCGTGTTATCGCATTTTCGAAGGAAAACCCCGAAGTTCCTCTTTACGCACCTCAGGCTGTTATCGATGAGGTTTCCAAGGAACTTCCCGAGGCTAAAGTCCAGCTGGCTGAGGCTAAAGAAACCATTGAGCTAGAAGGTTTTACCCTGAAGACCTACGGTAGTCAGCACGCACTGATTCACCCGTTGGTACCCACTATCGATAACGTTGGTGTTTTGGTCAACGACAATGTGTTCCACCCCGGAGATTCATTCACCGTGCCTCACGGAATCCAGGCAAAGACCCTGCTCGCTCCCATCCACGCACCGTGGAACAAAATGAGCGAAGTCATCGACTTTGTGATTTCAGTTCGCGCGCCTCAGGTGTACCCGATTCACGACTCGCTCTTGGCCGACAACGGTCGAAACCTCATCGAAACTCAGGTCACCAACCTCACCGTGGACTACGGAGTCACCTACACCCACCTTGACCCCGAAGAAAGTGTTGAGCTTTAAACTTGAGCGGAGGAAGACATGTCCACTGTATTCACCAAAATCATTGAAGGCGAAATCCCCGGACGCTTTGTGTGGAGGGACGAGAAAGCTGTTGTTTTCTTGACCATCGAGCCTTTGGCGCAGGGCCACGTACTCGTGGTGCCTCGCCAGGAAATCGAGCACTGGGTAGATATGCCCGCAGACCTTTCAGCCCACGTCTTTGATGTGGCGCACAAGGTGGGTAACGCTATCAACAACGTCTGGAATCCCACTAAGGTGGGCGTCGAAATTGTCGGCTTGGACGTCCCACACGTTCACGTTCATGTATTCCCGGCCAACGACTTCCAAACCTTCAACTTCGCTAACGCAGATTCAAACCCCGACTCAGCCGTTATGGATGAATCAGCGGAAAAGATTCGCGTAGCATTGCGGGATGCTGGCTTCGGAGAGTTCGTTCCTGAAAGCTAGAGCGTGAGCTGAATGTTTTGCGTCGCGGGATGCTGATGGTCAACTGGCTCGGGGCTGGCGTTTAAGGGAAGTTGACCATCAGCATTCTCGCAGACGCGTTGTAACCACCATTTCTAGAAAAATCCGGTGCCGTTGACATCAACGACACCGGATTTTTGTTACCCCTGCAGAGTAGAGAATCTAGCCCTTCTTCAGCGCCTCTACAGCTTCGCGCAGTGCCTTAGAGATGCGCTTTTCGGACACGGTATAAGCGGTACCTAACTCTTGGGCGAAGAAGCTCACGCGCAACTCTTCAATCATCCACTCCACACGCTCAAGATCGCGAGAGGGCGATGTTCCCGTTGGCAACGATTTGATAGCCGCATCGTAGGCGTCCTCAAGATCTTGAACAATCAGCATCTGCTGGTTATCGCGGTTGACGTTGGCGCCCACCAGCTTTTCAATGCGGGACTGCATTGCTTTGAGGTAGCGCGGCATATGCACCAGCTGGTCGTAGCCTGTTTGCGCCACGAAACCGGGGTAAACCAGGTTATCTAGTTGTCCCTTCATATCGCTCATGGCGTGTACAACAGCCAGCGATGAAGATTTCTTGATCATCTTGCGTACTTTGCCGGCCTCGCTGAGAATTTCGGCCACGAGCTTGGTGACGTCGAAGACGGTATCAATGAGATTGGCACGGACTGTGTTGAACAGCGCATCGAACTCACCCTTGGTAAAGGGCGCGGACGCGGGCGTCAGTTTATCGACGGCAGCCACTGTGCAGTCGGTGATGAGCTGGTCGACTGAGCCGTGCGGGTTCTGGGTGAAGACGATTTTCTCTTTGTTGTTGAGATGATCGCTCACGTAGCGCACGGGGGAGGGAACCTGCAACTGCAAGAGGCGAATAACACCGCTACGCTGAGCCCGGTCTTGCTCGTGTGTTGAGGTGAAGATGCGAATGCCCACCGATTTGCCTTCATCTACCAGAGCGGGATAGCCCGATACCGCCTGGGTTGCGATAGTGCGCTCAATCTTGCGGGGCAGATCCTCCTGAGGCCATTCGGTGAGGCCGCTACGCTCTACAACACCGTGCGACGCTGGTTGCGCGGATGAGGGAACAGAGGACTGCTTCTTGCCGGACTGACCGGGTTTGCCGGTATTCTTACCCGGTTTTTGAATAGCTGACTTACCGCCCATCATCGCTGCCAAAGCATCGGGGGATGCCCCTAACGATGCCGCCAGCGCAGAACGAATCTCGGTGTGTAGCTTGCCCTGAAGCTCTTTCAGGTCTTTGCCCTCACCGAGAATCTTGTTCTGCGGGTTGCGTACCTGGAAAGTGAAGCGCAGGTGAGCGGGGACAGCGTCCCAGTTGAAGACCTGCGGGTCTACAACATGGCCGCGTAGGCGTCGCAGGGTTAAAGCCAGAGCTTCTTCAATCGAAGTTTCAAGTGGGGAGAATTCCTCGCTCATCGCGGCTACTGCTTGGCGTGCAACATCCGGTGCTGGAACAAAATTCTTGCGAATCTGCTTAGGCATGGACTTGATCAGCGCGGTCACAAGTTCTTCGCGAAGGCCAGGAATCAGCCATTTAAAGGGCTCAGGTTCGAGCTGGTTGAGAAAGAGAATCGGCACCTGTACCGCGATACCGTCTGTTTGTGCCTCATGAGAACGCACGCCGCCCACCGATACACTCGGCGCGTATTCGTACCGCAGATCAAGAACCAGCTCGCCATTGGGGCTGTGCTGGGTCCAGGTGCGGGGAAACTGCGACTCATCGTAGTCAGCAGCGTCCTCATCAATGAGATTTTCGAGATCAAAATCGAGAAGGTGCTCGTTGCGGGTTCGTTCGTCCTTCCACCATTTATCAAAATGGCGTTCAGAGACGATATCAGCGGGAATGCGCGCATCGTAGAAGTCGAAGAGCGTTTGGTCATCGACGCGTAAGTCACGACGACGCAAGCGTGCTTCAAGTTCTTCGACGGCGGCGAGCGCTTTTTGGTTGCGTTTGAAGAAGTGATGACGCGTGTTCCAGTCGCCTTCAACGAGGGCTGCCCGAATGAACATTTCGCGGGCAGTTACTGGGTCGATGCGCCAGTACTGCACACGGCGGTCGGCAATAATGGGCACTCCGTAGAGGGTGACTTTCTCGTGTGCCATGACGGCGCCGAGCTTGGACGACCAATGTGGCTCTGAGTACTGACGCTTCACCAGGTGAGAGCCGACTTCTTCAACCCACTCGGGTTTGATGTCGGCATTGACGCGCGCCCACAGGCGACTGGTTTCCACGAGCTCCGCTGAAACGACCCAGTCAGGACGCTTCTTGAACAGTGCCGAGCCGGGGAAAATCGCAAAACGGGTACCGCGAGCGCCCAGGTATTCATTGGGGTTGCGTTCGTCTTTCAGACCAATATGGGAGAGCAGGCCAGAGAGCAGTGACTTATGGATTTCGTCCTGGTGGTCAGCGGGGGAGATATCGCGTCCACCGCTCACGTTCACGCCGGCGCCGCGTCCCATCTCACGCAGCTGCGCAAACAGATCCTGCCATTCACGAACGCGCAAAAAGTTGATGAACTCGCGGTGGCACATCTTGCGGAACTGACTCGAAGACAGCTCGTCCTGCTTTTCGTTGAGGAAGTTCCACAGTAGCAGGAAGCTCATAAAGTCTGAGGTTTCATCGGTGTAGCGTTTGTGGAGCTCATCGGCTTCGCCGCGTTTTTCGGCAGGACGCTCGCGCGGGTCTTGGACGGTCAGCGCCGCTGCGAGCACCATCATTTCTTTGGCGCATCCGCGTTTATTGGCTTCAACAATCATGCGGGCAAGACGCGGGTCAACCGGTAGCGACGCCATGGCACGTCCGACTGCGGACAGAGGTGAGTTTCCACGACGATTGTGACCGTGCGAATGCTTGCGCTCGCGTAGGGCACCCAGTTCACGCAAGAGGTTAACGCCGTCGTTAATAGCACGCTGCTCAGGCGGCTCAACAAACGGGAACTTCTCAATATCACCGGGCGCACGAACCACACCGATAGAGGTCATTTGCAAAATAACAGCAGCAAGATTGGTGCGCAGAATTTCGGGGTCGGTGAATTCGGGGCGTGATGCGAAATCATCTTCGGAATATAAGCGAATAGCAATACCGTCAGAGGTACGGCCAGCGCGTCCAGAACGCTGATTAGCGCTCGCCTGCGAAATGCGTTCAATCGGCAGGCGCTGCACCTTGGTGCGAGCTGAATAACGCGAGATGCGGGCAGTACCCGTATCAATCACATACTTGATGCCGGGCACCGTCAGCGATGTTTCAGCAACGTTGGTTGCCAACACGATGCGCGGCTTCCCCGAAGGTCGGAAGACGCGGTGCTGCTCTGCCATGGACAGACGGGCATAGAGCGGCAGAATTTCATAGTTTCCGAAACGACGCGACGACGTCACCAGCGAACGCAAAGCGTCCTCAGCATCGCGAATTTCGCGCTCACCCGAGAAGAAAATGAGGATGTCACCAGGCTCTTCTTCTGAGAGCTCGCGAACGGCGTCCAAAATGCCGTCGATAGGGTCGCGGTCATCATCGTCTAATCCGTCGCCCGCGTCGTCGGCGTCCTCGCCGCCGTCGCCTGTGCGTGGATCAGACAGCGGGCGGTAGCGAATTTCCACCGGGTAAGTGCGACCGGAGACCTCAATGATCGGCGGGGCATCATCGGGTAGAAGCTGCTCAGCAACTTCCTTCTCTTCGGGAGAGAGTGAATCATCAACGATGCCTTCACCGGGCACGAAAGAAGGCGCAAAATGTCGGGCAAAACGCTCGGGGTCAATGGTCGCCGAGGTGATAATGACTTTGAGATCGGGACGCTTGGGCAACAGACGCTTCAGATAACCCAGAATAAAGTCGATGTTAAGTGAACGTTCGTGAGCCTCATCGATGATGATGGTGGAGTACTTCTTGAGCTCGCGGTCGTTGGCGATTTCAGCCAGCAAAATACCGTCTGTCATCAGCTTGATCGCTGAGTTTTCTGAGACTTCAGAGGTAAAGCGTACTTGGTAACCCACAGTGTTACCAAGTTTCTCGCCCAACTCCTCGGCGATGCGCTCAGCGACGCTTCGGGCTGCCAGACGACGGGGCTGGGTATGACCAATCAAGCCGTTGTCCGCCAAGCCCAGCTGCAGGCACATCTTGGGAATCTGGGTGGTCTTACCCGAGCCGGTTTCACCCGCGATGATAACCACCTGGTTGTCTCGAATGGCGTCCATGATGTCATCACGGCGCGCTGAAACGGGTAGCGACTCAGGGTAGGTAATCTCATCGAGATTGAGCGTGACGACCGGCTTTTCAAAACGGGCTGGCTGCTTGTTGCCGCGCCGCTGACCACCAGGATTGCGGGGCATACGACGCTTGTTGCTGGAGGTGCGCTTGCCGCGCTCGCCGGACGGCGCGTCCGTATTGGCGCGCTGTTCTTTGGCGCCGGGCTGCGGTTCAGAACGACGCGTGGGTGCGGCGTGCATTGCGGATGCGACTGAGGCTAAAGAAGGCTTAGAAGAATTAGACATACTGCACACTATTTTAGTGCGAGCAGGTCAAATTTGACTATGAGCCACAGCGCGGGCGCAGAACGTGAGAAGATTCTTAGAACACAGGGTAGAGAGGGCGAAGACATGACTGATTTTCTTCTGACCATGTGGAATGAACGTCACGCGCAAGGACTTCTAGACGCTTACGTTCAGAATCCTGATATCCATCGTCAAATGGATGAACTGGTCTCTGCCGAAGATGCGCGTCGCCTTATTGCCGAACAGTATGCGATGTCTGCAGAACGAGCTGTGTGGTGCGTTCAAGCTAACAGGCAACCGGTAGGGGCTATCGGCGTGACGTACTCCGGGATATCCGATTCAGGTTTCGATTGGGGATGGGTGTTTTATTGGAACGTGCCACCCTTACGCGGTTCAGGCATTATGAAACACCTTGTCAAGCAGGTGTGTGACTGGGCTTTAGGGAATACCGAGCTCGGCACTAGTGATTTAATGACTGCTGATATATCGGAGCTTGTAGCTCAACCGAGTCCTTGCTTGCGCAGACTTGAACTGGGATATCGGGCTAATAACCCTACCTCAGCATCTGTCGCTCAATTCGCCGGTTTCAGCGTTGAAGGGTGCGAGCGTGAAAAGTTTCTGGTAGATGGAACGCCTGTAGACGTCATTACAGCCGGCCGCTTAGCGACTGGCCCTACACGTGTCGCGCGCAATGGCGGATTACACCATATTGAGCTATGGGTTTCAGATTTTTCTCACGATCTTCCTGCGTGGACCTGGCTATTTCGACAACTAGGGTGGAGGGTTTTAGATAACTGGACCAACGGGGTCTCTTTCCAAGACCCGATAAGCTCTACCTACTGCGTCCTCGAACAATCACCTGATGTGCAAGCGTGTCATAACCGTATGAACGCAGGTCTAAACCATATAGCGTTTAGGGTTCGTGAGAAGGATATGTTGGACCGAGTCCGCTCTGATGCCCGTCAACACGGTTGGGAAGAGCTGTTTGGGCAGAGTTACCCTCATGCAGGAGGTTCGCAACATATGGCTCTCTACCTTGAGAACTCCCAGGGGTTTGAAGTCGAGATAGTGGCGGACTAAAGCCCTACCTGCACGATCGACCACGCAACAATCTGCTGTAGCAGCAGGGGATTCGCGTAAATCGCGGGATCGCCGTGTTCTGCGTCCTCTACTAATTTCAATTGCGTCTCGATGCCGTGTTTCTCTAGTGCTGTAAATGCTTTGGATGATTGATTCCACGGAACCAAAGAATCTGCAGTACCGTGTACGAAGAATAGGGGCGCGTGCTGGTGTGTGCCGCTTGGGCTTGCCAGCTGAGCATAGTCAATAGGATGCGCGGTAGCCCACGCCTGCTCAGCATCAGAACCACGGGGCGCAGGGTAAGCACTGCCCAAAAGTAGCTTTTCAGCGTCTCCATCTTCTGGGTGTTCGCCGCTAAAACCGCAAGCTACTCGGTCATCAAAAATCGTGCGCAAATCACTGACCCCGTAGATGCTAATCGCAGCTTGAATATCTGACAAAGTATCAGGAGCCGCACCTTCTAAATACGCATCTTTCAAGTGGCCTGTACCAGCCAAGAGTTGAGCCAAGTGCCCGCCGGCTGAGCCACCAGCAACGACGATGCGGGACGCATCAATGCCTAGCTCTAAAGCGTGTTCTTTGAAGTACCTAACGGCGGCTTTCACATCGTGCAACTGTGCGGGAAACTGAGCGATGTCAGAGAGACGATAATTGATCGAGGCAACCGCAAAGCCAGCTGCAGTAAATGCGATGCGGAGTTTATGCGCACCGGACAGTGAATTTTCCGCGCTACTTTTATCACCGTAACGCCACGCTCCTCCGTGAATATAAATCATGAGAGGTGCCCGTTCAGTACCGTGCAAGGATGCTTGCGGCGGGTAGAAATCGAAGGCATGACTGACGTCGTTGTTAGGTGTGTAGAAACCGGTGAGCGGTGTCATTAGAAGGGCTCGCTCCAATCAACGGGGGTAGTGGTTCAATCAGCAAGAATCTCAGGATTCATGAGACCACCATCATATTCAAAAAGGACGCGTACATGCGGCTGTTATGAGCCGAGATCCTGTTTTGTCGCCGAAATCCTGATTTATACCAGGATTTCGGCGACAAAACAGGATCTCGAGGGTTAGCGCGTGGCCAAGAAAAAATCCCAGCACAGAAAAATCTGTACTGGGATGTTATGTGCCCCCGAAAGGAATCGAACCTTCGACACCAGGTACCGGAAACCTGTGCTCTATCCACTGAGCTACGGGGGCCTATATTTATTTTAGTTTTGCCGGTGGTAGCTCAGCGGATGGCAAAGCTGGCGCTTTGTTCTACGCCTTGATTTTTGTTTCCTCGCTTGCTCGGAAAATCAATGCGTAGCTGAGCTACGAGTGTAGCCGCCACACCTACCGGTATAACACCCCGCCATACTACCAGATGAGGAGGGCAAGTGACCAAGTCTTGCCCTGTTTCAGCTGTTATCAAAGGGCGATGTGCGGGTAGACTGAGGGTATGACTCCCGAAGAATTATCACTCGCAATTGAAAATAGTTTGAATGAAGCGCTGGCTGAAGGTCAGCTTGAACTTGTTGAGGGCGCTGATCGCCCGCAGGTTAAGGTTGAGCGTCCTAAGAACCGTGACCACGGTGACTGGGCTACCAACATTGCTTTGCAGCTGTCTAAGAAGGTCGGTAAGAACCCGCGTGAGGTAGCGACTATTCTCTCCGAGCGCATTCAGCAGATTGATGGCGTGACGAAGGTTGATATCGCAGGTCCTGGCTTCTTGAATATTGTTCTGGATGCGGCTGCTGCTGGCGAACTGGCAAAGACTATTGTGGAGGCTGGTAAGTCTTTCGGCACGACAACCGAGCTTGAGGGCAAGACCATCAACCTCGAATTTGTGTCTGCTAACCCCACCGGCCCCATTCACTTGGGCGGTACCCGCTGGGCAGCTGTTGGCGACTCGCTGGCACGCGTCCTTGAGGCTTCAGGCGCGAATGTTGTGCGTGAGTACTACTTCAACGATCATGGTGGCCAGATTGACCGTTTCGCTCGTTCGTTGCTGGCTCGTGCTAAGAACGAGGCTGCGCCTGAGGACGGTTACGGTGGAGAGTATATCACCGACATCGCTAACCGTGTGCTTGAGGCTAATCCCGGTGCCCTGGAGTCTGAGGACCCTCAGGAAGTTTTCCGCGCTGCCGGTGTTGAGTTCATGTTCGGTGATATTAAGAAGTCACTGCACGAATTCGGCGTTGATTTTGATGTTTACTTCCACGAGAATTCACTGTTCGAAAACGGCAAGGTCGAAGAACTCCTTGAGAAGCTGAAGGAGTCAGAGAACCTTTACTTCAAGGATGGCGCATGGTGGCTGAAGTCAACTGACTTTGGTGATGATAAGGACCGTGTTGTTATCAAGTCAGATGGTAACGCTGCCTACATCGCTGGCGATATTGCGTACTTCCAAGATAAGACCAAGCGTCCTGAAAACCCTGCTGACTTGGCTATTTACATGCTGGGTGCTGACCACCACGGTTACGTTGCGCGTTTGAAGGCGGCAGCTGCTGCTCTCGGTGATGATCCCGATATGGTTGAGGTCATGATCGGCCAGATGGTGAACTTGGTCAAGGACGGTAAGCCCGTCCGCATGTCAAAGCGTGCAGGTACCGTTGTGACCATGGAAGACCTCGTCGACATTGTGGGCGTTGACGCGGCGCGTTACTCACTGACCCGTTACTCGGTTGATTCAAACATCGATATCGACCTTGACGTGCTCACCAAGCAGTCCAACGAGAACCCTGTCTTCTACGTGCAGTACGCTCACGCTCGTACCTGTGCTGTTGCTCGAAACGCTGCGACCGCTGGCGTTGAACGTACAGCTTTTGACGCGTCCTTGCTTGACTCGGACGCTGACTCAGAGCTGTTGGCTGTTCTCGGCCAGTACCCGAATGCGGTGAAAGAAGCGACTAACTTCCGCGA
Organism: Rothia terrae; assembly: GCF_012396615.1. Taxonomy (GTDB): domain Bacteria; phylum Actinomycetota; class Actinomycetes; order Actinomycetales; family Micrococcaceae; genus Rothia; species Rothia terrae. The sequence continues at coordinate 112,284 of NZ_JAAXPV010000001.1, read as the reverse complement.
ACCTCACCGTGTAGCTCGCTACCTCGAAACTCTGGCTGGTGCCTACCACCGCTGGTATGGTAACTCCCGCGTTGCACCGCAGGACGAAGAAGAGGTCTCGGATCTGCACCGTACCCGCCTGTGGCTCAATGACGCTACTCGCCAGGTACTCGCTAACGGACTGGGTCTGGTTGGCGTGACTGCTCCGGAGAAGATGTAAATGGGTGCAGAAGCAGCTTTATACAAGCCTGAGTGGCTGACCTACCCAGAAAACCCCGCTGAGCTAGATCGCCGCATTTGGACGCAGTCCTTTGACCGCGCCGATAACGGTGAGCTCACCGTGGACGGCGTTCGTGTCAGCCAGTTGGCGGAAAAATTCGGCACCCCCGAGTATGTCTTTTCTGAAGACACCTTCCGTGCCCGCGCTCGCGAGTTTTGCACTGCTTTCGAGGACGCTTTTTCAGCCCACGGTGCCGAGGTTTCGGTCTACTACGCGGGCAAGGCTTTCTTGACAACGGCGGTAGCTGCTTGGGCGAAAGAAGAAGGTCTCAATATTGATACTGCATCCGGCGGCGAGCTGGGCATAGCACTTCGTGCCGGAGTGCCGGGGGATCGCATCGCTCTTCACGGCAATAACAAGTCGGTGGCTGAGATTCGTCGTGCTCTGGAAAATAAGGTTGGACGCATCGTTGCTGACTCGGTGCCCGAGGTACAGTTGATTGCCCAGGTGGCAGCTGAGATGGGTGCCGTTGCTCCTATCATGCTTCGTCTGACACCCGGCGTGCACGCGTCCACTCACGACTTCATTGCTACAGCGCATGAGGATCAAAAATTCGGTCAGTCGCTGGTGGAGGGTACGAGCGGTCTTTCAGGTCTGTCATTGGAAGAACTATTTGAGCTAGGCCTGGACGCCGATGATTGCTATGCGGCAATTTCCGTAGCTATTGCTCATCGCGAGCAGTCCCTGGACCTGCGCGGTTTACACTGCCATATTGGTTCTCAGATTTTTGAGGCTGATGGTTTTGGTAAGGCAGCTGAGAAGGTGCTGACTTTCATGCACGAGATGAATCAGCGCTTTGGTATTACTATGCCTGAGATTGATTTGGGCGGCGGCTACGGTATTGGTTACACCGAAGAGGATCATCCTCGCGGTTCTGCAGATGTGGCTACTTCGTTAGCTGATATGGTTTCGAAGACTTGCGCAAATTTGGGTATGGATATTCCTCACCTGTCATTTGAGCCCGGTCGTTCCATTGCCGGCCCCTCGGGCATCACTCTCTACACAGTAGGAACTATCAAGAACGTTTCTATTGAGGATGAAAACGGTGATACCCGCGTACGTCGCTACGTGTCGGTCGATGGCGGTATGAGCGATAACGCGCGTCCGGTTCTTTACGAATCTGACTACACTGCAACACTGGCTAACCGTACACCCGCCGGAGAGCAGGTTCTCTCACGCGTGGTGGGTAAGCACTGCGAGTCCGGCGACATTGTGGTTCGCTACGTTTATTTGCCCGAAGATTTGCAGGCGGGCGATATTCTAGCGGTTCCCGCCACCGGTGCGTACTGCTTTGCGCTGAGCTCTAACTACAACTACCTGACGAAGCCGGGCGTTGTAACAACCAGCGCAGATAAAGCACCTCGAGAAATCGTTCGACGCGAAACCGAAGAGGATATGCTTCGCCGCGATATGGGCCTTGTCTAACCGCCTGTTCATCTCACAGTTTAGAATGTGAGCTCAACATACGGTAATGCGTGTAATACTGCACCATAATGTAGTGGGTAAAGCTTTTAAAAAGTTTTGCCCACTACAGTTGTATATCAGCGAAATATTCAACATTTTTTATCTAATCACGGGAGTGATGCATGAATAATCAGGCCATCAAGGTAGCCCTTTTGGGAGCCGGAAATGTGGGTTCGCAAGTAGCTCGCATGCTGCTGCAGGATGCCGAGACTTTGGCGCAGCGAATTGGTGCGCCTGTTGAGCTGATTGGTATTGCTGTTCGCGATACCTCAGCTAAGCGTCACTTTGAGGTTGATGCATCGTTATACACCACCGATGCTGATGCGTTGATTGACGCTGCTGATGTCGTGATTGAGCTGACCGGCGGTATTGAACCGGCTCGCACCCGTATATTGCGAGCGTTGACCGGCGGAAAATCTGTTGTCTCAGGGAATAAGGCTTTGCTTGCTAAGCACGGCATGGAGTTGCAGGCGGCTGCCAAAAAGACCGGTGCTCAACTTTCTTATGAAGCGGCAGTGGCAGGTGCTATCCCGATTATTCGCCCGCTGCGCGACTCGCTGGCAGGCGATAATGTCACGCGTGTTCTGGGCATTATGAACGGCACCACCAACTACATTCTTGATCAGATGGATACCACCGGTGCTCAGTTTGAGGATGCGCTCGCTGAGGCCCAGCGTTTGGGCTATGCCGAGGCTGATCCCACTGCCGATGTTGAGGGTCACGATGCTGCTTCTAAAGCGGCTATTGTTGCCTCCCTTGCATTCCATTCTGAATTCACTATTGACGATGTTCATATTGAGGGCATTACATCTGTGACAGCAGATGATGTTGAGGCCGCGGTTGCTGATGGCTTTGTTATCAAGTTACTTGCAGTGTGTGAACGCGATGGTGATGGCGTGAACATTCGAGTCAATCCAACCTTGGTTCCTCGTAAGCATCCGTTGGCATCTGTTCACGATGCTTTCAACGCTGTTTTTGTACAGGCAGATAACGCCGGTGAACTCATGTTCTACGGTCCCGGTGCAGGTGGCGCACCCACCGCATCGGCAGTGCTGGGTGACTTTGTGTCGATTGCCCGCCGCATGGTTCTGGGTGGTCCCGGTATTCCCGAATCGTCGCACGCCTCTTTGCAGGCAACCGCGATGAAGTACGTGGTGTCTCGCTACTCGGTAGGTCTTGAGGTCGAGGACAAGATTGGTGTGCTGGCGAACATTACTCGCATTTTTGCAGAGCACTCGGTGTCCATTCAGACCATCCGTCAGAACCACTTATCTGGCGATGAAGAAAACAGCATCAGCTCTATTCGCATCGTGACTCACCGAGCTACTGATGCCGACCTCACGAAGTGTATGGCAGTGGTGGATGCGCTCGATACCGTGCGGGAGATTACCAGCGTCATTCGCGTTGAGGGCGAGTAACCCTCTCATCCGTTTTTGATCCTTATTAGTTATTTTTGTAAGAAACGAGGCACCCCATGGCGCATGTGTGGCAGGGCGTAGTTAATGAATACCGAGATCGCCTTCCTTTCGGCGATGATGTTGAGGCTGTAACTCTGGGCGAGGGTGGCACCCCGCTTATTTACGCTCCGGCGTTGAGCGCTCATACCCGGAACAAGGTCTACATCAAGTTTGAGGGCATGAACCCTACCGGATCTTTCAAGGATCGCGGTATGACCAGTGCAATTACTGCGGCTAAAGCTGAAGGTGCTCAGGCTGTTGTCTGCGCTTCAACCGGTAATACCTCAGCTTCTGCTGCAGCGTATGCAACCCAAGCTGGTTTGCGCTGTGCTGTATTGGTGCCTGAAGGCAAGATCGCTTTGGGCAAGCTTTCTCAGGCTATTGCACACGGAGCTGACCTTCTACAGGTTAACGGCAACTTTGATAACTGCCTTGAAATTGCGCGCAAACTGGCCGATAACTATCCCGTGTTCCTGGTGAACTCGGTTAATCCTTACCGTATCGAGGGTCAGAAAACCGGTTCTTTTGAGGTCGTTGACACTTTGGGCGATGCCCCCGATTACCACCTGCTTCCCGTGGGCAATGCCGGTAACATCACCGCTTACTGGAAGGGTTACAAAGAATACTCAGAGAAGTGGGAGGACCGCGACGGTAACGTGCTAGAACCCGTAGCAACCAAGCGTCCTAAGATGTGGGGATTCCAGGCTGCAGGCGCAGCTCCCATTGTTTTGGGTCACCCCGTTGATGAGCCAGAAACCATTGCAACGGCAATTCGTATCGGTAATCCTGCGTCTTGGGCTCAGGCTGAAGCTGCTCGCGACGAGTCAGGTGGCTTGATTGACTCTGTGACTGACGAGGAAATCCTTGAAGCTCATCGCTGGCTCTCGTCGAAAGAAGGTGTGTTCTGCGAACCCGCCTCAGCTGCGGGCGTTGCTGGTCTGCTGAAGAAGTTTGAGGCTGGCGAGGCTCCTCAGGATTCAACCATCGTGATTACCGTGACCGGTCACGGACTCAAAGACCCGCAGTGGGCTTTGAAGAATGCTGATGGTTCTGATATTCAGCCCACCAAGGTAGACTTCGATGTTGTGTCGGTAGCGGATGCGCTCGGACTGGCATAAACAGTGCTGAGGGAAAGTGCGCGACCGCCTTTGCGTCAGGTCACGCGCTTTCCCTTTTTTGCTTAAACTCAAGGTTATCTCTGGCTCAAATTTTAAAGGTTTTCCCATGACTATTCCTATGATTGACGGTTCTAACGAGGCTCAGTACACCCCAGATATTATTCCGGTGGGCACCTCCGTAACCGTGCACGTGCCGGCATCTAGCGCTAATCTTGGCCCCGGCTATGACTCTCTGGGTGTGTCTTTGGCGTATTTTGATGAGTTGACGATTACTCGTATTGAAGAAGGTCTTGAGTTTGAGCTGTCGGGGGAGGGTGCCGATGAGGTTCCTCAGGACGCCTCGCATTTGGTGGTAAAGGCGATGCAAACCGCGTGGAAGGCTATTGGCCTCTTCGAGCTCCCTACTTTACGCATCACGGCGCATAATCGCATTCCGCATTCACGTGGCATGGGATCTTCAGCTTCAGCTATCGTTGCAGGTGTTGCTGCCGCAAATGCACTGCTCCCTGAAGAAGTTCGTCTGAGCGAGGACGCTGTTTTGCAGATTTGCTCCGGCATGGAGGGGCATCCTGACAATGTGGCTCCGTCGCTGTATGGAAACCTTGTCATTTCTTATGGTGATAATGAGGGGTGGCATTCTCTGCCGGTAGCAGTACACCCTGACATCAAGCCCGTTGTGGCTATTCCTGATTATGAGGTGCCCACTAAAGTCGCGCGAGGGCTGATTCCCGAGACCGTCCCACACCGCGATGCAGCTGCAAACTCAGGACGCGCGGCCCTCCTGAGCCAGGCGTTGAGCAGTTATCCCGAATACCTGTTTGCAGCCACCCAAGATCTGCTTCACCAGTCTTACCGTGCCACCGCAATGAAGCCCAGCGCATCCCTGGTAGCGGTGCTTCGCGGCCACGGATACCCGGCAGTTATCTCGGGTGCTGGCCCCACCGTTATGGTATTTGCACGTGGTCAAGAAGAGCGTGAAAACGTTATTTCCACCATCGAGCACTTCAGCCAAACATCACCAGCATCCATCTTTGATCAGCGAAAGCTGGTGTGGCGTGTGCTACCTGTCGAAATCGACACCAAAGGTGTTATAGTTACACGAGAAGAAAACGCATCCGCCAAATAAATTGGCACGTTGACTTCAGCTGTTATTGAGCAACTTCTGATGTTGCTCACGCAAGATTTACTTCTTCTGAAAGTAGTAAATCATCAACAGCGCACCGTGCAAAATGTTTTGAGTGTTAGAGCATAGCCGTGCGAACATCTAGAACACTTGTCTTTAGTTTTCCTTTAGCTCATCGCGCGCATACAAATCCCTGTGACGGCACCCGATTTACTCGTTGAATCTGGATGTTCATGCCAATAGTTTCAGGCATCGTTGTGAACCAGCTCTTGGTGAACTTTCTTGAACCTGAGAAAGACTGCTAACGCTGTGGGCGGGAAACTCATCGCATCATTGCACCGGCACGCATCTGTACGCGTTGCCCACCAACCGACCATTCCAGGGAAGGACCATTCGTGGCAGAATCCACCGACCAGAACACTGGTGCGGACACCACCGAAAACAAGACCCCTAGCCTGAGCACCCTGAAACTTGCTCAGCTGCAGTCTCTCGCATCGCAACTTGGCATCGTTGGCGCCCGCCGCATGCGCAAGTCAGATTTGGTAGAGGCTATTACCGCTCACCAGCGTGGCTCATCTGTGGCTGATCGCCCGGAGGCTACCGCTAGCACCGAAGCTAGCGAGAACTCCTCGAAGCCCGCTCGTAAGCGTTCCACGCGTAAAACTGCTGCTGATAAAGCGCAGAGTGAATCAGCGCAGGACAATGGCGAGCAGGTTGCTACTGAAGCAGCAGCTCCCGAGGCTCAGAGCGAGCAGACTGAACAGGCAGAAAAGCCCGCTCGCAAACGTCGTAACCGTCGTGCAAGCTCAACCGGCAACACAGTAGAAGCTACTTCTGAAACTTCAGAAAACACTGCGAATACCCAGGCCGAAGACAACAAGCAGAACGCTGAGTCCTCAGAAGAAAACTCTTCAGAGAACACTAACCGTCGCACTCGTTCACGTTCAGACAGTCGTCGCAAGAAGACTGACGATTCAGCTAACGAGGCCGCAGAATCATCGCAGTCAGAGGCTAAGAAGGACGACGCCTCCAACGACGAATCAGCGCCTAACGAAAACGCTGAAAAGAGCGAGCGTCACGACAAGAACGAACGCAGCGATAAGAACGAGCGCAACGAGCGTCGTAACCGCCGTGAGCGCAACAACCGTGATGATCGTAATAACGACCGTCGCGAGCGCAACAACGATGACAAGAGCGAGAAGAACGAAAAGTCTGATCGCAACGATAAGTCGGAGCGTAACAACCGCGATAACAACGGCCCCGATGACGATGATCGCCGCAACCGCCGTAACCGCAACCGTCGTGACCGCAACCAGGAACGTCGCGAGCGTCGTAACCGTCGCAATGACAACGACGAGCCCGAGATTACCGAGGACGATGTTCTTGTACCTGTAGCGGGTATCTTGGACGTCCTGGACAACTACGCTTTCGTGCGTACTTCAGGCTGGCTGCCCGGCCCCAACGATGTCTATGTATCACTGGCTCAGGTCAAGCGCTACGGCCTGCGTAAGGGCGATGCTGTAGTGGGTGCTATTCGCGCACCTCGCGATGGTGATAACCAGAACAACAGTCGCCAGAAGTTCAACGCTTTGGTTCAGCTGACCTCAATCAACGGTTTGAGCCCTGAAGAGTCAAAGACTCGTCGCGATTTCGCAAAGCTGACCCCCTTGTACCCCAAGGAGCGACTGCGTCTGGAAACCGAGCCTAAGAAGATTGGTACTCGCGTGGTTGACCTCGTGGCTCCCATTGGTAAGGGTCAGCGCGGTCTGATTGTCTCACCTCCTAAGGCAGGTAAGACTCTGATGCTGCAGTCAATCGCAAACGCTATCACCACCAACAACCCCGAGGTTCACCTCATGATGGTTTTGGTCGATGAGCGTCCTGAAGAAGTGACCGACATGAAGCGCACCGTCAAGGGCGAAGTTATTGCTTCGACCTTTGACCGTCCCGCAGAAGATCACACCACTGTTGCTGAACTGGCTATCGAGCGCGCTAAGCGTCTGGTAGAGCAGGGTCACGACGTTGTTGTTCTGCTGGATTCTATGACCCGCTTGGGACGTGCTTACAACCTCGCGGCACCGGCATCAGGACGCATCCTCTCCGGTGGTGTGGACTCAGCAGCTCTGTACCCGCCCAAGAAGTTCTTCGGCGCAGCTCGCAACATCGAAGAAGGCGGCTCGCTCACCATTTTGGCAACCGCTCTGGTTGAGACCGGCTCAAAGATGGATGAGGTCATCTTCGAAGAGTTCAAGGGCACCGGCAACATGGAGCTTCGCCTCTCACGCCAGTTGGCTGACAAGCGAATCTTCCCCGCAGTCGACGTTAACGCATCGGGTACCCGTCGCGAAGAGAACCTGCTGTCTTCTGAAGAAGTCAAGATTATGTGGGGTCTTCGCCGAGTTCTGGCGGGCATGGAGCAGGAGCAGGCACTGAACCTGCTGACTACCAAGCTCCGTGACACCGGCTCAAACGTAGAATTCTTGCTCTCTGTGCAGAAGTCACAGTTCAAGGGCTACAACGACTAGCAGCTTGATGTGCACCGCGGAACATCACCGCGGTGCTCATTAGCGTCAGTCCACAAATTTTTTTTGAGCGCGCCGTGGTACAAGGCTCGGTGCGCTGACTCAGATAAAAGAAGGCATAAAATGTTTGATTCAATTCAGACTCTGCTTGATGAACACGCTGATATTCAGCAGCAGCTGGCAGACCCCGCGGTTCACGCTGACCAGGGAAAAGCTCGCAAGCTGGGACGTCGTTACTCAGAACTCAACGGTATTGTTGAGGCGCATAAGCGTTACGAAGGTCTTAAAGGCGACCTCGAAGCAGCGAAAGAAATGGCGGACGAGGATCCCGAGTTCGCAGCTGAAGTTGAAGAGATCGAAGCTCAGATTCCCGAGGCAGAAGAGAAACTCCGTCGCTTGTTAATTCCTCGCGACCCGGATGATGGCCGTAACGTCATTCTCGAAGTTAAGGGCGGCGAAGGTGGCGACGAAGCTTCCTTGTTCGCTGGCGACCTTTTGCGTATGTACACCCGTTACGCTGAAACTAAGGGTTGGAAGACCGAGATTATCGAGTCGAACATGACCGATGTCGGCGGTTACAAGGACGTTCAGGTTGCAATTAAGGGTAACTCCAACGATCCCGCCGAGGGCGTTTGGGCTCACCTGAAGTACGAAGGTGGCGTGCATCGTGTGCAGCGCGTTCCCGCGACCGAGTCACAGGGCCGCATCCACACCTCAGCGGCTGGCGTTCTTGTCTTCCCCGAAGTTGATGAACCCGACGAAATCGAGATCAACCAGAACGATCTGAAGATTGACGTCTACCGTTCATCCGGTCCCGGCGGTCAGTCTGTGAACACCACCGACTCCGCTGTCCGTATTACCCACCTGCCCACCGGCATCGTGGTAGCAATGCAGAACGAGAAGTCACAGTTGCAGAACCGCGAAGCTGCAATGCGAGTTCTTCGCGCCCGTCTGCTCGCCCACCAGCAGGAGCAGATTGACGCTGAAAACGCAGCGCACCGAGCATCTCAGGTGCGTACTATGGATCGTTCAGAACGTATTCGTACCTATAACTATCCTGAAAACCGCATCGCTGATCACCGCACCGGCTACAAGGCATACAACCTTGACGCTGTGATTGACGGTGCTCTTGACCCGGTGATCCAGTCCGCGATTGAGATGGACGAAGCTCACCGACTCGAGGCTCTGGGCCAGGAGAAATAAGAGCTCGTGAGCGATTTTGTGTATCAGCCCGGTGAAGAGCTTGATTCAGCCCTTCACCGGGCTGGCGCGTATCTTCAGAGCGCCGGTATTGATTCTGGTTTGGTGGATGCACAGTTGATCGCTGCGCATCTTGTGTCGAGTGAGTTGGGGGAGGACGTCTCTCGTGGACGCATCCAGTCCATGGCTCTTACAGGTACTGCTGTTCCTGCTGGTTTTGCTGAACTGGTCAGCGAACGCGGCGCGAGGGTGCCGCTACAGCACTTGACGGGACAGGCATACTTCAGGCATTTGACGCTAAGAGTGGGGCCCGGCGTCTTTACCCCGCGTCCTGAGACTGAACTGCTGGTTGATCATGTCCTGGACTATATGCGATTCCGTAGCCTGGAAAATCCGGTCGTTGTTGATTTATGTACAGGATCCGGCGCAATCGCTGCCTCTGTAGCAACTGAAATACCTGGTTCTCAGGTGTTCGCTGTTGAACTGAGCGAGGATGCTTGTGCTTGGGCAGCGCTGAATCTTGAGCCTGTGGGTGTTCAGCTGGTTCAGGGGGATGCGACTGATGCTCTTGAGCATCTGGTCGGTGAAGTTGATGTGGTGGTGACGAACCCTCCCTACATTCCAAATGGGGCTGTGCCTAAAGACCCCGAGGTGCGCGATCACGATCCGCACTTGGCGCTTTTTGGCGGTAGCGAAGACGGGATGAAGATACCTTCAGCTATTGCGGATCGGGCTTATCAGTTACTGAAACCCGGTGGGTTTGCCATAATGGAACACGCAGAAACGCAACGTGAGCTTGCTGCCTCCCTCTTCAAGAATCTCGGGTTTACCGGTGTGCAATCGATTGATGATTTAGCGGGTAAACCGAGACACACTGCCGGCCGCAAACCCTTGGGATAAGCTGAAAGAGATTTGGCTTCCTTAATTTTCGTGGAAGAATGGAAATCGTGACTGCAACTATTTTTTCTGTTGAGACTTCTGAAGAACGCGCCGAGGCACTGTCAGCGGCAGCTACTGCCGTGCAGGGTGGCAGGGTCATTGTCGTACCCACGGATACTGTTTACGGCATTGCAGCCGATGCTTTTTCAGCCGGTGGCGTTCGCGCCTTGCTGGCTGCTAAGGGACGCTCTCGTCAAATGCCTCCTCCTGTTTTGATCTATGATCCTTCGGTATTGCCCGGGCTGGCTGATCGCATCTCGTCCGATGCGCAGGCATTGGCCGATGCTTTTTGGCCCGGTGCCTTGACTCTGATTTGTCATGCTCAGCCCTCGTTGACCTGGGATCTTGGCGAGACCAAGGGCACCGTAGCTTTGCGTGTACCCGATGATGAGCTCACTATTGAGTTGCTGCGTCAGACCGGGCCGCTGGCGGTCTCATCAGCTAATAAGACCGGACGTACTGCCGCTACTACCGCTGAAGAAGCAAACAGCCAATTGGGTGAGAACGTCAACCTCATCATCGACGGTGGTATGCGTCCACGCAACCGCGCTGAAGGCACAGCGGCTCAAGATGTTGCACCTTCCACCATTATTGACTGCACCGGCGATGTCCCGGTAGTAGTGCGAGAAGGTGCTATCTCGCTAGCAGAAATTCGTTCCGTTGCTCCCAGCGTTATGACGCGTGATGAATGGGAGGAGCAAAAGCGACAGGCAGCCCAGTCCTCACTTCAAAATGCTGGTGGTAGCGTTGCCGCATCCTCGGTTGAGCAGTCACAGGCAGGTGAAACTGAGAGCAAAGATTCAGGCTCACCCCATGACGACGCGGTAGAACCTATCAAGCCTGCCCGTCAGGCGGCACCAGTGTCAGCGGGTAGTCCCCTCAATGGTCTGGTCACCGCTTCAGGGGCTCAAACACAAGCTATTGATCAGCTGCGCACCGAGGGCGCGCACTTTGTCGATACCAAACGAGTCTCAGATCAGACAAAACCTCTGTCAGTGTCTGACGCACGCGCTTTAGTTTTCGGCGAAGACTAAGAATTCCTGGCCGACACAAAAATACGGGGCGTTATCGCTAGATGCGATAACGCCCCGTATTTTTTATAAATTTTTCATTATTTGCTGTACTTTTTATCCTGCTTTTTGCCAAGAGCAGTATGGGCATCGCGCAAAACTTCGCTGACTCGAGAGGTCGGAACCAAAGAGTTGGCGCGCGTCCACGAGTCATCTTGGTCTTGCCCAAACCACATCAGCTCTACTCGGCGTACCGGTGCCTGAAAACGGTCACCACAGGCGCGTGACACGGCGTAGCCGGTTGAGACCGCAACCTTGCAGAGAGCAGCCGGAAGGCGGAGCGGAAAACGGCGCCCTGCGTCCATGAGCACGCTAGAGGTGGTAGCGCCTTCCCACGGTTGCAAAACGATGGGCGGTAGCTCACCCTGGAACTGGCCAATCATGACGGTGAATTCTGCCAGTGCATAGTTTGAGGTAATCGGTGACTTGCGATCACCAGAAGCTACGGAAGCCAGGGGAGAGGACGCGATTTTCGCAAAAGCTTCGGTGGTACGACGGCCACGGCCCATTACAGAAGTTGCGCGAATAATACACAGCTCTAGTGCATGGTGAGCTGAAACCTGAACAGGTGCAGCAGCTGGAGCGGCAGGAAACTGTGACTGCTCAGAGCCGGGCGCTACACCAGCAGCTGCGGTCTCCTGAATAAAAGCACGCAAGTAGAGTAGCGCTTCTTCACCCAAAGCCTTAGAGAAAGAGTACTCAGAGAAGGGATCGGTGCGAGGGGACGCATCCAACGTTTTAGTATTACCCTGCACCGCTGCCGAACTCATGTGGATCAGTCGCTTAACACCTGTACGCTGAGCCGCGATAGCGATAACAGCCGGCAAAAGAGCGTTCGCGCCGATGAGTGGAGCGGCATCTTGCTGAGAAGGAGCCGCAAGACCGGAAGCATTCACAATAACTTCAGCACCGGCAAAAGAATCCGCTAAATTATCGATAATCGATTCAAGGTTGCGAGCCTCTTTGACGAGTTGCTGCACATTCGTGGTGTGGGTTGCAAGACGAGGTGCTTCGATAGGATCAGCATCGATACCCTCGGCACGTAAACGGGCAAGAATGGAAGACCCCACAAAACCGCTCGCACCGATAACTTTCCAGGAGGAAGAACTCATAGGGTAGGTAGCTCCTTAGATTGTGGCATTACGATATAAAACGCGATACCTTGAATACTTACCTTCAACTCTTGCACATAATGAGGGCAAAACCACGAAGATTTGTCCGGTGTACTCCACGGAAATCTGAGATTTAGACAGAATCTATTCAGACAGTTTGGGTAGACTTGCTACAGCTAATAAATACTGGCTCACCAAAGCACAATTCTTGAACCACGTTGAGCGCAGCAGCTTCACAGCATGTAGCTACTGTCAGAAGATCCAGAAAGGTATTGGGTAACCTATGCAGAACCATTCACAGGTATTAGTGGATTCGTATGCACATGAACTACCTGTGTTGCATGATCGTGTGGTTGCCGTCGTCGTCACCTACAACCGTCTAGAGCTTCTCAAGAAGACCATTTCTGGCATTATTGAAGCTCAGCGCGTGCCCGATACCGTGGTGATTGTTAATAACGCTTCGACCGATGAGACCGCTCAGTACTTGGCAGAGTTAGATCTCCCCGTAGCGGTAGATATTATCAACCTATCCAAGAATACGGGCGGTGCCGGTGGTTTTACTGTTGGTATTGATCGCGCGCTCACTCAACACCGCGCTGATTTAGTGTGGGTTATGGACGATGACACCGAACCTACTGACAACACATTGGCGGAATCTCTTGCGGCGTGGGAGAACTATTCACCTGTACGCCTGCAACGTCCTGCGGTGGTCGCATCCAAAGTAGTGTGGGATGACGGCACCGACCACCCCATGAACACGCCGCGAACGATGATTGGGGCTGGGGCTGAAAAACATACACAAGCTAACGCGATTAACGCTCGCCCTATTCGATCTGGCTCCTTTGTTTCTTTATTGATGGACGCTTCAGTGATGCGTCAATACGGTCTGCCCATTGCAGAGTTCTTTATCTGGAACGATGATTTTGAATATTCAACGCGTCTGATTCACCACCGCGACGGTATTTCAACTGATCAATCGGTGGCGTGGCATCATACTAAAAACGCAGGGAACACGAATTCTGATCCCGGCCCTCGTTTTTATAATGATGTGCGTAATAAGCTATGGGTCTTTACCCGTCGCCGTACTCTGGCCTCATGGGAGAAGGTTCTCTACGGCGGTTCAACTGCCCGACTGTGGGTCACCACCTTGCTCAATACCGCCGAGAAGAGAACCTACGCGGGCTACCTTCTACAGGGGCTTAAGGATGCGGCGCGGAACTTTAGAGACAACACGGCGTTTTTGCAGGGCGTCTATGAACCTCAGCTACCGCTGACAGCTCATCATCTAGAGCCGGTTGAGCAGAAGTTTTCGCTTCTCATGAGCGTTTATTCCGGTGACACTGCGCATCACCTACAGCAAGCTTTGATGTCAAGTATTGATGAGCAGACAGTACGACCAGATGAGCTGGTACTTGTCGTGGACGGTGAAATTTCACGCGAGCTAGCAGAAGAAATTGAGCGCTGGAAGTCTCGTTCAACCGCCGGTGAAATCTGCCCTATGACCGTGGTGACTTTGCCCTACAACGCGGGGTTAGCGGCAGCATTGAACGAGGGCCTTCGTTACTGCTCCTACGATATTGTGGCACGAGCAGATGCCGACGATATCTCGTTGCCCGCCCGTTTTGAACAGCAGATTCCTGTGATAGCAGCTGGCGACTTGGCAGTACTAGGTTCTGCGATGGTTGAATTCGATGGGAAATCCGATGCCCCGGAAACTTCGCGAGAAGCACTAACGGGTAGTGAAAAACTGAAAAAAGTCTTGATGACTCGTAACCCCATCATGCACCCCACCGTGGTTTTGCGTAAATCAGCAGTGGACGCCGTGGGCGGTTATGAGCATGTTACCGGAGCGGAAGATTACTGGCTGTGGGCTCGGCTCACCCAGCGCGGGTACCGCATGGACAACCTGACGGTTCCCCTCGTGAAGTACCGTGTCGGTGAAGGGGCCTACCAGCGTCGCGGTGGGGCACAAGCCCTCTCAAAAGATATAGAAATCCAGCACCGCTTATACACGGGCGAGTTTATTTCTGCGCCTCAGCTGGTTAAAAATATGGTAGTTAGAGTGGGATATCGAGCTATGCCTGTTGAGCTACGCAAGAACTTGTACCGAAAGCTCATCGGTCAAAACAAGAACGCTGTCACGGTATTTCGTAAAGGAAAATAACGGTGCCTGAAAACGTAAACACCACAACAGTTCCCGTCGTGAATACGGGATATGAACGTAAAAACTGGTGGAAGTATGTTCAGGTTCTGCTTGACTCAGTAGCTTGGATGGTTGCTCTGCCTATTGGCTTTGCCTTGCGCTACGGTGGGCATCTGGGAGCAATTAGCCCTAGCGGAATCCTCATTGTCATCGTGACGGCTATTGCTTTGCAGATTGGTATTGGCGCTGCCTGCGGTTTGTATCGAGGACGCTACAGCTACGGTTCTTTTGCCGAGGGTAAGATTCTCTACCCGGTGACCGTTGTGGTAACGGTTCTGATGCTGGGAATTTTGCTGATGTTTGCGTGGCATATTGATGTGCCTCGCTCGGTCATTCTAATCGCCTTCCCCTTTGCGCTGCTGTTGATGATGGTTCTGCGCTATATCAAGCGTATTATCGAGGACTTCACCAACCGTCCCAGCTACGAACATTCTGAACCGGTGATTGTGTACGGTGCAGGTTTTGTAGGACGTGCACTGGTGTCCAATTTGATGTCGGATACTAACGGCACCTACCGTCCCGTAGCTATTGTCGATGATGATCCTTCATTGCGAAATGCCCGCATCCAGTCAGTGTCAGTGTTGGGTACCGGAGCTGATTTGCCGTCGCTGGTCAAGCGTTACCACGCGACCAAAGTGTTCGTGGCGATGACCGATATTCGTGACACCAAATTTTCGCGAATCCGTCAGTCCATGCGCGAGCTTGGCGTAGATGTCTATCGGGTAAAAAACATTCTGTCCAATATCTCTGGTCTCAACGAAGATAACGTGAAAGATATCAATCGTCACGTCATTGAGGGTATTCGCGGCAAGATTGACTATCAGATTAAAGATGAGGACATCCGTTCGTACATCACCGGTAAGCGAGTGTTGGTGACTGGCGCGGGGGGATCGATTGGTTCTGAGCTGTGCCGTCAGATTGTTGATTACAATCCGTCAGAACTCATGATGCTGGATCGTGATGAAACTCTTTTGATGGATACCCGTTACACCATTTGGGGCGATTCTAATCTGAACGATCCGTCAGTAATCTTGGCTGATATTCGTGATCAGGACGCCTTGCATAAAGTTTTTTCTGAACGTAAACCTGAGGTTGTATTTCACGCGGCTGCACTCAAGCATGTGACCGCTCTTGAGGCATACCCCGAAGAAGCGTGGAAAACCAATACCTTGGGAACTCGAAATGTTCTTCAGGCTGCATCTGAAGTAGAGGTTGAAGTTTTCGTGAATGTTTCAACCGATAAAGCTGCAGACCCCACTACCGCTTTAGGTCAGTCAAAACTGACTGCTGAGATGTTGACCAGTTGGTTTGGCGATCAAACGGGCAAGCGCTATGTATCGGTGCGATTTGGCAACGTGTTTGGCTCTCGAGGTTCGATCAAGCCGCTGTTCACCCGTCAGATTATGGATGGCGGTCCGATTACGGTCACCGATATGGAGGCTACCCGCTACTTCATGCTTATTCCGGATGCTTGTTTGCTGGTGATGACGGCAGGGGCGATCGGTGCTCCTGGTGAGGTGATGGTCCTTGACATGGGCGAACCCGTCAAAATTTATAACGTTGCTGAAAATCTGATTCGTACTTACGAACGCTATGACGTGGAAATTAAGGTCACCGGATTAAGAGCCGGTGAAAAACTCGATGAGGTGTTGTTCGGGCAGAGCGAGGACTTTGAAGTAAGTGATCGTAACCCGTTTATTTCTCACACTCATGCTGAGCCGAAGAGCCCGGCATCCTTGGATTACTCAGCATGGTACGAGAACTACCTTGATCATCGCACCTACACCGTGAAGAAGTAGGGGAGTATAACATGAACTTTTCACTGGTTTTCCCTGCGCTGTGCGCCGGTGTTCTGGGGTTGCTGTTGCCATTTGCTGTGCGACCTCTTCTCCACCGCTGGAACTTAGTTGATTTGCCAACCGCTCGTTCATCTCATAGTGAGCCGGCCTTTCGCGGCATGGGATTAGCTACTGCTATCGCGGTAGCTGCTACGTATTTTGTGTCGTTGTTGCTGGGGCTGATCGCTGTTGACCGTTCAGTAGCACTGGTAGTGCTTGCTGGGGCTGTGCTTGCTGGCATCCTGGGTTGGTTTGAGGATTTGCGAGGCGTGGGCATTCTCAAACGCTTCAGCGTCCAGTTGCTCATTGGCATTGCGGTGACCGTAGCTCTGACCTTCATTTTGAATACGGCTATCTGGTGGATTCCGGTAGGTGTATTTGCCATTGCTGCCTACATCAATGTGGCTAACTTTATGGATGGCGTCAACGGCATTTCGGGTTTGCACGGCTTGATGGTTGGCGTTTTTTACGCTTATGCAGGTGTGCAGACAGATACCCAGTGGTTGATGGTGGGTGGCGCGGCACTGGCCGCAGGATACACAGCTTTCTTACCCTGGAATGTCCGAACGGGTAAAAACGTATTTTTGGGGGACGCTGGTTCTTACTTCCTGGGTGGAGCTATCGCTTGCATGGCAGTTGGTGCATTCTTAGCAGGTATCTACGTAGAGTACATTCTCTCTCCGGTGTTGATTTATTTGGCAGATACCGGTTTTACGCTTCTCAAGCGCATGCTGCGAGGCGAGCAATGGTACAAACCGCATCGCACCCATGTGTATCAGCAACTCACTGACTATGGTGTTTCGCATATTGGGAGTGCCCTCATCGTCAACGGCGTATCTGCACTGGTCTCCGTCATTACGATCGTTGCCTTGCCGTTCCAGACTCAGCAAGCTGTCTGGGCGGGGCTTGCGGTCGTTCTAATCATCGCAGGCTACCTGTCGTTACCTACTTTTTTGAGGAAAGTGACGCGACGTGAGCGTTAGCGGTTCAGCGGCTTCTATCGGCTCTGGAATATCGTGGAAAAATATTTTTCTCAACGTGAGTAAGTATTTAGGGGCAGTCACCCTGCTAGGGCTAGCGATCGGCGGAGTTACTAGGGGATACGAAGGTTCCTTGGCATTTTTGGCGGGTTCACTTTTAATCTATCTATGCTTTAGTATTGGTATTGTTGTAGTCTCCATTACAGAACGTCGTTCTATGGCGAATGCAGCACGCGCTCTAGTAGCAACCTATGTAGTAAAGGTGTTCGTTTTGGGAATCGCTCTGTTAGGGTTTTCTTGGCCATCAGCTATTAAAAACGGTTGGATGCTTGCTGGAGCTATTTGTGCCGTGACAGTTTGGCTTGTCGTGGAAATGATAACCATCATGAAAATGAGAATTTTGTACTTTGATGACCATGACGGTTCAGCCGCGAAGCATTTGGGAGATTAGACGTGACTCGTTCACATTACCAGGATGCAGACAAAGTTAAACTTCGTACCACGGGGGAGCTGGTCTCTGGCGGCGGATTATCCGGTGCAATCATGACACTTCTCTATGTCATAATCGGCATTGCTTTCTGGAGTTTGGTAGGCTTTGGGCTTGACAAGCTTTTTGGAACCACATGGATTGTTTGGGTAGGGGCACTTATTGGTGCTTTTGGCGGGTTTTATCTTGTCTATTACTACATGTCGCAGAGCAGTTCAGATCATAAACGCTGATTTTTATTGGCCATACACATCAAACTTTGACAATACGACGTTGTCTGCAATGGATGCAGTCAACTACAGCGTACGCACACTGCAAGAAAGGAACTTGCCTTGATTTCAAACGGGCTAGTTGTCGCAGCGGGGTATACCGCGCCCACTGTAGAAGAAATGCATCTTCCCGACTTCTTCCAAATCGGTTCGTTTGGCTTTGGCAAGCAGATGCTTCTTGTTCTGCTTTCAGTTGTCATCGTGAGCTGGTTCTTCCTCGCCGCTGGTCGCAAGCGGGCGATGGTGCCTTCACGCACCCAGTTCTTGGCTGAGTCAGGTTATCTGTTCACACGTAACTCATTGGGTAAGCAGTTGATTGGTGTTCACCACTTCAAGCCATTTGTGCCTTTACTATTCACCTCTTTCTTCTTTGTTTTGGTGAACAACCTGTACGGCTCAATTCCTCTGGTTCAGTTGCCGTCCTTCTCTCACGCAGGTAGCGCATACGCAATCGCAATTATTGCGTTTTTGGTGTGGGTTGGCGTTGGCATCAAGCGCAAGGGGCTGGGTGCCTTCTTCAAGGACCTGACCATGCCTCCCGGCGTGCCCCCGGTTCTATACATCATCCTCGTCCCGATCGAACTGCTGTCTAACCTCATCATTCGTCCCGTTACTCACGCATTGCGTCTGTTCGCGACCATGTTCGGTGGTCACTTGGCAATGATGGTTGCAGCCTCACTCGTTGCTTACATGGCAACTCAGCTCGGTGGTATCGCCGCTGTTGGAGCTATTGCTCCTACCGCTTTGGGTCTGTTCCTCTTCTTCCTAGAGTTGATGATTCAGGTTATCCAGGCTTACATCTTTACCCTTCTGCTTGCTGTATACCTTCAGGGTTCAGTTTCAGAAGGTCACTAATAAAATTTTCTTGCGGAACCCCGCAACGAATAAAGCAACTCGCATCTAGGCGAGTGTTATATACCCTCATAAAAGCTCCGTTCAAGCACACACATCCCGTACGTTTGAACGCTGTTGAAAGGAAACACAATGGAAATCACCGGTTCACTGAGTGCTATTGGTTACGGTCTCGCTTCAATCGGTGGCGGTATCGGCGTAGGTCTGATCTTCGCTGCATACATGACCAGCGTTGCACGCCAGCCCGAATCACAGCGCACCCTGCAGCCGATGCTGTTCATGGGCTTCGCGGTTGTTGAAGCTTTGGCTATTCTCGGCCTCGTGCTTGCATTCATCAAGTAGCCTAAACGCCAATCACTGACCGTACTTACTAGAGAACAGGAAAATTCCCTATGTCATATCTGATGGCAGCTGAGGAGGGTCACACCAACCCCCTGCTCCCGAATATCTGGGAAATCGCCATTACCGCCATTGGGTTCCTGATCCTCCTTTTCATCGTCACCAAGTACGTTGTCCCGATGTTCGAATCGATCTATCAGGACCGTAAAGAAGCAATTGAGGGTGGTCTTGCCAAGGCTGAAAAGGCTCAGGCAGAGGCAGCCGCGGCTCGCGCAGAGTACAACCAGCAGCTCGAAAGTGCTC
The DNA here is from genome assembly GCF_012396615.1 of Rothia terrae. GTDB lineage: Bacteria > Actinomycetota > Actinomycetes > Actinomycetales > Micrococcaceae > Rothia > Rothia terrae. Next base: position 92,749 of record NZ_JAAXPV010000001.1, on the reverse strand, counting down.
GTCTGGAAGCTCAGAAGATTCGCGAAGAAGCACGTGCAGAAGGCGAAGCTATTCTCGCCGACTACAAGCAGCGTGCAACTGTCGAGGCTACTCGCATCACCGACAACGCTCAGAAGACAATCGAAGCAGAGCGCTCAGCAGCTCTCATCTCACTTCGCAGTGAGGTAGGAACCCTGGCAACTGCGCTGGCTGGCAAGATTGTTGGCGAGTCACTCAACGATGATGAGCGATCAAACCGCGTGGTCGATCGTTTTCTTGCTGACCTTGAAACCGAGCAGCGAAATGCAGGTGCTACTCGGTAATGACAGGAGTATCGACTGAATCACTGAAGAAGGTGGAAGAGGTTCTGCACACTAACGTAGACCAGAACCCCACCCAACTTGCAGAAGAGCTGTTTGCTGTGGTTGACCTTGTTGACCGCGACGGCAGTCTGCGCCGCGCTCTGATTGATTCTTCCCGCGAGCCTGCAGCACGCGCTGGAATCGTCAAGGCTTTGTTCACCGGTAAAGTCTCTGAATCAACCTTCAACGTAGTCTCAGCTGCTGCTGAACAGCGTTGGAGCGAAGAGAGAGACTTTGCTGATGCACTGGAAAACGTAGCGGTTGTAGCAGCGGCAGCTGGTGCAGAAGCTCGTGGTGGCGCTGATGCACTTGAAGCAGTGGTCAACGAACTATTGACCTTTATCAATATTGTTGATTCTTCTGCAGAGGCTCAGGCGGCCCTTTCCGATGGCCGAGCAAGTAATGAAGCAAAGCAGAAGCTTGCAGTTTCACTCGGTGGCGTAAACCCCACTGCTGAAGGCAAGCTCTTGCTCGAACGTGCAGGCGCACATTCACGCGGTACCACCGCATCGCGCCTTGCACAAAAGTTCGTGGAAATCATCGTCAAGCGCCAGAACCGTTGGATTGCACGCGTTACCGCTGCACGTCCGCTGTCTGACGCTCAGATTCTGAAACTCCAGAATTCTTTGAACCGCGTCTACAACCGCAACCTGAAACTCGATATCACTATCGATCCTTCAGTTATTGGTGGTTTGCGTGTTCAGGTAGGGGACGAGGTTGTAGACGGTACCGTCTCAAACCGCCTTTCAGATCTGGATCGAGCAGTCGCGTAACACCCAACGGGTGACCTCTGTGCAGGCAGACGGTGATTTAGAAGATACAACTCGTTTGTTCTTCACGAAAAAGTCAATGGGTGACTGTTTTCGTGAAAAACACACAAGCAAGATTCGGTTCTAACTGATGTATATCGGTACAGAACCACAAATTAGGAGAGCAGGGACACAAGATGGCCGATTTGACCATCAACGCCGATGACGTCCGTAATGCGCTGAATGAGTTCGCGGCGTCTTACGAACCCGGCAACGTAGAACGTGTTGAGGTGGGTCGCGTAGCAACCGCGTCCGACGGCATCGCACGTGTCGAGGGACTTCCCTCAGTAATGGCTAATGAGCTGCTTCGCTTTGAAGACGGCACTTTGGGCCTTGCACAAAACTTGGATACCCGCGAAATCGGTGTCATCATCTTGGGTGACTTCACCGGTATCGAAGAGGGCCAGGCAGTTCACCGCACCGGTGAGGTTCTGTCTGTTCCTGTGGGTGATGAATTCCTTGGTCGTGTAGTTGATCCCCTGGGTCAGCCCATTGACGACCTCGGTCCCATCAACGCTGAAGGCCGCCGCGCACTGGAGCTCCAGGCACCTGACGTTACCATGCGTAAGTCAGTTCACGAACCTTTGCAGACCGGTCTCAAGGCTATCGACGCAATGATTCCGATTGGTCGTGGTCAGCGCCAGCTCATCATTGGTGACCGCCAGACCGGTAAGACCGCTATCGCTGTTGACGCAATTCTGAACCAGAAAGCTAACTGGGAATCGGGCGACGTCAACAAGCAGGTTCGTTGCATCTACGTGGCGGTTGGCCAGAAGGCATCAACCATCGCATCAGTTCGCTCAACCCTTGAGGCACAGGGCGCACTTGAATACACCACCATTGTTGCATCACCCGCATCAGATGCTGCTGGCTTCAAGTACTTGGCACCCTACACCGGTTCAGCAATCGGTCAGCACTGGATGTACGGCGGCAAGCACGTTCTGATCATCTTTGACGATTTGTCAAAGCAGGCAGAAGCTTACCGTGCAGTGTCACTTCTTCTTCGCCGCCCGCCGGGACGCGAAGCTTACCCCGGTGACGTCTTCTACTTGCACTCACGCCTTCTTGAGCGTTGTGCAAAGCTGTCAGACGAACTCGGGGCAGGTTCAATGACCGGCTTCCCGATCATTGAAACCAAGGCTAACGACGTTTCAGCCTTCATTCCGACCAACGTTATTTCAATTACTGACGGTCAGATCTTCTTGCAGTCAGACCTCTTCAACGCTAACCAGCGTCCCGCAGTTGACGTGGGTGTCTCGGTGTCACGCGTTGGTGGTGCTGCGCAGACAAAGGCAATGAAGAAGGTTTCAGGTACCCTCAAGCTTGAGCTCGCTCAGTACCGTTCAATGGAAGCATTCGCAATGTTTGCATCTGACTTGGACGACGCTTCAAAGCAGCAGCTCACTCGTGGTGCTCGTTTGATGGAACTTCTACGTCAGCCGCAGTACACCCCGTACGCAGTTGAAGAGCAGGTTGTTTCAATCTGGGCGGGTACCAACGGCCACCTGGATCACTTGGAAGTTTCAGACGTTTTGCGTTTCGAATCTGAGTTCATTGACTACCTGCGTCGTAGCACCTCAGTTCTCGATAGCATCGGTGCTTCAGGCAAGCTTGAAGACGACACTCTGGCAGCTCTTAAGGACGCTGTTGAGGTTGTCAAGCGTGACTTCCGTTCAGAGGGTTCAAGCCACTTGGTTGCAGCTGGTCATGAAGAATTCCAGCCTGCTTCTGACTCTGACGTGTCACAGGAAACCATCGGTTAGCGATTATTGATCATGTAATTTGTGGCTCATCGTCACGGTGAGCCACAAACTACACCGGATCAGAAAGGAAGCTTCATGGGAGCCCAGATTAGGGTTTACCGTCAAAAGATTGCTTCGACATCGTCTATGAAGAAAATCTTCAAGGCGATGGAGATGATCGCGACCTCACGTATTAACAAGGCTCGTAAAAGTGCAGATGCAGCTAGCCCCTACGCAGATGCGTTGACTAAGGCTGTAACTGCTATTGCGACACAGAACTCAATTTCGCATCCGCTCATCAACCGCAGTGCGAACTCGCGTCGCTCAGCTGTCTTGGTTTTGGCATCTGACCGCGGTCTTGCAGGTTCATACTCGGCATCAGTTTTGAAAAAGACTGAATCCTTGATTGAGAAGTTGCGTTCCGAGGGTCGCGAGGTGCAGCTGTACCTCGTAGGTCGCAAGGCAAAGTCATACTTTGATTTCCGTGAACGTTCATACGAACGCGCATGGGAGGGCAATACTGATAACCCCAATATTGATATGGCCGTAGAGATCCGCGATGCACTGCTTGATGCATACTCGCGTCCCTACGAGCAGGGCGGCGTTGACGATTTGCACATCGTGTACACCGAGTTCGTATCAATGGTTACTCAGGAAACCACGATTTTGCGCCTGTTGCCTTTGGCCGTTGCTGAGGCACGCGATTTTGGTGAGCAGATTGTTCCTGGCCAGCAGCTTGAGGACGACCAGTTCACCCAGAATTCTGCCTTCGAATTCGAGCCTAGCCCGCAAGAAGTTCTTGATGAACTCTTGCCCCGTTACATCGCTTCACGACTGTACGCATGTCTGCTTGAAGCAGCAGCGTCTGAGTTGGCATCTCGCCAGCGTGCAATGAAGTCTGCTGGCGATAACGCCGACGAGCTCATCAAGAAGTACAAGCGATTGATGAACAACGCTCGTCAGGCTGCGATTACTCAGGAGCTTTCGGAAATTGTTAGTGGCGCGGACGCCCTCGCCTCCTAAGCATTTTTAGGAAAATTGCTTCAACCAAATCTTCAATCTTAACCAGGTAAGTGAGAAAAATGACTGCCACTTTGAATGAATCGGCTACTCAGCCGACTGGCGGCGCTACCGGTCGTATTGCCCGAGTTATCGGACCTGTGATCGACGTAGAATTCCCCGCCGGTCAGGTTCCGGACATCTACAACGCGCTCACCACTGACCTCACAGTCAACGGTGAAACCCGCAAGATCACCTTCGAAACCGCACAGCACCTCGGTGACTCAATCGTTCGCGCGATTTCACTGCAGGCAACTGACGGTCTTGTTCGTGGTCAGCTTATTCAGGACACAGGCGCACCCATCACCGTTCCCGTTGGTGACGCTGTCAAGGGTCACCTCTTCAACGTTCTCGGTGACGCGCTGGATGTTTCAAACGATGAAATCAAGGCTGATACCTACTGGCCTATCCACCGCTCAGCTCCCGGCTTCGCTGAACTTGAGGGTTCAACCGAAATGCTGGAGACCGGCATCAAGTCCATCGACCTTCTGACCCCCTACATCAAGGGCGGTAAGATTGGTCTGTTCGGTGGTGCAGGCGTTGGTAAGACCGTTTTGATTCAGGAAATGATTACCCGTGTTGCTCGTAACTTCGGTGGTACCTCAGTGTTCACCGGCGTGGGCGAGCGTACCCGTGAAGGTAACGACCTCTGGGTTGAAATGGAAGAAGCGGGCGTTCTTAAAGACACCGCCCTTGTGTTCGGCCAGATGGATGAACCCCCTGGAACTCGTCTTCGCGTAGCGTTGACCGGTTTGACCATGGCGGAGTACTTCCGCGACGTTCAGAACCAGGACGTTCTGCTCTTCATCGACAACATCTTCCGCTTTACCCAGGCAGGTTCAGAGGTTTCAACCCTTCTTGGCCGTATGCCTTCCGCTGTGGGTTACCAGCCTAACCTTGCAGACGAAATGGGTCTGTTGCAGGAACGTATTACCTCAACTCGCGGTCACTCCATTACCTCGATGCAGGCAATTTACGTTCCCGCGGATGACTACACCGACCCGGCACCTGCAACCACCTTCGCGCACTTGGATGCAACCACCGAGCTTTCACGTGATATCGCATCACGTGGTTTGTACCCGGCGATTGACCCCTTGACTTCAACCTCACGTATTCTTGACCCCCAGTACATTGGTCAGGAACACTACGACACCGCAATCAAGGTTCGCGCAATCCTTCAGGAAAACAAGGAACTCCAGGACATCATCGCGATTCTTGGCGTTGACGAGCTTTCTGAAGAGCAGAAGGTTGTTGTTTCTCGTGCGCGTCGTATCGAGCAGTTCCTTTCACAGAACACCTACACTGCAAAGCAGTTCACCGGTGTTGAGGGTTCAACTGTTCCGCTCAAGGACACCATCGAGTCATTCCAGATGATTTGCAACGGCGATGTGGACCACATCCCCGAGCAGGCGTTCTTCAACATTGGTGGCATGGACGATGTTATGCGCCAGTACGAAGAACTCAAGGCTAAGACTGGAGCTAAGTAATCATGGCGCTCAAGGTAGAGGTCGTATCCCGCGAATCAGTCGTGTGGGTAGGCGAAGCTAAGTATGTTCGAGCACGCACCCGTAACGGTGATATCGGCATCATGGCAGGCCACATTCCTACCTGCGCGCTGCTTGCTGAAGACGGCGAACTCTTGATCCAACCCGTCAGCGGTGAAAAGGTGACGACTCGTTTGCACGAAGGTTTTTTGACCGTCTCTAACGATCGCGTTACCATCGCAGCTAAGCACGCTAAGATCTAATCTTAGAAGTCTTTATCAAAGCGCCCACTTTCTGCGTGAAGGTGGGCGCTTTGCTATACCTGGGGATTTGAAAACTATACTGAAATATCGTGAGCTTAGAAATGATGACCCTAGAAGAACCGCCGCTGCTTTCTGATGAGAAGCAAACTATACTTGGGTTTCTCGCTTATCAGCAGCAAGTATTTTTCAACAAACTCGTCCGTGCTGATGGAAGTGTACTCTCTGATCGCGACCTTAACTGCCGGGTCAAGCCGTCCAGCTTGACGCTCAAGTCTTTGATAGCTCATCTGTGGTGGGTGGAGGACTATTGGCGTGAAGAGAGAGTTCAAGGCAGAGACAAGATGCCGCAATGGAGCCACCTTGATTTCACGCAGGATGCAGATGCTGAGTTTCATTGGGCGTTAGAACAAGACACTGAAAGCCTTGTGACAGGGCTTTTAGAATCGTGTAAAAAGACACATGAGCTACTGTCTACCCGAAATTGGGACGATAAAATTTTAGCTGCTGAAGGCGAAATCGTGAATATCCGGTGGGTGGCTGTGCACCTCGTGGAGGAGTGGGCACGTCACCTGGGACACGCAGACTTTTTACGTGAGGCTATCGACGGTTCTGTTGGTGATGAACGCCAGTAGGCGCACCCGTGCTGGAGAGTTCACCAAAACGCGCAACTAACACCCAGCTCCGGCGCTGTATTTAGAACAGGCGTGCCTCTACATCGTCTACACCGCGCATCGCATCGTAGTCTAGCGAGACACAACGAATACCGCGGTCTTCTGCGAGTGTGCGTGCCTGCGGCTTAATGCGCTGTGCTGCGAAAATTCCCTTGACCGGACGCAAGAGGGGATCGCGATTGAGAAGTTCCAAGTAACGGGTGAGCTGCTCAACGCCGTCAATATCACCCACACGTTTGAGCTCGATCGCAACCGTAGCACCATTGACATCGCGCGCCAGAATATCGACAGGGCCGATGGCAGTGGGATATTCGCGTCGTACTAACTGATGGCCGGTGCCGAGGATTTCAATCTGTTCAGCTAACAGACGCTGCAAATCAGCTTCGACACCGTCTTTGATGAGACCGGGATCAATACCCAGCTCATGTGCAGAATCATGTTCTTTATCGTAGATGCGAATTACTAAACGGTCATCGGTTTTAGCTGCTTGAACCGTCCACAGCTCTTTGACATCGGCATCCATATCTTCGCCGATGGTAGTGCCCTCGAATTCCTCGCGCGGTGCGATATGCAAGCGCGCAGGAGGGCTCATCCAGTTGAGAGGCTTATAGGAGCCGCCATCTGAGTGGATGAGCACTGAGCCGTCGTTCTTGACCATGAGCAAGCGCTTGGCGCGGGGCAAATGGGCACGAAGTCGACCTTCATAATCTACTGAGCAAGTTGCAATTACTAAACGCACCGTACAACCTTAGCGCATCGTGTTTGTGGTTTCTATGCCGCAATGATCAGCTGATGCGTGAGATGCATAATGCCGCAGGAACTGTAAGTATGCGAAGATTGGTTGTATGGGCAAGAAAAATAATCGAACGCGCACCCCCTCAAATTTGAGCAAGTGGCAGAAACCGCGTCCTGCATCAGGACGCGATATTTCGCGTATTCTTGACCCCACTCCGCGCATCGAATCGGCGGCCGATGGCGACTGGTTTGTTGTCTATATCGCGTCCGTCAATGCCCTCAAGACCTACAAATGCCCCGGCTGTCACCGGCAGATTAAGCCAGGGGTTGCCCATCTCGTGGCGTGGCAGGATGACCATATGTTTGGACGAGAGCGAGCCATTGAAGAACGTCGCCACTGGCATCAAAAATGCTGGCAGACACGGCGTCCTTACTAAAGCACATCCTTAAAATAAAAGGCGGGCTACCTTCTCTAGCGAAAGTAGCCCGCCTTTTTCTGACCGGAATTTTATTTTTTATCTTGTACGGGGATAAAGACCTCACGTACCAAAATGAGAAGGGACGCGGCCACCGGAATAGCAATCAGAGCACCCAACACGCCCCACAGTGCGCCACCCGCAGCGACTGCAATGATGGCAAGACCACCGGGAACTGCAACGGTTTTAGACATGATGCGCGGTGAAATAAGGTAGGCCTCGAGCTGCAGATAAATTAGGTGGCAGATAGCGAAGATGAGAGCTGTTTTCCAGCTCACCAGCAGGCACAGAGTGGAAACGAGAATCAGAGCTGAGATGGGACCGACCAAAGGAATGAAGGTCAAAATCAGCACAAAAAGAGCTAGCAAAAGCGGAAACGGTGCCCCGATAATGAGCATGACAATCAACGCGTAGGTGGCATTGAGAAAAGCGACAAGAGCCTGACCAGCCACGTACTGGCCCACAGAATGAGTAATTTTTTCCGTCAGATCGCGCACCCGATGACGTTTGGAGGCCGGTGCCAAACGCACACCCCAGTTTTTAATAATGGGAAGGGACGCTAAGAAATAGATGGACAAAATGAGCACCACAATGGTGCCGGTGGTGAGCTCAGCCAGGGTTGTTCCTGCTGTCACCAGACCGTTGAAAAAGCCGCTGACGGTTGAAGAATCCTGCGTCATATGTGCAAACGCGTCCTGAACTTCATTATCAACCGACGCGCGAATACTGAACTGCCGGTCAAGGTTTTTGAAAAAATCAGAGTTGAGAAAATCTTCAAAAGCTGCAGGAAAACTATTGATGAACGAAACTGCCTGACGGCCAATCATCGGGATAATCAGGGTGAAAAAGGCTACGACAACGCCCACAAACGCAAGGATGACGGCCGTAACACCGGCCCCGCGGGGAAGGCCCCAGGACTCAAATTTACGAACAGCGGGATCAAGTCCTAAAGCGATGAAAACCGCACCAGTAATCCACCCACCGAGGGCTCCTATATTCATGAGGATATAGAAAACAAGTAGCGCAAATCCCACACCGGCCGTAGCCCAAAAGCCAAAGTATAGGGGATTAGCGATAGTGCTTGATGCAGAATAGTTAGCTGATTGGTTCTGACCCGACCACGGTACTACCTTGTCTGCTGAAGTAGGTTGTGGGGTCGTCTCACTGTCTTCAAACTTTTCGGTAAACCTGGGTTCCGGGGCACGAGTTGCAGCCGCACGCTGCTCTTGTCCGCGCTTAAAAGTAGCGCGAAGCATTTGTTGAGCGTGAGTAAAAGGGCGTTTCTCTGACATGAACCTGAACTTTTCTGCGCAGTGTGTTGACTATCTGTAGTTATTCTAATTCAGCCAGCGGCGTGAGAGGCACTGTCTTAAATCCAATCCCTTTTACAATGGCGGTAAGAGAAAAAGAATGTGAGGAGCTTTTCATGACAAACCCCGGTGTTCCAACCCCTTCAGAAGAAAACATTCCTGCGTCAGTTCGAGGCGCGATGGACTTATCACAGACTGTTTCTGCGCAGACGCCTTCCTCTGAGTCTCAAGCATCTGCACCCTCAGAACCTAGCTGGCGCTTTGACGTTGAAAGCGCAGAAGATTTTCAAAAGTACGTGCAACTCTCCAGCCAGGGTGCAGTCATCTTTGTGATGTGGGCTGACCACTCACCGGCATCCAAAGACACTCTGGCCACCTTAGAACGCATTATCAATACCGCAGGCGGCAACCTCTTGCTTGCGGCGGTCGATACCAACAAGCATCCTGAAATTGGTCAGGCCTTCCAAATTCAGGGCGTTCCCGCCGCTGTAGCTGTAACTAACGGTCAGCCTGCTCCCATGTTTAATTCGCAGGTGACCGAAGAACAGATGCTCCAGGTGTTGCAGCAGGTGCTTCAAGTAGCTGCTCAGCAACAGCTGCCCGGCGGATTCGAGCCGAATGTTGCGGATGAAGACGAAAAGCCTCTTCCGCCGCTGCACCAAAAAGCGGTGGACGCAATTGACGCTGGCGATTACGAAGGTGCTCGCGTAGCTTATCAACAGGCGCTCAACGAAAATCCAGGTGATAAGGACGCGAAAATCGGGCTGGCTCAGGTGGGCCTGCTTGAGCGCGTGAGCGGTTTAAATCTGGCAGATGAGCGTCAAAAAGCTGCGGCTGACTCAACCGATGTCCAAGCGGCATTGAACGTTGCCGATCTGGATGTCACCGGAGGTCATGTTGAGGATGCGTTCAACCGATTGATTTCTTTGTTCAAGGTGGTAGATGCTGATACCAAGAATGTTGTGCGTCAGCGACTGCTCGACTTGTTTGAGGTGGTGGGTTCGGCAGATCCTCGCGTCACAAAGGCTCGTGCCGATTTGATGATGGCTATTTTCTAAGAGCCGAATAGGTCTCAAGGGGGTGAAGTCACTTGTTGCGGTTTCGCCTCCTTTTTCATCCCCTGGAATGAGGTGGATGTCACTATTTATGGGTTAGTGTGAAACTATGACACAACCACATCACTTTCAAGAACCACATGATAACTTGCCGCTGACAGGGAGAGACGAAGCTCGTAGCAGAAGCTACACCAACCATGATAAGCAAGCGTCCCCTGTGCCGGTCGAACAAGAAAGTGCCGCCGCCCATGAGCAGGCTCCGGTGCAACCTGAGACCGTACCGGTGGGCGAAGCCGCATTAGAGATTAGCGGACTCGTCAAAGTATTTGATGACAAAGTAGCTGTGAACGGCATCAACCTGTTTGTTCCCCGCGGCTCATTTTTCGGACTTGTTGGCCGAAACGGTGCCGGCAAGACCACTACGCTGTCGATGGCAACCGGGATGCTGCCTCCTACCGAAGGCACCGTGCGCATAGCCGGTGTCGATGTGTGGAGTCAGCCATTGGATGCAAAACGTAAAGTTGGCGTGTTGCCCGATGGTGTTTTCCTCTTTGACCGCCTCACCGGCGAACAATTGATTACGTATGCTGGCCGGTTGCACGGTTTGGATGAGAAGACGGTTGCTTCTCGCACCGCTGATCTTCTGCGTGCGATGGATTTACAGGATGCTGCCGGTCGCATCGTGGCGGACTATTCAGCCGGTATGACCAAGAAAGTTGCTCTGGCAGCAGCGATGATACACGCGCCGTCTTTGCTCGTGCTCGATGAGCCTTTTGAGGCTGTTGACCCGGTGTCGGCGTCGAATATTCAGGACATACTCAAAGCATTTGTTGCTCGCGGTGGAACAGTGATTCTCTCATCGCATGTCATGGATCTAGTGCAGCGTTTGTGCGATCATGTGGCGATTATGAATGACGGACGCTTGTTGGCCGCTGGAACTACCGGGGAAGTTCGTGGCGGGCTGAGCTTAGAAGAGCGGTTTATCTCTTTGGTTGGCGGGCGACACGAAGGTGGTGAGGGTCTTTCATGGTTGCAGTCCTTGTAAAGCTAAAATGGGCGTACTTTAAAGCTGGTTTCCGGAAAAATCCGTGGGCGTGGGTTGGCATCATCTTTGGCGCGCTTTACGCTTTGGGCGGCCTAGTGGGTTTTTCTTTTGTCGCCGTGATGCTGAGCGGTAATCCCGATGCTGTCTTTACTTTTTTGGTGGGGGCCGGTGCCGTCATCAGCCTTTTGTGGTGGGTCGTGCCCTTGGTGGTCTCAGGTGCCGATGCCACGCTTGACCCCGGCCGGCTGGTGGCTTATCCGATTCGCACCAAGGACCTTCAGCTTGGCCAATTTATTGGTGCGTTCATCGGTTTGCCGGGCATCATCACGCTATTGTTTATGCTCGCAATGGTCTTGAGTCTTTTGCATGCACCACTGGCGATTTTGGGCTTTTTATCGGCTTTCGTGTTGGCCTGCGTAACTACGATTGCTGTTTCGCGATTTATTACCGTGGTGAGCTTGAGATTGCGGTCTAACCGCCGATCTTCGCAGCTCATGAACACTCTCGCTTTTCTACTGCTGATTGCGGCCGGACCACTTCTGGGATTCGCAAGCACCGGTTTGGTAGCGCTCTGGGAGCGAGCACCGTGGATTGTCGATGCGGTGAGCTTCACTCCGCTAGCGTCCTTCTGGGGTATTCCCGCTCACCTCGTGAAAGGGCAGTGGGGTGGTGCTTCGCTGTGCCTGATGCTTTCCGTTATCTACGCTACGGTGGCGTGGTGGCTGTGGCATCGTCACCTTGCCAAGACTATGCGTAACGTGAGCGCATACGCAGGGAACGTAGCAACCAAATCTGTAAAAACGGGAGATCTTGGGTTGCTCGGTAAATTCCCCGCCACCCCGCGCGGCGCTATTGCAGCCAGAACAGTTCTCACCATCCTCAAAGATCCTAGGGCAAGCTTTATGGTGGTGATGATTCCAGCGTTCTACATCACTTTCGCCATGATGAATTCGGCTATTTACGTGAATGGGGAGAGCGGCGGAACAAACTTCTTTCTCGTTGTCTTTCTCCCGGCGATGGCAGGCTATCTATTTGCATACCTGGTCTCGTATGATAATTCGGCCTTTTCAATGCACGTTCTTGCACCGCTGCGCGGTATCGATGACCGCATCGGCCGTGCAACCGGCGTCCTGGTTGTGATGTTCCCCATCATTGTGCTGGGTACCTTGCTGATGGCGTTTGTGAGCGGGGAATACGCGTCATTGCCGATCATGATGGGGCTATCGGTGATGATGCTTCTCAACGGCATTGGTTTGGGTGCATACATGGATATGGTGATTACTTTGCCAACGCCACCGCCGGGAACCAGCCCCTGGAAAACTCAGCGTAATCCGGACGGTTTTTCTAAGGGAATTGCTCGTGCCGGCTACATGCTGGTCTTGCTGGCCACTAGCATTCCCGGTCTAGTGTTTTGGGGCGTCCAAGAATTCACCAGTAATTCTCTGTGGGGTTGGGTTGGGGCGGTTGCCTGCTTAGTCATCGGCTGTGCCAGCATCATGCTCGGTTTACGCGCTGGTGCTCATCGGTACGATGCGAAGGCCACAGAAACATTGCAACGTGTTACTAGAGCCGCGTAGCGAGAAAGCTGACGATGATAGAGGTTGTGGACTAGAATAAAAACCCATTGATTGAATATTCAAGGAGCGCACAGATGTCATCAATTCCCGGTGTTGAGGATCCGTTTGCACCGACTACCTCTGGCGGTACGGCTGTTCTAGAACGTGAAGAAACTCAGGCAGCTGAACCCGGCGATCACGAACGTTTTTCGCACTACGTCCGCAAAGAAAAAATCATGGAATCAGCGCTGACGGGTGAGCCCGTGCGTGCCTTGTGCGGCAAGATCTGGACTCCCGGGCGAGATCCTGAGAAGTTTCCTGTTTGCCCGCAGTGCAAAGAAGTCTATGAAGGTTTAGCTCCTGGCAAGGACGACGAAAACTAATACATGAGGGTGTCTACTGTGCGGTAGACACCCTCATGTGTTCTAAAAGAGAAGTAACTTATTCAGCGGATTTCATTTCATCTTCGGTGACCCACTTGTGGTTTTTCATGGTCATGCCGTCCGACTCGTAATCAACCATGTAAACGGTCTGGTCGGTAACGCCGCTGATGGTTGCCTCAGCACCTTCCATGCCCTCCATATGATCAGCGGTGATGGTCGCTGTATCGCCAACCTTCAGCGGCTCAGAAGACGGTACGTCAAGCTCTTCTTGTACGACCCACTTATGGTTGGTGACGCGCTCGCCACCGGTAGTGGGGGTGTAGTCCACTTGGTAGACGGTGGTGTCGTATGCCCCAACCACTGTAGCGGGCGCGTCCTTCATGCCGTCCATGTGGTCAGTGGTGAGAGTGACTTTGGAACCCACCGGAAAAGTCGGATTGCTGGCCTCCTGGATACCCTCAGGCGCGGGCCCACCATCCATCGGATGAGCCATGTCGTGGTGAGAATGGTCCATTGCTGAGGCTGAGGTGGACGGTGAATTTTCGCTCGTGGGAGAGGATGCGTTAGTGCAGGCTGCGAGCGTGAGAGCTAGGAGGGCGGATGCGGGCACTGCCAAAAGACGCGGTGAAAACTTCATGGTTGACTCCAATCATTGAAATACCCCCTAGGGGTATTAATCACTGTAGCGTGACAGCGCCGGGCCGCAAAACAAAAATTTAAAATATTAAGTAAACGTGCACGCGACATTAAGGCATGCTACTGACGTCACCGGTGCAAACAATGTGATTATTTAGCTATCTGCTGCACTGTGCTTTTACCACCGCGCACGGCTAGAATCTTAAAGCTTGAACATGCGCGGTGATCTCACCTCGCGCATCAATAACATCGTCAATGGAGGATTTTATGAGCGGTCACGAACAGCCCACCCTATTTGGTGCAGGTGCAGATCTTCCTCCGGCGTTTCCTGAACGCGCAGCATGGGGTACCGCGCCAAAGCTGCGTGCCTGGCAGCAAGAGGCTATGGAGAAGTACTTTGCCACCAACCCGCGGGACTTCATGGCTGTGGCGACTCCCGGTGCAGGTAAAACTACCTTTGCATTGACCGTGGCAAAAGAACTCTTTAATCGTGGCACCATCAACCGTATGACGGTGGTTGCGCCTACCGATCACCTCAAACGTCAGTGGGCCGATGCCGCAGCGCGCGTCGGTATTTCCATTGATCCCAACTTCAAAAACTCAGATGGCTCACACGGTCGCGAATACCAGGGGGTGGCACTGACCTACGCTCAGGTTGCCAACAAACCGCTTCTTCACCGCGCTCGTACCGAAAACGGCAGGACGCTGGTGATTATGGACGAGATTCACCACGCCGGCGATGCATTGAGTTGGGGCGACGGTCTGCGCGAAGCTTTTGAGCCCGCGCATCGACGTCTTGCCCTGACGGGTACCCCTTTCCGCTCTGATACCGCGGCGATTCCTTTTGTGCAATATGAGGAAGATAAGGACGGCATCCGTCGTTCTAAGTCAGATTATTCGTATGGTTACGGCCCGGCTCTTAAGGACCATGTGGTTCGCCCCGTCATTTTTATGGCGTATTCCGGGCAGATGCGTTGGCGTACCTCAGCCGGCGAAGAAATGGCGGCGAACCTTGGCGAAGGCTTTACCAAAGATGTCACCGCTCAAGCGTGGCGCACTGCTTTAGACCCTCAAGGTCAGTGGATTCCCACCGTTTTGTCGGCTGCCGACAAGCGCCTGAGCGAAGTTCGTAAGACGGTGCCCGATGCCGGTGCGCTGATTATTGCTACCGACCACGCGGATGCGAAAGCCTACGCCGCGCAGCTTCAGGCAATTACAGGTGAGAAGCCCGCGGTCATTCTTTCTGACGATAAAGAAGCATCAAATAATATCGATAAGTTCTCTGAAGGTACCTCGCGCTGGATGGTTGCGGTGCGCATGGTGTCAGAAGGTGTTGACGTTCCGCGTCTAGCAGTAGGCGTTTACGCAACCTCAACATCTACGCCGCTGTTTTTCGCGCAGGCTATCGGACGTTTTGTGCGAGCCCGTAAACGCGGCGAAACCGCGTCGGTATTTTTGCCGTCCGTTCCACAGCTGATGATGCTTGCCAACGAGATGGAAGAAGAACGCGACCACGCGCTCGACCGTAAATCCCCGGCAGATGAGATGCCGCAAGACCCGCTCAATGAAGGCCTCGATGACCACCTCATTGACGAGGCAAATAAAGAAGAGGTCGCATCTGATCAGCTAACCCGCGGTAAGTTTGAAGCTATCGGCTCTCAAGCATCCTTCCACGGTGTGCTTTTTGATGGTTCAGAGTTTTCAATGGGCGGAATGGATGAGCACACCGATGAAGACCAAGACTTTTTGGGTATTCCCGGACTCCTCGACGCCGATCAGGTAGGTACTTTGCTACGCGCACGTCAACAGGAATACGCGTCCAAGCGTCCCGCATCGACACGAGCTCAGGAACCCAGTGTTGTTGACCATAGACAGCTGAAGAACCTGCGCAACCAGCTAGCTAAAAACGTATCAGCCTGGGCAGCCAAAACAGGCAAACCGCACGGGTCAATTCACAACGAACTGCGTCGCATCTGCGGCGGTCCCGCTGTGCCCCAGGCCAATGCGGAGCAGTTGCAGGCGCGCTTGGATAAACTGCAAGACTGGTTCTTGGGTCGAAAATAAAGACGAGAACACTCTAAAGGTGAGGTGCTTGATATAGCCACACACGGCTATATCAAGCACCTCACCTTTTGTAGTGGTACAGCCTACAGAACCTCTAAGGCTTCAACACCGGCGTCCTCAAAGTCTTCAAGCGCGGTGTCGAAACCTTCCTCAGATACTGGTGCAGTAAGATCGGTGAGCACGCGGGTCTCGTATCCGGCATCTACCGCATCCAGCGCCGTGGCTCGAACACAGAAATCGGTGGCGATACCGACAACATCAACATCGGTAATCTCCTGCTTCTGCAACCAGTCATCCAGCGACACCTTCGGGGTCTCTGGTGCTACCGGCGCATTTGCGTCGCGTTCACCGGTCATCACGGTATCTTCTGGCGCCAGCAGGCCTTCAAACCCCGAATACGCGGCTTCGAACTCGCCTTTACGGAAGTAAGCGGTGATGTAGTCAGTATCTAAGTCTTCGTGAAGCTCAGCCCCAAAAGATTCAGCTTTGCAGTGTACCGGCCAGGAATTCTTGTAGTCCGGTGTCTCGCTAAAGTGCTCGCCCGGGTCTACATGCCAGTCCTGCGTTGCAACGATTGCCTCGTACTCCGTGTGGTGGTTTTCAACGTACTCACTGATGAGCGCAGCAACTTCAGCTCCCGCCTCGGTTGCAAGCGATCCACCTTCACAAAAATCGTTCTGGACGTCAACGATAATAAGTGCCTTGGGCATTAAAAATCCTTCGACTAGTTGGTCTGTTCTTTGACAATAAATTCGCTAGGAATCACGGGTTCACCCGCTGACAGCCTGGACGCATTGCGCGGTAATTCGCGAATCGATTGAGCGTGTCGTGTGGACGCTGCGCGCACACCTTCGGCACCCGTGAAGCCGGGCTGTAGCTCACCATTGATTACGAAATCTACGAGCAGTTCACGATCATTAGAATCAGCGGGGGCGGTAACGTCAACACCGATGAGTTCTGCGATTGCTACGCCGGAATCATTGATTCGGCGGACGGCGTTCTTGCGGCCACCCACAGAAGACTTGTTCTTAGATGCTTTAGCAACGGGCTCCATGACGCCTTCGCTGTTTTCACGTGCCACGATCTTGTAGACCATCGAGGACGTCGGCGCACCCGAACCGGTGACCAATTTAGTACCGACGCCGTACGAGTCAACAGGGGCGGCCGCAAGCGAGGCAATCGCGTATTCATCAAGATCGCTAGTCACAGTGATTTTGGTTTTCTGATTGCCCAGGGAGTCAAGAAGTTCACGAACCCACATCGCTTGTGCCACGAGATCACCGGAGTCCAGGCGCACAGCCCCGAGCTGATCACCGGCAAGTTCAACCGCAAGTCGCACTGCTTTTTCGACATCGTAGGTGTCAACGAGCAAGGTGGTGTCAAGACCCAGTGAATCCAACTGAGCGCGGAAAGCGTCCTCTTCGGTATCGTGCAAAAGAGTGAAGGCGTGGGCGCTGGTGCCGATAGTGTGCAGACCATAGCGCAATCCAGCTTCAAGATTAGAGGTTGAGGTGAAACCGGCGATAACAGCGGCGCGTGCTGCGGCGACTGCTGCTTCTTCGTGAGCGCGTCGTGAGCCCATTTCTAGGCAAGGACGCGTGCCCGCTGCAATGCTCATGCGTGAGGCCGCCGATGCCACCGCTGAATCGTAGTTCAAGATGGACAGCAGATACGTTTCTAAAATGACAGCTTCGGCAAAGGTTCCTTCGATTTGCAGCACGGGGGAGTGCGGGAAGAAAATCTCACCTTCGGCGTAGCCGTAGATATTGCCGGTGAACTTGAAGTTTCTCAGGTACTCAATAGTTTCTTCATTGACTACCTTGCGCTCGGCCAGAAAATTCAGCTCACGCTCGGAAAACTTGAAATTCTGGAGTCCTTCAAGAAACCGTCCGGTGCCGGCAAGCACACCATAGCGGCGTCCTGCGGGGAGGGAGCGGGTAAATACTTCGAAAACACAGGTGCGATGCGCAGCGCCCGACTGTAGGGCGGCTTGCAACATGGTGAGTTCGTAGTGATCTGTCATTAATGCTGTTGATAAAGCCACGGGTCCATTTTAGTGGTTTTGGCTGGCCAACTGCTAAAAGTTCACCCCTGTGTTCGTTCGTGGCATGACGCGACTTCATGAAAAAGTAGCGCATAGCCAATCACTTTGGCTATGAGATAAACCGGTGACCCCTTGCTGATACTGACAGGTAGTTTAGGATAGAGAAGTTAGCGCACATAAGTGACACGGTGTACCTAAATGCCGTGGAAAGGATTGACTGTGGCTTGTTCTACCGCGGTTCTGTCAGTGGCAGAGCCCGAAGCGATGACGCTTCCGTCCATTGATTCCGATGAATCTGTGGCACCAGATACTCCGTGGAAAGTGATTGTGTGGAACGATCCTGTCAACCTGATGAGCTACGTGACGTACGTGTTTCGCTCTCACTTTGGCTTCAGCGCTGAAAAAGCTCAGAAACTGATGCTTGCGGTACACGAAGAAGGCAAAGCAGTAGTTTTCGTGGGTTCCCGTGAAGAAGCGGAACAGCATACCTCAGCTATGCACGGTTGGGGCTTGTGGGCAACATTTGAAAGAGTGCAGGAGAACTAAATGGCTGAAGGCTTTAGAAAAACACCGGCGGGGTACGTAGCGCATTTTGACCCTGAAGAAATCAAACTTCTCACCAAACTTTTTGACGACGTTGCGCTCACTCTTGAGCCTGAAGAGTCAGACAGTGTCGATGAATTTGAGCGCATGTTGGGAATCAAGACGGATGCGCGTCCGCCCTCAGATAACGCAGTTTTACGTATGCTTCCCATCGCGAGCGACGACCCCGAGGTTGCCGATGAATTCCGAAAATTCACTGAACTGAACCTGCGCGAGCAAAAAATGTCAGCTTTAGCTCTGGCATCTATGGACGTTCAGAACCAGCGGGTTGTGCTGAACGAAGAACACGCCCATGCGTGGGCAAGTGCCCTCAACGATGTGCGTCTGACGCTGGGCGCTCGTCTCAACCTAGCCACCGATGAGGATTCCGCTCGCATCGAACGCCTGTACTCTGAACCTGAATCCGTGGAAGATATCGCAGGCTACATGGGCCTGTTGTACAACTTCACCACCTGGCTTCAAGACACCCTCATGACGGCGATGCTTGAATCATTAGAGAACTAATTTTTAGCCCCGCGCAGCACTTCACCACGGTGCGTAATAATCGGGCATGAACGCCGCCATAACGCGTGATAACGCCCTCATTTACCTGTTTAGTTATCGCTACAACAGCAATCTTGGCAGCATCAGACTACTGTTCGAAGGTAATTATGAATTCGACTGACACACCGCACACCGTAGCCTCCGCTTGGGGGTCTCAGGTGCCTGCGCATCCGACGCCCTCTGCTCCCATCGGAATCTTTGATTCTGGTGTGGGTGGTTTGACGGTGGCGCGCGCAATTATGGATCAGTTGCCACATGAACAAATTATCTATGTGGGGGATACCGCTCATGGGCCCTACGGTCCGTTGCGAATTGCAGAGGTTCGAGCTCACGCGCTACGAATCATGGACGAGCTGGTGGATTCTGGTGTCAAGCTGTTAGTGATTGCCTGTAATACCGCATCCGCGGCTGTTCTGAGGGACGCCCGCGAGCGCTATACCCGTACTTACGGCATCCCGGTGGTTGAGGTTATTCAGCCTGCTGCCCGTCGTGCTGTTGCTGCCACTCGCAATCGCAAAGTTGGTGTGATTGCAACTGAAGCTACAGTGACGTCGCGTGCCTACGAAGATACCTTTGCTATTGCCAGCGATATTGAAATTATCTCTGTGCCTTGCCCGCGATTTGTCGAATTTGTTGAAAAAGGCATCACTACCGGCCCCGAGCTTCTTGAGACTGCTCAAGAGTACCTGCAACCGCTCAAGGATGCTGGCGTTGACACCGTGGTTCTGGGGTGCACCCACTACCCGCTGCTGACCGGTGTTATCTCGTACATTATGGGCGATGACGTGACCCTCGTATCTTCGTCAGAAGAATCTGCAAAAGACGTTTTTAAAGCTTTGGTTCGCCACGGGATGGAAAGAAACTCCGAGCTTGAAACTCACCACGAATTTTTGGCAACAGGCGAAACTGAGACCTTCCAGCGGTTGGCTCACCGTTTTCTAGGTCCTGAGGTTGCAACCGTGCGTCACACTAACTCTGTGGCTGAGCGTTACCCTACCGGTTCTCTTGCTGTAGTGCCCCCTGCTGCCCATACACCCACTATCACTATCGATCCGTCCGTAGATTCAACTCGCGGATAATCGAGTATTTTCACTGAAAAGGGAAGCTCTATGCGTTTGACTGTCATCGGCAATTCGGGTTCCTTTCCGGGCCCGGATTCACCCGCATCTTGCTACATGGTTTCGGCAACGGATTCTGCCGGTAAGACCTGGCGCATCATTTTAGATATGGGCAACGGTGCTTTGGGGGTTCTGCAACGTCACGTCAAACTTGAGGATATTGACGCGATTTTGGTGTCGCATTTGCATCCTGATCATTGCATTGACCTTTCGGGTGTGCATGTGGCGGTGAAGTGGGATCCTCGCGGATGGAGCAAGGGACCTATCCCGCTGTACGGACCGTCGGACTTGCACGATTATTTGCGCCATTCTCATGGGCAATACGATGAAATTGGCATGAGCACCGAATTCGATTTTCACAGTTGGATGCACCATGAAATGGTGAAAATTGGTCCTCTCACTATTACTCCGTTTGAGGTTCTGCATCCGACGAAGGAGCCTTACGCCCTGCGTATTGAATGTGATGTTGCTGGAAAGCATACAGTGCTGACCTACTCCGGTGATACTGACTACTGCGCGGGTGTTGTTGAGGCAGCGCACAACGCTGATTTGTTCTTGTGTGAGGCGGCTTATCAGGAGGGACGCGACGACGCGTTGCGCGGCATCCATTTGACCGGTAAGCGTGCCGGGGACGTTGCCCGGGAAGCTCATGCTCGAAATCTTTTGCTCACCCACCTGCCTGTTTGGAATGATCCGCAGGAAATTCTGGCAGAAGCTCGTAGTGCTTTCGATGGTTCCGTTGAATTAGCGGAGGTATCTGCAAGCTACGAGGTGCAACCGCCTCGCGTCTCAGAGCTGCACCCGCCCACGACAACGCTCAACGTTGTGCAACGTCATTCTTAAATTCTTTGATTACTTGTTCTACGCACTAGGAGATAACTATGAGCGAAACCACTGTAACCCGTGCCGACGGACGCGCTACCGATCAGCTGCGCGAAGTAAAAATTACTCGCGGTTGGTCACAGAATGCTGAAGGCTCGGCTCTCATCGAATTCGGAAACACCCGTGTGCTGTGCACCGCGTCGTTCACCGAAGGCGTGCCGCGCTGGCTCAAGGGGCAAGGCACCGGCTGGGTCACTGCTGAATACGCGATGCTGCCTCGCGCTACGGGTACTCGTTCATCACGCGAGTCCGTCAAAGGAAAAATTGGTGGACGCACCCACGAAATTTCTCGTCTGATTGGTCGCTCGCTCCGCGCCATCATTGATACCAAGGCATTGGGCGAGAACACTATTGTTCTTGACTGCGATGTTCTTCAAGCAGATGGCGGCACCCGCACTGCGGCAATTACCGGTGCCTATGTTGCCTTAGCAGAAGCTATCGAGTGGGCTAAGAACGAAAAGATTCTTCCTCAAAACGCTAAGGCACTGACAGGTTCTGTCTCTGCTATTTCGGTGGGCATTATCGACGGTGTGCCCATGCTTGATCTTCCGTATGTTGAAGATGTTCGCGCTGAGACCGACATGAACGTTGTCGTTACCGGTGACGGTAAGTTCGTTGAAGTTCAGGGCACTGCAGAGGGCGCACCTTTCGACCGCGATGAACTCAACTCCTTACTCGACCTTGCCCTGGTTGGCACCAAAGAGCTAACCCGCATCCAGAACGAAACCTTGGAGAGCTAAAGAATGCAGCCCCGCGTCGTATTAGCAACCCATAATCAGGGTAAGCTTCGCGAACTTCGTGAAATTTTACGAGGTCAGATTGAAGGTTTGGACGTCGATGCTCAGGTGGTTAGCGCCGCAGACGTTGATGTGCCAGATGTGGTTGAGGACGGCATTACGTTCGCCGAAAATTCCCTGCTCAAGGCACGCGCTGCAGCTCACCATACAGGGCTGATTGCTATCGCTGATGATTCTGGACTAGCTGTTGATGTGCTCAACGGAGCCCCCGGTATTTTCTCGGCTCGCTGGGCGGGAGCGCACGGCGATGACACCGCTAACCTCAACCTTCTTTTGACGCAGCTCTCTGATATCGCTGATGAACACCGCGGCGCACGATTTATGTGTGCAGCATCCATGGCGACTCCGACGGGCGAAACGGCCGTCGAGCACGGTGAGCTGCCGGGGACGCTTCTGCGCGAACCGCGCGGCGAAGGGGGATTTGGGTATGATCCCATCCTGGTACCTGCCGCACTTACTGGTGAGCTGGCTGGTAAGTCCTGTGCAGAGATTGACCCCGAAATTAAAAATTCGATGAGTCATCGAGCTGAAGCATTTAAAGCACTGATTCCGCATCTTCGCCGAGCTCTTGATGTAGAGTAACACGTATCACAGATAGAGCATTGAAAAGGGTGAAATAGCCAATGGTTGCGCACCTGGAGCAAATGAGGTCTATGGCCGTGGTCAAAGCGGTCATGACTCAGGCCGGCGTCAATGTCGCCCTCGACCGCTGGGACGTCCGTCATTCGGGCTCAGCACACATCATTATCAACATGGGAAACCAGTTGAGTGTGCGCGTCGCCAAAACGGACAAAACCGCGTTTATGGTGGCACGACGCACCGAGATTCTCCGGCGTCTTCCGACCGATTTACCCTACGAAGTGCCGCGTCCTATCACCCGCGTCATTACTCGCAACGGCCACACGGCGGTCGGTACCACCTGGATTAAAGGTGAGCCTCGGAAGCCGGGGCCAGCGCCAGAAAAAGCGCTCGCCACCCTAGTCAACAGTCTCAAAAAGATTGACACCACAGGCTGGGAGCCCTACCTCGATGACCCTCACGCGCACTGGGGTGGTACAGACTGGGTTCGTACCCTGAGACAGGACGTGGTTCCGCTCTTGCTTAAAACTAACCAGAAAATTGCTCACGCGGTCATCGATAGCGTGCTAGAACTTGATCCGGTAGAACCGGTGCTAGTACACGGTGATTTAGCGGGACATAACATCTTGTGGCAGGGGGATCGCCTAGCGGGTGTGATTGATTGGGACCATGCAACGATAGCTGACCCCGCTTTCGACCTGGCCGCATTGGGTAACTGGTACGACTGGGAGAGCCTACGAAAAGCTGCGACCGAAGAAGAAATCACTCGAGCGAAGATTGTTTCTAGGCTCCTGGCGTTGCAAGCGGTTGCATATACCGTTCACAGCGGTATGGGCGGAGCGATTTTGCGTCTTGCTGTGGAGCGCGCCGATAACTGGCTCATGGATCATAAGCACGAAATTATGGGGCAGTAAGACACCTCTAAAATAAGAAGCCGGTGCACGAATTCTTCGTGCACCGGCTTTCGTGTTAAGCGATACCGAGCTGTTTGCGCCAGTTGGCTGACAGAAGATCAATCGCTTCGTGGGCTTGCTCTGAAACGTTAGAAATAGCGGTCATTGGTGTGGGGTATGCCGCCGCTAACAAGATAGCAACCAGATGATAGAGCAACTGCTGGTCGTTGCCGGTGAGAGCTGCATCTATTTCAGAGACATCAGAGAGGAATTCGTTGAAAATATCCTCTGGAGTTGAAGTTTCAGCTATTGTGCGTTCAACATGCAGTAGCAGATAAAGAGCAGCAGCAAGCATCTGAGAGGCGGTGCGGGCGTCCTCGAATTTTTGACGCAGATGCTCAACGGTCAGCGGCTCATTGCGGGCTGCCAGAGCTTGATCAACCAGAGCAAGAACCGACGTTGCTTGTGCGGCGAAATCAGCATTCGAGTAGTTAGCCAGCCAGTCGCGCAGTTCTCGAACCGCAAATTCCACGGAAGCATCCGACGTAGCTGACGCCATGGAACGAACGAGCAATGCAACACACATGGCAGAGAGCACCGTGCGAGAATCACCGTGAGTAAGAGCGCAGGTATGAGAGCTGAGCTTGGTTACTGTTTGATAATCCTCAACGGGTAGGAGACCAAAAGCGGTGCTCCAGATGAGCACACTGGGGGAGTTGACGTGCCTGACCGATGATTTAGACAGTAGTTGCATCTGACCTGTATTAAGAATATCTACGACCGATGCCTCTTGATGCGCGCTGGAAGACATCAACGGCAAGGCATCGATGGGACGGTCTAGAGCGAACGGGACATTATCTGATACCGGTGCCCCCGTCGTACGTAGCCAGCGGGTGAACGCAAGCCAAATGCAGGCGAACTCGTCTGCCGCAGCGCCTTCATTGTTCCACTCTAGAACTTCGCTAATCCCATCAAGGGTATACAGGAGAAGTTGCGAAGACGCTGGTGCGATAGATGATCCCGCAGGAGGAGCAGTCAGGGCAGCAGCGAGTACTGCATCCACGGTGGTGATATAGCGTGGGTTTGTTGCATCGGGCGCTAGAAAACGATCAGTCATATTTTTATCTTACCGGGGTGAAACTCAGCCAGTCGTGAGTCATATATAGTTTCTCGCCCGCGCTTTGAGCCGATGCTCAGTACACTGGAATTATGCGTATTCTTCACACCTCTGATTGGCATTTAGGCAGAACTTTTCACGGAACCTCACTGCACGAGCTGTGCAAAGAGTTCGTGCAAGAGCTGGTTGAATTGGTTTCTACCGAGCATATTGATGCCGTGCTGATTAGCGGTGATGTGTATGATCAGGCGCAACCTCGCCCCGACACGGTGTCGCTGTTTTCTCATGCTTTGAGTGCAATAGTGGATGCCGGCGCCGCCGTAGTTGCCACCAGCGGCAACCATGACTCTGCGCTCCGTCTAGGTTTCGCATCCGATCTTTTACGCAAAGCTGAGGTGTATTTTCTGACCGATGCTAGCCGGCTGGCTGAGCCCGTGGAACTGACGAAAGACGGGGTAACGGTTGCGGTGTTTGGTATTCCTTACCTGGAGCCGCGTGCTTTTGCAGGGCGTTGGGATGTGCCGGCGCAACACACCGCGGTCTTGAGCCGCGCTATGCAGCAGGTAGGGGAGCACCTCACCGAACATACGTACACGGCTAGCATCGCTATGGCACACTGTTTCGCCTCGTCAGCACAGGTTCCTGAGGTTTCTGATTCTGAACGAAATATTAGTGTTGGAGGGCTTGAAACCGTACCTGCATCCGTTTTTGAAACTGTAGATTATGCCGCGCTGGGGCATCTTCACGGCAAGCAGAAAATCACTGAAACTGTGCGTTATTCAGGTTCCCCTCTAGCTTTTTCATTCTCTGAAGCTTTCCACCGTAAGGGCGCATGGATGATCGATGTAGATCACAGCGGTATACGAGATATCCGGGAGCACCTGTGGCAGACCAAACTTGAGCTCATCAAACTTCGTGGCACCCTCGATGAGGTGCTGAGCGCTCCGGAAGCTGTACTGTCGCCCGACGCCATGTTCAGCATTACGCTCACCGACGCCAAGCGTCCGCCCCACGCCCTTGAAAAACTCAAGGAATCCTTTGCAAATGTCTCAGAACTTTATTTTGAGCCCTGTGGCGCAGAACAAACCCAACGTGTAGCTCCTGCGAGAGTCTCTCCCAGTAAACCGATCAATGAGGTATGCGATGATTTCTTTGAATACGTGCTGGGCAATGAACTGACACCGACCGAACACAGCTATATGCAGCAGGTACTTGCACACGTCGAAAGTGAGAGTGTTTCTCGATGATTATTCACCAACTCACCCTCAATGCTTACGGGCCATTCGCCGGCAAAGAGACGCTAAACTTTGATGTCCTCAACGATGCCGGACTCTTCTTACTCAACGGTCCAACAGGTGCCGGTAAATCTTCAATTCTCGATGCGCTGTGCTACGCGCTCTACGGCACCACATCCACCGGACGTCCGGACCTGCGCTCGCACTTTGCTGCAGAGAATGAGGTTCCATGGGTAGAGCTTGAATGTACCATTAGCGGGGTTCGCTACCGTATTTACCGTAGCCCAGAGTGGATGCGTCCCTCTACGCGCTCCAAATACGGGGCAGTGAAAGAACACGCTAAAACCCAGCTGGACCGCTGGGAAGACGGCGAATGGGTCTCTATTTCAAGTCGGAACGATGAAGCCGGTGCCTACATCGAGCAAACGATCGGTCTCAAACGCGAACAATTTGTGCAGGTTATTCTTCTGCCGCAAGGAGAGTTCGCTAAATTCTTGAACTCAAGCTCTACTGAGCGCGAAGGACTACTCAAGAAGCTCTTCGGCTCCTACGAATACGAGCAGATCCAGGCAGAACTCATGGCGCGCGCCCTAGCTGCCAAAAACCGTGCAGAAACCTCTCTTCGTCAACTGGAGGAGCTAGAGAGTCAGCTTGACGATGCGTTCTCGCGTGCTCGCATCCGCGAAGCTCAGGAGTTTTTGGACGCTCACTCTGCCGAAGATACTGAGACGCCAGTAGAGCCTGCGGACCAGTCTCTACAAGAGCTCCCCGAAGAAACTGACCACCCCCAAGAGGCAGAAAATCTGCCTGCCTTTGTGACAAAGCACCGTGCCTACCTCTTAGAGGTCAATGATTCTATCGATGCGCTGTCGACTGTGCGCTCGGGGCTTGACCAACAGCTTCCGGAAGCTCGCCAGAAGCATCGTCAGTTCGCTGACCGAGCCAAAGACTGGGATACCTACCACCTTTTACTCGCGCGCAAAGAAGAGCTGGGCCAGCAAAGTGAGAACATCGAACAGCTTAAAGTCCGCGCACAACGGGCTGAGCAAGCGGCAGAAATCCACGCCTACATCGAAACTGCCACCGCTGCGCACCAAGACGCGGATGCGGCGCAAGATGACCATCAAAGGACGCGCACTAGCGCGGCAGAGCGTCTAAGGCGCATCGTAGAAGCAGCAGAGCCGCAACATCCTGAAGCCACCCTCAAAACCGTCTCTGCCGAGAAACTTGATGAGGAAACCCTGCAACAACCGCTCACCAAGCTAGAAGCACTGGTCACTGCAGAACAGCAAAGGGCCGAAACACAGAAAAACCTTGCAAAACTCAGGGCTGAGGCAGAACGCCGTCGTGTGCAGTGGAATCAAGAAGACGTACAGCTGAAAGATGCCCAAGAGCAACGCGATAGCATCAGTCAAGAGCTCGAAGCTTTAGAACATATTGCTGTGGAGCTAGAACGCGCTCTCACCACCGAGAAAACTTCAGCCCGCATTGTTGAGCTTTCACAATCCCTCGAGCGCGCTACCCAACAGCGCGAACAACGAAAGAGCGCCTTACACGATGCTGAACGCACAAGAACCCAACGCGCGCAGGTCGCTGAGCAACTGCAACGCGACAGATACGCGCAGGCTGCCTTCACCCTAGCTCAGCAACTGAACGACGAACACCCCTGCCCAGTCTGCGGCTCTCAAGAGCACCCGCGTCCTGCCACTGTCAAAGGCGGTGAGCGAGTAGTCGAACAACATGATATCGACACCGCGCTAGAGCTTCGTCAACAAGCAGAAAGCACTGTACAAAAAGCCTTGCAAGCGGTAGCAGAAAGCACCGCCGAGGTGCAGGCACTTACAGAGCAAGGGGCCGTAGAGCTCGCGACTGCGCAGCAACAGCATCAGCATAATCAGCAACAGGTAAGAGAGCTGAAGACACAAAACGCACGTGCACAGC
This sequence comes from Rothia terrae, assembly GCF_012396615.1. Lineage (GTDB taxonomy): Bacteria > Actinomycetota > Actinomycetes > Actinomycetales > Micrococcaceae > Rothia > Rothia terrae. The sequence goes on along the minus strand of NZ_JAAXPV010000001.1, from coordinate 65,368 downwards.
AACTGCGAACCCAGCGTCAAAGCATCGAATTGCAGATTCAAACCCTCACCCAGACCCTTCAAGAGCTCAACGACCAGCTCAAGACACTGGAAGGCAGCGTACAAGCCGACCAACACCGTGAAAAGCACCTCAGCGAGCAGCTAGAGCACAAGCAACAAGAACACACCAGCTTTTCTGAAAGACTGGCGAACATGCGCGCACTGACGAAAGATATCGCCCAGCTTCACGCACATCATCAAGCGGTAGAAAGTGCTCACATCCGACTGCGAACTGCACAGGAGAACCTATCGCAGGCCATTGAGAAATCAGCGCTCGATAGTGCCGAAGAGGCAAAAGCAGCCTTCCTGCCATCTCACAACCGTGTTCAGATGCGCGAGGAGATTCAGAACTACGACGCCGCGTGGGCTCGACTACTAGGACAACTCGAGACCGAGACCATGCACAACATCGCCCAACGAATTGAGAATCAAGAAACTCGCCCCACGGCAGAAGACATTGAAGATGCTGCGCGCCGCGTAGAACATCTCGAAACCGCCAAAGAAGAATCCGTCTCTTTGAGCTCTTCCCTTGACGGAACCCGCCAGAGTCTTGAAAGTATCCAGCAACGCTACACCCAGCAAATGGATGAGTCTCAGACCATCGTGCAGTCCGCACAAACCTGGCGTCACCTGGCTGATACCGCCAACGGAACAGACGCCGACAACCAGCTTAAAATGACGCTCACCACCTACGTGCTGGCAGCGCAGCTACAAGATGTAGCCACCAGCGCATCACTGCACTTGAACGCCATGACACACGGACGCTACACCCTCGAATACAGCACAGAACGCGAGAAAGGACGTGGCTCTAAAAAGTCGGGCTTGGGCATCGTTGTAAAGGACGCTTGGCACGACAAAGTGCGCCCCACCAAATCTCTTTCCGGTGGCGAAACCTTCATGGCATCGCTGGCACTGGCACTGGGAATGGCAGAAGTGGTACAACATAGAAACGGCGGGATCTCCATCGATACCCTGTTCGTTGATGAGGGATTCGGCTCTCTCGATGACTCCACTCTCGAAGAAGTCATGGGAACGCTCGATTCTTTACGCGAAAATGGTAGGGTTATCGGGCTAATTAGCCACGTTTCAGAAATGAAGAACCGCATCACCACCCAAGTTCAGGTGCGTCGTTCGCCGGAGGGATCTCACATTGTCGCCCCTTAGAAAAACCATTGTGCCCCAGGAGATTGAAACGAACCCTCCTGTCAGGAGCAGATGGAAATACTCCATCAGGTACACCATGAGCCGTTTACAGGTGATAGTACGTACCCTCGGCATACAGTTTCTGCTGTTTGTGGTGCTCATGCGACTCGCCCCATCTGTGCTCTCACTGTCCCTTCTGATATTGATGGCATCAGAAACGGGGGAGGTCACGCTCGGTGGGTATGCCGCCGGCATCGCGGCGCTCTCGTTTGCCGTCATGATGCCTCTCTACAGTGCCGTGGCGCGAAAATTCGGGCATACTCCCGTTCTGGTGACGACAGGCATCCTCAATATCCCCATGATGGCGATTTTGCTGTGGCAATTTCTGCAATTCAGTAACAAAGCTTTTCAACAGGGCATTGTGGGTGTTCTAGTTGCTGCCGCGCTCGCCGGTGCAACTACACCTCCCATGGCTGCAATGATGCGGTCGTATTGGAGCCGGGAGTACGCAACCAGCAAGGATCGCAAGATGCTGAATTCTGCCATTGCGCTAGAGTCGATGCTTGAGGTTTTGGCATTGCCACTTGCTGCGGTTCTAACCGGTGCTATCTCTCTTTTTGCGAGTCCGCTCTACGCTGTGCTCGCGCTGATTGCGATTAATATGCTTGGCGTTCTTTTTGCTATTTCGCGCATCAATAAGCCTCTTTTTATGCCCATACATTCATCGAGGTTGAGCAAGTTTGACGGTGATGCCGTGCACGGCGACCATCGCGGTTTTATCTGGCTGCCGTTGCTGGGAGCCGTGTGTATCGGTGCGATTATCGGGGCCACTCAGTCATCGCTGGCAGCTTATACCCTCAATGCGGATGACGTTGAAACTGTAGGATTCTATATCGGGGCAATGGGTCTATCCAGTGCTACGGTCGGAGCTTTGTTACTGGCTGGACGCGTGCGCATTGCGGGCTGGCAGTCGTGGCTGTTGAGCGCGGTGGCTTTGATTGCGTTGACCATGATGCTGTCGATTCCGGTCACGAATTTTGGTGTAGCTCTGGCACTGTTAGCGTTGGGTGCAGGTATTGGAGCGGCTACGGTGTGCATGGAGTCTGTCACCACCGCAATTTCAGCCCGAGGTTATCTGGAGCTTGCCCTTACCTTTTCGCAGTCCACCTTGACGGTGGGCTTAGCGATTGGCCTGGTGTGGGGAGCTCTCGTGGGTGAGGGATTTGGGTTTCAAGCCGCTATGTTGATCCCCCTCATCGCCGCCACCATCTTTTTTATCGTCGGACACTTCTACGGCTACCTCTGGCGTCGTACTTATGAAGTAAACCTGAGAAACTTCGTGTAGATACTGAACCTTATCTAGATAGGCTCAAGGGGCGGATGCCGTTTGCATCCACCCCTTGAGCTTTTAACAGTGAACCTGACCTTAGTGGCCTCGAGCGATCCATTCGTCCAGGTCGGGAGCCTCAAGACCGATTCCGGTGGTATCACCGTGTCCCGTGAGAACAGCGGTGGACTCGGGAAGAGTCAGAAGGTTTGCCTTGATGGACTCGATAATCGTGTCAAAGCTGCTGAATGAGCGTCCTGTAGCGCCGGGGCCACCCTGAAAGAGGGTGTCGCCACTGAAAACTACACCCTCACTGTTGTCCCAGCTCAACTCGGGCGCGTAATAGCACACAGAACCGGGGGAGTGACCGGGAGTTTCAAGAGCTGTCAGCGTCGTCGAACCGATGGTAATCTGCTGACCGTCTTCAACATCGTGGTCGAAATCCCAGTGAGGATACACCATTTCCCACAGCACGCGATCCTTGGAATTGAGGTACACCGGAGCATCAAATCGTTCCGCTGCTTCTTTTGCGCTACCAATGTGATCATCGTGAGCATGAGTCAAAACAATTTTCTCGACGGTTCGACCGTTCACAGTGCGTGAGATTTTATCAACGTCGTGGGCGGGGTCAACAATAATCACTGACTCATCGTTGCCAATAATCCACACGTTGTTATCAACATCCCACGTACCACCATCCAACGAAAAAGTACCGCTGGTGACAACTCGTTCAATACGTTCTGCCATGATAAGTCCTTTCAGCAAGACGGTCCGAGAATTAGAACTCTACAACTGAACGCAGAACCTTACCGGTCTTCATGGTTTCAAAAGCGCTTTCCACGTCTTCAAGAGCGATGCGTTCGGTCACGAAAGCATCGAGGTCGAGGTTACCCAGCTGATAGTGCTGAACGAACATCGGGAAGTCGCGGGTGGGCAGAGTATCGCCGTACCACGACGACTTGATGGAGCCACCGTGGCCAAAGAGTTCATCAAGAGGTACTTCGAGGGTGGCTCCGGGAGCGGGAACGCCCACGAGGACGACGCGTCCCGCCAGATCACGAGCCTCGAAGGCCTGCTTGAAGGTATCGGCTACGCCTACTGCATCGATAACCAAGTCTGCGCCGAAACCGTCGGTGAGCTCGCGGATTGCTTCAACCGCGTCCTTCTTCTTGGAGTTCACAGTGTGGGTCGCTCCGAGCGAGCGTGCGCGTTCGAGCTTCTGCTCATCGACGTCTACCGCGATTACCTTGGTTGCTCCACCGAGTTTTGCGCCGGCGATAGCGGCGGTACCAACACCGCCACAGCCAATCACAGCAACTGACTCACCTCGCTGCACCTCACCGGTGTTGAGAGCTGCACCAATGCCTGCGGTAACGCCACAACCCAACAGGCCAACTGCAGCATACTGGTCGTCTTCAAGCTCTGCTTCGATCTTGGTGCACTGACCAGCCGCTACCAGAGTCTTTTCAGCAAATGAACCGATGCCGAGGGCTGCCTCAAGTTCGGTGCCGTCTTCAAGCGTCATTTTCTGGGTAGCGTTGTGAGTGTTGAAGCAGTACTGTAGCTGACCCTTCTTGCAGGCACGGCACTCGCCGCAGACTGCGCGCCAGTTCAAGATAACTTTGTCGCCCACTTCAACGTTGGTGACGCCTTCACCGATTTCTTCCACAATACCTGCTGATTCGTGACCGAGCAGGTACGGGTAGTTATCACCCACGCCGCCTTCAACGTAGTGCTCATCGGTTTGGCAAACACCGCAGGTCAGAACCTTTACAAGAGCTTCGCCCGGACCTGGGCTGGGGACGTTAATAGTCGTTACGCTGACATCGCCTTTTTTGAGGGAGACGACTGCTCGAACCTTGTGCATCGTGTACTTCCTTACGTTCATTGTCTAAGTGTCCAACACGTATCATGTGCTTATCTTCTACCCTAGTCGAGCAAACCGTCAGTCCCAAACATTGAGCGGATTACCCTGTATGACGAGTAAAAAATTTTACGGCGGTGGAGCGTGCTAAGCCCGAGGTCAAAACTGAGATATGGTCACGACCGGGTACCGCTAGCTTTTCGCATATTTGGTGGCTGGCAGTGATTGCTGTGACGAGTTCATCTGTATCCTGCGCTAACTCATCAAATTCTCCTGAAATGAGCAGCACGGGAGCATTGATAGTATCGTTGCCCGGTTCAAAATTATCAGCGGTCAGCTGAGCAAATCGCAAAAGATTATCCTGAGGCACTGCAGTGTGCGCAAGGACGCGATCGAAAAGTCGTGCGGGATGATGGGCAGACGCCTGACCTGTTGCAATTTCGTGGGCGGCAGCATCCATATGATTAGTAGCACCGAGACCGATGAGAACTGCGCTGGTTAGCTGCTGATCGGGGGTAGCTAAGAGCTCCCAGATCACCCTGGCACCGAACGAAAACCCGAGGCCCATGACAGGTGGACTCAGCTGAGGTATTTGGGCAGAAAGCTGACCGATAAAAGCCTTTAGTAATGAGTCATCAGAAACCTGACTGCCAGCATTCGCAGTGTGTAAAGGGAGGGGTACCGCATACACAGCGAACCCTGCCGCATTGAGTTTTTTGATCCAGCCAGGTTTCACCCAACTCTGCTCGGTAGAGCCGCCAAAGCCGTGAATCGCAAGAACCGTGGCACGAGTCGTGGCATCCGGTTCAAAGAGCTGAGCGTTGAGTAGGGGCATCATCGTCATCCTTTTGCTGAATAAACATCACCGCTCATAATATCCGCACCAGGTCTTAATCTTTGACTCTCTCATACTCATAAACTCTCATATACGGTGAAAAACCATCGCACGACTGTGGGGAACCGATTCTTACTACTTCTTGCCCCACGAAAAATAATTCAGCAAGAGTTAAAAGACAAGGGCCCGGTACAGCGGAACCGAGCCCTCGATTTATAGCTAAAAACTAGCTCAAATCAATATCGTTGATGTTCTTGCTCTTTGAAGCGGTCTTTTGCATATTCATTCCTGAATCATTGCTCAGGCGAATTTCTTTGCCTTCTTCAACCAGCTTGTCGAGCTTCTCAAGATTCTTGACAGCCATGGTGTCATCACGGGGTTCAATCTGAATGTTTTCTTCAGCAACAATACCAGCATGCAACTCACGAGCTCGCTGGATCTCAGCATCCAACTGAGCACCGAACAGAAGAACATTGTTCATAATCCAAATCAGCATCAGCAAGATGATGACGCCACCGATGGCACCGTAGGTCTTGTTGTAGTTGCCAAAGTTAGAAACGTAGAAAGTGAATGCTGCGCCGGAGACACCCATCATAATCAGCGCAAAGACAGCGCCGGGTGAAATCCAACGGAAATTGGGTTGCTTCACGTTCGGGGTCGCGTAGTACAAAATCGCAATCAGAACGATAGCAATCAGCAGAAGAACGAACCAACGAACATACGTCCAAATCGCTGCGAAACCGCTAAGGTCTACACCGGTGAAGTCACCCACCACGTTCAATACGTTCTCAGATGTCAGAAGAAGTAACATCATCAGAACCATGATGACAACCATAATGGTAGTAATCACCAGGTTGATGAGGCGCAATTTCCAGAGCGGGCGTCCTTCAACCACATCGTAAATGCGGTTCATTGCGCGACCAAACGCACCGATGTAACCGGACGCGGTCCACAGGGCACCCACGATACCGGTAACCAACGCTAAACCGGCAGCGCTGGATGCGGTGAGCTCGGTAATTGGCCCGCGAACTACTGACAGAACGTCTGACGGTGCGTAGTCTGACAGGAAGCTGATGATAGCGTCAGTTGTTTGTTTGCCCTGACCGAAAACACCAAGGAGCGAAACCATCGCAAGGAGCATCGGCACAGCTGACAGCACGGTGAAGTAGGTCAGTGCGGCTGCGAGGTCGGTGCAACCATCTGCAAGAAACTCGCGAAGCGAGCGCTTGAAAATGTAAATCCAGCTTGGCTTACCCAACTTTGTGAGTTTTTGAGGCTTCTCAGACGAGTCCGGTTTAGAACCGCGTTCAGCTCTTTGGACCGTCAGTTCTTCTAGAGACATACATTTCTCTCTTTGTGTGTACGGTAATGGTGATTACTTCAAGGATATCCAGTGTACTGGGTATTCTGAGATAACTTCAGAACGTGCCTTTCAAATACGACAGTGGGACAACCGCCACACGGCGATTGTCCCACTGTCGTATGAGAGGTTAGTTGTTGATGCCCAGTACCTGAGCGGTGTGCGCCATAACCTCATCCGCCAGTTCGGGGTTATCGTTGAGGGTCACGCCGTAGGCGGGAATCAATTCTTTCAAGCGGGGTTCCCACTCAGCTTGCTGATTGGGGAAGCACTGCTTGAGGAGCTTGATCATAATCGGTGCCGCGGTGGATGCGCCGGGGGACGCACCGAGCAGAGCTGAGATTGAACCGTCTGCGCTACTGATCAGCTCGGTACCGAACTGAAGAATGCCGCCCTTTTGCGGGTCTTTCTTCATAACCTGGACGCGCTGACCTGCAGTAATCAGTTCCCACTCGTCGCCGTTAGCTTCGGGGTAGTACTCGTGCAGTGATTCAATATGCTGTTCGCGCTTTTTGAGCAGCTCGGTGATGAGGTACTTGGTGAGCGACATATTAGCCAGCCCGGCGCGAGCCATCGGGTAGATGTTGTCGGGGCGCAATGAAAGCGGCAAGTCCAAGAGTGATCCCTGTTTGAGGAAGTTGGTCTTGAAACCGGCGTAGGGACCAAACAGAAGCGAACGCTGACCATTCACGTAGCGGGTGTCCAGGTGCGGTACTGACATGGGCGGAGCACCTACTGATGCCTGACCGTAGACCTTAGCGTTGTGCTGCTGCGCGGTTTCTTGGTTGGTGTTTCGCAGGAACAAACCTGAAACGGGGAATCCGCCGTACCCCTTGCCCTCGGGAATACCGGACTTTTGCAAAAGGGACAGTGCGCCGCCACCTGCGCCGAGGAAGACAAACTTAGCGCGAATGGTTTTGTTGTGTTCTGAATTCAGGCGATTCTTGACCTTGAGATTCCAGCTCTTGTCTGATTCCTGGGTGAGGTTGGTGACCTGCTGGCCGTATTCAACCTGAACACCGTTTGCCTGAAGGTAATCGAGCATCTGCTGGGTGAGATCGCCGAAATCAACGTCGGTGCCTTCAGGGGAGTAAGTGGCAGCCACGCGTCCGGCTGCACGACCGTTCATGGTGAGCGGTGCCCACTGAGCAATCTGGTCACGGTCTTCGCTGAATTGCATGCGCTCAAACAGCTTGTTTGCTGCAAGAGCTCCGTAGCGCTTTGCCATGTAGTCACTGTGAGCGTCTCCGAAGACCAGTGACATGTGGGGCACGGGGTTAATGAAGGACGCGTTGTTCAGCTTGCCTTCTTCTACGAGTGAGGCCCACAGCTGACGGGTAACCTGGAACTGCTCGTTGATGCCCAGCGCCTTTGCCGGGTCTACAGTGCCGTCTTTACCCATGGGCGCGTAGTTCAACTCGCAGAGTGCGGAGTGACCTGTACCTGCGTTGTTCCAGGGGTTAGATGATTCCTGAGCAGCTTCATCAAGACGCTCAAGAATGGTGATGTTCCATGATGGCTCAACCTCTTTCAAAAGCACACCGAGGGTGGCGCTCATGATGCCCGCGCCAACGAGGACTACGTCTGTATTTTCAGTCCGTGTCACTGTGAGAACTCCATTTGTTGTGGCAGTAAAACCGCTGTTGTGGTCTTACTGCAATTAATAAAAGTATCGTTCTTATTTACAGTAGCGCGTCTGTGTGCGATGCGCATAACACGTCAAGCGGAGTTCGCGGAAGATGACATAAAAATAAGTATTCTTTTGAAGCAGACCGTTATTTTTGAACATCAGCATGCGCGATGTCATCGATTCCTGTTGACGTTACTGAGTAGCTTGTAACGTTTTTCCCCAGTGCAACGGAGCTAACCGCGTATGCGATGGGAACTGCTACGGTGTGTTCCATCAGGTGGTAGCTGGCATCTTTGAATGCTTCGCGTCTTTCATTAAGGTTATCCAGTGCATCTGCTTTTTGAATCAGCTCTATGACATCAGAAAACGGCATAATAGTGCCGTCTTTAACCTTGGATGATGCGTCCAAGGCTGAAAGGGCTTTTGCCGAGATGAGCGTGGGGGCTAGTACTCGCCATATGAAAGCGTTGGGGTCTCTGTAGGAGCCTGTGAAACCGTGTAGGGAGAGGCCTCGTTTGGTGCCGGTGGCGTTGACCTTATCCAAATAGCCATCTGACCACTTAATCGGAACGGGTTTGATAGTAAAACCGGCGCGGGTCAAATCCGCAGCGATGCTGGAATACACAACTTCTGGTTTTTCCATGGACGTGAGCGAGACGTCGGTGGGGTAGTAGAACTCAACCTCTTCGCCTGAATATGAGGATGCTTTGAGGAGTTCTTTGGCGCGGTCTTGATCATGTTTGGTCAGGGTCTCGATGCCCTCTGCTCGCGACATGAAAAGCGGGGGAATATAGTCAACTGCGGTGTTGCTGCCCTCGGGAAAAATCGCGTGTACCAATGCGGAAGCATCGACTGCGTGGGTTACTGCCAGTCGTACATTTGGGTCAGCAAATACGGGATGTTCCAAGTTGATGCCAACGTAGGTCAGAGCATACGGGTCACGGGTGCGGGTTTGATAACCGGACCGAGCCAGCGGCACATAATCTTCTCGACCCACCTGGTCATAAACGTCCAGCTCATCCGATGTGAGCTTATAAAAACGCAACTCGGAGCTTTTGATGGTGATAAATTCAATAGAATCGAGTGGAACCTCGTTGCCCCAATACGACTCAAATCGAGAAAGTTTGACAGTGTCATTCTCTGTGGATTGCACGGTAAATGGGCCGGTGCCAATCGGGGAAGAGCTGAGTGTCCCATCCGCGCCGATGATGCCAGTGGAACAAACAGCGAACGCCGGTTGAGCAAGGGCTGAGAGAAAAGAGGTACTGGGACGCGAGAGCTCAATGATAAACGAGCTGCCCTGTGCTTTGTAGGAGCTGATAAGGGGCTCTAAAACCTCTGATTTATTTTCGGTGCCGAAGAACGTAAGGTACCAGGCATGCGAAGAGAGATCGGAGGTATGAGCTAGCTTTTCAAATCGTTCGAAATTTTTGCGGACTGTCTCAGAATCCAAGGTCGAACCGTCATGAAATTTTACGTCGTTTCGGAGGGTAAAAGTGTAGGTGAGCTGATCATCCGAAATCGTCCAGTCCGTGGCAAGGGCTGGCTCAGGCTGGCCGGTAGAAAGGTTGGCTGCAACTAATCCTTCAATCACCTGGGCATTGATGCGCGCGGTTTCTAGGCTAGAGCTGGTGGCTACGTCTAAAGAAGTAACGGACGCTGCTTGGGCGAACCGTAGAGTTTTAGAATCTTGCTGGCTATTGGAGGCTGATGCGCTGTCTGTGTGAGATTCGGCGGAGCAGGAGGCAAGGGAAAATCCTGATGCCACAGCCAACGTAAGTTTTGCGAGGGTGCGACGTGAAAACTGCGAAGAGGCCATCGGTAAACCTTCTAATAATCCGAACTCAACTATATCGTCGTTGATACAACTAAAGCCCAGAAAAAATCTGGGCTTTAGTGCGCGAGGAGGGACTTGAACCCTCACGCCGTAAGGCACAGGAACCTAAATCCTGCGTGTCTGCCAATTTCACCACTCGCGCTTGTCGAATATGAAAAACAACGTTTTGAATATTACAACAGTTTGCGCGTTGATGCTAATCGGCGCGATGAGTTTAGCTATCGATGCCCAAATCTCGGCGGAGTTTGGCAACATGTCCAGTTGCGCGAACGTTGTATTGAGCAAGCGTTACTTTGCCTTCTTCATCGAGCACAATAGTTGAGCGGATGAGACCAACGTAGGTTTTGCCGTAGTTCTTTTTCTCTCCCCAAGCGCCATATGCTTCAGCTACTGTATGGTCTGCATCAGATAACAGTGGGAAGTTGAGAGATTCTTTATCTTCGAACTTCTGGATTGCTTGCTGGGCATCGGGAGAGATGCCGATGACTGAATAGCCTTCCGCAGTGAGTGATGAGAGATTGTCGCGGAAATCGCAGGCTTGTTTGGTGCATCCCGGGGTGGATGCCTTGGGGTAGAAATAAACGATAGTTTTCTTTCCACGAAAATCGCTGAGCGTGATCGTCTCGTCGGCTGAATTTTGGAGTGAAAAATCTGGCGCTACATCGCCAACAGAGAGTTTATGAGACACGTTGCTTGTACCTTTCTTTGGTGACAAAGTTAGACAATCAAACTAATATCACCGCTTATTATCGGCTTTTTGGCCCAACAATGCTACATCGATGGTAAGGGCTACCTATTTTATAAGTTGAGAGCCTCTAAAAACACTTATAATAGCTGTATGCCTGATATTGGTAAGTGGTCTATTAATCGTTTATTGTCAACCGCCGCTCGAATGCTTGAACATAGCTGGAACGCTCAGCTCAAGGATTTAGGGCTTACTCACGCGGGTGTAACCGCACTCGGTGTGATTTCTCAAAATGGTGAGATTTCGCAGGTTAAGGTTGCTCAGATTGTCGGTGTTCAAGCGCAGACAATGGGTAAAACCTTGGCTCGTCTGGAGTCTCACGGTCATATTGCTCGCATCCGCAGTTCAGCGGATCGTCGTAGTTATTTGCTAACTATTACGGATGCTGGTGAGGATGCTTTGATGCATGCTCAGCAGGTCGATGAGACTTTGTCGCAGCTTGGTCAGCTGGCTAACCCCCAGTTCCATGAAATGCTTATTGATGTAATTCATGAACTGTCTACCCATGAGGGTGGTAAGGAGATCTTCCATTCAGCAGTGGAAGGCAACATGGTTCCCAGCCCTGAAAAAGTTAATACTGTTGAGGTCGATGAAGAAATTGACCAGTCTAAGCCGCTGACGGCTGTTATTGAGGTTCTCTCCCCGGAGGACTCTCGAGAAAATTAATCCCCATGTCTCCCCGGGTGCATCGCCAAGCGTGATGCACCCTTTATCTTTACCCAAAAAATTACGCTGAAAGTGTGCTTGGTTACAAAGGGCGGTTTCGATTTGCATACCCATTTGAGACCCTCTATAGTTATACATGTCTTCACGGCGAACATGAAATGTTTGAAGCGATAGATATGCACCTCTAGCTCAATTGGCAGAGCAATTGACTCTTAATCAATGGGTTGTGGGTTCAAGTCCCACGGGGTGTACAAGCTAAAGGCTGGTTCTCATTGAGAGCCAGCCTTTTTTATTTATCTCGGGTCCGATGCTGAGGCTGTGGGGTTTTCTCTCGAGTTATCTACAGTCTTGTCGGTTCCTTGCCTTTGTTGCTTTTTGCGCAGGGTTATATTTCAGGCAAGGGGAGAGCCTGAAGGTCGGCAAAATTGTGAATAGCGTTACAAATAGCTGTTTTGGCTTGCATGCTGCTTTAGATGTGCGTATAGTATTTATTCGTTGCTTCAGGAAGTAACTAAGCACCTCTAGCTCAATTGGCAGAGCAATTGACTCTTAATCAATGGGTTGTGGGTTCAAGTCCCACGGGGTGTACATACAAGAAAAGGTCGGTTTCAGATGAAACCGACCTTTTTGTTTTAACTCTTAATCCCGGTAGAAGATTTAAGGGCAGGGTCTATCGTGGCGCTATGCGACTTCTTCTAATAGGTGGGAGTTATTGATGAAATTGAAAAAATCGTCGAGGTCGAAGCTCTGATCAAGTTGTCCCTGGCCGTGGTCACTCTTGAAGGTGTGAACGGGGATAAAGCTTAAGTCAAAGACACTGCCGTTAGTGAGTGAAATTTTGAGCTGCGTAGCATCAACAGTGCTCATCGAGGCAATAGTGGTGTTATCTATTGAAGTAGGAGCACCACCGCTTGTGATTTCGGGTGTCTGAATAGGGATAATGACCATTTCTCGAGGCATCTCGCGGTAGCCCACCAAAAAAAGCTCCTGATCGGCTGATTGGTGCTGAGCCACATCGGGATTTTGGTAAATGGCAGAACCTGTGGCAAGAACAAGGTTGTAGGCGCCGTAATTGATGATTTGTTCATCGAATACGGTGTGTAGCAGTGTAGCAATCTGATTGCTCTCTAAATGTTCCTTGTTCATGTGACCCAGTTTACCGAGCGAGGTTGAGAGTATCGACAGTATGAACTGATGTTTCTCTGTGGGAAGAGGCGCGCTCAATAATCAGAAACAAAGCTGGAAACTTGAGTCTGACGTCCTAAAATGAAATCTTGTAATGTGAGATAGCTTTGACAGTGTCCCACCGCACAGAGAATACTGGACAGCATGAAACAGCACCGTATTGAAGCCGTTGAAATTCTTCTAGTGATTGTGCCATAGGGCGCGCTACCTAGAACTATTTTTTGTGTTCACATGACGATGCGCCCTTCGCTTTACATTAGCGGAGGGTTTTTTTGTAAGTTTTGCACGTCAAACACACGGGTCGATTCGAGCAACTGTTCCTTATCAACGCACACCAGGAACAACAGGTTAGAAAATAAGGACGTGACATGACTACGGGAAACCCTATAACCCCCGCGGCAGTAGCCAATAAGACTGGCGACCGTCGTAGTCTTGATGCACAGCAGAAAACATCAACGACTGAGAGGATGACTGGCTCTCAAGCTATTGTGCGTTCTCTTGAAGAACTCGGCGTGACGACTGTCTTCGGTTTGCCAGGTGGAGCTATTTTGCCCACCTATGACCCGCTGCTGGACTCAACCGCTATTAACCACATCTTGGTGCGCCACGAGCAGGGAGCAGGGCACGCAGCTCAGGGCTACGCTATCTCTACGGGAGAGGTCGGCGTTTGCATCGCGACTTCTGGGCCCGGTGCGACTAATCTGTTGACTCCTTTGGCAGATGCCAACATGGATTCTGTGCCGATGGTTGCAATTACCGGTCAGGTTTCATCAAAGGTTATTGGTACCGATGCTTTCCAAGAGGCTGACATTGTTGGTATGACGATGCCAATTACCAAACATTCCTTCATGGTGCGTGATGCGCAAGAGATCCCGCGTTGCATCGCAACAGCCTTCCACATTGCTTCTACTGGCCGTCCCGGCCCCGTCCTTGTCGATATCACCAAGGACGCACAGCAGGGAATGATGGATTTTTCGTGGCCACCAACCACTGATGTACGCGGTTATCACCCCGTCACCCGCGGTCACTCAAAGCAAATCCGCGAGGCCGCAAAACTCATCGCTCAGGCAGAGCGTCCTGTGTTGTATGTGGGCGGTGGCATGGTACGTGCAGGAGCGGCTGATGAACTGCGCCAGCTGGCAGAGATTACCGGTGCCCCCGTTGTAACAACCCTCACCGCGCGCGGTACTTTCCCCGACTCACACCCGCAGAACCTGGGTATGCCGGGTATGCATGGAACTGTGCCTGCAGTGACGGCTATGCAGAAATCAGATCTGTTGGTGACTTTAGGCGCACGATTTGATGACCGGGTGACCGGCGTGGTCGATACCTTTGCACCAGATGCAAAGATTATTCACATTGACGTTGACCCCGCAGAAATCTCAAAGATCCGTTACGCTGATGTGCCTATCGTGGGCGATCTCAAATATGTTTTGCCCGAGCTCAATCAGATTCTCCGCACTGAATTTTCTGAGGGGTTGCAGGATCTTGAACCGTGGTGGAACAAGCTCAACAGCTGGATTAAGAATTTCCCGCTGGGTTATACCGCAACTCCCGATGGGCTGGGGCAGCCGCAACACGTGATCGAGCGTCTGAGCGCTTTGACCGGCCCGGATGCCTACTATGTAGCAGGCGTTGGCCAGCACCAGATGTGGTCTGCTCACTTTATCGAGCATGAAAAACCGCGTCACTGGATTAATTCAGCTGGTCTGGGCACCATGGGTTATTCCGTTCCTGCCGCGATGGGCGTCAAGGCTGCGCATCCCGAAGACGTTGTATGGGCAATCGATGGCGATGGTTGCTTCCAGATGACCAACCAGGAATTGGCGACCTGCGTGCAAAACAACATTCCCATCAAGGTTGCGATTATCAATAACTCATCATTGGGTATGGTGCGTCAGTGGCAGACTCTCTTCTACGATGGTCGCTACTCCAACACTCATCTGAATACCGGTCACGGTACCGCGCGCATCCCTGATTTTGTGAAGTTGGCAGAAGCCTATGGTGCTGTTGCTCTGCGTTGCGAAAATGACGACGACGTTGATGACGTCATCAAGCAGGCTCTGGAGATCAACGATCGCGTGGTTGTTATTGACTTCACCGTGAGCCCTGATTCCATGGTGTGGCCGATGGTGCCGGCAGGTATTTCCAACGACCTCATCCAAATCGCTAAAGACACTTCACCCGATTTCGACCGAGAGGACTAAGGCCGATGAGCAGTCATACACTCTCCGTATTAGTAGAAGACAAGCCGGGTGTGCTCGCACGCGTCTCAGGTCTTTTCGCCCGCCGTATGTTCAATATTGACTCACTGGCCGTGGGTCATACTGAAGTTCCAGGAATTTCGCGTATTACTGTAGTGGTCGATGCCGATGGAATCTTGCTGGAACAGGTTACAAAGCAGCTCAATAAGCTGGTGCATGTTCTAAAGATTGTTGAACTTCCTCAAGAATCCTCCGTTCAGCGTGATCACATCATGATTAAGGTTCGCGCGGACGCGGCAACTCGACTTCAGGTTACCCAGGCAGCTGACTTGTTCCGCGCAGCGGTGGTTGACGTGTCTACTGAATCCGTTGTCATTGAGGCAACTGGTTCGGCTGAGAAGCTGAATGCTTTCTTGGATGTTCTTGAGCCGTTTGGTGTGCGTGAAATTGTACGTGCGGGAACCATCGGACTGGGACGCGGACCGCGTTCGATGAGCGAGAAGACCCTTCGAAACTAAAAATATTTCACGATGTGACTACAAAAAGTTCAAAATATAAGACGAGTATTTATAAAAACGCGTAAACATCGTGAACCTAATACCATTAGAAACAGGTAGCACATACCCGTTCGATCTATTTCAAGGAGATCATTTTCATGGCAGCAAAGATTTTCTATAACGACGACGCTGATTTGGCGAACATCTCAGAGCGTTCCGTTGCAATCATCGGTTACGGCTCACAGGGTCACGCGCATGCGCTCAACCTGCGCGACTCAGGCGTCGACGTTCGCATCGGCTTGGCTGAAGGCTCAAAGTCACGCGCAAAGGCAGAAGCTGAAGGCCTGCGTGTACTTTCAGTAGCTGATGCAGTTGAGGAAGCTGATCTGATTATGATCCTGGTTCCGGATCAGGTTCAGGCTGAGGTTTACAAGAACGAGATCGCTCCTCACCTCAACGAAGGCGATGCTCTTTTCTTCGCGCACGGCTTCAACATCCGTTTCGGCTTCATTGAAGCTCCCGCAGGCGTAGACGTGGCAATGGTTGCACCCAAGGGTCCCGGTCACACCGTGCGCCGTGAATTTGAGGCTGGACGCGGCGTCCCCGCCATCGTTGCTGTAGAAAAGAACGAGTCAGGTAAGGCTCTCGAGCTGGCACTGGCATACGCTAAGGGCTTGGGCGCAACTCGTGCAGGCGCTATCGAGACTACCTTCACCGAAGAAACTGAAACCGACCTGTTCGGCGAGCAGGCAGTTCTTTGCGGCGGTACCTCACAGCTGGTTCAGTACGGTTTTGAGGTTCTCACCGAAGCTGGCTACCAGCCCGAAATCGCATACTTTGAGGTACTGCACGAACTCAAGCTGATTGTTGACCTGATGATTGAAGGCGGCATTGCTAAGCAGCGTTGGTCAATCTCCGACACCGCTGAATACGGCGATTACGTTTCAGGACCCCGTGTAATCTCACCCGAGGTCAAGGAAAACATGAAGGCTGTTCTGTCAGATATTCAGGACGGTACCTTCGCAAAGCGCTTTATGGAAGATCAGGCTGCAGGTGCACCTGAATTCAAGGAACTGCGTTCAAAAGGTGAATCACACCCCATCGAAACCACCGGTCGCGAACTTCGCAAGCTCTTTTCATGGAACAAGGTAAGCGACGACTACACTGAAGGTAGCGTAGCTCGCTAAACTCAGCGACAGCGTAATTTTTAGTGGCAGCCGGTCATTTGAGCATTCAGATGACCGGCTGTCTGTATATAAAGCGCGTAATATCGTGTTAATGGTGTGCAGACACCACCACAATTTTCAGAGGGTGTGCATTGGCCGTAAATGGTGAACCGATGCAAAACCCACGGTCTATATCGTGAATGTGTGGTTGACGTTCGTGAGGTTGATTTTTATGAGATACCTGCTCGTCAACGCATCGTTTCGAACTTTTACAGAAGAATTCTTATAAGGAACACTCTCGTGACTGAAAAACCAGTAGTACTTCTTGCAGAACAGCTTTCACCGGCAACGGTGGATGCATTAGGACCCGATTTTGAGATTCGTCAGACCGACGGTTCTGACCGGGATCAGCTATTGACGGCAATCACTGATGTTGATGCTATCTTGGTGCGATCTGCCACGCAGGTTGATGCTGAGGCTATTGGCGCAGCATCCAAATTGAAGGTTATTGCTCGCGCAGGTGTGGGTTTGGATAACGTTGATATCAAAGCCG
Source organism: Rothia terrae (assembly GCF_012396615.1). Lineage (GTDB taxonomy): Bacteria > Actinomycetota > Actinomycetes > Actinomycetales > Micrococcaceae > Rothia > Rothia terrae. The sequence goes on along the minus strand of NZ_JAAXPV010000001.1, from coordinate 48,318 downwards.
CTACCGTTGCGGGCGTCATGGTCGTCAATGCGCCAACCTCCAACATTATTTCGGCAGCGGAGCTCACTGTAGGTCATATTCTCGGGCTTGCTCGTAACATCTCGGCTGCAGATGCATCTATGAAAGCAGGGGAGTGGAAGCGCGCTGAATACTCTGGCACTGAACTGTACGAAAAGACAATCGGCATCATTGGTCTGGGACGAATTGGTGCTTTAGTAGCGGAGCGTTTGCGTGCATTTGGCACCGATATCATTGCTTATGACCCCTTTGTCACTTCGGTACGTGCCTCGCAGCTTGGCGCTCAGCTCGTTGATCTTGATGAGCTTCTTGAGCGCAGTGACTTCGTGACTATCCATATGCCGCGTACGCCTGACACCATGGGAATGCTCAACGCTGAATCATTCAAGAAGATGAAGAATACCGCGTGCGTAGTCAACGTTGCTCGTGGTGGTCTCATCGATGAGGCAGATCTTGATGTTGCTCTACGAGCGGGAGAAATCGCTGGTGCAGCTGTTGACGTTTTTGTGAAAGAACCTGCAAAAAATGTTCCCTTCGTGGGATTGAAAAATGTTGTTGCTACTCCTCACCTGGGCGCATCAACTACTGAGGCTCAAGAGAAGGCCGGCATCGCAGTTGCTCGCTCTGTTCGTCTGGCTCTAGAAGGCGACCTTGTGCCGGATGCGGTGAACATCGCGGGCGGATCTATCGATAAGGACGTTCGCCCTGGTGTTCCTTTGGCTGAAAAGCTCGGTCGCATTTTGACTGCGTTGAGCAAAGATGAAGCATTGACCCGTGTTGAAGTGAAGGTCGCTGGCGAAATTGCGACCAAGGACGTTACCTCGTTGAAGCTTTCTGCCTTGAAAGGCGTTTTCACGGATGTTGTCTCTGACAAGGTCTCGTACGTGAATGCCCCGGTTATTGCTGAACAGCGCGGCGTCAAAGTTGATCTTGAGACTACCGCCGAAACCGAGTACTTCAGAAACGAAACGATTGTCACCGGAACACTTTCCACCGGCGAAAATATCGTAGTGGGCGGCACCGTCACTGGGCCGAAACACATTCTGAAACTCACCAATATCAACGGCTACGACTTTGAAACTCCCATTACCGACTACATGCTGGTATTAGAGTACGAAGATCGCCCGGGAATGATTGCCGCGATGGGCACCTTGCTAGGTACCGCGTCCATCAACATTGCAGGAATGCAGGTATCGCGCGACGAAAATACCAATCGCGCTGTCTCGGTTCTTGCTCTTGACTCAGCAGCCCCTGCAGAAGTCATTGAATCAATCAAGAAGGTAGTGAGCGCTTCCCGCGCCGCCCATATCAACCTCGCTGACTAGCAAGAGATAGGCGGCTGAATTTCTCACGGAGTTCAGCCGCTCTTTTTGTATTCACAAATTCAATGAACCATACAAGACACGGTAAAGTTAGAACTATGACTTCACAGCCGTACTACATCACCACCGCAATTGCTTACCCCAACGGTGACCCTCACATCGGTCACGCTTATGAACACATTGCAACGGACGTCATGGCGCGATTTAAGCGTCTTGACGGATACGACGTTCGCTTTCTGACCGGTACCGATGAGCACGGCCAGAAAATGCAGACCACCGCTCAGAAGCTGGGCATGAGCGCTAAAGAACTAGCAGATCAGAACGCTGCGAGGTTCAAAGCAATGGACGATGCCCTCGAGATTTCCTATGACCGCTACATTCGTACCACAGACGCAGACCACTACACCGCGTCACAAGAGATGTGGAAGCGTATGGAAGAAGCCGGCGATATCTACCTCGATAAGTACGAAGGCTGGTACTCAGTACGCGATGAGGCCTTCTACGCTGAAGACGAGACCGAGGTACGCGACGGTATTCGTTATTCCGTCACTACCGGCACCGAGGTGGAATGGACCGAAGAAGAATCTTACTTCTTCCGCCTCTCCAAGTACGCTGATCGTTTGAAAGAACTGTACGCCACCGAAGGGCTCATCTACCCCGAGTCACGCCGTAACGAGCTTGCCGGATTTATGAAAGACGGACTCAACGATCTTTCAATTTCCCGCACCAGCTTTGACTGGGGCGTACCTGTGCCCGGCAACGACAAGCACGTGATGTACGTGTGGGTGGACGCGCTCACCAACTACCTCACCGGCATCGGGTTCCCCGATACTGACGGTGAAATGTTCACTAAATACTGGCCAGCGAACTACCACGTCATTGGTAAGGACATTTCACGCTTCCACGCTATTTACTGGCCCGCTTTCTTGTGGTCAGCAGGACTAGAACTACCCAGGCGCGTCTTTGCCCACGGCTTCTTGCTAGTTGATGGCGAAAAAATGTCGAAGTCAGTGGGTAACGTCGTTGACCCCTCTGACTTGGTCTCCACCTTCGGTCTGGACCCGTTGCGTTTCTTCCTGCTTCGCGAAGTGACTTTTGGTCAAGACGGATCCTACTCGGCAGAAGCAATCAAAAACCGCATCAACTCAGATCTCGCTAACGATCTTGGTAATCTGGCGCAGCGCTCGCTCTCAATGGTTGCTAAAAACTGTGAGGGCAAGGTTCCCGAGTTTGGTGAGTTCACTGCTGAAGACCGCGCCATGCTCGATGCAGCGTACAGCTTGTATGAGCCCGTGCGAGCAGATTTCGATGAGCTTGCTTTCCACAAGGCTTTAGAGCGCATCTGGCATGTGGTCGCTGATGCTAACCGCTATTTCACTGCTCAAGAACCGTGGAAACTTCGCAAGACCGATGAAAATCGCATGAAGACCGTTCTGTACGTAACGGCTGAGGTGATTCGTGTGGTTGCTACACTCGTGCAGCCGGTGATGCCCGGTTCGATGGCTAAAATGCTAGATCTGCTGGCCGTATCCCCGGATGCGCGTCAGTTCGCTCAGCTGAACAAGTCTCTTGTTCCCGGAACGGAGCTTCCTGCTCCTTCAGGCATCTTCCCGCGTTATGAAGAGCCTAAAAACTAAATAACCTTTAAAAACGGGTGGGGCTGGTCAACTATGTTGACCAGCCCCACCCGTTATGAAGTAGCTTATGCCCAACCTAGGTAGCTCACTCGGGCTGCCATCATCTGCGCTAGGACTAGGTAGCCCCAACCATTGAGGTGGAAAAAGTCATCAGCATAGAGCGAGCGGGGTACGTTACCGTCCTCGTAATCTTTACGGTCATCGGGGGAGTTCCAAACATCTGATCCCTGAAGATCGCCGTAGCGCAACCACGATTCTTGGGACTTTTCGCGTAACCAGTCCATGGTGTCTAGAAAACGATCACCGTAGGTCTCAGCTGCCCATGCGTTATATGCAGAAACCTGCTTGAGGTTTTCAGAGTCTTTAGCTTGTTTGCCCGCAGGGAAGTGCCCCATGACTAGCGTTGTTTTGGGAGCCATATCAAAGGCAGCTTTGGTGTCTTTTTTCAGCTGATCCAGTTGATTGAGATTATTTCTGCCGATTTGGATGATGTGGTTTGACGCCCGAGACATCATTTCTTGACGCGAATAAAATTCTGAGGCCGCACCAGCAGGCGCATATCGCTCTTCGCCATCAACGGAACGGGTGAAGTAATAGGCACCTTCTGATTCTTTGATTGCGGTGAGGGTTCCAGGAATGTCTTGCACGTAACCGGGGAAGATTGTGTTTTGGTTCCAGGTTGAAGTGGTTGAAGAGTCGAGCGTGACCTTCACTGTTCCTGAAGCCGGAATTTTGTTATCGGGAAAAGCTAAGCGGTAGCGGGCATCGCCAACACCGCGACGAGCCAAGATATTAGACGAGGTCTCACCGCCGCGTCCGAAATTGAAAATATCGATCCCTAAAAGGGTCTTGAGTGAAGTTTCAAGTTTTGCATCGAGTCCCGCGGGCACACCTTGGGTTACATGGGCGTTTTCGATGGTGGAGCTTCCCCACAGCGCTAGCGAGAAACCCCGAGGGCTGGGGTATTTAAAAGTGGGTGTTTCTACGGCGGCTTCGGTCGCTGTAGCCACGGTAGTTGTAGCTGCTGCCATGCCGACACCGGTGGCCAGAGCACCGAACATGAGGGAGCGGCGAGAAGGGGAAAAAGTTGTCTCAGTTGCGTTTGAGGAGTGAGGCATAAACCAGCTTTGTCTCTTGTGGGGTGTGAGATAGTCGAATTTCTAAACCAGTTATCTAGTGTAGTGTGTTAGGGCGTATCAGGTACGAGTTTTTTGGTTGGAGTTTTACGGTAAGAATGGTCACTTCTAAAAGTTCTTGGGCGGCTGTTGTAGCTATCGGCATTCTTGCAGTCTCGGGTTGTTCATCTGCACCCGAAAATCTAAATGATCTAGAAGCGGCTACAAAAACTAACCAGAAACATATCGACAAATTTAAGAGCTGGGTATTACCTTCTGAGGACGCTGAAAAGGCGCGCGCAAAATTCGCCCAGCGTTGCGTAGAAAAGCGCGGTGGCACCTATCTGCCTCAGATTCAACCGCATTCTATCGACCAAATTTTGGGTACGAACCTGACAGTAGATGACGCCGAAGATCACGGCTATCAGCTGGCTAAAGACGCTGATCGCACTCCTTTGGATAGCTCTGACAAGGCTGGCCAGAAAGCCTATTTCGGTGATGCGAAAAACGGCACCGCATCCGCCACTTTGCTTGAATATTCATCGGGTGATATCCCCACCGATGGGTGTATGGCCGAGAGCTTGAACTACATCTACGGAAGCGTAGAAGACGGTTTGAAAGCGGCCGAATTGGCGCCATCTTTCGTGCATTCTGTGCGAGATAAGGTGCTAGAAGATGATGAATACACCAAGCTTCAAGAAAAATGGTCGCAGTGTATGAACGATGCAGGATACCCGAACCTGACGGATACGAATAGTGCTGTAACCGCTGCCAACAATTTTCAGCTGGATGAGCAGAAAAGACAGGCGACTGCTGATGCTCAGTGTCGTGAGGATATAAGTTTCAACCAGTCGGTCAATGACTTGGCAGGTAAATATTATGAAAGCGCGTACAAACGAGTAAAGAATGTAGGTTCTGAGCTCGAGAGAATTCATGAGACCGCGTCGAAGAGAGTCGAAGAGGATAAAAACGATCCGAAGTCTTCAGCGCCTGTTGCGAGCCAACCCAGTGCGAGTAATTCATAAACCGATGCTCTTGTCGCACGAATAAACATCTCTATGCGGTGGATGCTGATGAAATAGCATCAACCGTTTCTGGTGAATGTGTTCATCATCTGGGACGCCGACGCTAAGTCTGGGTGAAACTCTGTGTGCAGTATTACGGTTTAAACATGAGTAAGACCCGTTCATTAAATTTAGCAGTAATTCCCGGCGACGGTATCGGCCCCGAAGTAGTGGCACAGGCACTTCGAGTGTTGCAGACCGTTGCGTCCTCATCTGATATTGACCTCGCGCAGCGTGAATACCCTCTGGGAGCTGACCACTGGCGTGCGACGGGGGAGACTCTCACCGAGGACACCATACACGCGCTTCGTCAGCACGATGCTATTTTGTTTGGCGCAGTAGGCGCTGATCCTCGTTCAACTGATATTCCATCCGGTCTAATCGAACGCGAAATGCTGTTGAAACTTCGGTTCTCATTCGACCACTACATTAACCTGCGCCCCTCCAAACTCTTGCCCGGGGCGACCTCACCGTTGAGCAACCCCGGTGAGATTGATTTTGTGGTGGTGCGTGAGGGCACTGAAGGCCCCTATGTAGGTAATGGCGGACGACTGCGTGCAGATACCGACCAAGAAATCGCAACTGAGGTGTCGCTGAACACCGCCCACGGCGTTGAGCGCCTAGTGCGATATGCCTTTGAACTGGCTCAAACGCGTCGTAAAAAGCTTACTTTAATTCACAAAACCAACGTTTTGGTGAATGCCGGAAAACTGTATTCACGCTACTTCAATGCGATTGCCGCAGAATACCCGGATGTCCAAACCGATTACCTGCACATTGACGCGGCAACTATCTTTATGACAACGGACCCCGCCCGATTTGATGTCATTGTAACCGATAACCTGTTCGGCGACATCATTACTGATCAGGCTGGTGCTATTACCGGCGGTATCGGATACGCCGCATCCGGAAATATCAATGCTTCGGGTGAGTTCCCCTCCATGTTTGAACCTGTTCACGGCTCTGCACCGGATATCGCGGGACAAAACATCGCTAACCCCACCGCAGCGATTTTGGCGGTTGCGCTACTGCTTAAGCACCGTGGTTTTGAGGCTGAAGGCGCGAAAATTGAGCAGGCCGTTGAAAAAGATCTCGCTCAGCACATTGGTGAAACTCGCAGCACCGATGCTACCGGTGACGACATCATTGCAGTTTTGACCGGTGAAAAATAGCGCTCAATACTTATTCATACTTTGGTTTTGACGTATCGGTAATCTGCTGACCACGAGTAGGGTGGTAGTAATACCAACGTTCAATTTGTTAGAAAAGGTAAGTCGTAATCATGACGGTTTCATTCCGAAAAGAACCCAATCCTAATCCCGCATCAAAAGAACAGCTAGAAGAAATCTTTGCGAACCCCGGTTTCGGTAACTTTTTCTCGGACCACATGGTCACTATTGACTGGAAGGGTACCTACGAAGACGGGGGAGAGTGGAAGAACGCGCGCGTCCACGCCTATGGGCCTCTTACTCTCGACCCTGCTGCGGCTGTCTTCCACTATGGACAAGAAATCTTCGAAGGTATTAAGGCCTACCGTCACAGCGACGGCTCAGTGTGGACCTTCCGCATCGAAGAAAACGCTAAGCGTCTGAACCGTTCAGCTGAGCGATTGGCATTACCCCAACTTCCTGAAGAAACCTTTATTGAAGCTGTCAAAGAACTCGTTAGCATCGATGAGCACTGGGTACCTTCAGGCGAGGGCGAGGCCTACTACATTCGTCCTTTCATGATTGCGACAGAAGCGTACTTGGGCGTGCGTCCTTCACACGAAGTGAGCTTCATGGTGATTGGCTCTCCCGTCGGTAACTACTTCGGTACCCCAAAGCCGGTAGATATTTGGCTGTCAGAAAATTACGCTCGTGCAGGCGTCGGTGGTACAGGTGCCGCAAAGTGCGGTGGCAACTATGCAGCATCCATGATTGCTCAGCTAGAAGGCGAAAAGCACGGGTGTCAGCAGGTCATCTTTAAGGATTCTAACCGCGAAGAAGCTATCGAAGAGCTCGGTGGCATGAACGTTTTCTTTGTCTACGGCAAAGAAAACAAAATCGTTACCCCCGAATTGACCGGCACCATTCTTGAAGGCGTTACCCGTAAGTCAATTCTGCAACTCGCCAAAGATCGCGGTATGAGCGTTGAAGAGCGAGCTATTACTCTGACGCAGTGGCGCGAAGGCGTGGCAACTGGCGATATCACCGAAGTGTTTGCGTGCGGTACCGCTGCTGTTATTCAGCCCATTGGTAAGCTCAAGTCGGCTGAATTTGAGATTCCTAATGCTGCCGGCGACGGTGAAAACGGTGAGGTTACCATGGCAATCCGTGATGAGCTGGTTGGCATTCAAACCGGTGCTGTTGAAGATCGTCACGGCTGGTTGACCAAACTGGTCTAATCTTTAAACGCAAGGGGCTGCGGAGAATCATCTCTGCAGCCCCTTTTTGGTGTGAACTTTGCCCGAAAACAGTGAAAACAAGCTCATCAATGGTGGGGTTGGCTGAACTTTAGGTAGCCTAGAGAGTATGCGTATTGCTCGATTTACTGTAGATAATGAACTCTACTTCGGTGTTGTAGAAGGGGAGCAGGGTGAAGAAACTCTCACTGCTCTTTCCGGTGATCCTTTTTACGGTGGCGTCCAGCCTACCGATAAGAAGTTTTCGATTGAAGATGTGCGTCTTTTATCGCCGATTATTCCTCGTTCCAAGGTGATTGGTGCTGCTCGTAACTGGCACGATCATGCATCAGAACTGGGCAACGAAACACCCACGTCACCCCAGTTTTTCCTGAAGCCAAACACCGCAGTCGTTGGGCCTAACGATCCCGTGACTTTGCCGGAATGGTCTGAGGACATTTCTTACGAGGGCGAGCTCGCCGTCGTGATTGGCCGCATTGCAAAGTCGGTACCGGTCGAGCGAGTTCCCGAAATCATTTTCGGTTACACCGTTGCCAACGACCTCACTGCCCGCGATGCCCAGAAGTCAGACCTTCAGTGGACGCGTGCTAAAGGGTTTGATGGCGCCTGCCCGCTGGGTCCGTGGATCCAAACGGAGTTGCAGACCGATGATCTTTCTATTCAGACCTGGGTAGATGGCGATTTGAAGCAAGACGGTACTACCGCAGATATGGTTTTCTCCGTTGCAGAAGTCGTAGCTGCCGCATCTGAGATGTTCACACTTTTGCCCGGTGACGTTATTCTTACCGGCACCCCCGCTGGTGTAGGACGCGTGGATGAAGGCTCCGAAGTCGAAATTGAAGTTGAGGGCATTGGTGCTCTCGTCAATACCTTCCGTCGCTAATTTTTTTGTAAACCTCTAAACGTAGAGAGAAACACAACATTACAATGACTGATTATTCACTGAAGTTGAATGACCCCAGCGAGACTCGCGTGCGTTTTTGCCCGTCACCGACTGGCACCCCGCACGTGGGTATGATTCGCACCGCCCTCTTTAACTGGGCTTATGCTAAGCACACCGGCGGCAAGTTGGTTTTCCGTATCGAAGATACCGATGCGGCGCGTGACTCAGAAGAGTCCTTCAACCAGGTGCTAGACTCACTGCACTGGTTGGGTATTTACTGGGATGAAGGCGTTGGCGTGGGTGGCCCTCATGAGCCTTACCGTCAGTCGCAACGTGGCGATATCTACCAGGACGTCATTCAGAAGTTGGTAGATGGCGGCTATGTGTATGAGGATTTTTCAACTCCGGCCGAGGTCGAAGAACGTCATAAAGCGAAGGGCGAAGACCCCAAGCTGGGCTACGATAACTTTGACCGCGATCTGACCGAGGAGCAGAAGGCCGCTTACCGTGCTGAGGGACGCGAGCCCGTGTTGCGCTTGCGCATGCCTGATGAAGACATCACCTTCACCGACCTGGTGCGCGGTGAAATCACCTTCAAGGCTGGCTCTACCCCCGACTTCGTCGTCGTTCGTGCCAATGGTAAGCCCCTCTATACCTTGGTTAACCCCGTGGATGATGCGTTGATGGGCATCACCCATGTTCTGCGCGGCGAGGACCTACTCTCATCTACTCCGCGTCAGATTGCTCTCTACCGTGCCCTGATTGAGGTTGGCGTTGCCAAGTTCATCCCCGAGTTCGGTCACCTGCCCTACGTCATGGGTCAGGGTAATAAGAAGCTTTCTAAGCGTGATCCCGAGTCCAACCTCTTCCTTCTGCAGGAGCAGGGCTTTATTAAGGAAGGTTTGGACAACTACCTGGCATTGTTGGGCTGGTCGCTTTCACATGATCAGGACATCTTCACTCTTGATGAGATGGTTAAGCACTTTGATATCAAGGACGTTCTGGCAAACCCCGCGCGTTTTGATGTGAAGAAGGCAGAGGCAATCAACGGCACTCATGTGCGTATGCTTGAAGCAAATGATTTCCGTGACCGACTGGTGTGGTATCTGAACCGAGCTGGCATTGTTGAGGGCAACTCTTTTGAAGATCTGACTGAACGCGAGCAGAAGATCCTCACCGAAGGTGCACCGCTTGTGCAAGAACGCATGCAGCTTTTGGGCGAAGCTCCTGCTTTGCTGGGCTTCCTCTTCAAGAGCGATGACGAGATTGTTATTGCTGACGATGCACGTAAGCAGCTGAAAGAATCTGCACCTCAGGTTCTGCAGGCGGCTATCGATGTGCTTGAGCCGCTCGATGACTTTACTGCTGAGCCTATTCAGAATGCTCTGCGTGGGGCAATTGTTGATGGTCTTGAAATCAAGCCTCGACTAGCATTCGGTCCAATTCGAACCGCTATGTCCGGTGCGAAGGTTTCACCGCCTTTGTTCGAGTCGATGGAGATTTTGGGCAAGGAATCTTCGTTGAACCGCCTGCGTTCGCTGTTGAAGGACGTGCAGGGCTAAGCTAGAAGGCCTGGAAGCAGAGCGCTGAAAATCGGGGGAGTTCCGCTGCATCCACTGTGAGCGTTAAAACGCGAAAGTGGGTGGTGGTGACTCCTCCGATTTTTGTTATCTACATTAAGTTTATGAGTCAGTCGATGAATGCTCACCGGGGTGTATGTGTTGCTTGAGCCACTCTTGTTAGCGTGAAATGAGGGTTTCATCAGGCGCATAAAATATTTTTAGAAAATTTTTCCTGCTCATAATCCGCACGAATTCAAGGAACTTAGTATCTGAATCCAGATATTGTGAGCTAGCTCTACAGATTTTGATTTGCACGGGTTTAAAACCTCGTATAGAGTTATTACTCGTTGCGGCGATGACAACGAAGAAATTCGGAAGTCAGAGCAAAACATTGGGATATGGTGTAATTGGCAACACTACGGTTTCTGGTACCGTCATTCTAGGTTCGAGTCCTGGTATCCCAGCGAACAACTTGATTGTTGTTTCGGCCCCATCGTATAGCGGCCTAGTACTCCGCCCTCTCACGGCGGCAACACCGGTTCGAATCCGGTTGGGGTCACAGGCTCAAAAATCTCCTTCAGGAAACTGAGGGAGCTTTTTGTTTATCTCAAGAAAAACAATTGTCTCATTAGAGTTGCATATCACACCTTGTTGATTTGTGGTTCACAGATCATGCTTGGTAAGCTTTTACTCGTTGCTTTGAGCAACATACGGCCCCATCGTATAGCGGCCTAGTACTCCGCCCTCTCACGGCGGCAACACCGGTTCGAATCCGGTTGGGGTCACAGGCTCAAAAAGCTCCTTCAGGAAACTAAAGGAGCTTTTCTTGTTTAACCCCTCAAATGGTACGTATACGTGCGAAAATAGGGGAGTGCAGAAAGATTCAAATAACTTCACTCCGCAAGAATTCGAGGATGACGCGACGATGAGCGACCGACTCGCATCCGTCGACGACTCGGCGGTAGAAGAAACTAAAGTTTTAGACAATAGCTCAACGCTGAGCGGCGCAGTGCGCTTCACGGACGATGAGCCTACCGTTTCTTGGGAAGCTCAGGTAGCGCAAGCCCCCGCGTCCACGAGTGTTCAAGAGCATCTTGAGCAGGCACAGGAAACCACCGAAGACCTTCAGCAGGTTCGCACTGCAAACGCAATTTTGAAGGATCTCTCGTTCCCTCTACAAACCGCCTCTGTGGATGCTCAGAGAGCTCAGCAGCGCAAAACGGTAGCGCAACTTGATGACTACGTGTTGCCTAAGCTGGCATCCGTAGATTCACCGCTCACCGTAGTTGTCGGCGGTTCAACCGGCGCGGGCAAATCGACGCTGGTCAATACCTTAATCGGTAAACCCGTGACGCGCTCTGGAGCGATTCGCCCCACCACGCGTCAGCCTGTTCTTTTGCACCGCCCAGAGGACGCAGCATCCTACGCCCCAGAGCGCATTTTGCCGCACCTGGTAAGGGTTCACGCTGAGAACGGTAAACTGCCCGGTGCTGACCCGCATACAGGCGTAGACCAGCTGATTATGATGCCTGAAGAAGCTATTCCGTCGGGTATCGCATTGATTGATGCCCCAGATATCGACTCTATTTCTGAGGAGAATCGCAGACTTGCCAAGCAGCTTCTGTCAGCCGCTGATTTGTGGCTGTTCGTGACGACTGCAAACCGCTATGCAGATGCTGTGCCGTGGGAACTTCTCAATGAGGCCGCGAACCGCGATATCACCGTGGCAGTGGTTCTTAATCGTGTGCCAGAAGGTAGCGAAGATGAAATCGAAGAAGATCTGCGCCGTATGTTGGAAGAAGCGGGGATTCAAGCAGCCTTCCTTCTGACCGTCAGTGAGCAGGAACGCGATGAGCAGGGACTGATTTCATCGGCCGCTGTGCTTCCTCTTATCTATTGGCTGAGAGAGTTGGGGGCAGATTCCGCTCAGCGCTCAGCTATTGCCAAGAAGACGCTGGAAGGCGCACTCCGCTCAATTGCCGCTCAGACCAATACCCTGTATGAGGGTCAACAGGCGCAGTACGCAACGGCTGACCACCTCAAAAATGCCGTGTATTCGGCATATGACGAGGCCTTTCACACCATCCACGCATCGACCCAAGACGGCGCTCTACTGCGTGGAGAAGTGCTCTCACGCTGGCAGGATTTCGTAGGCACCGGCGAATTCTTCCGTAGCCTAGAAAGCGGTATCGGACGTCTGCGTGACCGCGTAGCAAGCATCCTGAAGGGCCAGCCCTCTCAGGCAGCGCCGGTTGAAGAGGCTCTTGAAGTGGGGCTTCACGCTGTCATTCTTGAAGAAGCTGCTAAAGCTGCTGAAGTTTCACAACGACGTTGGCTGGATGAACCTGCAGGTCGTGCCCTACTCAATGGCGAAGACCTAGGACGCATCCACGAAGGTTTTTCTGCCGATGTAGCTGATAGCATCCGTGCATGGCAGCAGGACATCATGGACCTCATCCAGCGAGAGGGAGCAGATAAGCGCCAGAAGGCACGTTTTATGTCGCTGGGCGTGAATGCAACCGCTGTTGTACTGATGGTGGCGGTCTTTTCGATGACCGGCGGTTTGACCGGTATTGAAGTGGGTATCGCCGGAGGATCTGGTATCGTCGGCCAGCGATTGCTCGAAGCGATTTTCGGTGAGGACGCTGTTCGTCGTATGGCTCACGAAGCTCGTGAGAATCTGGATACCCGTATCTCAGAGTTGCTCGCAGAACACCAGCTGCGCTTTATCGAACTTGTAGATTCTGTGGGCCTTGGTCCCGAACCGGAGCTGGTGCACTCAGCATCTCAAAACCTTGAAGTCGTTAGCCAGTCCATGAGCAAAGGAGCATAATGGCCCGCTTGGATAAAGACAGCTCACTCACTGCTCTTTCCCGAAAAGTCGAAGGCGTACACGCCGCCTGGGAACTGGGTCAGGGTCGCGTAGATCCTCAGGTACTTGAAGACGTCCAGCGCATTTTGGAGCGCACTTCCTCTCGTCGTGAGCTCTCTGCAGAACACACTGTGATTGGGTTCTTTGGCGCTACCGGCTCTGGTAAATCCACCCTTTTCAACGCGGTCGTTGGCAAGGAACTTGCCCGTTCGGCGACGCGCCGTCCTACGACGTCGACTGCTCAGGCAGCGGTCTGGGGAGAAGCTGGCAGTCAGGAGCTTTTGGACTGGTTGCAGGTCAAAAATGCAACCGTCATGGACGAAAGCGCTGAGGACGCCGTGGAAGCTCTCAACAGCGCTCAGGTGCCCGTAAAAACTGGTATTTGGAACAAGGTCAAGTCTTCGGTAGGACGCGGCTCAACCGTGACGGCGCACGGCGGGCTGATTCTGCTGGATTTGCCGGATTTTGACTCCATCGAAGCGTCCAACCGTGCCATTGTTGAGCGCATGGTATCGATGGTCGATGTGCTGGTGTGGGTTGTAGACCCGCAGAAGTACGCTGACGCTGTGATTCACGATGATTTCATTGCCCCTCTCTCCCAACATGGGGGAGTGATGCTTGCAGTGCTCAATCAGGCCGACCGGCTCGAGGAAGCTGAAATTCCGCATGTGCTGGATTCGCTGAAACTCCTTCTTGCTCAGGACGGTCTGAGCGGATCTTTGCTCGCACAGCCTTTAGCGGTGTCAGCCCGCACGGGTTACAACATCAATCGTTTGCGAGAGGTGCTGGGGCGAGTTGCCGTCGAAAAATCAGCTGCGGTTTCTCGCATCGCCGCTGATATTGACAGTGCTCGTGAAAATCTACAGCATCACGACGGTGGCGGTATGCCTGACGGAATTACCGGCACCAGCACCAGAACCCTGGAAAACAAGTTGTATTCAGCTTCCGGTGCACCGCAGGTTGTCAAAGCTGCCGGGGATACCTATAAGTTGCATGCGGCGCAGAGCACCGGATGGATTCCTACCCGCTGGTTGCTATCCATGCGTAAAGACCCGTTGAAGCGACTTCATCTTCACCAGGATCACGACGGCGAGCCCATTTCAAAGTCATCTCTGCCACCGCAAAGTGCCGGTCAGAAAGCTAACATGAGTTCGGCGTTGCGTGGTTTTGCATCAATGAGCTCAGAGGGTACAGGCGAGCCGTGGAGTCACAGTATTCGACAGGCAGCCCGTAGCCGCGAAGATGAGCTTCCCAATGCATTGGAACGCGCTATCGCAACCACCCATTACAGAGCCGAGAAAAAACAGTGGTGGTGGCACCTGTTCAACGCTATTCAGTGGATTGGAATCATTGGAGCGTTGGTGGGGCTTTTGTGGCTTACCGGTCTTTTTGTCGCGCAGTACTTTCAGATTCAATTACCTGAGCCTCCCACGGTTGAGGGGTTCCCGTTGCCGGTGCCTACGCTCTTAGTGGTGACTGGGCTGCTGTTGGGCGTTGTGATCGCAATGCTTGGCCGCTTGGTCACTGCAGTGGGCCACCGCATGTACGCTAAGAAGATTCAGCGACAAATTTTCGCCAATATTTCTGAAGTCGCGCAAAACTACGTGGTGCACCCCGTGCGTGAAGAACTAGACCGACGAGAGCGCTTTGTCGAGGCTCTAGACTCAGCGCGGGACTAAACACAAAAATTGCGGTCGCATCACATGATGCGACCGCAATTTTTTGTTAAAAACTACTCAAGGTGAGTTAGTTACGCAGGGCTTCGGTGAGCTGTGATGCTGCATCGCAGACAACCTCGGCGTAGAGACGGCCTGGCTGGCGCGTCAGTCGTTCAATAGGCCCTGAAATTGATACCGCTGCGATGACTTTGCCGGAGGGGCTTCTGACGGGGGCTGATACCGATGCGGTGCCGCGTTCGCGTTCGCCGATAGACTGAGCCCAGCCGCGTCGGCGGACCGCTGCGAGCATGGTTGCTGAGAATCGCGCGTTGCGTAGTCCTTCAACCAGGCGTGAGTGGTCTTCCCATGCCACGAGGATTTGTGCGGCAGATCCTGCTTTCATGGACAGCTGGGTTCCCACAGGAATGGTGTCGCGCAAACCGATAGGTCGTTCGGCTGACGCTACGCACACGCGCCAGTCACCTTGACGGCGGAAGACCTGCGCACTTTCGCCTGCAACATTGCGCAGATTATTGAGAATAGGACCGGAGGCTGCGATGAGTCGATCTTCTCCGGCAGCTGAAGCTAACTCGCCCATGCGAGGTCCGAGCATAAAGCGTCCTTGTATGTCGCGGGCTACGAACCGGTGATGCGCCAGGGCGACTGCCAAGCGGTGAGCGGTAGGACGCGCTAAGCCGGTAGCTTTTACCAACTGCGAGAGAGTGGCGGGGCCGGCTTCTAAGCAGTCCAAAATATATGCGGCTTTGTCGAGCACACCAACGCCTGATGAACGCATGGTGGGGGTATCTTCAAGCTCGCCTGGACCAGGAGCTACCTGTTGCGCAGACAGCGGGGCTGATAAATCTGATGATTGAGCTGGGGAATGCTGATATGGACGTGTGTTCATGACACCATGATGAAGTCTCATATTGTGATATGCAAGTTCAATCTATGGAAACACGTAATAAAACGGTTCAAAATAGTAATGAAAGAACCCCATCACACTGGAGGAAAACATGGCTGGTGACATTACCCATGCACCTCGCACCCTGGCTGAAAAAGTCTGGGACGCGCACACCGTCGTACGCGGAGAGGATGGCAAGCCCGACCTTCTCTACATCGATTTGCACCTGGTGCACGAAGTAACTTCACCTCAGGCATTTGAAGGCCTGCGCCTTGAAGGACGTCCCCTTCGCCGTGTTGATCTCACCATCGCAACCGAAGATCACAACACACCTACCCAAGATATTTTCTCGACCATCGCTGACATCACCTCGCGTACACAGATTGAGACTCTGCGCAAAAACGCTGAAGAGTTTGACGTTCGTATTCATTCACTGGGCGATTCTGAACAGGGCATTGTTCACGTTGTAGGTCCTCAGCTGGGCTTGACCATGCCGGGCATGACGGTGGTGTGCGGTGACTCGCATACCTCCACCCACGGCGCTTTTGGCGCGCTCGCATTCGGTATCGGCACCTCTGAAGTAGAGCACGTGATGGCTACCCAGACTTTGCCTCTTGCCCCCTTTAAAACCATGGCTATTAACGTTGATGGCACCCTTAAACCGGGAGTTACGGCAAAGGATATTATCCTCGCCGTGATTGCAAAAATCGGTACCGGTGGTGGTCAAGGCTATGTTCTTGAGTATCGCGGCTCTGCAATTGAGTCTCTGTCAATGGAAGGCCGTATGACCATATGCAACATGTCCATTGAGGCAGGTGCACGTGCCGGCATGGTGGCTCCCGATGAAACTACTTTCGAATACGTTAAAGGACGCGACCACGCGCCCAAGGGTGAACTGTGGGACGAGGCAGTTGAGTATTGGAAGTCGCTGAAGACAGATGATGGCGCAACCTATGATGCTGAAGTTTTTATTGACGCTAATGAGCTGGAGCCTTTCGTAACTTGGGGTACTAACCCCGGCCAAGGTGTGCCCCTGTCGCAGGCGGTGCCTGCCCCCGAAGATTTCGATGATGAAAGCTCGCAGAAGGCAGCATCTCGCGCTCTTGAGTACATGGACCTCACTGCTGGTACTCCCATGAAGGAAATCCCCGTGGATGTTGTCTTCTTGGGTTCGTGCACCAACTCGCGTCTTGAAGATTTGCGAGCTGCGGCAGAAATCGTCAAGGGCAAAAAAGCTGCCGATGGTGTACGCATGATGGTTGTCCCGGGCTCTCAGAAAGTGCGCGCTGCCGCTGAAGCTGAAGGCCTGGATCAAATCTTCAAGGATTTCGGTGCAGACTGGCGCTTTGCCGGTTGCTCCATGTGCTTGGGAATGAACCCCGACCAGTTGGCACCGGGCGAGCGATGCGCTTCCACTTCAAACCGTAA
Organism: Rothia terrae; assembly: GCF_012396615.1. Taxonomy (GTDB): domain Bacteria; phylum Actinomycetota; class Actinomycetes; order Actinomycetales; family Micrococcaceae; genus Rothia; species Rothia terrae. The sequence continues at coordinate 31,451 of NZ_JAAXPV010000001.1, read as the reverse complement.
CTTCGAAGGTCGCCAGGGTAAGGGCGGACGCACGCACCTGGTATCACCGCTGGTAGCTGCGGCAACTGCCATTCGCGGCACCCTGTCGTCACCGGCAGACCTGTAAAACTTCTCAAGAACGTAGACAAGGATTCCCGCACTTATGGAACCTATTAAAAAGCACACGGGCATTGGCGTACCGTTGCGTCAGTCCAACGTAGACACCGATCAGATTATCCCCGCTGTTTACTTAAAGCGCGTCACCAAGACAGGCTTTGAGGATGCCCTGTTCGCCGGATGGCGCAAAGATGAGAACTTTATTTTGAATCAAGAGCCGTATAACCGCGGTTCTGTGCTGGTTGCAGGCCCCGATTTCGGCACCGGTTCTTCTCGTGAGCACGCTGTGTGGGCTCTGAAGGACTATGGATTTCGCGTCGTAATTTCTGCACGATTTGCAGACATCTTCCGAGGTAACTCAGGAAAGCAGGGACTGGTTGCGGCGCAGGTTGCTCAAGATGATATTGAACTGATCTGGAAAGAACTGGAGAACAACCCCGGTACTGAAATTACCGTTGATCTTGAATCAAAGACTGTTGAGTGCGGCTCCTTGACCGTGCCCTTTGAGATTGATGAATACGTGCGCTGGCGACTGATGGAGGGGCTCGATGATATTGGGCTCACTCTGCAACATGAGGATGCGATTGCCGACTTTGAATCAAAGCGTCCAGCGTGGCTTCCTCGCACACAATAAACCGGTGCGATAATTGGCAATGTGCCGCTCCTTCGTTATTCAGTAACGGGGGAGCGGCATTGCTATAAAAACTAGAGGATGCGTGTTTGCTACTAGGTGAATAGACTAGGGCGAATTTCTCATTGTGGGATGCTCTCATAAAGCTTTTGAGTAAACTATGCTTATATTGCTACGCTTTGTGACCTCTCAAAATTAAATAGAAAGGTCACATAGTTTTTTCTAGATTTTGTACCTGTGACACAGTAAGTTCAAAGCTATAACCACAGGACACATCAACGATTGGATTTACATGACCAGCGCACTTCGTATTGAAGGTGGAACCCCACTGACCGGTGAGGTCAACGTTCGCGGAGCTAAAAACTTGGTTCCCAAAGCTATGGTTGCAGCTTTGCTGGGCTCAACCCCTTCAGTTTTGCGCAACGTACCTGAAATTAAAGACGTTCAGGTAGTGACCTCTTTGGTAGAACTGCACGGCGTTGCAGTTGATCTCGACAAAGAGACCGGCGACCTTCGCATGGATCCCAGCAACGTATCCGTAGCGCAGCACGCAGATATTGACGCGCACGCTGGCGATTCACGCATCCCGATTCTTTTGTGCGGCCCCTTGCTGCACACCATCGGTGAGGCTTTCATTCCTGACCTCGGTGGTTGCCGCATCGGTGATCGCCCGATCAACTACCACCTGCGCGTCCTTGAGGAATTCGGTGCACAGGTAGAGAAGTTGCCCACCGGTATCTCCATGAAGGCACCGGCAGGCGGCCTGAAGGGTGCATCCATCACTCTGCCTTACCCCTCCGTTGGTGCAACCGAGCAGGTTCTGCTGGCTGCAACCATGGCAGATGGCAAGACCGAGCTCAAGAACGCCGCCATCGAACCCGAGATCATGGACCTCATCGCAATCTTGCAGAAGATGGGCGCTATCATCACCGTTGAGACCGACCGCCAGATTATCATCGAAGGCGTTTCAGAACTCAAGGGTTACCAGCACGTCGCTCTTCCTGACCGCAATGAATCAGCGTCATGGGCGTCAGCTGCACTTGCAACCGGCGGTGACATCTTTGTTCGCAACGCTTCACAGAAGGACATGAGCACCTTCATCAACGTATACCGTAAGCTCGGTGGCGGTCTGGATATCCGCGAAGACGGTATTCGCTTCTACCACCCCGGTGGCGATTTGAATCCCTTGTTCGTTGAGACCAATGTTCACCCCGGATTTATGACCGACTGGCAGCAGCCCCTCGTGGTAGCGATGACTCAGGCTCAGGGTGTATCAGTGGTACACGAGACCGTGTACGAAAACCGTTTTGGCTTCACCGACGCTCTCGTTCGCATGGGCGCAACTGTTCAGTTGCACCGCGACTGCCTCGGCCCGACTCCGTGCCGCTTCGGTCACAAGAACTTCAAGCACTCCGCGATTATCACCGGTAAGAGCCAGTTGCACGGCACTGATATTCACGTGCCTGATCTGCGCGGTGGCTTCTCCCACATCATCGCAGCGCTCACTGCTGAAGGAACCTCAAACGTCACCGGCGTACAGGTTATTTCACGCGGCTATGAGCACTTTGTTGAGAAGCTTGAATCGCTCGGCGCTAACTTTGAGGTCGTGAAGTAACCTTCATGAACACTCAGCCAGCAAAGAAGAAGCAGCTTCCTGAACTCAAACCCACAGCGTGGGGTAATGCAGTGTACAAGATCGCGGGTAATACCCTACGCCCCTTGTACAACCTGGTGATTGATATCGAATTTCGCGGTATTGAAAAGCTGCCTGAAGGCGGTTGCATTGTGGTAGCTAACCACATCAGCGAAGTTGATCCGATTACTGTGGCTTACCCGCTGTTTAAAGAGGGAAAACTGCCTCGCTTTCTGGCCAAAGAGTCTTTGTTCCACGCACCCGTGTTGGGCTGGCTCATGCGCACTATCGCGCATGTGCCGGTCTCACGCGGGTCCGTGGATGCGCGCAAGTCTCTTGAAACTGCCCGCAACATTGTTGAAGCGGGCGGTTCAATCATCATTTACCCCGAAGGTACTTTGACTACAGACCCCGATCAGTGGCCTATGGTAGGACGCACCGGTGCGGCTCGGTTGGCTCTGGCTACCGGTGCTCCCGTTGTGCCTATTGCTCACTGGGGTGATCAGCAGTTTATGCCGCCTCACAGCAAACCCCGCTTTGGTAAGCGGCATAAAGTTGTTGTTGAAGTCGGGGACCCCATCGATTTTTCTGATCTGGTGACAGAGCAAAAGGCAGAGCGTTACTCACGCTCCGAGCTGATGGCCGTTACGGATCGCATGATGGATGCTGTCACTGCTGTTCTCGCAGATATCCGCGGGGAGAAAGCACCTGAAGGACGCTGGAATCCAAGCACCGGCGTCCGCGAGATTGCTCGTACTGAAAGCTAGGGGTTATCTCGTGCAAAATATCGCGCATAAAGTAGCTATTGTAGGTGCCGGCAGCTGGGGTACAGCCTTTGCGAAAATCGTGGCAGACACTGTTGAAACGCATGGCGCATCAACGGGCGTTGTGCTGTGGGGGCGCAATGCCGACGCTATGAGCGCGATGGCTGACACTAGAATCAATGAGCGGTATTTTCCCGGCGTAGTTTTGTCTCAAAGCATCGAATATACGGCTGATATTCAACATGCTCTGGCAGGTGCTGACATTGTTGTTCTTGCTGTTCCAGCCCAGTCACTAAGAGAGAACCTGCTGAAGTGGGGCAGCTTTCTAGAACCCCATGCCATTTTGGTTTCCCTCGCAAAAGGCCTTGAGCGAGGAACCGGCTATCGTATGTCTGAAGTCATTCAAGAGGTACTGACTCAGGTGTCGCCTGTGAACAGCAACGATATTTCAGGGCGAATCTGTGTGCTCTCTGGCCCCAACCTGGCTAAAGAAATTATTCAAGAAGAACCCACGGCATCAGTGGTTGCCGCATCGTCTGAGCAAACCGCTGAAAAAGTAGCCGCTATCTGCGCTAACAGCTACTTCCGTCCCTATACCAACACCGATATCGTCGGTGTAGAAATAGGTGGCCTGGTAAAAAACGTGATCGCTTTGTGCGTTGGTATTTGCGAAGGCAAAGACTACGGCGACAATTCCAAAGCATCCGTTATGACGCGTGGATTAGCCGAAACCACTCGTCTGGCACTTGCGCTTGGAGGAAAACTCGAGACGATGAGCGGTCTTGCCGGAATGGGCGATTTGATTGCAACCTGCTCATCACCGCTGTCTCGCAATCATATGGCGGGTAAGCATCTTGCCCAAGGCGTGAGCCCTGAAGATCTGGGCACCGTGATGACTCAAACGGCTGAATCTGTAAAAACCGCACCGGTGGTGGCCGAACTTGCTCAACGTCACGGCATCGAAATGCCCATTACCGAAGCCGTAGTAGCGGTTCTTCAGAATAGAATTACTGTTGATGAACTCGCGCCGAAGCTTTTGGGACGCGCTCTCAAATCAGAATCGGCTCACCTCTCACGTTCTTAGAAAGAGAGCTCAAGATTTATATGACTCACGCTGTTGATTCAAAGCCAACGGTCGCGCTTTTGTGCGGTGGACGCTCCTCAGAGCATTCCATCTCACTGATTACTGCTTGCGGTGTGCTCGGTGCTATTGACCACGAGAAATACAATGTGGTGACCATCGGTATCACTCGTGATGGAAAATGGTATCTCACCGATGAGAACCAGCTCAAAGATCTCACCACGCAAGAAGCGCTAGCAACCTTCCCTGAAGGCGGCCAGCAGGTCTTCTTGCCGCTGGGTGCAGGTGATAACCGCTTGCGACTGGTCAACGAAAACGATGAGCTAGAATACGGTGAGCCCATCGACGTCGTCTTTCCCCTGCTACATGGCCCGTTCGGCGAGGACGGTACCTTGCAGGGCTTGCTCGAAATGGCAGACCTCAAATATGTCGGTTGCGGTGTTACATCCTCAGCGGTAGCCATGGATAAGCACTTTATGAAGGTTGCTTTTGAGGCAGCAGGTCTTGAAGTCGGTCCCTACGAAGTTATCACGATGCGTCAGTGGGCAACCGATGCGCAGGGCGCTCGCGAGCGCATCGAAAAGTTGGGCTACCCGGTTTTCGTCAAGCCAGCCCGTGCAGGGTCGTCTTTCGGTATCACCAAGGTTGACTCGGCGGATCAGCTCGATGCAGCTATCGAAGAGGCTCACCGTTTTGACCCCAAGCTAGTTATTGAAGCGGGGATCGTAGGACGCGAAATTGAGTGCGCTGTACTTGATACCGCTGACAACGGTCGTCCGCGCGCATCCTACCCCGGCGAAATCGTAGTGCAGGACGTTGAACATAGTTTCTACGACTTCGAAGCGAAGTATGTTTCTAAGACATCCGCAACCACTCAGTGTCCGGCAGATTTGCCTGAGAGTGTCACCGAAAAAATGCGCGAACTGGCTGTTGAAGCGTTCTTGGCGGTCGATGGTGAGGGGCTGTCACGTGCTGACTTCTTCTACACTGAGGACGGACGCCTGGTGATTAATGAGGTGAACACTTTACCTGGCTTCACTCCGATTTCGATGTACAAGACGATGTGGGAGAACTCAGGTATTCAGTACCCGGATTTGATTGATGAGCTGATTACACTGGCTCTCAAGCGTCCTTTGGGTCTGCGCTAAGCTTTAGACATCGTATAAAAGGGAGGGCTCACTGCCAAAGTGAGCCCTCCCTTTTGTGTGCCTCAATATAAGGTTATTAGCTATGCCTGCGTGTCATCCATGTTCAAGCATTGTTGGCTCTGGTCAATCTGCTGTACCGCTGAATTAATTCCGCTCAGGAGCGTTGAGGATGGCACCTGGTCGGCGTTGAACGTTACTTGAATGGCTGGGGTTCTACCGAAGGTGGTAGCCGTCCAGGTGCCGGTCGCTGACTGCTCTGGAGAAACCCCTTGAGAATCAGCGTCTTCAGTCGGTTTGATGATCCAATCAACACCGTTGACTTCGGCACAGACATCTGTGACAGGTTGCTCAATGCTGACGCCGCATTTGACCACGATAGCGGTAGGGTCACCCCACGCTGAGGTTCCCTGCGCAGTGGTTTCGCGTTGTTTGAAACCAGCTAATTCATCGGGCATAGCAATCATGGCTTTGGCGCAATCAGGGTTAGCAGCATCCGGAGCGGCGTCAAGGTTTACAGAACTTGAGCAAGCAGTCAGAAGCAGACCGAAAGCACCCATACTTACAATTCGTTTAAGACCCACAGCATTCACCCCTCTATCCTAATACGAGATGAAGAAGGGGACCGACAAGGTTGGTTGAGGTGGTTCTGCTCATTGAGAGAAAAGAACGATGCGGGTATGCTAAACCAGTAATTCGTCAGGACGAAAGAGGTCTCTTCAGGTATGCGTAGTCTTAACCGAAGCTCTCTGGTAGCGGTAGCAGCGGGTTCTGTAGCTGCTGTAGCTGCTGTTGCATGCGGGGCGGGTGCATGGGCCGATCCTATTCAGCAGGGAGAGCAACTGGATTCTCCAGTGCTCGTACAGGAATCTGCGACGCCTGTTTCTCCGCAACCTTCTTCGACTGTTCTTGCCACACCGGTTGTTCCTACACCCGCAGAAGTGCCTACTTCTCAGCCCAGTACTGTCGCTCCTGCCGAATCTCCGGTGCCAGCTCCCTCCGTCACTGAGCCGGTGCCGAGTTCATCTGCCGGTGAGCCGACACCAACTTCTCCCGTTGACGAATCGCAGTCACCAGCTCCCTCTGACATTCCAACAGCTGCGCCTACCGTGAACCCGACTCCTGCTCCTACTGCGGAGTCGACAGATGTGCCCGGGGAAGAAACTCAGCTACCGGTTCCTGAAGAAAGCGATGAAGCCACGCAGACTCCAGTTCCTGACATAACCGGTGCTACAGCGGATCACCACCCGAGGGTTTCACCGAGTCCGGTAACTCCCGAACCCACTGAACACACTGTTGAGCCAGTGGCTCCGACTCCTACTATTGAGGCTACACACAATGAGCCGGTTCAGCCGGTTTCACCTGATTCGGTGGTTCCTCAACCAGCACCGTCCGTTGCACCAGAGCAACCGAGTAGCCCCAATGCGTCATTGCCGGTACCTGCCCCGAACGTTCCTCAAAATGACGTGAATCCAGCGCAGGTAGTTGCTCCGCGGTTCAGTATTCAGTCCTCACCGACTCACCAAGAAGCACCTGCACAACAGGTGCCCAGCTCAGAGCAGCTTCCTCAATCTGCTCACATTATTGAACAGGCCAATCGACCCTTGATGACATTCGGTGTGCAAAGCAAACCGGATGCACGCAACGACAAAACAGGTAATACTGTAGGTTCAACGCTAGGCTCAATTTTTCACGGCTCAGGAAGTTTGCAAGAAGGACAGATTCCCGGAGCGGCTGAATGGGTTAGTAGTTACTTGGATGCCACCGAACCTAAAGAACGTGGCCGACTAACTGCGGGCTCAAACTTTGGCGTAAACGGGGCTAAGGACACCAAGAGCGTAGCTGGCGGGTCTAATACTTACGGCAACGTGATGCGCGGCGAAAGTCTAATTTCTGGGTCTTTGCCTCTTGCCGCATTTAGTGCCCTTGCCCTTACCAGCATCGCTGTGATTATCCGAATCTTTATCGCTACCAATCGAAAGTCGTAGTCATGCCATCTGTTGACCGTGTTGAATCTAGTTCAGAGTCTGAGGTGCTGGCACGGTTCACGCCCACTTTATTGCAGCGGCAGCAATCGGTGCGTCAGGCTGGTTTCTCACACCTCATCGTGGGCCCTGGTGACGATGCCGCTGTGCTGGATTTACGCGGGGGACAGACAGTTGTTACCACTGACACGCAGGTGGAAAACCAAGACTTTCGTTGGCGGTGGCCCAGCGGGCTCACTACCACCGGGTATGACATTGGGTGGAAGGCCACCACACAAAATCTAGCTGATGTGGCGGCTATGGGTGCTCAGCCTGTCTCAATGGTGGTCTCTATTTCTTGCCCGAAATCATCCCCGGTGCAGTTTTTTGAAGATTTTGCTCAAGGAATGGTGGATGCCTGTGCCGCTCTTGGTGCTGAGGCCTGCACCGTCGCTGGTGGTGACCTTGGAACGTCCACGGAGCTTTCAGTAACCGTTACTGCACTGGGGCTGACGCCTCAGCCCGTTTTACGATCGGGGGCGCATGCGGGCGATCAGGTAGCTATTGCAGGAGCACTCGGCACAGCTGCTGCCGGGTTAGCGCTACTGGAAACTGAACAGTTACCCGATCTTGAAGAACCCGCCCTTGCGTGCATTGCTGCCCAGCAGCGTCCTCAATCACCGCTGAAAGCTGGCGAGAAAGCTCGACTAGCCGGAGCAACAGCGATGCTTGATGTATCTGATGGTCCGCTGAAAGATGCCTCGAGAATAGCCGATGCCTCTGGCATTACTATCGACTTTGAGACTGAAAGCCTGCGCCGGTTTATCACGCCCTTAGAGAATACTGCTTCTTTGCTCAGCAACTCACCGGAACATCTGGCTTTAGAATGGGTATTGACCGGCGGAGAAAATCATGGATTGCTTGCAACATTTCCTGCCGATGCTGAACTGCCAACTGAGTTCACCCGCATCGGCACGTGTCGCGAAAAACTAGATTCTGCCGTTACCGTTGATGGAGTATCTGTGGAGTCGAAAGGGTGGGACCATTTTGGACAGTCTATGGTGGAGGACCTGGCTGACTAGCGCGGAACAAGTTCTGTCTGATCGCGCGCAAGGTCTCAATGCTCTAAACCTTTTCCCGGTGCCCGATTCTGACACGGGTTCTAATATGGCGGGAACTCTAGCCCGTATTCGTGAGAGCCGCGAAAATAGTAGCTTCGCTGATTTCGCAGAGAGTGCTATGAACAACGCCCGTGGCAATTCAGGCACACTATTGAGTGTGTGGCTCAACAGTTTGGCTCCGTTTGTGCATGACGATGCACAATCAGCAGTCCGTTGTGTTGAAGGATTCGCTGCAGCTGCAAGGGTTGCTGAGAAGTCTTTATCGACTCCTGTCGAGGGCACAATGCTAACGGTGATGAAAGCTATCGGCAGTGTAAAGAATCTAGATGATGCCCGCGATTGCGCTGAACAGACAGTGCGAGAAACTACTTCAATACTTCCGGCATTAAGCGAAACCAATGTTGTGGATGCTGGTGCGCTGGGCTTTCTGTATGTCATCGATGCGTTAGCCCAAGTAGCCGGGCAACCGTCGCGGGCAGCTCGATACGATGCAGAATTTCTCACCGCACATCTGGCAGTAAAACATCGTCAGTCTCACGCGTCCAAAGACTCCGGTGTAGAAGTGATGGCAACTGTGACCGCAGATCTTCTGACCATGAGCACTTTGCGTAACTCTTTAGAAGCCATGGGAGATTCCTTGAGCATCGCGCGGGTAGGTAACGGTGAACCTGCGCGCTGGGCGGTACACGTGCACGTAACGACAGAAGAAGCCGCCATCTCTGCTCTTCAGGCAGCAGGTGAAGTCGAAAACCTACGTACTACCTCGTTGGGTCACTAATGTCAGACGAAACTACACCCGATACTGATTTTGAAACGCTTTTTGACCTGCCCGATACCGCGCGGTTAGAGAAGACGCCTCAGAGAACCCAGGACGCTCGCTCTATCAAGCGTGCTGAGTCTTCACATAAGAAACAGCCCGAGGTGACTCAACCTGATCTCTTAGCTGTTGCGCAGGAAATAACTCAGAGCAGCCCACATGAGCCCAAGAAACAGGCGACAGCGCGCCAAAAAACGCGTAAGCCTCGCCAGAGCAGTACCTCAAAAAACTCTAAAACCAAGGCTTCACAGAAGATTCAGGCCACTTCCAAGACAAAGACAAAATCCCGCAAACCAGCGCCATCAACGCGTCAGAAACAAAAACTCAGCCCCGAACAACAAGAAATAGCTAACAAGGTCAAAGAGGCGAAAGAACACTACAGCGAGGAAAACCGCCTCGAAAATGAGCCGCTCAAAAACTATCTTCACCATGCAACAGCTAAAAGCATAGCCACTCACCTGGGTATCTCCACTGTGGGGGAATTTCTAGAATATTACCCCCGCAAGTATTTACCTCGCGGTGAGCTCACCAGCTTTTCAGAGCTGGTCGAAGGTCAAGACGCGACCCTGCTAGCTAAAGTGCTCAGCGTCAGCACCAGAAACATGCACTCGCGTAGGGGATCGATCACCGAAATCACCATCACAGACCAGCTGGATGAAACCGACTCGACCCCCAGCACCGGTGGGTTTGGAGTGCAACCCGGGCGAGCCAACCAGGCGCATCCGCGCATTGCAGGCAACGCCTCAGGATACGCTGACACGTACGGCGCATTCCCCGGCTTTGAGCCGACGCTAGGCAGCTGGCAAGGTGGGGGATTCATCCGCAATCAGTCAACCATGACGCTGTCTTTTTTCAACGCTTGGACAGCGGCACGAGAAATCCATGCAGGCGATCATGTGATGTTCTCAGGAAAAGTGGGTGCCTACCGCGGTGAACTCACGCTGACAAACCCGCATTACGCAGTACTTGCCGGGGACGAAGACCTGACCGGCGCGTCCTCGCACGCTATCGAGCGCGCTAAAAATCGCGCCACGGCTCCCATTCCTGTCTATAAGGCTCCAGCCAAGTTACCCACCGACAGAATTGCAACTGCAATGGAGCAGGTACTTGACCGCGCCAAGTTATCAGAACTTGAAGATCCGCTGCCGGTCTCTGTTCGTCGTGCCCGCAAAATCCCATCACTAGCGTGGACGTATCGCGCTCTGCACACTCCCGATACCGAAGAAACGTGGCGCGCCGCTCACTACGCTTTGCGTTTTAGGGAAGCGTTTATCTTGCAGATCGCTCTTGCGAAGACTCGCGCTGCCCGTGCAGCACACGACACTGTTGCTCGCCCCGCAACCGCCAACGGGTACGCTAAGAAACTTCTACAGCTTCTGCCTTACAACCTCACCGAAGGTCAGTACAGAGTTGGGGAGCAGATTGCCCACGATCTCGCATCCTCCACTCCGATGAACCGGTTGCTGCAAGGTGATGTTGGGTCAGGTAAAACCGTTGTAGCTTTGCGTGCCATGCTCCAGGTGGCTGATAATCACGCGCAATCAGCGATGCTAGCCCCCACCGAGGTTTTGGCGGAGCAACACTATAATTCCGTGTGCGCTATTTTGGGTGACCTCTTGGTGAGCGAGAAGAATCCGCACGGTATTCATGTGGTTCTGCTCAAAGCCTCACTGCCTGCTCGCGAGAAAAAACAGGTGTTAGCTGATATGGCATCGGGTGCTGCCCATATCGTTATCGGTACCCACGCCCTCTTAGCGCATAATGTGCAATTTGCTGATCTCGGCATGGTCGTGGTGGACGAACAGCATCGTTTTGGTGTGGAACAGCGCGATGCCTTGCGCGGACCGAACGGAGCATTGCCCCACCGACTCGTCATGACAGCAACCCCCATTCCGCGTACCGTTGCTATGACCGTTTTTGGTGACCTTGACACCTCAGTACTTGATCAGCTTCCTGCCGGACGCCAGAAAATCACTACGCATGTGGTGCCTCTTGCCGAAAAACCAGCGTGGCGCGATAGGCTCTGGCAGCGCGCACGTGAAGAGGTAGACGCCGGTCACCAGGTCTACGTGGTTGTGCCCAAAATTGGTCAGGATGATTCTTCGGTCGGCGATGACGGCAGCACTTTGCTGGGTACGGATTCTCAGGAGAAATCACGAGATCCGCTCACTTCGGTCAGCTCTATGTTTGAAGAGCTGACATCGGTGGATGCTTTGGCAGGAACTCGCATCGAGGTTCTGCACGGCAAAATGGATACGTCGGCTAAATCCGATGTAATGTCTCGTTTTGATGCCGGTGACATTGATATTTTGGTGTCGACTACTGTCATTGAGGTGGGCGTGAACGTTCCTAACGCTACGCTCATGATTATTATGGACGCTGACCGGTTTGGCATTTCTGGTCTTCATCAGCTTCGCGGTCGTATTGGTCGTGGAACCTTGCCCGGTACCTGCCTGCTCGTGACTAAGCAGAACTCCGATGGTATTTCCAGAGAGAGGCTCGCAGCGTTGGCTTCTACCACCGATGGTTTTGAGCTTTCAAAGATCGACTTAGAGCAAAGACGCGAGGGGGATATCTTGGGTGCTGCTCAGTCCGGTAAGAAGACTACGCTCAAGTTGTTACGAGCTTTGACGGATGCTTCTCTCATTGCAAAAGCCCGTGAAGATGCCAGAGCGCTCGTTGAAAAGGATCCAACGCTTGCTCGCCATCCAGATATTGCCCGGACATTGGAACGCGCGCTAGATGCTGATTCTGAGGCATTTTTGGGCCGCGGTTAGAATGATGGAATACGTTCACGAGAGGATTGTGTTTTGAGCCGAATTATTGCAGGTATTGCCGGTGGTCAACGTTTAGCTAATGTTCCGGGTGACAACACGCGTCCAACGACAGACCGCGTGAAAGAGGCTCTTTTTTCTCGGTTGGATGCGTACGAGGTGCTTGAAGATGCTCGAGTGCTCGATTTGTTTGGTGGCTCGGGAGCTTTAGGCTGTGAGGCTTTATCGCGCGGTGCCACCCATGTTGATTTTGTGGATCATTATCCCAAAGCTATTACGGCGATTGAGAAGAACGCAGCATTGCTGGGTAAGTCGGTGAGTGGTACGTCAAAGGTTCACAAGATGACCGCCGCATCGTTCACGGAGCACTACACGGGGGCACCCTTCGACGTGGTTTTTATTGATCCGCCGTATGCCGTCTCTAACGACGATATCTATTTACTGTTGGAAAAACTAACTGCCCATGTGGTGGAGGGTAGCGTGATTGTTCTTGAACGATCCACTCGCAGCGAAGAACCTTTACTTCCGCAAGGGCTAGAGCGGTTTGCGACTAAGCAGTATGGCGAGACAACGCTGTGGTACGTCGAACCTGTAGAGCCAGAAAATTCTTGAGAATAAAAAACCGGTAGTAGATCAGATGCGTACCACCGGTTTTTCTGATGACAATTTAGTTTTTGCTCGCTTTAGCGCGAATTAAATCAAGGGCTAAGACTGTGCCAAAAATCGCCAAACGAACCTCTGGCGGCGCACCGGGGTCGAGCTCAATGTTGTACCTGCTGCGTCCCATCAACCCTTTGCCCATTCCAGCCCATGCACGTGAAACGGCCGCGGCACGATGGGTGCCCGCCAGGACATCGAAGTCGAACTTTAGCGGCGACCCCTGCAACGTCAAAATAAGCCCCTGCGCCATTTCAACGGTGACCTTTGTTGAGAACAAAGCAATATTTTGCACCACCGAAGCTAGGCGCTCGCCGTTACCGCTGTAAATCTCAAAGCGGTCGCGTCCAAACGTTATTTCGCCGTTTAATTTGAGGTAGACCAGACCGTCAGCGCCGATGAGATCGAAATTTCGGCTGCCCATGACCATACGCGAGAGACCATCGCCTTGAGTGACAAAATCACCTAAGACTTGCTCTGCGCTGTTCTGGATCTGAAAATCATTGCTCATGAAACCGCTCGTTTGTTGGAAAATAAGCGAGTTTTCTGTCAGAAGTGCGGGAAGGTTGTAGTGTTCATTCATGGTTTAACCCTAACGTACTTTGTAGATGTGCATCACAAATCAATGGTTTAAGTCTGCTAGGGCTAGCTAAGAGTCTTCAAACGATCAACCGCTGCATCAAGCACTTCAGGCCGCTTACAAAAGGCGAACCTGACCCAGGTCGATACCGCCGGTTTATAGTTCTTCGTCGCAAAGGCCGTGAGCGGAACAACCGCTACGCCTGCTTCACGCGGCAACACGGTGGCTAGCTCTACCGCGTCCTTAGCACCCATCTTTTCGAGTAGATCGGTGGCATCGGCAACGGCGAAGAAAGTGCCCTGCGGTTTTTGCATCTTCCAGGCAGTGTTATCTAAACCGTGCAACAGAATATCGCGTTGTTGCTGGTAAGCGACTTTCAGCCCGTCATAGAAGGATGCGGGTGAGTTTAGTGCCGCCGCGGCGCCTACTTGTAGGGGAGCAGCTGCTGAATGCGAAAAATATCCTTTGACAATTTTCAGGGCTGAAATGAGATGCTGTGGCCCGGTCACCCAGCCGATTCTCCAGCCGGTTGCTGAACAGGTTTTAGAGATGGCAGATACAAACAGCGTTCGGTCTTTAGCTTCTGGAATCAGAAAAATTGGCGAGAACTTTTGGTGATCAAAAGTGAGATGCTCGTAGACCCCATCTTGAAGAATCAGCGCGTCGTGCTCAGCAGTCAGCTGGGCTATTTTATGTTTCGTCTGAGGCGAGAAAACAGTGCCGGTGGGGTTGTGAGGGTCGTTGAAAATCACCATGCGAGTGCGCTGTGAAAAGGCATTTTCCAATGCATCCAAGTCGGGATCGAACGTCGGTGGCACAAGCGGCACCGTTTTTATCACTGCACCGGCCTGGGCGATGGCTGCGGGGTAGATGTCATAGAAAGGTTCAAAAACTATGACTTCATCACCGGGCCGCACGAAAGCGGCAACGGCGGAAGCGATGGCTTCTGACGCGCCTGCCGTGATAAGAACGCAGTCGGTTGATAGTGAATCGTTGTAAAAGCGATGCTGATGGGTGGCAACGGCTTTGCGCAAAGCCTCATCCCCGGCGATGGTTGCGTATTGATTTTTCCCCTCTGCAATAGCGTCCTGTGCCGCCTGAAGCATCGCTGAGGGGCCATCGGTATCTGGAAAGCCCTGCCCTAAATTGATGGCATCGTATTGATGAGCCAGCGCAGACATTTCTTCAAAGATAGTTGAGGTCTGTTGCCCAGTTTCACTCAGCAGGCCGGTGGCGCGGCCTACGTGTTCGTACGGGAAAATCATAAGGGGACTCCTCACGCCAAGACATGTACATTATTGAAGAACTTTGCAACACTTGCCGGCTGCTGCCTTCTGGGATTTTTAAGGCACTGTTAGTCTTATTATCATGCAATTAGTTGTTTGCCCCGGTTCTTTCGACCCCATTCACAATGGGCACGTTGAAATTATTACCCGCGCCGCCAAGATCTACGGTTCAGTGCTCGTAGCTGTAGCCCATAACTCTGCCAAAAAATACCGATTCTCGCTCGAGGAGCGGGTTGCAATGGCGCAAGAAACTTTTGAGTATCTTGACGGCGTGCGCGTTGAAGCCATGCCTCAGGATGCGTTGCTAGCGGACTATGTGCGCGCGCAGGGTTCTACATTGATGATCAAGGGCCTGCGCAATAGCCAAGACTTTGAATATGAAGCTCCCATGGCAAGCATGAACCGTCATATCTCCGGTGTTGAAACTAGCTTCTTGGTAGGTGACACCAAATGGACTCACCTGTCATCCACCATCGTCAAAGAAGTAGCATCCTACGACGGCAATATCACCGCATTTGTGCCGCGGTCTGTACAGCGAGCATTTGGGCAACTCAACTAAGTAATGCGCACAGGCAGTGGTAATGACACCGCATATCACTAGGATGAGGTTAACCCCACACCACCTAGCGTTGCACTGCATAAATTAACGTGGAATGCTTGTAGTGCTCACTTTTTATATCTAAAATAGTGGGTTGGTTATAAAATTCGTCAGGAGTTCGTCATTAATCGAAAAAATTCATCGCCCCTGAAGGTATCGGTGCGAGAACTGAGCCATCGACCTGGGACAATGGAAACCCTCGATGAAGTTGTACCCGCGCCAAAAGATTTTGGCAATGCTCTCATCGGAGCGGAAGAAGGTACCGACATTGACCTCAATGTCCGACTGGAATCCGTTGTAGATGGTATTCTGGTATCTGGCGTTGCCTCCGTGGATGTACACGGAGAATGTAGCCGTTGCCTTGATTCAATCGACTATGAATTATCAGCCGATGTTCAAGAGCTCTTCGTCTTTGAGAAGGCCCCTGAAGGTGGCCCTGAAGATGAAATTGATGAGCAGTACGCAGTAGAGGACGAAGAAATCGACCTTGAACCAGTATTGCGGGACGCAGTGATTCTACAGCTGCCGTTCCAGCCCGTTTGTCGGGAAACCTGCTTGGGCTTGTGTTCAGAGTGCGGCTTCCGCCTTGAAGATGACCCCGAGCATCACCATGAGGTGCTTGATTCTCGTTGGAACGCCCTAGCCGGGTTGTTCAATGAGGGTGATAAGAACTTATAAGTTATTAAGAGAGAAAAGAGATAGCTGTGGCTGTTCCCAAGCGGAAAATGTCCCGTGCTAACACCCGCGCACGTCGTTCACAGTGGAAGGCATCAGTGCCTCAGCTGGTAAAGACCGTTGAAAACGGTCGCGTGACCTACAGCCTGCCTCACCAGGCTAAGGTTGTTACCGATTCAACCGGTAACGCGCTGTTCTATGAGTACAAGGGCCGCAAGGTCGCTGACGCTTAATCTTTGCGTCAATGACTGACTCTAACAATAGAGCTTTTTTGAAACGTCTCGGTGTCTATATCGACACCGAGACGTTTGTGCTTGCGCTAACTCACCGTTCATACTCCTTTGAAAACGGGGAAATCCCGCACAATGAGCGTCTAGAGTTCTTGGGGGATTCCGTACTGTCTTTGGCCGTCGCCGAAGAGCTGTACCGCCGTTTTCCGGCCGTCCCTGAACGCGAACTTGTGTCACGACATCACGCGGTCGTATCAACTCGTACCCTCGCTCAAATTGCGCGCTCGCTGGAGCTTGGCCCTCATATTCGTTTAGGTAAAGGCGAAAAGCGAAGCGGCGGAGCTGATAAAGATTCAATTTTGGCAGATACTCTCGAAGCTATTTTTGGTGCTGTGTATATGAGCGCCGGACGCGAGCCTGCTCGTGAGTTGGTTCTTCGTCTCACCGGAGATCTGCTGGACGATGAATACGTTTTGGGTGCCGGTGCTGACTGGAAGACCAAGGTGCAGGAGCTTGCCGCATCTTTGTCCAAGGGTGAACCCTCGTACCGTATTACCGGCGTTGGTCCCGACCACGCGCGTCGTTACACAGCCGTACTGGTTATCGACGGTGAGGACATCGTTGCCAGCGGTGGTGAAAGCACTAATAAAAAAGAAGCAGAACGCGAAGCTGCACATCGCGGCTATAAAATTTTGACGCAGGACTAAAAACTTAGCGTCGGGCGGTACAGTTGATGTACCGCCCATTTATTTTTAAAAAAGGTTGTGAGCATGCCCGAATTGCCCGAAGTTGAAACTGTTCGAGCCGGAATCGTTGAGCGTGCCTTAGGTGCTGAAATTGAGAGTGTGGTAGTTCATGATATCCGCTCCATCAGAAGATATGCTGGCGATGCTCACCAGTTTGTAGAAGAGCTCACGGGGGCCGTTATTGTTGATGCTGCCCGACGCGGTAAGTACTTATGGTTGGTGCTTGCACCACGCCACTGTGCGGCAGGTGGAATAGAAAAGATTTCTGATCTTTCACAGATTCCGCCGGCGCTAGTTATTCACTTGGGAATGAGCGGTCAAGTTTTGTTCAAAGACTCTACTTTCGCTGCCGACAAGCACCTGAAGATTACGCTCGGCTTGAAACTCAACGACGGGTCAGCCACGGAACTTAGATTCATTGATCAACGAATTTTTGGCGGTATGTTTTTAGATGAGTGGGTGCACACCACAGATGCGGCGGGGGAGCTTATACCCTCAGCGTCAAGATCTAATCTTGGGCTACCAGTGGTTCCGCGTGCAGTATCGCATATTGCTCGTGATCCCCTTGATCCCAACTTTTCGTATGCAGACTTCCGAACCAAGCTACGTAAAACATCCAGCGGTATTAAGCGACTGCTATTAGATCAATCGGTGATTTCTGGTGTTGGAAATATCTATGCTGATGAGGCTCTATGGCGGGCTAAGCTACATTACAATAAGCCAGCGAAATCGTTGACCGCTGCGCAAAGTAGGACGCTGGTTGATGCGGTCTCAGACGTTATGCAGCAAGCGCTGGTAGCAGGTGGTACGAGCTTTGATGCGCTATACGTCAACGTGAACGGCCAATCGGGTTATTTTGACCGGTCTCTTCACGCTTACGGTCAAGCGGGCAAGCCCTGCGTGCGTTGTTTAGAGGCCGGTAAAACGTCGATAATCGTTCGCGAACCCTTTATGAACCGTAGTTCTTATCGTTGTCCGCGATGCCAGAGAGCACCGCGTCAAGCTCCATAAAGTCAAATAAAGAATAATAAAACTGTGGGTCGGAAAACCGGTAAGGCGTCCGACCCACAGTTATACAAAATGCTCTTTGAGCAGATTATCGCGTGTAACGTCCCGTGTAGAACTGACGCAGGCGTTCGTAACCTTCTTCAATAGAAACGCCAGGCGTCCAATTGAGAAGCTCGCGGGTTTTACGCTGATCAAACCAGTGCGCAGTCGATAGCTGTTCCGCCAAAAAGGCTGTCATGGGCGGTTCATCCTCGCCGGGTTTAATCTCCCAAGCCTTTTCGATGACTTTTCCTGCCGCATAAGCTAGTTTTGCCGGAATGCTCTTGGACGGTGCCTGAACACCAGCAGCTTCGGCAAAGCCAGTAAGCAGCTCAGCGACGGTACGCGGCTGACCATTGGTGACTACCAATGGTTGTCCGTGAATATGCTCAATGCGTTCGTACCCGGCAACAACAGCGTCCACAGCGTTATCGATGTAGACAGTATCAATGAGTCCGGTGCCACCATCAAGAAGTGGCAGACGCCCGGCGGCGCTACGCTCAATCAGACGTTCTACCAACTGGGTATCACCGGGACCCCAGATAAGATGCGGACGCAAAACGCCAACGCGGAAGTCTGCAGCATCAGATTCTAGAGCTAGTTGCTCAGCGTACGCTTTAGACCGTGCGTAATTGCCGCGGGCGTGTTCAGGGCTAGCAGCGGTGTTGCCTTCACCCACCAATGAGGAACCTGCGTGAGCAACAGACGGTGAAGAGACGTAAATAAACTTCTTCACACCGTGTTGTTTAGCGGTCTCAATCACGGTGCGTGTTCCCACGATATTTGCTTCAACGTAATCGTCCCACGCGCCAGAAACCGATACCTTAGCCGCGATATGGATGATTCCGTCAACGTCCTGCATAGCGCTGTCAACGGTTGCAGCATCAGATACAGAGCCGCGAACCTGGCTAACGCGGGATACTACAGAGGCAGGAAGCAGCGACTCTAGCTGAGCGTCCGAGCGTTGAAGCACACGAACCTGATAACCGTCGCGCAACAGCTTGAGAGCTACTTCGCGGCCGAGCATACCTGATGCGCCGGTCACCAACACGCGTTCATTGCGTTCTTTCGCGAATGAATTCTCGCTCAGCGGATGCTGTGAAAAAGCAGTCATTACTTCAACTTCGCTTTCTTACCGGTCAAGGTTTTCTCTGCCCACTGCGCAAGAGCGGGGCGATCAATCTTTGAGTTGTGACGGACATCGGTAGGGTGCTCATCAACGACGAGCACAGCGGATAGTTCAATACCGGTCGTCGATAGAACATGCTGACGGATGCGCTGTGTCAGGCCGAACGGGGCCTGGCCGGCCTTGGTCTTTTCAACAGTCTCGATGACCGCAACCGGGGTTGCTACTGATACGGGACCAACGCTCACAACAGCAGCGCGCTTGACGCCTTCGACTTCTTCAGTAGCTAGCTCGGCAGCGACGGGAGTGAGAACACCGGCTGACGTCACCATCACGTGAGTCAGGCGTCCTTCTACCCACAGGCGTCCTGAAGCATCGAAATGACCGATATCACCGGTGCGGTGCCAGCCGGGGTTCTGAATAGAAACTTCTTCTGTAACCCACAAGGTATCGTAACGGTCTTTCACGTGCGGGGCACTGACCATAATCTCGCCGGTAATACCGGCCTCGGTGGTCGGGGTTCCTGTGGCTTCACCGCGAGAATCCAGGGGAGCCACAAGAATCTGAGCACCGTATACAGGGGTTCCAACGCATACACCATTGCCAGCACCGGGCACTGAGGTCTCAGCATCTTGTTGGGCTTCACGAATACTCTGGAAATCAACATCGGTTACCGGTAGAGCCTCAGTCATGCCGTAAGGGGTATGCAATGATGCGTTGGGCAAAATTGCGCTGACCTTCTCTAGCAGAGGCATGGGAATGGGCGCGCCTGCTGAAAGCAACAGGTCTATGTTCTTCAAGGCTGAGCGTTGCTCTTTGTTCAGATTAGAAGACGTAGCCACCACGTTCACTAGTGCAGCGGGAGATGCAAAGATTGCGGTTGCTTGGATAGCATGAGCTGCCGATGCGAGCGCCGAAGCAGAGAGCGTTTTGGGCTTGGTGACATCCATCTTCGGAGTGACGGAGGTACAACCCAACGCTGGCCCGAGCAGAGCAAACGGAGCGAAGCCTGCGACTAGACCGGTGCCAGCAGTAAGGGAATAGGTGTTTTTGATGGTGTCGCGCATTCCTGCCATCTGACGATGCGTGTATACAACACCCTTTGCCGGTCCCGTAGAGCCGGAGGTGTAGAGGACTGCTGCATCGGCGTCAGGATCAACCTGCTCAATCTCAAACATCGCGGTCGGCGCAAAATCTGTAACCGAAGCAATAGCACCAAGAGCCTTCAATGCAGGTGCGGGAAGCTTATCGGCGCTGATGCGCTTGCCAGGCCAGCCCAAGGTCTTTGCCGCGACCAGCGCGGTTTTGATGCCCACAATGTAGTCCGGTTGAGCACCTTTGAGTGCACGGGTGAGTCCCTTAGCTCCCAAACCGGTATCGGCAACGACGATCACAGCGCCGATTTTCAGGCATGCGTAGAGCAAAGCTGTCAGTTTAGATCCGGGAGGAACCATCAGATTGATGCGGTCGCCACGTTTCACGCCCAGCTGGGTAAGACCGTAAGCGATGCGGTTGACCTCAGCGGCTAGGTCAGCCCAGCTGAGACGAGCAACCGCGGAACTGCCGTCGCCACCCATATCAATGACAGCGAGGCTTGAGTCGTTGGATCGCGAGAATAGCTCGGCAATCATGGGGGAGTACTCGGTGGTGAGTCCCTGATGCAGCCGTGCGCGTTCTTCGGTGTGCAACTGACGTGCGGTTTTTTCGTTCACAAAATTCTGGGTGAGCCAGTTGAGTGCAGGAGTAGCAATATCTTCATCTTCAGCTACAAGGTGCGAGGCGTTTTCATAGCGGTGAACCTGGGCCTGCGGCATACGGCGCATAAGATCCATCATGTATTTGCGCTGGAACACCGGGTCTTTAGTGCCCCATTGGAAGAAAGCGGGAACGTTGAGTTCTTTGATGCCTTCAGCAATACGCACCATGTGCGGGTGGGAGGCGGTTTCGGGGCCGAAGGGAATATCTCCGACAAAATTCTGGATGGCAGCGCGACGCTCTTCAGTTTTGTAGGGAGCTCGATAGGTTGCTCGAATATCAGAATCGAGACCACCCTGCACAAGACCTAGCGTGACGTCCAAGAACGCAGTGGTCTTTGAGGTGGCAACAGGATGGACCTTAGGAGCCAGGGCCAAACGTAAGGCTGAGGGCAGATTCTCACGGTGATCGTGAAAGACGCCGGTGTTGGTGAGCATGACGCCGTTGACGAGCTCGCGGTGCTCAAGCGCCCAACCCAGTGAGATCAGCCCACCCCAGTCATGCGCCATGGTCACTACAGGTTTGTCGGTTGAATTCAGGCCTACCGCAGCAGAAAAATCTGAGAGGTCGCGGACGCGGTCAGCTAAGCTGCGAACGGTTCCCGTTCGTTCTGAAAAGCCCATATCGATCTGATCAACTGCAATCACGCGCCAGGGGTGCTCCGCTTGGGTTGCTGCTGAAAGAACGGAGCGCCACAGATAAGACCACGTGGGATTACCGTGCACACAAAAAACAGTGCCCACGTAATCGCGTGAACCGAGTGCATCAATATTATCGAGGTAATGCCACGTGCGGGTGGTGCCAGCCTTCTCAACGGGCGCAGTGGATGCCACCTCAAGAGTTTTCGACCAGAGGGGGTCTACTCCGGGCCAAGTGGCAGGATCAAAAGTTACGGTTGCCATCAAAATACTTTCTTAACGGTAGAAGGACGCGCTTTTGACGGCGCGTCCTTAGTGAGAAAACTTGATTACCAAATAATTTCCATGAGAGCGGTGTTCAAACCGGAGCCAACACCGAGGCACAGGATGCGATCGCCCTTGGAATACCCCGCAGCTTCTTCTGCTAGCGTCATCGGGAGTGCAGCGGACGCCACGTTACCCCAGACAGGGAAGGTCAGCGGAAGTTTACTGCGGTCCAAATCAACGGCTTCAATAATGGCGTTGGTGTGCGCGTTTGAAACCTGGTGGGTCACGATGGAGTCCATGTTTGACCAGTCCCAGCCGTTTTCCTGAGCTTCCTTCCATGCTTCAGCAACCAGTTGCAGACCGTGCTTCAACAGACCGGCAGCATCGGTATTCATGCCCTGATCAGCCTCACCACCAATGCACAAATCGCGGTGTTCAGTACCTGCGCGAGAAACAGTGCCGACAATCTTATGAGCATCGGGATGCAAATCGGTAGGACCAATAATTGCCGCCGCAGCACCAGAACCCAAAGTGAGTGAAGCAAACTGGGCAAGAACATCGTCACGGGTAGTTTCAGGGTTATTCAGGATGCGCAAAGCGGTACGGTGCCACGGTGAAGGGTCTTCCCCAGAAACGATCAGAGCATACTTGATAGCGCCAGCATCAATCATTGAAGAAGCCACGGTAATGGCGTTCACAAAGCCTAGGCATGCGTTGGTGATATCGAAATCTAGAGCGTGACGCGGCAGTCCCAAACGGTCATGAATACCCACTGCAACTGCAGGCTCAAGGTTGTCACGAGTGACCGAAGCATTGATAATCAGACCAATCTGATCTTTGTCGATACCCGCACGCGCAATAGCTTTTTCAGCAGCCGCTACAACGCCGTTTTCAAAGTGCATACCCTCGGGCCATGCGCGACGCTCTTTAATGCCCGCCAAGCGTTCAAGTAGGCCTTTGGGAAGTCCCAAACGCTTATAGGTGTCAGACAGCTCATCTTCGAAGTATGAAGAGGGCACCACCTTCGAGGGGATTTCATTTGCAATTGAAATCAGCGATGCGTTCGCGTGTCGAATATCTGAGTTTCTGGTCAATCTATTGGAGCTTTCGTACCTGGAATATCGGTGTTCACTTCTCGTCTAATGAGTGAACAGAATAAGAATGTATGCACATCTGGCAGTACACAATTACCTAAGATTCTAATACTTTAGTCAAAGCCTACTGGGTATTTCACTGATGGGGCAATATCACAGTGTTTTGTATTGCTACGTGGTCATTGATGTGACACTTGCAGGAGCCGTAATCGACAGAGCGAGTTAGCGACCTGCGGTACTCTGGGTACTACTTGCTTATTGATACCGATTGGGGAAGTTCTTTCGTGCACCTGACCTCGCTCACCATTCGCGGATTCAAATCATTCGCATCTGCAACTACCTTCACTTTTGACCGGGGCATGAGTGCGATTGTTGGCCCTAACGGTTCGGGCAAATCAAACGTTGTGGACGCGCTTTCCTGGGTGCTGGGTGAGCAAGGCACCAAAAATTTGCGTGGCGGTTCGATGCAGGACGTAATCTTCGCGGGTGCCGGCCAGCGCTCTGCTTTGGGACGCGCGAAAGTGAGTGTCACTTTCGATAACTCAGATGGAGAACTCGATGCTCCGTATTCAGAGGTGGAGATTTCTCGCACCATGTTCCGGACAGGTGGCTCTGAGTACGAAATTAACGGCGAACCAGCCCGCCTAGCTGATATTCAAGAACTGCTGTCAGGAGCAGGTTTAGGTAAAAACCTTCATGTTTTGGTCGGGCAGGGGCAACTCGATCAACTGCTCTACGCCTCGGCAGAACAGCGACGCGTCCTACTTGAAGAAGCTGCAGGAATTAACAGACACCGTCGTCGCCAGGATAAAACCGCGCGCAAACTAGAGTCCATGCGCGAAAACCTCACTCGCGTCGAAGATCTAGTCAAAGAACTCGAGCACCAGCTAGAACCTTTAAGTGAACAAGCAGAATCAGCACGCGAAGCCTCCAAAATTCAGGCAGGAATCCGTGAACTGCAATCTGTACAACTTGCAGTTGACATCAAAAATCTTTCTCAGGACATCGAGAGAATTTCGGAGCAACAGGCACAAGCCCACGATGTTTTTGAACAGCTAACGGCTGAGGACAAAACTGCTCAAGAAAACAGCGGCGTCTTTAGAAAAACGTTCTCTGAAGCGCAAGAGATAGAACGTTCCATTGAGAACAGACTGCAAAAAATCTCAGCTTTAGAATCTCAAATCGCAGGACTTATTGATTTAGCCCATGAACGCTCAACGCGCTCAGAAATTGATATCACGCCTTATCAGCGGGCGCTGGCGAGCGCTCGCGCACGTGTGAATCAAGCGCAGCAGGACGCTTCGGATCTGAGTGCACACAAAGTACTCGTAGCTGAGCAAGTCTTTGTCGCGGGTATAAAGCAGCAGGTCGCGGCGGAAGATTATGACAAAGCGTCTCAAGCAGTGCGTAGTGTTCACAAGCAGATTCAGGCAGAGCGTCAACGCAAGGCGGAGCTTACAGAGGAACTAGCTGCTCACCGGGCACGCGCAACGCGAGCGGAGGCAGAGGCTCAAGAACGCGGTCAAGAACTAGATGAAATTATCGAATTGAAGTCTAATGCGACCGCGATTCTTCAAGAACACCGCTCAGCTCTCCAGGACGCTAAAAATAAGGTTCGTCAAACGCAAGAGCAGCATGAGAGCGTTCAAAAGCGCCGTTCATCTGCGCGTCAGAATCTTGAGAGGGCTCGCACTGAGCATGCAAAAATCACTACTTTAGAGGCGACCCACATCGCTGAAAAAGCTACCCTTCACCGTGCCCTAGCTAGTAAAGCATCGCAGGACGCCCCGGCTAAAGCGCAGCAGCTTTTCAAACGATTCAGCGTCGAAGACGGGTGGGATGAGGCTGTTGCCGTAGCTTTAGGCGATATTGCCGAAGCCTATGTGGTCGAACGTCAGACAGTACGTACCGCCGGAAAAGTCACAGAGGTATCTGTCGTCTTCAGCCCTTCGGCGCATTCTTCGCTACCTGATTGTGCAGAGAAAAACGTCAGGCCAATTCTTGAGGTCATTGACGCCGACGCAGATGCCGAGCCTATTGTTCGCGCTGCACTGGGGTACTATGTTGTGACAGAAAATATCGAGGACGCTCATTCCTTCGTGGAGAAAAACACCGGATTCGTGGCGGTTACCCGTGCAGGTGTCAGAATCAGCAACTGGTCGGTGATTTACCCCCGTGCTGCTAGCTCTGCGGTGCAACTGCAGCACGATTTTGAAAAGGTGTCTCAGCAACTGGAGAACATTCAGCGTCGGGTGCTGGAATCGAGTGAAACAGTGCAGGCCGCCGAGAAAACTCTGGCTGACGCTCGCACCGAGGAAAAAGAAGTGCTTCGCCACCTCGGCGCGGCACGAGGTGAAGCTGAAAAATTACACCGCGAGACTGCCGCCTTCGAATCGCGTCTGGCGACTCTTGAAAGCCACATTAAGCGGCAGAGTCATTTGGTAGAGACTGCCCAGCAGCGCGTAAAGGACGCTCAGCGAGAGCTGAAAACAACACTCGATTTGATCGGTCAGCAGCGACCTGTCGACCGCGATATAAGCGCACTTGAAAAGCGTCAAAACCAGGTTCAGCAACGAGTCAACCGCGTCCAGTCTGTGCTTGATGCCGCTACCAGTCGCGCGCAAGCATCCGAAGAAAGTCTCACACGCGCCAAAAAGGGTCTCCAAACGAGTAACCAAGAGCTGAATCAAGCTCTAGGTGAGTTCAACCGGGCGTTGCAGCGTCAAGAGCTCGGTGAGCAGAGGGCGCACAAAGCCCGGGTGGCTAAAAAGAAAGCTATCCTGCTTCAACAAGCGTTAAAAACAGCTCACAAACATGAAGAAGATGCGCTGGTACACGCGCAAAAGAAACTAGCAGACCTAGCCAAACAACAAGAACGCAAAACTTCCGAAAAGACTATCCTACAAGCCCAGCTATCATCGCTCTCAACGCAGGTTTCAGAGTACAAAATTCAACACGCTCGCCTAGAAACCAGGTATGAAGACCTGAGCCAGAAATCCTTAGAGATTTCAGGTAAAACAGCCAGCCAGCTCGTTGAACGCTATGAAGAGCACCTTGAAAACTATGACAGCGACCAGACTCTGCTGACCCTTGAAAAGCTGACTCAACAGTTACAGAATCTAGGGGCGGTAAACCCCCTGGCGCTTGAGGAGTATGAAGCCCTTCAAGAACGCCACAGGTTCATGAACGAGCAGTTAAATGACCTCAAATCATCACGTGCTGATCTGCGTGCCATTATGAAGGACGTCAATACGCATATTGCCACGCTCTTTGAATCTGTTTTCACCGAGGTTAAAAACAATTACGAGGTGATTTTTCCGCGTCTTTTCCCAGGAGGCGAAGGCACCCTCGTCCTCACCGACCCCACCAACTTACTAGACACAGGCATCGAAGTTCACGCGCGTCCAGCAGGTAAAAAGGTCAAGCGTCTATCGTTGCTGTCTGGTGGCGAGAGGTCGCTGGCATCGTTGGCGCTTTTAATTGCAATCTTTATGGCTCGTCCCGCCCCGTTTTATGTGCTGGATGAGGTTGAGGCAGCTCTTGATGACCGCAATCTTTCACGCCTGTTGGATATCCTCAAGGAGCTTTCACAGCAATCACAGCTGGTGATGGTGACGCATAAAACCCGCACGATGGAAGCTGCGGAAGTCCTCTACGGAATCGCTATGCACGACGGCGTCAGCACTGTAGTTAGCCAGAGAATCGAACAGCTCAGAGAACTGCTGGCATAGCTGTACCGCCCTTAGCCCTAAGTTTTATTTTAAAAAAGTGCCCCAAGAACACCTTGGGGCACTTTTTAGTGAGATGAGGACGCTTAGCGGCCGGTATATTCTTCGTCCGCCAGATCAGCGGGGTAGCTAGGGCGCATGGCGGGTAACCAGAGTACCGACGTCAAAATCATGAGCGCACCCGATACACCAAATGCCCAGCCGAAGCCCGCCGCATCGGCGATAGCGCCGGCTAAGATTGGACCAACAATCTGCCCAACATCAGAAAACATCTGAGAGGACGCCAGCACCGAACCGCCGGAGCGCTTGTTGCCGATAATATCCGCAATGGACGCCTGCATCGCGGGCGCCAAAATGCCGGTGCCGATACCGGTGACCACAGACAGGCCAACAAACCAGATCGGATGCGAAGCGAAGCCAAAGAAAATTGTGCTGATACCAGCAATGATGAGCCCGGCAAATACAAAGGGGCGACGTCCGGAACGGTCACTAAATTTTCCGGCAATATTCTGTGCAAACGCGTTACCTACGGCGTATGCAGCCATCGCAAAACCCGCCAAGAAAGCGGCCTGGTTATCAACGTTGACGCCTTCGCCAGAGACCATCGTCATGACTGAAATAGCTGCCAAAGGAATCAGCGAGACACGAATGCCCAAGGCAACCCAGCCAACAGCAAAGTTACCTGCGAGCGCTGCCCGATAGTTACTGAATTTTAAAGCATTCCGGAAGGTGAGCGGTGGGTTCACCTGCGCACGCATCATGGTGGTGGTCATGCCGGTATCTTTGAGTCGCAAAAACAGTACGGCGGATGCGGCAAAGAGCAAAACGGCGTATGCGACAAAGGGTACTCGCATGCCCAGGGGTGTAGCCAACGCACCCGCGACAGGACCCAAAATGTTACCCAGCAAAAATGATGTTGCGTAGTAACCGCTGACGCGTCCGCGAATAGTCGGGGGAGAGAGACGAACCAGCAAACCCATTGCTGAAACCGAGAACATGACTGATCCGACGCCGCCAAAGGCTCTGGCTGCGAGCAAAAACCAGATGTTAGGCGCAAAGGCTGTGGCAAGAGAGCCAACAGCAACAATCAAAAGTCCTGCGATGTAGACGGGACGTTCCGTGAACTTTTCAATAAGCTTGCCAGCGCCGGGAGCGAAGAGCAGACGGGTAAAGGCAAAAATCGAGATAACAACACCGGCAATTGCGGTGCCCACATTGAAGCTTGTGGCATAGCGGGGGAGAACCGGTGCGATGAGACCAAACCCGAGTGCAATAAGGAATGATGCAACAATCATTACCTTGATCTGCTCGGGGACTTTTGGTTTTTCTACTGACGGGGGAGCCGTTGCCTCTTCTGAAGCGATAACCGGCAGTAGCCCGGTTTCGGGTGCGATTGAGTTGATAACTCCCGTTTTGGGGTCTTGTTCATAGCCTGACATAGTGACAATCTGTGTGGGTTCGTTACGTATCTTCTGACATCTTTTAACATTCAAGTATGTAAAAAATATTCCTCAAGTAAAGCGGGGTTTATTTATAAGGGTCTCAAGTCCTGCGTCGATCTTTGCCCATTCCTAATGGAGGGGTTGCAGTAAGCGAGCTTACGTTTTGTCTCTGATCTCAGTTGTGATGAGCTCACGGCTAGAAAACCCACATGCCAAAACTAATTTGTGGCAAGCTAGAGAACATGAATGATACTTTGACGCTTATTTTGTACATTGTGCTTGGCGTCGCTGTTTTGGTGGGTTTGGCTACTGTGCTGATGCGCGGTCCCAAGGCCCCTCCAGGCGGCTACTCAAGCACCCGAGATGCTAATGATCCTGCTGACGGTAAGCCTTCGGTAGATTCACCTGCTCCGGTAGCTGGGCGTCTGGTTCGACTGCGAGAACGCTTGGCTCGTTCCAACAATATGCTGGGCAAGGGGCTTTTAGCGCTACTTTCTCGCGACAAAATCGATCAGGACGTCTGGGACGAGGTCGAAGAAACCTTGCTCATGGCTGACCTCGGTTCAGAGCCGTCCATGCGTCTTGTGGAGGCTTTGCAATCTCGAGTCCGTGTAGAAGGAACCGAAGACCCGGCACACGTGAAGCAGATGTTGCGTGAGGAACTTTTGAAGGTTGTTAACCCCGACCTTGACCGTTCTTTGAAGCTCGATGGTGCTGACGGTAATCCCGGCGTTGTTTTGGTGGTTGGCGTCAACGGCGTAGGTAAAACTACGACCGTTGGCAAACTGGCACGCGTCATGGTCGCTGAAGATAAGCAGCTGTTGCTCGGTGCAGCAGATACCTTCCGTGCGGCGGCAGCTGATCAGCTACAGACCTGGGGCAACCGTGTTGGTGTTGAAACCGTCCGTAGCGAGAAGGACGGTGCTGATCCCGCGTCCGTGGCCTTCGAAACTATCAAGGAAGGTAAACAGCGTGGTGTTGATACCGTCATGATTGATACCGCAGGACGCTTGCAGAACAAGGCTGGTCTTATGGATCAGCTGGGCAAGATTAAGCGTGTTGTCGAAAAAGAAGCACCCGTTACCGAAGTTCTGTTGGTAATTGATGCGACGACCGGCCAGAACGGTATGGTACAGGCAAAGGTTTTCGCTGAAGTTGTCGATATTACCGGTATTGTTCTGACCAAGCTTGATGGAACAGCGAAGGGCGGCATCGTGGTTGCCATTCAGGAAACTCTGGGCGTTCCGGTCAAACTCGTTGGCTTGGGTGAGGGCCCGGATGATTTGGCTCCGTTTGATGCTGAAGGTTTTGTGGACGCACTTATTGACTAGATCAATAGCTGTTTGATTCACCTACCTGTGCAAGGGGTGGCACTTCTTTTGAAGTGCCACCCCTTTTTGTGTTTGCGGTGCAATAAGTCAGCGGTAACTGGTGCTGGCGTAACGTATTTCTAACCTCTGTAACACCGCTGAAACGTGCTGATACACAACTGCAACACTGAACATGCATCAGTAACCTGAGCGTTACGTACCGGCGTAGAAACCGAAACACTGCTCCCGTTGAATAGAGACATCACATACGCACTACAACGAAAACGGGGATGATATGGAACTGTCTGCCGAGAACGTGTGGAGTATTGTTGCATCGGCAATGGTGCTATTGATGACGCCTGGTCTTGCTTTTTTCTATAGCGGAATGACCCGCGCCAAAGCCGCATTGAACATGATGATGATGTCTTTTATCGCGATGGGATTGGTCGGGGTTATCTGGGTGCTGTGGGGTTATTCTATGAGCATCGAACCGGCGCTGATTCCTGAAATTGTGGGTTCGCCTTTTTCTAATTTCGGGGTGATGCAACTGCTCCATGATTCGCCTGAACAACTATTGACGGTGGGTTTTAGCTCAACCTTCGCCATTATTGCTGTGGCCATTATTTCTGGGTCTGTAGCTGATCGCGCTAAATTTAGTGCCTGGATAGCATTTGTTCCATTGTGGATTACTTTGGTGTACTGTCCGCTTGCGTTTATGGTGTGGGGTGGTGGGCTCTTCTCAGATGAAGGTCTTATCGGCTCGGTATTTGGTGAAGCTATTGATTTTGCGGGCGGTTTGGTCATTCACATTAACGCGGGTGTTGCGGGTTTGGTTCTCGCGGTGATTCTTGGTGCACGTCAGGGGTTCGGCAAAGATCCTAACCATCGACCGCACAACTTACCGTTCGTGATGCTTGGTGCGGCTGTGCTGTGGTTTGGATGGTTCGGCTTCAACGCGGGTGCAGCAGATAGCGTAGTGCAGACCGGTCTGATTTGGACTAATACCTTAGTAACACCCGGGGCCGCAATGCTGGGTTGGACAGCGCTCGAACGTTTCCGCGATGGTCATGCGACCTCGCTGGGCGGCGCATCCGGTATCGTGGCGGGATTAGTGGCAATTACTCCTGCATGCGCAAATATTGCCCCAATTTGGGCAATCGTGCTGGGGCTGATATCCGGTGTAGCTTCGGCGTACGCGGTGGGTGTGAAGTACAAGTGGGGTTACGATGATTCCCTGGATGTTGTGGGCGTACACCTTGTATCTGGAATTATTGGCACCTTAGCGCTGGGCTTTGTTGCTACCCCAGACACTGGACAAGCTGGACTTTTCTACGGCGGGGGTTTTGGATTGTTAGTAACCCAGACGGTAGCTACTATTCTTTCGATGATTTTCTCGGCTGTCATGACGCTTGCGATTGCGTACCTGGTTCATCGCACCATTGGATTCCGCGTGAGTGAAAAGCAGGAAATTCAAGGAATTGATTTGGCGCAGCACGCTGAAACAGCCTATTCATTTGTACCCGGTACGTCGGGTAATTTTTTGAAGAGTCTAGGGGAGTAGCCCATGAAACTGATCACCGCTTTGATTCAGCCAGAAAAATTTCAGGAAATTCATGCTGAGCTGGAGGCCTTCGGGGTTTCGGGCATGACAGTGACTGAAGCATCTGGTTATGGAAAACAACGTGGCCATGTTGAGGTCTATCGCGGTCAGGAGTTCACCGTGAGTCTGCTTCCAAAGGTTCGGTTGGAAATCGTGACCACCGAGCAGAGGGCTCAGGATATTGTTGAAATCATTATTGCAGCAGCAAATACAGGTTTACCGGGCGACGGAAAGATCTGGATTTCAACAGTTGATGAGGTGATTAGAATCCGTACGGGGGAGCGAGGTAGCGCAGCCCTTTAGGTGCTGATTCTTCTGGTGCAAGGACGCGGGTGCTGAGGCGCTCGCGTCCTTTTGCGTTGAAATAGGGGATGAAGGGGTAGCTGAAATTTTGTGTCTAAAGTGTTTAGATAGAAGAGTAAAAACTTTACTCGTAAAATAAATAAGGGGTGTTATGATGGCAAGTTATTCAATGGTGAACGCGTCGATTGATGATTTTGAGGCTATATCGTCGCTCTTGCAAGCAGCCAAAAGAGGGGGACTTGCCCCATCTCAACGTATCAAGCTGGGCTACGTGCAAGGAGATATGTCCTTGGGGCTCGTACGGCGACGGTTTGAACGGGGGGGGGGGGGGGGGGCCGCGCGC